>JAUMYT010000046.1 GCA_030528525.1 Pasteurellaceae bacterium
AGGCGGATTTTTTGGCTCATCGGCAGGCTGTCTAAAATCGGCATTGGAATGCCACGGCTTTCTGGGCCGAACATCAAAAAATCGCCTAATTCATACTGCACTTCACTGTGATTTGGCTCGCCTTTAGTCGTCAAAGCGAACAGGCGTTTTGGCTTGGCTCTTTCTAAAAAATCATCAAAATTTTTGTATTTCTGAATATCGACAAACTCGTGATAATCCAAGCCCGAACGGCGAAGTTTTTTGTCGTCCCAGGTAAAGCCAAACGGCTCAATCATATGCAGTCGAAAACCGCAATTGGCACATAATCGAATAATATTGCCGCTATTTTGCGGAATTTCGGGTTCAAATAACACAATATCTAACATTTTATGTCCTGTTAATCATCTCACATTGATTTCTAATTTAGGTTTAAGGTAACAATTTATACCCCAAAACGAGCGGTACGTTTTATCAACATTTTTCACAATTTCACCGCTTGTTGCCTTCACTTTCCTTGTACGACTTCATACTGCTGCAAAATAATGGCTCGGAATTCTTCCGACGTCGTTGCCCAATCCACAATATCCACTTTCCAAGGCAAATCGCTGTCGGAAAAGGCATTATCGAGTTGGGTTAATAGCCGTAATGAAAGCGGTTCATCTGTCATTATCACTAAATCCAAGTCAGAAAATGTCGTCGCCGTTTGCTTAACCCGTGAGCCAAATGCCCGCACTTCATACTCGCCCACATATTCGGCTAAAATGGATTTAACCATCTCAAAATGCGTAGGCTGAATATCAATCATTGTTACGCTCATTTAATTTTTGAATGCAGAAATCGGCACTGCTAATAAAAAGATTGAGCTGTTGATAAATTTGTTGGGCTTTATCTTCATCATAAGTATGCGATGTGATATTTCGCATTTTTCGATACAACAACCAATCTTCCACGCTGTCAATTAATCCTGCTTTTGCACTATTTCTTAAAATATCTCTAAAATCCATTGCATCAATTTCTTCTGGATTTTCAGAGATTAATTTTAATTGTCGCTTCATCATTTTGATACTTAATTCATAAACGAACTCAAACTTTTGAATCGCACCTGCAATTAAGGTATCTTGCACGATGTTTTCTTGCTGACAAAACCATTGCTCATCCGCTAATTTAATCACCGTTGATTTAAGTGAATAAAAGGCTTTGCTCAGTGCTGAAATATTGAGTGTGTCCATTTTGTTTATTGTCTTTTATCTATTTACCTGTCTCACAATCCAGCAGTTGTGAATATGCGGATTGCGTTCAAAATCTAGGGGTAAGGTTTTGTGCGAAATGTTTTCCGCTTGCAACCCCAGTGCCGCCAAGCCATCAAAATCCATTTTAAAGCCCCGTTTGTTGTTGGAAAATACGATCGTTCCATTTGCGGTTAAAATCCGTTTAAGCTGTTTCATCAACTCAATGTGATCCCTTTGCACGTCCCAGGTATTTTCCATTCGTTTTGAGTTTGAGAAGGTTGGCGGATCGACAAAAATCACCTCAAAACGCTCACGGCAAGTCGCCAGCCATTGTAAGCAATCTTCTTGGATCAAACGGTGATGTCTGCCATTGAGATCATTAAGATCCAAATTCTGCTCCGCCCAGTTCAAATAAGTTTTCGACATATCCACGGTGGTCGTCGATTTCGCTCCATTCAATGCGGCGTGAACCGTTGCCGACCCCGTGTAGGCAAACAGATTCAAGAATGTTTTGCCCTTCGCCATTTCGCCGACCATTTTGCGAGTTAAGCGGTGGTCAAGGAACAGCCCTGTGTCGAGATAATCGGTCAGGTTCACCCACAATTTCGCCCCGTATTCATTGACGAAGAAGTAGTCGCCCTTATTCGCCAATTTTTCGTACTGGTTCGTGCCTTTCTGTTTTTGGCGAACTTTTAGCACTAACTTGTTGGTTTCAACCCCCGTTACATACAGCGTTGCCGACACCGCATCGAGCAAGCGTTGGCGAGCTTTCTGTTCATCAATATTTTTCGGGGCGGCGTACTCTTGCACCACAATATGATCGCCATAGCGATCTACCGCCAAATTGTATTCAGGCAAATCGGCATCGTATAAACGGTAGGCATCTAGCCCTTGTTGCTTCGCCCATTTTTCAATTTTTTTGATGTTTTTGCTTAAACGATTGGCAAAATCCGTCGCCACTTGGGCATTTTGCTCAAATTTCAGTTCTTCGGTTTGTTCGACAGAACGCTCGCTGATCAGATAATTTTTCTGCACGCAATCCAACGGCCCATTTTTCGCTTTAAATTGGCGTGAAGAACGCAACCGCAAGCAGTTGAGCAATTCAGGTTCGCTGCTGAAAATCGACGCATTCCAACCTGCAAACTGCTGTTTTAACCGCTGACCAAACACCGAATACAACGCAATCAAGGCAGGTGTGGTGCCTAAACGTTCGCCATAGGGCGGATTGCAAATCACCGTGCCAATCTCACCGCTTCTAACGGGATTTTTCAACGCCGCAATATCGCCTTGTTGGAACTGAATTAAATGTCCAACCCCAGCATTTTCCGCATTCTG
>JAUMYT010000047.1 GCA_030528525.1 Pasteurellaceae bacterium
GATTCATAAGTATCCTTATTGTCGATATAAATCTTTGCTGTAAATCACTTCGCTGTGATTGCGTAAATCAACACCAATAATGTCTGGTGCAACAGTTAATCGTCGTTGATATTGAAAAAGTGGTAACACTACTACATCATTTTCTAAATGCTGAACGATATTAAAAATAAGTTGTTCTCGTTCGCCGGAACTCTGCGTTTGTTGAAGCCGCTCTAAATACTGATCGACCAGCTTATTTTGGTAGCCACTTTTATTATCAGGACTTTTGGAATGAAACGGCATCAGAAATACCGCGGGATCAGGATAATCTGCACACCACCCTGAACGAATCAATTCAAAGGCCTTTTTCTGACGCTTAGCCAATAATGCCCCCCAATCGACGGCATGTAATTGTACCTGAAAGAGATCTGAACGGCTTAACACACGTAGAATTCGATTCGCTATCACTTGATGTTTATCTTGCTGATCATAAGTTATATGCAATCTCAGAGGGTGTTGTAAGTCTACATTAGCCTGCTCTAATAATTGCTCGGCCGTTGCTTTATCTAAATGGCGATCGTGAGTGGCAAAGAGTGCTTTTGGCACGAGAGAATGTGTTGGAATGCCAAATCCGTCCCCTACCTCACTTGGCGAAAGCATGGTACGAATGGCTTGGCGAATGACTTTGTTGCGAAGCTTTGGATCAGTAAAGTTAAATTCGTAAAAATAGCTACATAAGCGAGGTAAATAGATCAAATCTCGCTGATAACTCGGTAATGGATTTTCAACTATGTCAAATCGATCCACATTCTGTACCTCAGAAACCAATTGATATCGCACTGTTTGGAAAGCCAGATCTTCAACCACAGCTTGTAACGTAGCACCTAAATGATGCCAAGAGGAAAGACGGTAATCACCGTTACTAATAAAGGGTTGATCGACTTGTGGCTTTTGTCCTTGATAAGTGGGTAATAATGCTAAATGTGCCAACATATTGGGTAATTGATAGTGTGGCTGATGCAGCTGGATTTGTAAACTATGCGTATTGAGTGCTTTAAGCCCTAGCTCACTCGGTGGTAACTCCCCATGAATGACCTCTTTAGCGTTCAAAATGCCCATATAGATCAAATAATCGGCAAGAGGTGAATGATTTGCAGGATCGGCCAAACGTTGCCAACTTGCCACAAAATCTTCTGCTGTTACCGCATCGCCATTTGACCAGACTCTTCCTTGATCAAGTTGCAATAACCAATTTACCCCATCGTCACTAAAAATATCCGTTGCTACTGCAGGAATCACATTACCACGGCTATCATAGGCCATCAATCCAACAAGTAAATCCCGAATAGGGGCTGATTCAGCCACCGTTGTTACAAAATGGGGATCAAGCTGTAGATGATTTGCATAAATTGCTCGATTAAGTTGAGAAGAAGGCGTAAGTTCCAACATCGCAGGCACTGGAATCGGTTTTTTCTCTGGCTCACAAGCCAGCAATAGCAGACAAACGATAAGATATCCGCTTTTTTTCGCAAAAAATACGAGGAACGCTCCCCCTAGTTTTATCATTTTTCTCATAGTTAGTGAATCGATGTTAAACCAGGGAAGAGATTACTCAGTCCTGCGACAATAATTTCAATACCCAGTGCCATCAAAATCAATCCCATAATACGCGTCACGATATTTGACCCTGTTTTACCCAAACGTTTCACCAATGGTCCTGAGAAACGAAACAGCACATAACAGATAATCGAAAACAGAATAATCGCAATACTAAAACCGACATAATCGACCCACGAATGATAACGCGTACCCCAAACAATGGTTGAACCAATTGCCCCCGGTCCTGCCATAATCGGCATTGCTAGTGGCACGACACCAATATGTTCGTATTCGGACAAATCTGCATTTTTCTCTTCTTTATTCTGTTTATGCTCACCGAGTTTGCCGCTGATCATCGTCATCGCAATGCTTACAATCAAAAAGCCACCTGCAACACGGAATGAATGCAACGAAATACTAAAGGCATCAAGAATCATTTTGCCAAAATAGAGGCTCACCAACAAAATAATTGCGACAGAAACAGAAGTCACTAAATTGGTTCGCTGACGTTCGGCTTCATACAAATGTGCCGTCATACCAAAGAAGATCGGTAAGATGCCAAACGGATTAATAATCGCAAACAAACCAATAAAAAACTGTAAATAAATCGCAAAATTGATAACGGTATCCATACTATCTTCAATCCCCAAAATAAAAATAGCACGTATTATATCGGGAAAGTGGCAAATAATCCGTTTTCTTGCAAAAATTTACAACGCTGAAAATAATTAAGGCTATAATTTGCCCCCGAAACGTTTTCCCTCACGTGTCATTTTACAAGGGGGTGAGAAAACTTGAGTTTTTGTAAAAAGGAGAAAAGATGAGCAGAACAAAAATCGTGCTTGCCACAGGCAATCAAGGCAAAGTCAAAGAGATGGCAGAT
>JAUMYT010000010.1 GCA_030528525.1 Pasteurellaceae bacterium
GCAAACATTGCCAAATCGCTTTTGAGAGCGAGCGAAATAGAAAGCAGTTGCCTGAGGAATTTCGTCAATAGTTCTTGTAAGGGCGAACCGATGTGTTCGCCCGTTTAAATTGTCATTCCCTACCCCACATTCCAAGCCACTCGAAAACGGGTGGCTTTTTTTGCAAAATTTTTCTGATTTTTAACCCGTTGTATCACGCAAGGAAACCTTTATGTCCGATCAATACCTTCACGGCGTGCGAGTGATTGAAATCAATCAAGGCACTCGCCCAGTCCGCACCCTTGCCACCGCCGTCATTGGCGTGGTCTGTACCGCCCCTGATGCCGATGGCGATGTTTTCCCACTCAATAAACCTGTCCTGATTACTGACCCCACCGCAGCGATTGCCAAAGCAGGCAAGCAAGGCACGCTGGCTCGCACGCTTGATGCCATTGGCGATATGGTTCGCACCCCGACCATTGTCGTGCGTGTGGAGCATAGTGATGATGAAAGTACAATGAACAGCAACGTGATTGGCACCGTTACCGAACAGGGCGAATACACAGGCTTGCAAGCTTTGCTGATCGCCAACACCGTCTGCGGTTTAAAACCGCGTATTTTAGCCGTGCCGAAATACGACACCCAAGCAGTGGCGAGCGAGCTGGCAGGCATTTGCAAGAAACTGCGTGCCTTTGGTTACATCTCCACCGCTGGGGCTGAAACTCGTGATGCTGCGGTGCAATACGCCCAAAACTTCGGGCAACGTGAGCTAATGATGATCCACGGCGATTTTCTCTCGTGGAACACTGCAATCGACCAATTCGACACCGATTACGCCGTGGCTCGTGCCGTCGGCTTGCGTGCCTACATCGACAAAACCTTCGGCTGGCACAAAAACATCTCGAACGTGGCGATTGATGGCGTCACAGGCGTGACCAAGCCGATGAGTTTCGACATTCAAGACGACAGCACCGACGTGAATTTGCTCAACAGCAAAAACATTGCCGTGCCGATTAAGTTCAGCGGTTTCCGCATTTGGGGCGGTCGCACACTCTCCAGCGATAAACTGTTCGCCTTTGAACAGTACACTCGCACCGCGCAAATTATTGCCGACACCTTTGGCGAAGCATTCGACTGGGCGATTGACAAACCGCTCACGCCAAGCCTTGTGAAAGATATGGTGGAGATGATCAACGCCAAATTCCGTGAATGGAAATCCCTCGGCTACATTGTGGACGGCAAGGCGTGGGTTGATGCCGACATCAACAGCAAAGACGTGATTAAAGACGGTCGCTTCTACATCGATTACGACTACACCCCAATGCCGTCGTTGGAAAACCTGAATTTACGCCAACGGATTACCGATAAGTATTTAATGGATTTTGCGGCGAAAGTGGCTGCTGCGTAATTGATTGTGGTATTCGGGCGGATTCAATCCGCCCGTACAAAATAATCACAAATGTAGGGGCGTATTGCATACGCCCAACACACAAGGAAACACAAAATGGCACTCCCAAGAACCCTAAAATTGATGAACGTATTCAATAACGGCGTGAGCTTTCTCGGCGTGGCTGAAGAAGTTGAACTGCCGAAATTGAATATGAAAATTGAAGATTACCGTGCAGGCGGAATGATTGGCGAAGTGGGGATCAACCTCGGTTTAGACAAACTGGAACTGACCCACAAATACGCAGGCATTGTGCCTGAGCTGTTCAAAGGCTTTGCATCTGAGCAGATCGACAGCGAATTGATCCGCTTTGCAGGCAGTTACCAACGTGACGACACAGGCGAAGTGTCGGCGGTGGAGATTTTAATGCGTGGTCGCCATACGGAGTTAGACGGTGGCAACAGCAAGGCTGGCGAGAAAACCGAAACCAGTATCAAATCTGCCCTGACCTACTACAAAATGACCGTGGACGGCAAAGACATCGTGGAAATTGATATGCTCAATGCTGTGCTGAAAATCGAAGGCAAAGACCGCTACGAAAAACATCGTGCGGCGATTGGACTTTAATTTTTAACGATTCTGCCCCCGTTTACGGGGGAAGTACCCTGCGAAGCAGGGGGTAGGGGGCAGACAAGCGGTGAGTTTTAACGACATTTTACTAATTGCCCCCTTCGGCTCGTTTCACTCGCCACTTCCCCCGTAAACGGGGGCAGAATTTTACTCTCAAGGAACTTTAAAATGACCAACACCCAAACCGTTACCCTGAAACAGCCGATTTTGCGTGGCGACAGCGAAATCACGGAAATTCAGGTGCGTAAGCCAAACGTGCCAGCCTTGAAAGGCTTGAAGTTGCTGGATTTAATGCAGTCAGACGTGAACTCACTGATTGTACTCTTGCCACGCATTACCCAACCAATGCTGACCAAAGCGGACATCGAACGCTTAGACATTGCCGATTTAACCAAACTGACCACCGCCGTGTTTGAAGTAATGAATTTGGGCGATGACGGCGAAACAGACGAAGCGGGAAAGTCCGCCTAATTCCTGTTTGTGTCGAAGACGCCATTGCCGACATCGCCACCGTTTTCCACTGGCAACCGAATGCCTTTGACGAAATGGAGTTAGATGAATTGATGCAATGGCGTGAGCAGGCAAGAATTCGGGCAGAAAGCCAAGAGCAAACGTAGGGGCGAACCGATGTGTTCGCCCATTACAAGGGGGCAGATGTTGTGAAAAATCTGCAAAATTTCTTTTATGTAGGGACGTGTTGCACACGTCCGTGAGCGTATGCAATACGCCCCTACAAACGTGGTATTTTGTCTGATTTTTGATGATACTCAAATGTAGGGACGTATTGCATACGTCCCAAACGGAAATAAATAATGCTCCAAAACTTCGCAATGATGAGCCTTGGGCTGTTTGTATTTATGCGACAGACCATTCCCTATCAAGAAACCAGCCGTGAAATGTCGTGGAACCACCCGACCAATAACGTGGTGGGCAAATTGCCACGCACACAATTTACGGGCAAGGCAGGCGAAACGCTCACACTCAGTGGCACGCTGATGCCTGAAATCACGGGTGGGAAAATGAGTCTACTGGCGTTGGAATTGATGGCAGAGAAGGGCAGGGCGTATCCGCTGATTGACGGGGCAACCTTTATGGTCAAAGGCTGGTTTGTGATTGAAAGTATCAGCGAGCAAGCCACCGAGTTTTTTGGCGATGGCTCGCCACGGCGGATTGATTTTTCGATGACGCTCAAACGCACCGATGATTCAATGCTCGCTGATGTAGTGGATAATGTGATGAGCTATTTCTGACGCTGCTCATCAAACATTTTCAATGCTTGCGTCACCACCTGATTTTGCCCAATGCCCATTTCTTCGCTTAATCGCTCCAGCAACGCAATCGTATCGATGTGCAGTTTGAGCGATTTTTGCTTAATGCCCCGTTTTGCGTCACTTTTTGCGTTGATCTCTTGTCGTGTCATTGCCATTTGAATTACCTGTTGATCTTTTGAATAATCAGTTGTAAGATTTAAGGAGTTCGGCAGGGTGCTGTAACACCCCACCGATTTTTTATCACTTATCTACTTTAGCCAGTAGAATTAACATCGTGATAACTAGGACGATGAATATGCTTTCAATCTCATTCATCTTCTAGCTCCTTACGTTAGCCCCGCTTTCCACAAGGCGGGGTTTCTTGTATCTAACCCCGTGCTAGATGTGATTATTGTAAGAGGTCTTACATTAAATTGCAAGTATTTTTTGCTTATTTTGTGAAATTTTTTCCTACATTTCCGCCTTTTTGCGTCTGTTTTCGGGCTGTTTAGAATAGGCTTTATTTGCCTACTGCACGCCTATGCTCAACCGTCTATTTGAAACCAACCACCGCACGCCCAAGGTGCATTTAACTGTTCGCCCTAATCCAAAAGCCAAAGCACAGGATATTTCCACCCTGATTTCTGACCGTTTGGAAAGTTTAACCCTGACCGATAGCCGTGGCTTTGAAGCGGATCAGCTGGATATTGTGTTGGACGATTCGGACGGTTTGTTAGAACTGCCCAGCCGTGGGGCGATTTTGTCGTTAGCGTTTGGTTGGAAAAATGAGCCGTTGATCTACAAAGGCGAATACACGGTGGACGAAGTGGAACACTCGGGCAGTCCTGACAAGGTCACGATTCGGGCAAGGGCGGCGGATATGCGAGGATCGCTGATGAACCGCTATGAACGCTCGTTCCACAAAAAGACGATTGGCGAAATTGTAGCGAAAATTGCCGAAGAAAATCAGCTCAAGCCGTTGGTTGATGAGGCGTTGAAATCGGTGCGAATCGACCACGTAGATCAAACCAACGAAAGCTCGATTAACCTACTCACACGCCTTGCGGAGCAGTACGATGCGATTGCCACCGTCAAAAACGGCAATCTGCTGTTTATTACCGCAGGCACAGGCAAAACGGCAAGCGGTAAGTCGTTGCCACGCATTGTGATTACTCGCACCGACGGCGACAGCCACCGTTTTTCGATTGCCGAAGGGGACAATTACAAGGCGGTTCGGGCGTATTGGCACAATACCGACACAGGCAAGCGAGGCGAAGTCTATTGGGACGCTAACACCTCGATCAAGAAAGTGCATAAAAAAACCAAAGGTCGCAAAGTCACCCGAGCCAAGCGAGGCAAAGCTGGCGAAGCGATGCGAGATAAAAAAGGTAGAATCAAAAAGGACAAACAAGGCAACATCAAAACCTACAAAAAAGGGCGGATTTTGAAAGATGTCAAAGGCAACACGATCAAAGAAACGGTATTCATACCAGGGAAAATCAGCAAAGCCTACACGACCGAAATCGTCAATGCTGCCCCGATTGAAACCGACACGGACGCTATTCGCACCCTACGCCACGTTTACAAAACCAAAGAAACGGCGATTACAGCAGTTAAACGAGAGTTTGGCAAATTGGAGCGTGGTGCAGCGAGTTTTTCGTTAAATCTAGCGATTGGCAATGCGGAGCTAATGCCCGAATTGCCCGTTCAAGTGGTGGGTTTTAAACCGCAGATTGATTCAACGGAGTGGATTATTACACAAGTGACCCACTCAATCAGCTATGACGGTGGGTTTACCACAGCGATTGAGTGTGAGTTGAAGGTGGGGGAAGATGATGAGAAAGGAAAATAAATTTGAACTATGTCACAAAATTTCTTTCTAAGGATTGAAATTTTTAAATTCAATAGTTACTATTGGAAGTAACAAAGCACGAAGAATCATAGAGGCGGCTACTTCGTGTGCTTCCGCCTAGTGAGGAAATTGCAAGAGTTTGTGAGGACACTCAACGTGCAGGCTGAAAGGTCTGCAACTTTTTTTCTGGTAAGGGATATTTTAACTTTGTTTCCCTTGTTCTTACTATTCTTGGTCCTTGCGTTGGATCGTAAAAATACCAGATATTGAACTTCTTCTCGCTTGAGAATGTATCATAATGCAAACTATCCCAACCTAAATGTTCTGCAACTAATGCCGATAATGCCTGTTTACGTTCAGATGTAGATTCTTTTTGGTAAGAATTTAGCACTGCCCCAAGTAATAAATCACAGAGTTGCACCCCATAGCAAGATTTTGAATTGACTTCATTCAGCTGTAGTATTGCATTTTCTACTCTCGTCTTCTGCTTAATTATATGATTTGCAATAATTTGCATTGATTCATCTGCTTTCTGATAACTAAATGGCAAATCATCCACCGATAATACAAAGCGATGAGCTCTATTTTTAAAGAGTGAAGAAATAATTTTATTAGAGATAAGCTGAGTAAAATGTTTCTGTTTCGCTATTTCATAATTGCTATTGTGAAATTGTTTATTGACCATCGCTAATTGCACAACAATACAATTAAAGAACAGATACTTTGACTGAAAGAAAAATCTAATTAAATCGTTGTAAAATTCAGCGTATTTCTTTGAGTTTGCTCCCTGCCATTTAATTTCATCAGAACATCGATATTTATCTCGAATTGATTGAATATCTGAATCAAACTTAGATAAATAATCTTCTCTAATCCATAATGACCCAAAGGCATAGTAAGGCTTTCCACTAATGCCCGATTCATCACAGAATAAATGCCAAACGTGTTTATTCATTTAATTTACTCACTTGAATATCTTTATTGAAATCACTCCCCAAAAAACTTCTTAAATATCTTTCCTAGCCCACGGTTATTCGCTTGTTCCACTTCTTTTTGAAATAGCACTACTCTATTTCGCTCAACGGCAAGATCCATTTGTAATTTCGTCACATTGGCTTTTTCTTCGGAAAGGGAGAGGCGGTGGGTTTCTTTGTCTTGGTAAAATGAGAAGAGGATATTTTTGATTTCGTAGAATTTTTTAAACTCTGCATCATCGAGTTTGACAAACATAAAATCGCCGTGCATTGCGGTGCAGATTTGTTGTAGAGCTTGGAAAAATTCGGGGTCAGATTTTTTAAATGCCATCAATTCGGCGTGAAGTTTTTTGCGATCTAATTCCGTAAAAAAATGCTGATGCACTTCAATTTTAGTTTGATGCTTAACGCTAATTCCATTTACGGCGGAAACGTGACCATTAAAATGCTGATGGTTTGTGTCGCTCATAATGACTCTCCTTGTTTATAATGGTTTTATTGATTTTGCTCTGTCTCGTTCTCGCTATTATTTTCTCTTTCCTGTTCGGCAAGTAACGCTTTGATTTTCTGTTTGGATTTTTTACTCTGTTTCTTTCCCCCTTTTCCGCAGATATTTTCACAAGGCACGCCATCGCCGTCACGGTCTAACCCAGTAAACCCACAAATCTGTAATTGATAATAGGCTTCATCGCAAGAGCCCATCGCTTTGCAGTATTTACGATCACAGTCGTATTCAGTGGCTATGCTATTTAAGGAAAATAGGGCTGTAATAATAAACAAAGCAACCTTTATCATAGAGCCACCTGATTTTTATAAAAATTTCATCGGACGA
This sequence comes from Pasteurellaceae bacterium, assembly GCA_030528525.1. Lineage (GTDB taxonomy): Bacteria > Pseudomonadota > Gammaproteobacteria > Enterobacterales > Pasteurellaceae > JAUMYT01. The sequence goes on from JAUMYT010000010.1 coordinate 6,905, forward strand.
ATCTCTAATTTCTTAATAGATAGATAACTTAGTCCACCTAATTTTTTATAAATGTTCATTTCCAAAGTAAATCCATCAACCACTTTTTTCAATTCAATTTTGTCTTGTTTAGCAATGAGTTTAGTTGCTTTATCAATCATTTTCGTAATTTCTGAAAATGTTTTATCAGGGTTTGGGGTAATCGTTGAGCCAACAGACAACCCTGCTAATGTTTGCAGAATTAATTCCTGATCGTTTGAAAAAGCAAATTGAACTGTAAGATAATCTAAGTTATTTTTCTCTTTGCCAATTCCTTCAAGCATAACTACTTTTCCGAGTTTAATACTGTATGCTTTATTACCGTCATTCAACTGTCTAAACTCAATAAAACTATTTGGATTAATTCTTCTTAAATTATCAGCTAGTGTATTCATATCAAAACCAATAGGAACAATAATCTCTTCCATCGGTACATTGATTTTACCTGTCGTCAAGGCTTTAGCTACATTTTCTCTCACATTATCAGCACGAATGGCTATGGATAATTTTGAGCTACTATAACCAATCACGTTATATTGATCGTTTTCATCAAAATTCACTAAATCATCAAAGGTTTTAGCTGCAGAATAGGTGTTTAAAATTTCTAATGCTTTAGCTCTAGTGACTTTCGTTTTGAGATTGAATCTCTTATTAAGTGGTTTATCCGTTTTCTGATCGATAGGAATTATTTCAAGCGTAATTTCGTCTAAGTTGGTATGAGTAAAAATTCTAAATACAGTGCTAATGAAAGCATCTTGAATATCTGAGATGAGGCTTTTTTTATCTTGGTCAGCAAAGGCAGAATAAAAAATTTGAATAGAAAGTGGTTTCTCAGAAACCACCTTGAGGGTTTTATCTTCAACATTATAATCGGTCATTTCCTCTAACATTTCGACAACATTATTAAAAATAACCGTCCCTTTTTCATTTTTAGTAAAGGCAATCTCTTTTATAAAATCTTCTGCTTTTGTAGCTTTAGGTTTTGCTTCTTCTTTAGCAACAGCAACTTGTTCTGTTTTCACTTCATCTTTTACAGTTTCAACCGCTTTATCTGAATCATCACAAGCGGTTAGTGTTAGCCCTAATAATGAGGCAATGAGTAGTTTTTTCATAATTTCCCCTTTACTTCCTAATCCCAGTCACTTCTCTCACATTACCGTGAAAAACTTGGTTGTTATTGCCACCATCGCCATTTTGCACAATTTTCCCCTGATCTGCCCCCTTGTCTAAGCCGCTCATTTGCAGAATGAGGGTGGCGCGTTGGGTGGGGTCAAGTTGGCGAAAGGCAGCTAAAAAGATGGCTTCATCTTGGGCGAGTTGTTCTTTTTTTTCTTCGCCAAACAATAGCCAATCAGTCGAAATTTGATTGCGTTCTGCAAACAAGATTATTTGCTCAACAGGCAATGAATTGCGAGTTTTCCATTTTGACAATGTGCCTGCTTCTACACCAATTCGCTCTGCTAATTCCCTCGCACTTTTTACCTGCTCGATTTTCATCATTCGTTCAATTATTGAGCTACTATCAAAAACGGTCATATTTTTTCCTTGCAAATCGACAAATTGTCTTACAAATCGACAAATTGTCTTTTAATATATACCACAACAAAGCAAAACCGATCAAAATGGATCGTTTTAATAAATGGGCTAAACATAGCAATAAATGCAAGGAGTGTCTAGATGGCAGAAGCTGATCTCAGTCAAAAACTGAAGCGAAAAATCCGCCCGACCCGTGAGGTGTCGGTGGCGTTCCATATGACGTTGAATGTGGAAGAAGGCGTGGCGTTTGAAAAAGAACGTGAGCGGTTGGGCTTGCCCACCAAAGCGGCGTTAGGGCGTTTGCTCATTCGTCAAGGGTTAGGACTGGCAAATTAGGGGGAGTGATGAGTGAGGTAGAAAAAAGCCCTGATACATCAGGGCAAACGTGGAGACAAGCTATTGCACGTTATGTGGCATTTCGAGCTGTTCGCTATTTATACCGTACTCAGTTTGTAACGTTTCCAACGCCCGAAGCATTTGCTGTGTTGCCTGTGGTGAAAAGTGAAGCTCCATCTTTAAGCCATTTTGATCAGACAAAAACTGGTAACAAGTCAAGGTTATTGCTTTTGTCTCGCCGTTAAAGTGGACGTTAAGCGGTGCATCGACGGGAAGTTGTACCGTTGGTGTTAAATTTTCCATAACAGTTCCTTTTTGAATGATTGGGGCTGTGAGTATAGCAGAAGGAGAAAAAGATGAGTGATGAAAAACTCCCAGACCGTGTGGCGTTTTATGTGGAAACCTTTGGCTATGAAAAGGCTGTGGAGCTAGTCGAAAAAGCCACACTCAGCCCGAAAGAGCTGAATGCGGCGGAATGTATTTTGCAGTTGGCGTCCACCCGTGGCATTTATTGGGTAAAAGCTCATTTGGACGAACAACGGGCAATGCTTAACTGGCTTGAAAAGCAAAATCACAACCGTGATAGCGAGAAAAAGGGTCAATTTTGATTTCGCTTAAGGTTGGAATATCGCAGAGATACTCGCGAATTTTAATCAATTCCGATGGGTCATCACAGTAGATTTTGCGGTGTAGCTGACCGTTGATAAAAATGCCGACAACAGTCGGGCAAGGGTCGGGATAACTTTCAGGCTGTTGGGCGACAAATTGCAAAATGTCGTTATCACAAGCCAAGTGGTTATCTGAAAAAAGTTTAGTTCGCATAACAGTTCCTTTTTAAGGGTTGGGGCTGTGAGTATAACAAATAGGAGTATGTGATGAGTGATGAAAAAAGCCAATGTCAGTGCCACGCCGAAGTGGACGCAATGTTGGCACCAACAATGGACGATGAGCAGTTACGCATTATGAAAGCCACGCTCAAAACCGTGCAACTTTATGGATTAGATCAGGCGTGGGCGAGATACCGTTATGAGCGTGCCAAAACCGATTTACAGCAGACGTTTGCAGCATTGCACCATTCGCCAACGGCTAAATCTCCAACTCCGAGTCCGAAGATTTATACAAATGACTGTAGCGATATAACGCTTGAAGGCGTTTCGCCAGAACTGGTTCTTGATTTGCTTGCAATGTTTGCAACGTCTTTTTCAGCTGCATCTCAAGCTGATGATGTGGCTCGCTCCCTTTGGGAATCAACGCATCCAAAAATGAAGTTGTCTTCATTTCTAGCAGACGAGGCGACAGATCAGCCTGACGCAAAACGTTTAAAGCAGTGGCTAGCAACAAGAAGTGTGGGGCGGATTGCGGATGAATCGCCAGCGAAATATGCCCGATGGACAGCGTTACAGAATCATTTGATTGCGGCATTGCGGTAACTCCGTGATGGGTGAAATTATTTAAGCATATACCAACGGAGGTCAATCGGCAAAAACTAACCAATCTCTGACCGCTTGTTAGGGGTAACAATCGGCAGAATCCTTTGAAGTGTAAAACGTTGAAAACATCGCCACTGTGGGGCAGTGGCAAAGGGTAAAAAGGGAGCCGAAAGGCAAGGGGAAAAAAATGGCAAATATGGATCATCATTGTGCGAACTGTGGCAGTAATAATCTGCGAGTGCGGACATCAGAAAAAATCGGGCTGTTGACGATTGAAGCGGTGTGGTACTGCAATAATTGTGGGACGGAGCACCAAATCACGAGCCAGATTGTGCGGGTGCGAACCCCAACTTATCACGAACGCCCTGAGGCGTTGCGAGTGAATCAACCGTTATTGCGAGCCGACACGCAAACAGGCGATCTGTTTGATGGCGTGCTAGCTAAGACGGACACAACCCAAGCTAATTCTTAATTTTTAACCTGTGTAAATAAACAGCCTTTTTGTTGCAAAACAAAGAGCGTGGTTTTTTGCACCCTGAAAAAAGGAAATCGTTCAATGAGTAATCAATTTCGACAAGCCAGACGTAACCAACGCTGGCGTATGAATCGCCAAATGCAAGACCGCAGACGGCTGAATATGTTCTTGGTGGAAAAGCGAGTGCGACAGTTGGAAGGTCATCAGGAAGTGTTGGTATTAGATTTGGAAAACACTCACGACTTGATAAAAGCCTTGGAAATCAAAGTACAAGGCTTGCTTGATGAGAAAAAAGCCCGTCAGCAAGCGGAAAAACTGATCGCCCCGGTGGTAGGCGTGCCAACACCACCGAGCCACCTTGTGCGGTTTTGGCGTTGGTTGCGTGATGTGCTGTGTAGCAAGGGCAATCCGTAAGGAATAAGGGGGCGTGATGGTAGCGGTGGGCGATTGGCGTGCTTTGCGGTCTGCTCTGCTGACTCAACGGCAGGCAACACAAAAGCCGAAATGCAAGCAAGATTGGTTCTTTCTGCGTGAGCGGTGGAACCGTTACACCGATGAAATGCGTGATTGCGTGCTATTGGTAGCGAAGTTGAGCGAAAACAAACCGCTGGAAAAGTATTCCGACACCGAAAAGCGAGCCATTGCAATGGCAATCATCACCATCAACACCGTTGCCCAAGCCGATCAGGATTTAATCCGTAATGAAAAAAGCAAGTGGGAGCGAGTGTATCAAGCCGATTGAAGATCAATGGGCGTATGCAATACGCCCCTACAAACGTGGAATACCTCACTATTTTTGATGATGTTTGAATGTAGGGACGTGTTGCACACGTCCGTGGGCGGATTCAATCCGCCCCGACAAACAAAGAACCGAAAATGTATGGGCAGATGGCATCTGCCCGAAAGGAGCTAACAATGCGTGCAAAGCAACAACGTGATCTCTCCGCCCTTGAGCAGATGTATGAGCTGTTATTAGGGCGTTTTAAGAAAACGACTTCAATTAACAATCGCTGGCTGATCGCTCGTCAAATTGCCGATTTAAGCCAAATTAAACAACGTATTTTAGGAGTGAAACAATGAGCCAACACCGTTTATTTTCGTTTGATGTGTTCCAAATCCAGCAAACTTCGACTGAACCTGTGGCATTCACGCTGTTTGATGACGGCAAGCCGATTTCCGAGCATTCGGACGTGCAGGGTGCCATTCACGCCTTCTTTGAGCGGTTTAATGAAAAACGATCATCGTTATTAAGCCGAGTGAAAGACCCTGCGTTAAATATCAATATTTCGATTAAGTAAGGAGAGCCGATGAACCGCAAAATTTTATTTTCCGCCGACACGGGCGAGGAGTTTGAAATTCAACACGACAGCTTGTATGGCTACCGTATTCTTCGGGTAATGGGCGAGCAATCTGCTCTGTTAGTCGGTGGTTATTACCACTCGGCAGGCGAGTTGGTCGATGCCTTAGTCGATTTGGCGATTTTCAGTGGCGAGGATGCCGTGGCATTGGCTAATGTGAGCAAGTCGATTGAGGCGTTGCGTAGCACTATTCAGGATTATGTGACCAGTCATTTTGAGCCGTGATTGTGTGTAATAACTCGTAGGATGGGCTTTAGCCCATCAATAAAAACAAAGAGCGAAAGTGATGGGCTGAAGCCCATCCTACAAGGTAAATCGAAGCGTGATGAGTAATTTCCAAGAACACAACAATCGCAAGAAAGCGAATCAGTTCGCCGAATATATCACAGGCGAAACGCTCCGCCGTTATGTTGCCGAGAAAGTGAAATTCTATGCAGGCGAAAACGTGAGCGTGTTTGACGGTGCGGCGGGGAGTGGTCAGCTTGAGCAATTTATTCAGCCGAGCCAATTCGTGGCGGTGGAAATTCAGGCGGAGAGCTGTGCAGCGTTGGCGAATAATTATCCTTTCGCTGAAGTCCACAATCAGAGCTTTTTTCTGTATGAAAGCGAGCCGAAATGCGATTGTGTGGTAATGAACCCGCCCTTTTCGCTCAAGTTCAAGGATTTAAGCGACGTGGAGCAAAACGCCATTCAAGCCGAATTTGCGTGGAAAAAATCGGGCGTGGTCGATGATGTGTTTACGCTCAAAGGCTTAAACAACGCCAAACGCTGGGGCTTTTTTATTCTGTTCCCTGGTGTCGGTTATCGCAACACCGAAAAGCAGTTCAGAGCCTTCATCGGCAATCAGTTGGTGGAACTCAACCGCATTCAAAATGCGTTTGAAGATACGCAAATTGAAGTGTTGTTTTTGGTGATAGACAAGCAGAAAACCACGCCCACCACCAAGCGAGAGATGTTTGACTGCAAAACGAATGGGCTAATTGCAAGCGATGAATGGCAGATTGACCCTAGCCATTGGGAAAATGTTTCACCGCCTGAGCAACCGAAAGAAGAAGTTGATCCGATAGCACTTGAAATGTCCGCAAGGGCACAAGTTAAAACAATGATCCTAGGGCAATTAGCCTTTAGCAAGATGGTAACAATGCTAGAACAAACACCCTATGCGGAATTTAACGCCTTTTGTGACGAGCTATGTGCTGCGATACAAAACGAAAAATTTAGCATCACGGAGCAATTATGTCTGAGTTTCTAAACAATACGACACCACCTGTCACTTGGGACTACCAAAAACGCTCTGCAGAAGTCGATGCTCTGCGGCAGCAAAATTTGCAAAATCTCCGTCTTTCTCACCCCCTTGCAACGCCCGTTAAGCCTATCTTACAAGACCCACGAGCCACCGCTACCCAGTTGGAGTTGTTCGATTTAGTCGGGCGAGATAGCTACGACTATGTGGAGCAGTTGTTGCGTCGTTTGCCGTCATTGCGTCAGCGTGAGCATTTCCGCAAGCTGTATGTGCGAGCCTATCACGACGTGCAAGATGACGGCTCGATTGCATTCAAATTCGGGCAACGTCAGCAATTCCACGCCAATACCTTTTTGCGTGAGCTGTTGGAAGAGCGGTTGGGCAAGGTGTTTGCTCAATATCAGTTCGATTTTGCGTGGTTGAGTATGACAATGGCAGACAAGTGGCAGTGGGCATTGTCACATCTGCACGAATGTAGGGACGTGTTGCACACGTCCGTGGGCGTATGCAATACGCCCCTACAACACCCCCGAATTGCCTACGATGACGATATTTCTGTTGCTCATGAAAAATCGGACGATGTTCGCCGTAAGTTGCCGTTCTATTTGATGAGTGAAGCCAAGTTGGCTGTGGTGGCTCATCATCTTTCTTTTATTTTTTCCAAAATTCAAACCGATTTTTTCACAGAACAAGCCTCCTTAATGTGCCGTCCCCCGCTTGCGGGGGAAGGTGCCGAAGGCGGAAGGGGGCAAGAAAATGAAGGCACTTTTACCGAAGCCGATATAGACGGCTTGGTGGTAGCACTTTATCGCCAGTTGGGCTTGTTGTGTGAAAAGATTGGGCTGGAGTGCCATTACTGGAAAACCTTTGCGGAGCGTGACGGCAATAGTGATTTCCGTCCGAATATCAAGTCAATCGAAATCGCTTTGAACAAAACCGTGTGCGACAAGCATTGGTTGCGTGCGTTGAAAAAGGCTCAAAAGCAGATGGTGGAACATTTGGCGATTGCCTGTGGCGACGTTCGCAAGGGCGTGGCGGCGTATATTTCCGATCACGGTTTTTCCGAGTGGCGTTCGCAGATGAAGAAAAATTTTAATTTCTTAAAAGAGATGATCGTGGAGAACGTGGACGATCCTGATGAGCAGATTGAGCTGTTGACGATGTTTCAGAAGTCGTCCGCCAATCCGTCCATTCGCCGTTTGGAGATGATGACAAGGCTGCGTGGCATTGAAGAGTGGGCGGACGAGTACGAGCGTGAGGCGTTGTTTTTAACGCTGACTGCACCGTCTTCGTTCCACGCTCAACACAGTCAAGGCGGACAGAATAAGAAGTGGTCGGGAGCCAGTCCACGCCAAACCCACGCCTATTTGAACAAGGTGTGGCAACAGTTTCGGGCGTTGCTCGCTAAACGTGGTATTGCCTTTTTTGGTATGCGTGTGGCTGAACCGCACCACGACGGCACACCGCATTGGCATTTGTTGCTGTATGTGGAAAGGGATTATGTCGATGAAGTGAGCGAGCTGTTTCGCAAAAAGGCGTTGGAGCTGGACGGCGATGAGCGTGGAGCCAGTCAGCACCGTTGCAAAATCGAGAAATGCGACAAGGCGAAAGGCTCGGCAACGGCTTACATTGCCAAATATATTTCGAAAAACATTGATGGCTTTTCGGAATTTGGCGAGGTGTCGGACGAAGTGGAAGGCTTATCAATGAAAGATAACGCACGCCGTGCGAGAGCCTGGGCGAGCCTTTGGGGCATTCGTCAATTTCAGTTTTATGGGGCAAGTTCGATTGGCGTATGGCGTGAGCTTCGCCGTTTAACCGCAGGGCAATGTGATGATGAGCAGTTGGAATTACTCCGCATTGGGGCGGACTTGGGCGAATTTGCTTTTTATTTGGATAAACAAGGCGGCGGTGGGGCTAGTCGTTCGGCTCAAATCGCCAAACTGCATTATGAAGATAGAGAGGAGAATAAATATGGCGAAGTAGGCAAAAAGATTGTCGGGATTGCGAATGTGTTCAAGCAGGCAGGTGAATGGGTCAAGACAAGGCTCAAAAATTGGGTCATCAAAAAAGGCTCGGTGAAGTCTGCCACTGAACAGGGAGCTACCGATACAAACACGGAGCGTAGCTCCGCTTGGACTTGTGTCAGTAACTGTAACCCTAGCAACAGCAAGGGTTCAGGGGCTGGCACAGGGGAAATTGTCGAGAATTTCATCAACGCCCACGGTCGCCAACTGCAACGGCTGAAAATGGCTCTCGGTTGGCGTGGCATTGATGAAAAAATGTTCACTGAAACGCAGTTTTTCATCTTACTCAACGGCGGTTCGGTGCAACTGCTCGGCAAAAATTATATTTCCTTTGATGGAAATGAGGTGTTGATTTGCTCGAAAGGGTGAGTTTTAATCGAATGTTAAAAAAGGAAAAAACTATGAAAAATAGTAATTACATCGAAATGAAACAATGCAATGTTTTTAGTATTAAATTTCCAACTGATAATATCGTTGATGTATTAGAAAATGCAGTATTTGATGATGAAACATTAGTGAAAATTGAAATTGTGAATAATCCATTGGTTAAAAGAAAAGTAATTCATTTAGAAAATGGATTATTTTTTACAATGCGAACAACATTTAAGAAAATCACTAAAGAAGTTCTCTCTAATAAAATTTTTGAGTTAAAAAACAAATCAGAATACAAAGTTCAGGATTTTTCTGAAAAAGAGTGGGAATCGTTAGCTAAAGAAGATTTGTTTAATGACCTACCTTATTCAAGTGAATATCTCAATGTATATTACTGCCCAGAAAAAGAGATTTTATTTACTAATAACAAATCAAAAAATAGTAAATATGCACTTAATAGCTTAATTGATTTGTTTGAGTTAATTGGATACCGTAGCATCGTGGTATCAAATGAAAAATTAGGCTTAAATACTAAGCTAAAGAGTTATTTAGAAAGTAATCAGCCTTTGTTTAAATATCTGAATTTCCAAAATGAAGTTACTTTGCGTAAATTTGATAATGGCGATGAAGAGTTCTTAACCTGTCGCCATTTGGATAAAGAAGATGGTAGAGAAAAAGCATTATCTGCTTTAAATAATGGTTTCGTTGTACAGTCAATGGTAATGAGTTATGAGCAAGAAAATTTTGCGATTAATTTCAAATTAGATGAACATTTGAAATTACGCTCAATTCGAGTAAAAGATTTCGCATATAATTCAAAAATTCTTAATCAATCGGATTTTAAAGGTCGAAAACAAATCTTTTTAGACTATATCCAACTGCAATTTAACTCATTATTAAAAATTGCAGAATGTACAGTTTTAGAGTTTACCTCTGAGACAAAATTAGAAAAATTTGTTTAATACTGAATTTGGGCGTATGCAATACGCCCATGGACATAAGCTGAGGAGAAAAAATGACTAATCAAATTCAACAAACCCTCGCCCAACGGGGCAAGCAATATGGCGATTTTGCCGATGTGGCGACAATGAGCCAACAGCTCAAGGGGATTTTGCACCATACCAATACCCAACTTTCTGCGGTTCAGAAGGAAGCGGTGGAGATGATCTGCGTGAAACTGGCCCGTATTTGTGCTGGGGTAGATCCAAGTTATGCGGATAACTGGCGTGATATTGCTGGTTATGCGGTGTTAGGTGGACAGTTAGAGAAGGAGTAGGCAATGGAGCAAACATTGAGTAATTTACAAGGGGTCACTTCTTGCGAAGAATCTGCAAAATCAGAACCTGATCTTGAATTTATTCGGTTGCAGGAAGTGATGAAGTTGTTTGATGTGAGCCGTGCAACATTTGACCGCTGGCAACGTCCTGATTCGCCGTATTACCTACCCGATTTTCCAAAGAAAATCAAAATAGGGAATTTCTCATTTTATGTGAGATCGGAAATTCGGGACTATATGCAAAAATTGGTGGATCAGCGTGAAAACGGATAAATGAGAAAATCCCACATTATGTGGGATTTTGTTTGCGGTACACTTCGCACAAGACGTTGATGGCGTGGGCTTTTGTGCCGCCGATTTCAGCTAAAATCGCATTAAATTCATCGGCAAGTTCGGTGTCTAAACGAACGGAAAATTGCTTGATTTTGCCTTCAGCCAGTAGGCGTTTGTTCCGTTCGTTCGCCGTTTTGGCACGGAGTTTTTTAGAATGTTCGGTCATTGCATTTGCCATTTTCTTTACCTTATCTTGATTTTTTAAAACGTTAGCTGTATAGTTTAGGGACTGCCTAGCGGCGGCTACCGCTAGGACTTACGTTATCCTTAGTAGGCGTTAGAGCTTACTAACAACAGGATAATTAGGATGATGAATAGTCGGATATTCATATCTTTTTCCCTAGTTGGTTGAGCGGTGAAAGCCGCTCTTCTTATTTCCGCCCTATTGCGAAAACGTGCATATTATAGCTTTCATATAATAAAATAACAAGTGTTTTGTGCCATTTTTCTTAAATAATTCAATAAAAAATAGGGAGTTATCTCCCTATTTTGCTATGCCCATTTCAATCCGCACTCTTCAATAAAATTGCCCCAATAATCCATAATTGGTATACGTTCTTGTAGATAGTTATGGCGATTATAGACTTTACGCACTCGGTTGCCTTTGACGGTGTGAGCAAGCACCGCTTCAATGGCGTCAGGGTCAAAGCCTTGGCTGTTGAGATGGGTGCTGATTAAGGCTCGCATTCCGTGTGAGGTAAAAATGCCTTTGTAGCCGTTTGCTTTCATCACTCGATTGACCGTTTCGCTGCACATTGGGCGTCCACCACCGAGATAGTGGGGGAAGACGTAATTTGAGCGGCGTGGGAAATCTCGCATTTTGTGCAAAATGGTGATCGCTTGGGGCGAAAGTGGCACGGTGTGCTCCCGTTTTTTGAAGCGTGAACCTTTCATTTTCTCTTTGGGAATGTGCCATAGGCGGTTCTCCCAATCTATTTCTGACCATTCGACCGATACCGCTTCTGATGGGCGTACGCCTGTGAGCAAGTTCCAGAATAGCAAATAGCGTGTCTGTGGTTTGAGCTTGGCCGTTTGCATTCGGTAGATGAACGCAGGCAGTTCTTCGTCACTGATAGTCGGGTTGTTTTCCGCTGGTTTATAGTGAAACGCTTTTTTGGCTTTGTGGCAGTTGTGAATCTCAATCAAGCCTGTGTTTTCGGCGTAATCCATAATACCTTCGACACTGCGTAGCACTTTTTCAATCACGGATGTCTGCCCTTTTTTGTACACTTTTTGCAATGTGTCCACCAGAATTTTGGCGTTGATTTTATCTACGGATAAATTCGCCAGCGTTGGAAAAATGTGATTTTCGAGCCGTCGCCAGTCTTCGTCCATTGTTTTTTCCGTGACTTTTTTGGCTTTGAACGCTTTCCATTTTAAAGCAACATTGTAGAACTGCTTTTCGATGTTCTGCTCGATGTTACGTTGGATTTTGAGTAGATGTTCTTTAGGGTCAATCCCTTCGCGTAGCAGCTGTTTATACTCGGCCCGTCTCTCTCTAGCTTGTTTGAGCGAAAGAGTAGGGTAACTGCCAAACGTGAGTGAGGTTCTGCGTTTTGTGATCGGGTGGTAGTAAATTAAACGCCAATTTTTTGAATAGGGTGTGATGTCTAAAATAAGCCCTTCGCCATCTCTCAAGCGACCGATTTTTGCATTTTTGATGTCTATGTTTGTAAGTGGTTTGATGATGATTGCCATTGATTCATCCCCTTTTTGTATCGATTTTCATTGAGGAACTGCCTTTCCCCATTTTTTCTCAATACTTGTGTTTTCGGTTGATCTAGCACGATCGGCGAAAAAGCCGAAAAATCAGCTTAACTCATTGATTTTGCTAGGGTTTGATTGGGGTTGATTTTTTAGAGTAAAAAGGCTTGGAGGCGTGTCCCGGAGTCGAACCGAGCTACATGGATTTGCAATCCAGTGCATAACCGCTTTGCTAACACGCCATTGATTAGAAAAAAATGGAGCGGGAAACGAGGCTCGAACTCGCGACCCCGACCTTGGCAAGGTCGTGCTCTACCAACTGAGCTATTCCCGCATTTGAAGTGTCTTTGAAAACGCTGTGCATTTTACGAGTTTTAATTTTTCTGTCAAATAGTTAATGCGTTTTTTTGTGTGAATGCCGAAAAAAGCTTCATTTGTGTGATTTTCTAAACGGGGTAAGTAGGTAAAATGTACAAATTACTCACCCCCTTGTTATTGTTTTAAGGACGAACGCCCAACGTATGGCAGATTGCATAACTCAATTCAGAACGGTTGAGCGTGTAGAAGTGGAAATCTTTCACGCCTTCTTTCGACAGAATTTTGACCATATCCATTGCAATACTTGCCCCAACTAAATTACGGGTGGTTTGATCATCATCCAAGCCTTGATACATCTTCGTGAGCCAACTTGGGATTTTCACATTGGTGATTTTCGCCATTTTTTCGAGCTGTTTGAAATTGGTCACTGGCAAAATCCCTGGCACGATTTCCACATCAATCCCCACGGCGGCACAGCGGTCACGGAAACGCAGATAGCTGTCAATATCAAAGAAAAACTGGGTAATCGCACGACTTGCCCCCGCATCAATTTTTTGCTTGAGATAGAGCAGATCCGACTGAGCTGATTTCGCTTCAGGGTGAACTTCAGGATAGGCTGCCACGGAAATTTCAAAATCAGCGACCTCTTTCAATAATGCGACTAAATCGGAGGCATAAAATGGCTTTTTCGCATAGCCTGCAGGTTCGTCCCCACGCAACGCCACAATATGGCGAATGCCACTGTCCCAATAATCTTTAGCGATTTGGCGAAGTTCGTCAGGGGTGGCATCAATCCCAGTTAAATGCGGTGCGGCAATGATGCCCGTTTCTTGCTGAATACTTTTCACAATCGAATGGGTGCGGTCACGCTCGCCAGAGTTTGCCCCATAGGTCACCGACACAAATTTTGGTTTCAATACTTTTAAGCGATGAATAGAATCCCAAAGGAGTGTTTCCATTTTCTCATTTTTCGGTGGGAAAAATTCAAAAGAGACGTTAATTTTGCCGTTTAAATCGGCAACACTTTGGTTGAGCAAGTCAATTTCTTTTGCGTAACTCATTGGAAAGCTCCTTGGGATTTTATTGTTGTGTGTGTATGAGGTTTAATTTGCATACTGCTAACACTTCTCGTAAGAAGTGATCTAAATGGGTAACATTCTTCGATGTCTAGCCGTTTAGATGGCTAAACTTTACTGGGAGGAGGGTATGATGTCAATTTTATTATTTTCATTTTTATATGAATAAAATTCATTATGGGATTTTGGCAAAAAGGGCGGCAAACTCACCCCCTTGTGATAGCTTATAGGTGAAAATAAGTCAGCGTTTTTGCTTGAAAAAAATGCAATTTCCGTCCAAAATACTACCTGATCATAATCTGATCATAATCTGATCGCTCTCCTTGTGTTTATTGCGAGAGTTTAGCAATAAACACCGTCTTTCAGATCATTAATATGGAGTTTTGCCATGTTTAAAAAATGTACGATTGCGGTTGCCTTGTTAGCCGCATTAACTGCGTGTTCCTCTTCCAATGACAAACCGACTGCCCAAGCGGGGAGTCAAGCCACCCCGCCAAGTCAGCCTGCTTCCCCAAATTCCCCAAATACTGAGGGAAATGGTAGTGCCACTGGTAACCCATCTACTCCATCTAGTTCCAATGGTTCCGCTACGGAACCGAGTCAATCAGTTCAGTCAAGTGAGGGAGGGGATAGTGGTGCTACTGGTAGCCTATCTACTCCATCGGGTTCTACGGGTTCCACCACGCCACCAGCAACATTAATACAGCCAACGGCGAGTTATGGCGGCTCATATTGGTATTGGCTGAGTGGAGGTGAAGGCAAAGGCCGCAGTAAACATGATTACTTTACACCTACCAATCATCCAAATGCATTACTCATTGATGGGCAAAAATTCAGTCTATTATTAGGGAGAAAAAATAAAGAAGCCCAGTTAGGCGATCTCTCATTCGGGGTTTACTATCCAAGAGATAAAACGGGAGATTACACATTTGCGACGGGTAAACTCACCGCAGAGAGCCAAATTCCACAGGAAGGTGAGTTCACTTACAAGGGTAAAGCATTTTATGGTTCATCAGCGTTAAATATGTGGGTGGATGGTACATCTTCGTTTACAGTCGATTTTGCGAATAAAACCGTCAATGGTCAAATTCACGCGAACAGTCGTACAATTCACTTGTTAGAGGCCAAAATCAAAGGGAATAAATTTGAGGCTAAACATGGTGCAGATGGCCACTACACTGGTAATGAAGAGTTGATTAAAGGTCAGTTCTTTGGTGAAAATGCCTCTCAATTAGGCGGTATTTGGAAAAAAGAAGTGAATCGAGAAGGCGAAATTGCCGTCTTTGGTGCAACCAAACAGCCATAATTTTATTGCGGTACGGTTCAAGACAAAGGGCAAATCATGGCGATTTGCCCTTTTTAGTTAGCCATCTGTCTTCTCTTTATATTCACACAAATCTTCAATAATGCACGAACCGCAACGGGGCTTGCGGGCAATACAGGTATAGCGACCGTGCAGAATCAGCCAGTGATGCACGTCCACTTTGAACTCATCAGGCACAACTTTCAGCAATTTTTCTTCCACTTTCACTACGTCTTTACCTGGGGCAAAATTGGTGCGGTTTGACACACGGAAAATGTGGGTATCGACCGCAATGGTCGGCTGTCCGAAAGCGGTGTTTAGTACCACGTTTGCGGTTTTTCTCCCGACGCCTGCCAAGGCTTCCAATTCTTCACGGGTTTGTGGCACTTCGCCATTGTGTTTTTCGATCAAATCACGGCAGGTTTTGATGATGTTTTCCGCCTTGCTGTTAAACAGCCCGATGGTTTTGATGTACTCTTTCAAGCCGTCCACGCCGAGATCTAAAATCGCCTGTGGTGTATTGGCAACAGGGTAGAGCTTGGCGGTGGCTTTGTTTACGCCCACGTCTGTGGCTTGGGCGGATAAAATCACCGCAATCAACAGTTCAAACGGATTGCTGTAATTCAGCTCCGTAGTCGGGTGTGGGTTTTCATTGCGTAAGCGAGTTAAAATTTCAATGCGTTTTTGTTTGTTCATAATTTAAAAGTATCCTTGATCCCACAACATTTTCGCCACCATTGTGAATGACATCACCACAATCAATGGGCGAATGATTTTTTTGCCTTTGGTCACGACCATTCTCGCCCCAATATTGCCACCGATAATCTGCCCAATCATCATCACGAGTCCGACTTTCCATAAAATCGCCCCACCGATCATAAAGAAAATCAGCGAAGCGATGTTGGAGGTAAAGTTCAACACTTTGGCGTGAGCCACGCTTTTGGTTAGGTTAAACCCCAACAATAAAATAAAGGCAAGCGTGAAAAACGACCCTGTTGCAGGCCCGAATAGTCCATCATAAAAACCAATACCGACCGCCGCAGTAAATGCAAACAGCGGATAGCCAATGCGTTGTTTGCTGTCGTTATCGGTAATGGTTGGGCTGAATAGGAAGTAAATGCCAATCAGCAAAATTAAGAACGGCAACAAGGTTTTTAAAGCGTCAATATCAATCAGTTGGACTAAAATCGTGCCGCCAGAAGCTCCTAAAAACGTGAGCAAAATCAGCAACCAAATTTGGCGTAAATCCACTGCTTTTTTCCGCACAAAATAGAACGAAGCGGAAAACGAGCCACCACAGGCTTGCAATTTGTTGGTGCCAAGTGCCACCGCAGGCGGAATCCCGACCGAAAGCAGAGCAGGAATGGTGATCAGCCCACCACCGCCGGCAATCGCATCAATCAAGCCTGCCACCAATGCGGCAGCAAAGAGTAAAGCCAAAATATCTAAACTGAATTCCATAATAAGCAAGGAGAAAAATAAAGGCGTTATTATCCGAGAATTTGGACGGAATTGCCACTCTGTTAATGGGGCGTGGTGGGATAAAACTGCATCAATAGACAATAAATGTGCTACTATAATGCGACTTTTTTTCTAGAGATATTGGATGATGTCGGCTGAAATTCTCTCCCCTTTGATAGGCAAAATCGCCTTGCAATGTGGCAAGGACAACACTTCTGTCTTTCCCCACATTTTGCAAAATCTTGAGGTTTCTCACCCCCTTGTAACGGCGGTGGCAATGTCCGATTTTGTCGCCAAGCAACTCCAGAAACAGCCCGAACTGTTGCAACAATGGCTGGCGAAAACGCCAACGATTGACGATTGCGATCATTACGCCGAACGACTGCAACAGATCCTTGCGAATATCGACAGCGAAGCGCAGTTACACCACGCATTGCGAACCTTTCGCCATCGAGAAATGGCGGCGTTGAGCTTGGTGCAATCCAACGGCTTCGGCAGTACGCAACAGGTATTTGAACGGCTTTCCGACTTAGCCGAAGCCTTGATTTTAGGGGCGAGAGATTGGCTGTTCGCACGGCTTTGTACCGAATACGGCACGCCGATGAACGAGCAGGGCGAAGTGCAAGAGTTGCTGATTTTGGGAATGGGGAAATTGGGCGGACGAGAGCTGAATTTTTCGTCTGACATCGACTTGATTTTCACCTATCCCGATGTGGGCGAAACGGTCGGGGCGAGAAAGCCGATAGAAAACAGCAAGTTTTTTACACGGCTAGGGCAACGGCTGATTCGTGCGTTAGACGAGATCACCGAGGACGGCTTTGTGTACCGCACCGATATGCGATTACGCCCTTTTGGCGAAAGCGGAGCGTTGGTGTTGAGTTTTACCGCAATGGAAGATTACTACCAAGAGCAAGGGCGAGATTGGGAGCGGTATGCGATGATCAAAGCCAAAATTTTGGGCGACGATCCGCACAACATCAACCATCGCTATCTCAAACAGCTGCTTCGTCCGTTTGTCTATCGCCGTTATCTCGATTTCAGTGCGATTCAAGCCTTGCGTGAAATGAAACAGAAAATCAGCCGTGAAGTGCTACGCCGTGGACTGGTGGATAACATCAAATTGGGAGCGGGCGGTATTCGTGAGATTGAATTTATCGTCCAGTCTTTCCAGCTAATGCGAGGCGGGCGGGATAAAATTTTGCAACAACGCAGTCTGCTTGCGGTGTTGCCCGAACTGGCGAAATTGCAACTGTTGAGCGACACTCAAGTCGAGCAACTTCGCAATGCCTACCTGTTTTTACGCCAAGTGGAAAATGTGTTGCAGGCGATTGACGATCAACAAACCCAAACCTTGCCCACGGACGAAACCGACCGCTTGCGGATTGCGTTTGCAACAAATTCTGCCGACTGGGCGAGTTTTTATCAGCAGCTCACGCAACATCAAACCAACGTGCGAGCGGTATTCAATGAATTGATCGGCGAAGATGATGAAGAAAGCGAAAACGAGCAAGATCCGCTGTTGGCAATGTGGCGAGATGTGCTGAATTACCAACTCACGCCTGACGAATTGGCAGCGTGCTTGACGGATTATCCTGTCGATCCGAACGATCAAGCGGTGATTTACCAACATTTTTCTGCCACCTTGCAAGAGTGGCTCAAACGCCCGATTGGCGTGCGGGGCAGAGCAGTACTTCGCCAGTTGTTGCCACAAATTGCCGACCAAGTATTTCGCCAGCCTGATTATTTGGTGCTGTTGCCTCGCATTTTGAACATTGTGGATAAAATCACCACTCGCACCACCTATTTGGAATTGTTGCTCGAAAAAGAGCAAATTCTACCGCAGCTGCTGACGCTATGTGGCAAGTCGATGATGATTGCCGAGCAGATCGCCCGTTATCCAATGCTGTTGGACGAACTGATGATCAGCCAATCGCTAACCAACGTGATTGCCTTGAGCGATTATCCAATGGCGTTGCAGGAGTACCTGATCCGCATTCCTGAAGATGACGAAGAAGCCTTGATTGACGGGCTTCGCCAGTTCAAACAGAGCCAGTTGCTCCGCATTGCGGCGGCGGATATTTTAGGCGTGTTGCCCGTGATGAAAATCAGCGATCATTTGACTTATCTCGCCGAAGCCATTATCGGGGCGGTGGTGAATATGGCGTGGCGACAGGTGGCACAACGCTTTGGCACCCCTGAGCATTTGGGCAAATTGGGGAAAGACGAACAGGATTTTGTGGTCATCGGCTACGGCAAATTAGGTGGCATTGAGCTGGGCTATAATTCCGATTTGGATTTGGTGTTTTTGCATAACGCCCCAGAGCAGAGCGAAACCGTGGGCGGCAAAAAATCGATCAGCAGCCACCAGTTTTATTTGAAATTGGCTCAAAAAATCAACGGTATTTTCAATCTTAACACCAGTGCGGGTGTGTTGTATGAGGTCGATATGCGACTGCGACCGTCTGGCGAAGCAGGGCTGTTGGTTAGCACCTTCAACGCTTATGAACATTACCAACAAAATGAAGCCTGGACGTGGGAATCGCAAGCCCTCGTGCGAGCCAGAGCCGTGTACGGCACGCCTGAGTTACGGGAAAAATTCGAGCAAATTCGCCGAAACACTTTAGCCAAACCCCGTGCAAGGGGGGGATTATTGGACGAAATCTGCAAAATGCGAGAAAAAATGTATCAGCACCTTGCCCAAAATTCTCCCGACTATTTTCATCTGAAAACCGATTCAGGCGGCATTACCGACATCGAATTTATCGCCCAATTTTTGGTGCTGAATTATGCTCATCACTATCCGCAAATGGCAGAGTGGTCAGATAACGTCCGCATTTTCGACAGCAGTATCGCTTGCCAAATTTTGAGCGAAGCAGACGGCGAACAGCTCAAAACTTGCTACACCACACTCCGTAACCAAATTCATCATCTGAATTTGCTGAATAAAGAGAGCGTAGTGCAAAGCCACGAATTTGCCACCGAACGGGCGTTTGTGCAGAAAATGTGGCAAAAGTTGTTTCATTCAATCTAACAAGGGGGAAGATCTTGGAGAAAATCTGCAAAATGTATCAAACACCCAAAATCGAAATTTGCGTGGACAATATCGAATCGGTCATCACTGCCAATCGCTTGCCGATTGACCGCATTGAACTCTGTTCGGCATTGGCTCTTGGCGGGCTCAGCCCGAATTTTGGGCTGTTGCAACAAGCGGTGGAAATTTCCACAATTCCATTGGCGGTAATGATTCGCCCACGGGCAGGGGATTTTGTGTTCAGCCCCCACGAAGTTAATGCGATGTTTGATGAAATCGCTCTGTGCAAAGCCCTTGGCGTTCAGCATATTGTGATTGGGGCATTGACTGCTCAAGGCGAGATGGATTTGGAAACGACCAAACGGCTGATTGACGCAGCGGACGGAATGGAAATCACGTTCCACCGTGCCTTTGATCTTTGTGTTGATCCATTTAAGGCATTAGATCAATTGATTGATTTAGAATGTCAGCGTATTTTGACTTCAGGACAAGCCCAAACTGCGTTTGAGGGAATTCCTCTCTTGAGAGAACTTGTCGAAAAATCAGCAGGGTGTATTCAAATTATGGCAGGCTGTGGCGTGAATGCGGAGAATGTGCATGCGATTTTACGAGAAACCCAAGTGCCACAGCTTCATTTTTCTGCTAAAGGACAACGCCCAAGCCCATATCAAGCGACAAGTTCGGCTGTGATGGGAAGCAGTGCCGAGCAGGATAAATGGCTAGAGGTGCTAGACTATGCTAAAGCTGGGCAAATCTTGGCAAGAATTGGCAAGGGATTGGATTGACTTTCCCCTTATTTCTGATACCTTTAACGCCGTTTTTTACACAAAAAATCACGTTTATTTAACAGGAGTTTTTATGCAACAACGTTTAGCAACAACCGCGCACGAGCAGTCTCTGTTGAGCACCCATAAAGTGCTACGTAACACTTATTTCTTATTGGCATTAACCCTTGCCTTTTCGTCAGTGGTCGCCATGGCAACGATGGCGATGAACTTACCACGTTTGCCATGGTGGGGTATGTTGATTGGGTTTTATGGTTTGTTATTTTTAACTCACAGCACTGCCAATAGTGCGATGGGGTTAGTGAGTGTATTTGCGTTAACCGGTTTTCTCGGTTATAGCTTAGGTCCAATTCTCAATGCCTACTTGAGCAATGGCTTGGGTGATGTCGTCGCATTAGCGTTCGGTGCAACAGCCGCAGTGTTCTTTGTTTGCTCTGGTTATGTGCTGACCACGAAAAAAGATATGTCGTTCCTATCAGGCATGATGATTGCGCTATTTGTGGTGTTATTAGTGGGTGTCATTGCCAATATTTTCTTGCAGATTCCTGCGTTAAGTTTAGCCATTAGTGCTTTATTTATTCTATTCTCAAGTGGTGCGATTTTGTATGCCACCAGTAACATCATTCACGGTGGCGAAACTAACTATATCCGTGCAACCGTGGATTTATACGTGTCACTCTATAACTTGTTTGTCAGTTTCTTGAACATCTTCGGTGTGTTAGGTAACGACGATTAATTGATGCATTCTAAACGGCAAGGGCGTAGGAATACGCCCTTTTTACATGTTCTCTCACTTTCTCACCCCCTTGTAAATGATGTCTCATTTTATTGAATTTAACCAACAACAATTTTCTACAGATGAACACGGGTATTTGAAACATTTAGATGACTGGTCGCCTGAATTAGCAGAAGAGATTGCTCGACTAGATGGCATTGAGTTGAATGAGGCTCATTGGGAAATTATCTATTTTGTGCGGGAGTTTTACCAAGAGTATAAAACCTCACCTGCTATCCGAATGCTTGTCAAAGCCTTGTCGCAAAAATTTGGGGCAGAGAAGGGCAGTAGCCGTTATCTGCAACGTTTATTCCCTGATGGGCCGGCTAAGCAAGCAACTAAAATTGCGGGTTTGCCAAAGCCTGCTAAATGTTTGTAAACAGTTTCAAAAAAGTGCTTGAAACCTTAAATAAACAGGTGTAAATTTCACTGTATTCTATTTTTTACATTCTTGGGAAATAAAAATGAACACCGTAGTGAATCAAGATAGCTTACACAATGTCAATATCACCGATGAGTTTGTATTACTCACGCCAAATGCGTTAAAAACCGAATTTCCATTGCCAGAAAATCTACGTAAACAGATTGAAAATTCAAGAAATATCATCTCAAACATCATTCATAAAAAAGATCCTCGTCAGTTGATTGTGATCGGGCCTTGCTCAATTCACGACCCTGTTTCAGCGATTGAATATGCCAAAAAACTGAAACAGCTTGCGGATAAAGTGTCAGATAAACTTTACATTGTAATGCGAGTCTATTTTGAAAAACCGAGAACGACAGTCGGTTGGAAAGGCTTAATTAACGATCCAAATTTAAACGGCACCTTTGAAGTGGAAAAAGGCTTGCGTATCGCCCGCAAATTATTGCTCGACATTGCCGAGCTAGGCTTGCCGTTGGCGACCGAAGCTCTTGATCCAATCAGTCCGCAATATTTGGCGGATCTGTTTAGCTGGTCGGCAATCGGGGCGAGAACCACCGAATCGCAAACGCACCGAGAAATGGCATCGGGCTTGTCAATGGCTGTCGGGTTCAAAAATGGCACGGACGGCAATTTAGATGTAGCGATCAACGCAATGCAAGCCTCCGCCCAAGGGCATAGTTTTATCGGCATCAACCAGCAAGGGCAAGTCACCGTACTGACCACCAAGGGCAACCCCGATGGACACGTGATTTTGCGGGGTGGCAAAACCCCGAATTTTGAAGCAGAATATGTGGCAGAGTGCGAACAAGCCCTTGCCAAAGCAGGATTGCCACAGGCGATTATGATCGATTGCAGCCACGGCAATTCCAATAAAGATTACCGCCGTCAGCCGTTGGTGGTAGAAAATGTGTTACAACAACTACTCGCAGGCAATCGCTCAATTATCGGCTTGATGTTGGAAAGCCATTTGTTTGCAGGCAACCAGTCGTCCGAACAGCCATTTGAACAGATGCAATATGGTGTGTCGATCACCGATGCCTGCATAGATTGGCAAACCACCGAGCAGTTATTGACCGAGCTTGCCGAGAAATTGCGGTAGATTTGCAGATTTTAATGAAGATCTTCCCCCTTGCAAGGGGGAAGATCTTTAGGAAAAACTGCAAAATTTGGTTGGCTGATCAACGGTATTAATCGACCCACACTCAATAAAATTCAACTATCATTTAAACATAATGAACACACAAAACCCTTTAACTCCAATTCGCAACGAAATCGACAAAGTCGATCAAGCCTTGCTGGAACTTTTGGCGAAACGCCTTGAGTTAGTGGCGGAAGTCGGCAAAATCAAACATCAGCACGGTTTGCCAGTGTATGCCCCAGAGCGTGAAAAGGCGATGATTACTGCTCGCCGTGCAGAAGCGGAAAAACAGGGCGTGCCAGCGGATTTAATCGAAGATATTTTACGGCGAGTGATGCGAGAGTCCTACGCCAACGAAAACAAACACGGCTTTAAAACCGTCAATCCTGCCATTCGCAAAATTGTGGTGGTGGGCGGCAAGGGCAAATTGGGCGGATTGTTCGCCCACTATTTCCGTTTGTCTGGCTATACGGTCGATACGCTCGATCAAGATGATTGGGAAAAGGCAGAAACGATAATATCGGGTGCGGATTTGGTGCTGGTATCTGTGCCGATTGCTCGTACCCTTGATGTGTTGGAACAGCTCAAACCATATTTGAACGAACAGATGATCTTAGCCGATCTCACGTCCGTTAAAGCCCAACCGTTAGCTAAAATGTTGGAAATTCATCAAGGGGCTGTCGTGGGGCTGCACCCAATGTTTGGCCCCGATATTGCCAGTTTTGCCAAGCAAGTCACCGCTTGTTGTCACGGGCGATTTGCCGAACGCTATCAATGGTTGCTCGATCAAATCCAAATTTGGGGCGGAAAAATCGAAGTGATTGACGCTCATCAGCACGACCATGCCATGACCTACATTCAAGCCCTTCGCCACTTTTCCACCTTTGCCGCAGGCTTGCATTTATCGCAACAACCTATCGAAATGGCACAACTGTTGGCGTTGTCCTCTCCAATTTACCGCTTGGAACTAGCGATGATCGGGCGGCTTTTCGCTCAAAATGCCGAACTTTATGCGGATATTATCGGCGATAAGCCTGAAAATGTGGCGGTGATTGAGAGCCTTCAACAGAGCATTGAGCAGAGTCTTGCCTTCTTTAAAAATGGGGATCGTCAAGGGTTTATCGACACCTTCAACAACGTGCATCAATGGTTTGGTGAGTATTCCGAGCAATTTCTTACCGAGAGTCAGCAATTGCTAAAACAAGCGAATGATTGGAGAAAATAAAAAGGAATGAGTGTTACTCATTCCTTGTGTTGATTAGGGCAAATCAGCCCATTTCATGATAGAGGTCTTGATATTGCTCTGCCACTTTATGCCAGCCGAAATCTTGAGCGAGGGCATTTTGGCGGACGGTTTCCCATTGAGTTGGTTGCTGCCAAAGTTGGATCGCACGAGAAACGGCATCGAAAAAGCCTTGGGCATCAGGATATTGGAAGACAAAGCCTGTGGCGGTGCCGTTTTCAAGGTTCTCTTTCGTGCTGTCGTTGACCGTATCGGCTAATCCGCCTGTGTGGCGAACCAGTGGTAGCGTGCCGTATTTTAAGCCGTAAAGTTGGGTTAAACCGCAAGGCTCGAAGCGACTTGGGACGAGAATCACATCGCCCCCTGCGATAATTTGGTGCGATAGGGCTTCATCATAACCAATTTTTAAACCAATTTTGTGTGGATAGCGTGCCTGGGCATCTTTCAACCACCATTCTAAATCAGGCGAGCCACTGCCTAACACCACTAATTGAACGTGGTTTTTCATCATTTCATCAATGTTGGCAAGCAAGAAATCCGCCCCTTTCTGTTCAGTTAAACGAGTCACCATCACGAACAATAACGCATTTTGATCTTCAGATAGATTGAAATAACGTTGTAATGCCGCTTTGTTTTCGGCTTTGCCTTGCATATGGTTGGCGTGATAAGTGGCTGCGATACTGCTGTCGGTGGCAGGGTTCCATACGCTGTCGTCCACGCCGTTTAAAATGCCACGTAATTTGCCTTGGGCTTGGCGAGCTTGCAACAAGCCGTGCATTCCCGCTCCTGCGATCGGCTCGGTAATTTCACGGGCGTAGGTTGGGCTCACGGTGGTCACTCGATCGGCATAGAAAATCCCCGCTTTGAGATAGGACATTTCGCCGTAAAACTCTAAGCCATCAGGGGAGTAGAAGTGCCACGGTAAACCAAGTTCTGCCAAATGGTGTGCTTGGAAACGCCCTGGGTAGGCGATATTGTGAATGGTAAAGACGGTTTTCACAGGGCTGTGCCAACTTTTTAGATAAGCACAAGCCAGTCCTGCCTGCCAATCGTGAGCGTGCAGTACGTCCACTCGTCCCCACCAATGATCAAGTCCTTGAGCAATTTGTGCCCCAATGTAACTTAACAACGCAAAGCGTTTGTAGTTATCCATATAGTCTTGATAGTTATCATCGTAGTAGGGCAGACGACGGTGGAATAGGTGTGGAGCATCGATCACATACACACCTAAGCCGTTCAGATAGGCAAAGCGTAGGCTCACAATGCCTGCAAAAGTGCCAAGCGTGGCGACTTCGACCGTTTCACCGAGTTTTTCGGCGACTTGTGGATAATAGGGGAGTACCACCCGCACATCATTGCCTTGGGCTTGCTGTGCGTAAGGTAGTGCCCCGAGAACGTCGGCAAGTCCGCCTGTTTTAATCAGCGGATACATTTCCGAGCAAATATGTAGAATTTTCATAGGCGTTACCAAAGGTTATCAATTTACAAAAAATAAAACGGATCTGACCGCTTGTTGAAACATTCTGTCCGCTTGTCGTGGTAGGATGGGCTTTAGCCCATCAAATTTCCCCACAACGGGGGATGTTTTTAGGTAGTTTCTGCAAATTTAGGTGATGGGCTAAAGCCCATCCTACATCAATTTATAAGAGAATGGTGGGCTAAAAGCCCACCCTACAAAGTATTATTCTACGGCTTGTTGATCTTTGGCGTACTTATCTAACATTTTTTGGCAAACTAGCACGATGCCGCCTTTGCTGATGCGGAAGTATTTCGCATCTTGCTCTGGATCCACCCCGATTTTCAAGCCGTCTGGAATATGGCAATGACGGTCGATCACGGCACGTTTAATTACGCAGTTTTTGCCTATATGCACCTGTGGCAAGATCACGGATTGTTCAATCACGCTGTCTTCGTTCACAATCACACGGTTGAATAATACTGAGTTACTGATTTCCGCATCGGTAATGATTGAACCGCCTGCGATCAAGGAGTTATCCAAGGTGTGAGCTCGGGCTTTTTTGTAGAAGAAACGTGCTGGTGCGGTTTGTTGCGGACGACCGTGAATTGGCCAGGATTCATCATATAAATCCAGTTGCGGTTTTTCGCTGACTAAATCCATATGGGCAGACCAGTAGCTGTCAATCGTTCCGACATCACGCCAGTAGATGGTGCCTGTGGTGTTGCGACCTTCGCACGAACGCTCAAATGGGTGAGCGTAAATCACGCCTTGTTCGACCGCTTTTGGAATGATGTCTTTACCGAAATCGTGGCTGGTGTCTGGGTTGCTCACTTCTTTTTCGAGCATTTCATATAAGTAGTCCGCATCGAACACATAAATACCCATTGAAGCCAATGAAGAATTTGGCTTGTCTGGCATTGCTGGCGGATCTTTTGGTTTTTCCACAAAGGCTTTGACTTGTAATTTCTCGTTTACCGCCATTACGCCAAATTCGGTGGCTTGATCACGTGGCACTTCAATACAGCCTACGGTACATTTCGCCCCAGAATCGACGTGATCTTCTAACATTCTGTTGTAGTTCATTTTGTAGATATGGTCGCCGGCTAAGATGATCACATATTTCGGGCGATAGTGCGATTTCATCATTTCCATATTTTGGTACACCGCATCGGCAGTACCACGATACCACGTTTTATCGTCAATTTGCTGACGAGCTGGCAACATATCAATATATTGATTACGCTCATAAGGTAAGAACGACCAGCCCCGTTGTAAGTGGCGGAGCAGTGAATGTGCCGCATATTGGGTGATCACGCCAACTTTGAGCAAGTTTGAGTTGATACAGTTCGATAAGGCGAAATCGATGATACGGCGGCTGCCCCCGAAGTACACCGCAGGTTTCGCACGGGCATCGGTTAATTCATAAAGGCGTGAGCCACGACCACCAGCAAGGATCAAGACTAGCGTTTGAGCCGTTAAGTTGCGTCTGTCGGTATGGGTTTCCTGTTTTAACATAATGTTCTCTCCAAATTGAATTTAAAGTATATTCTTTTGAAGTACGCATACTCCGTAATCAAGAGTAACCGCAAGCGTATCAGTCATCAGAGTCGCTTTTTCCGTGCTTAAAAGGCGTTGCCATTGCCCTTCTGGCAGTAAAAATGGTTGTGGAGCGTGGTTGGCGTTGACTAAAATCAACCACGAATCATTCATCAGTATCGCAAAAGAGCGGAGTGCACTGTCGTGCCACTCATCATCTTGGATTGCGGTGCCGTCTGCTTTGAGCCACTGCACTTGCTCTTTTCCCCACCATTGATTTTGGCGGAGAAGCGGAATCTGTTTCCGCAACTGAATCAGTTGAGCGGTAAAATCAATTAGCCCTTGATCCGCTTTTTGCCAATCAATCCACGCAATTTCATTATCTTGGCAGTAGGCATTGTTGTTGCCTTGCTGGCTGTGCCCTAATTCATCGCCGGCTAACAGCATTGGCGTACCGCCTGAAAGCAGTAACATCGCTAATAATAATTTTTGTGCATTAGTCCGTTTTTGCAGAATATCAGGGTTGTCCGTATCACCTTCAATGCCGTGGTTATGGCTCAAATTGTCGCTGTGTCCGTCTCGATTGTCTTCGCCGTTGGCGTGATTGTGTTTGTCGTTGTAGCTGACCAAATCACGCAGGGTAAAGCCGTCGTGGGCGGTAATAAAGTTGATGCTACTATTCGGCAAGCGATTGTGAGCAAAGGTATCGGCACTGCCGGCGAATTTGCAGATTATCTCGCTGATCTGACCCCTTGCAGCCACAAAGAACCGCCGCATTTCGTCACGATAACGGTCGTTCCACTCGGCAAACGGGGCAGGGAAGGCACCTAATTGATAACCGCCTAGTCCAATATCCCAAGGTTCCGCAATAAGTTTTACATTCGCCAAGGTCGAATTGCTTGCGATTGCGGTAAAAAATGCATTTTTCGCGGAGAAACTCGGATTTTTGCCTAAGATCGACCCTAAATCAAAGCGGAAGCCGTCCACTTGGCATTCGTCCACCCAATAGCTCAAGCAATCAATTACCCAACGCAACACGTTTGGATTGTCATTGACTTTCAGCGTGTTGCCACAGCCTGTCCAGTTGTGGTAGTCGCCCGTTTCGGTTAGCCAATAGTAAGCGGCGTTATCAATCCCTCGCCAACTGAGCATCGGGCCGTCTTTGCCTGCTTCGGCGGTGTGGTTGAACACCACGTCCATAATCACTTCAATGCCATTTTGATGCAGGGTTTTGACCAGCTGTTTAAATTCGTTTAACGGATTTTGTTTATCGGCAGCCAATGTCGGATCGACAGCAAAATGCCCCAACACGTTGTAGCCCCAATAATTGTGCAGCCCAATTTTTTGCAGATGTGGCTCGTCAAGATGATAGGTGATCGGCAACATTTCCACCGCCGTAATCCCTAGCCGTTTTAAATGAGCAATCGATTCAGGGTGAGCCATTCCAGCAAAAGTGCCTGCAATTTCCGCTGGAATCTTCGAGTTACGTTGGCTGAACCCTTTGACTTGGGTTTCATAAATCACCGTATCTGCCCACGCCGTCAGCGGTTTTTGCACGTCTTGCCAGTCGAATGTGGGATCAACCACCACTGATTTTGGGGCAATCTTGCCGTTATCGCGTGGATCATCCCAACGATACCAACGCCCTTTTTCTTCGCTGCTTAAATCGGGCGAGCCGACAATTTTTTTCGCATAAGGATCAAGCAGTAACTTTTGCGGATTGAACAGATCGCCTTGGGTTTCATTCACAATGCCTTCGACCCGATAGCCATAGTGCGTACCAGCGGTCAGCTCGACCACAAACAAGTGCCAATGGTCGAGCGTCTTTTGCATTGGCAGGCGAATTTCTTCGCCTTGCTCGTTAAATAAACACAAGGTCACGGCGGTGGCTTTTTGCGAAAACAGGGCAAAATTCACCCCCCGTTGTCCGTTGAACTCGGTCAAATGGCTGCCGAGTGGGAAAGTTCTTCCTGAAAGGTACTGCATTTAAAATCCTAGTTGGTTACTGCTTTTTTCGTTTTGGTGGCGGTCTTTTTGGTTGTTTTGCTGGTCGCCGATTTTGCATTTTTTGCGACTTTCTCACCCCCTTGTAGTGGCACCGCTGTCACTTTTTTGCGGGTGGTTTTCGGTTTAACTTCGGCTTTCGTTTCCACTGCTTTCGCTTTGGTTGTGCGTTTCGCTTTTGGTTTTTTTACTGCTTCTTTCACAATAAAGAGGGTCGAGAGCGGCGGAAGCGTTAGGCTAATCGAATATGGTTTGCCGTGGGATTCGACTTCTTCGCAGGTAATCACGCCGTAATTGCCCGAATTTTTCCCCATATAGTACATTGAGTCAGAATTCAGCACTTCTTGGTATTCGCCCAATTCGCTCACGCCAATGCGGTAATCATTGCGTTCCACAGGGGTGAAGTTGCTGATCACAATCACCGATTTGCCTTTTTTCGCTTTGCGTTCAAAGGCGAATACGGAATTTTCGTGGTCGTCCACTACCAACCATTCAAAGCCTTCAGGCGAGTAGTCGAGTTCGTACAAGGCAGGGGTTTGAGTGTAGAAATGGTTCAAATCACGTACCCAGTTGAGCATCCCTTTGTGCCAACCGCCACCTTCTTCGCCGAGCAAGAACCAATCAAGACTTTCTTGATAATTCCACTCACGCCCTTGAGCAAATTCGTTGCCCATAAACAGCAATTTTTTGCCAGGGTAGCCCCACATATAGCCGTAGTACGCACGCAAGTTGGCGAATTGTTCCCAGCAGTCGCCGGGCATTTTGCCGAGCATTGAGCATTTGCCGTGCACCACTTCATCGTGGGAAATCGGCAACATAAATTTTTCGCTGTATTGGTACATCATACCGAAGGTCATCAGGCTGTGATGATGTTTGCGGTAAATCGGATCGGTGCTCATATAGCGAATGGTGTCGTTCATCCAACCCATATTCCATTTGTAATTAAAGCCCAAACCGTTGTCTTCGACAGGGTGCGACACGCCTGCAAATGCGGTGGATTCTTCGGCAATGGTCGAACCGCCCGATTTTTGTTCCGCCAGCATTTTGTTGGTTTTGCGTAAGAAATCGATGGCTTCTAAATTTTCCCGACCGCCGTATTTATTGGCAATCCATTCGCCGTCTTTGCGAGAGTAATCACGGTAGATCATTGATGCCACCGCATCAACTCGCAAGGCATCAATGCCGAACCGCTCAATCCAATATAACGCATTGCCTGACAGGTAATTCTGCACTTCATTGCGACCGTAGTTGAAAATTAAGGTGTTCCAGTCTTGATGATAGCCTTCTTTTGGATCGGCGTGTTCGTAGAGATGGGTGCCGTCAAAATAGGTTAAGCCGTGTTCGTCTGTTGGGAAGTGTCCGACCACCCAGTCTAAAATCACGTTGATGCCTGCCTCGTGGGCTTTGCTGATCAAGGTGCGTAAACCGTCTGGCGAACCAAAACGGCTGGTCGGGGCGTAAAGCCCTGTCGGTTGATAGCCCCAAGAGCCATCAAATGGAAACTCGGAAATTGGTAATAATTCAATGTGGGTAAAGCCCATCTCTTTCACATACGGAATCAACTCATCGGCAATTTCTTCATAGTTGAGCCAATAATTGTTCTCTAAATTTCGCCGCCAAGAGCCTAAATGCACTTCGTACACCGAGATTGGCTGATCGGGATCGTTTGCTCGTTGGCGTTTGGCATTGGTTTTGACTTTGGCAGGCAAGCCTGATGCGACGGAAGCCGTATCAGGGCGGAATTGAGCAGAGAAAGCGTAAGGGTCAGATTTCAAACGCAAATCGCCATTGCGATCTAAGATTTCAAATTTATACAAGGTGCCTGCTTTGGCGTTTGGAATGAAAATATCCCAAATCCCGCTGTTGACGTGAAAACGCATTGGGTGGCGGCGACCGTCCCAAAAATTGAAATCGCCCACCACAGACACCCGTTTCGCATTCGGTGCCCACAAGCTGAAATGAATGCCGTCCACACCACTTTGCGTAACCAAATGTGCCCCGAGTTTTTCATACGGGCGAACGTGCGTGCCTTCAGACAGCAACCAATTATCTAAATCGGAAAAATGGGATTGGAAGCGGTAAGGATCTTCCACTTCAATGGTGGTGTTGGCATATTCAACCAACAAGCGGTAGGATAAATTCGTTTTTTTGCTTGGCAATAGGGCAATAAAGAACCCCCGATCATCAATTTTCTCCATTTGAGCCAACGGCTTGGATTTATTATCAATCACCGTGACGGAGACCGCTTCAGGCAAATACGCCCGAATAATCACGCCTTTCGGCTCGGTTTGATGAATACCTAAATAAGCAAAAGGATCACGGCAGATGCCACCAGACAGTTGTTCAATAAATTGAGAATCCTGTTCAGATAGAAGGGGGGATTGAGTGAAATTGTTCATTTGCTCTCCTTGCGATGTATCAATTCAGATGATATGAGAACTTGGGCAAGACTTTAGCAAAAACAAATTTACAAAACAATAGAAAAACTTGAAGTAGATCACAAATTGAGAAAATATTATTTTCAATAAAATCAATTTGTTAGGCGTTTCTGTTGATAATGGTCAAATTGATCATAAAAAAACAGGAAAAAATACTTAATAAAGTAAAGAAATGTCAGGGTTTTTAAGGGGGATTTGCAAAAACTGCGTATTTCTCACCCCCTTGTATTCACTCTTGGGCGATTAACCTATATCGTGGTGAGCATTACGGCTTCCGTTGTAAGGTATTCATTGCCCAATCTAAACCAGAATGGAAATCGTCGGTTAAATGTGGCTTGAATTGGTTGAGCAGGGCAATCAATGCTGATTTATCTTGATGGCACAGATTGATATGCCCCACTTTACGTCCTGCACGCACTTCTTTGCCGTACCAATGCAGTTGGCTGAATGGTTGAGCCAGCCATTGATTGCTATGCTCAATGCCGATCAAGTTGATCATCACACTTGGGGCAATCGGCTTAAGTTCTGGGGTTGGTAGATCTAATAGGCACGCAAATGCAACTCAAATTGGCTGACAGAACAGCCCAGTTGTGTCCAATGTCCGCTATTATGCACTCGAGGAGCGAGTTCGTTGATCAGCAATTTATCGCCCACGATAAAACATTCCATTGCCATTACGCCGACATACTCCAGCTCTTGCATAATCGCCCCAAGCATCTGTTCTGCTTGCTGTTGGAACTGAGCTTGATGTGGCAAATTGGTATTCATCACGCTATACCGCAAAATGCCGTTTTGTTGCAGGTTATGGGTAACGGGATAAAAACGGGTGTCGCCATTGCGGAATCTTGCCCCAACCAATGACACTTCGCCGTCAAACGGAATGAATTTTTCGGCAATCACCTCACCAAACAGATCAGGCGTGATCTGCTCAATGTTGTCTTTCGTCACAATCCATTGACCCCGCCCGTCATAGCCACCCGTACGGCGTTTTACTACCACTTTTTCGCCAATGTTTTCAAATACTTGCTGCCATTGTTCGGGGGATTCCAATAACTGCCACGGCGAGGTTGCAAGTTGTAATTGATCGAGCAACGATTTCTGAGTTAAGCGATCCGCCAATTTGCCAAACACATTCAAATTGACAAAATTCGGGTGGCTGCCGAGCAAGCGAGTGAGTGGCGTGTCTGCCCAACGCTCGATTTCGGCGGTAATCAGGCTGTTTGGCTCAATCTCAAACACAGGGGCATCAAATGCCAAAGGGCGAACATCAATATCTAACGGCAAGCCAGCGTAGCGAAGCATTCTGCCAAGCTGTCCGTTGCCGAGTACATAAACGGTTGGATAAGTAATACTTGGTTGCATAAATTTCTCTTTATTCGGTTACAAGGGGTAAGATCTGGGTCAAAAAGTGCAAAATGTAGCCGATCGTATGATTTGCATTTTTTTATGCAGATCTGACCCCCTTGCAAGTTAAAAATAATCACATAATGGTTGGTTAAGTGTTTGATTTAATAGAACTAATAATTTAATCCGTGCTTTCTGTCCGCTCAATCCTTGGGTAAAAATTACCCCTTGTTGTTTGAGCTGTTTACCGCCGCCGAGATAATCGTACACATCTTGCGTGATGCCGTTGAACGCACGGGAAACTAATACCACGGGGATTTTTGCGTCCAACAAAGCTTGCACGCCAGTCAAACAGCTAGGTGGTAGATTGCCTGCACCGAGTGCTTCGATAACCACGCCATCACAGCCTGCTTGAGCCAGCTGTTCGAGCAAAAAGCTGTCCATCCCAACATAACTTTTGATCAGCTGCACATTGGTTTTGCTCAAGGTGTGCAACGGAAAACGCTCATACTGGCGAAGTTGCTGGAAGTAAATCACCCGATTTTTGGCGACTAACCCGCAAGGCCCAAAGGTAGGCGTTTGGAAAGTCGCTACGTTAGTGGTGTGGGTTTTGGTCACAAATTTGGCGTTGTGGATTTCATCGTTCATTACCACCAACACACCTTTTTGCTGGCTTTCAGGACATAACGCCACCGCAATCGCACTTTGCAAGTTGATTAAGCCGTCCGAGCCAAGTTCGTTGCTGGAACGCATTGCCCCCGTTAGCACCACAGGCACTTCTACGCAGAGGGCTAAATCCAAGAAATAGGCGGTTTCTTCAAGGGTGTCGGTGCCGTGGGTAATCACCACCGCATCAAATTGCTCTTGTGTTACCGCTTGTTCAATTCGCTGTTTCAGTTGTTGCCAATGGGTCAGCATAATATGTGGCGAAGGCAGGTTAAAGATCGCTTCTTGATGTAACTCGGCTGGGTGATTTAAGCGACAAAGCGATGCCATCAAGGGGTTTTCAGCGGTGGGTGAGACTTTGCCATCTCGCCCTTCGCTCATCGAAATGGTGCCGCCCGTATGTAAAATCAGTAGTTTTTGAGCCATATTACGCCACACGGGGATCAGGGTTGTCTAACACCGTTTGAGTTTGTTCGTGGCGGAATTGGTGGAGTTTTTTCGCAAGATCTGGAGCGAACGCGGCTAAAATTTGAGCCGCTAACAAGCCTGCATTGGCAGCCCCTGCAGAGCCAATCGCAAGGGTGCCGACTGGAATCCCTTTTGGCATTTGCACGATCGAATACAAGCTATCCACACCACTTAACATCGAGCTTTTGACTGGCACGCCCAGCACTGGCACGATGGTTTTAGCGGCGATCATCCCTGGTAAATGGGCTGCACCACCAGCCCCTGCGATAATCACTTTATAGCCGTTCGCTTCGGCACTTTCAGCGAAAGAGAAGAGTTTGTCTGGTGTTCGGTGAGCGGAGACCACTTCCACGTAGTAAGGCAGATCGAATTGATCGAGAATTTGGGTGGCTTCAGACATCGTCGCCCAATCACTTTTTGAGCCCATTACAATCGCAATTTGTGCTTTTTTCATTTGTATAGCCTATATTGAAAACAAAAACGACCAATAGCATAGCATAAAAGGCAAACGTTTGCTTAATAAAATCAATCGTAAAATATGGTGGAAATCGCACCGCTTGTATGCTTTTCATTGGGGAAAAATAGACAAAATCGCCCATTTTTGCTATCTTGTCTGCAAAATTTTCTACATTTTTTCAAAAAATTTAATATTTGTTTGGAAATCAAGTAGATAGCAATACGAAGGTGGTGCTTAACGCCTCCGTTGTTTCGGTTTTCGTTAGTGATAAATCAATGATTTATCCGATTTTAACTCACTTAAAAAAGGACAAAACTATGTCAGAAATGTTAGCACACGACGTAGATCCATTCGAAACGCAAGAATGGTTAGATTCAGTTAATTCGCTTGTGAAAGCGGAAGGCACTGAGCGTGCACAGTTCATCATTCAACAAGTTATGCAACACGCTAGAACCCAAGGCGTTTCTCTTCCATCAGGTGTAACCACCGATTATGTGAACACTATCCCTGTTTCTGAACAACCAGTTTATCCAGGGAATAAAGCGATTGAACGCCGTATCCGTTCTGCGGTGCGTTGGAATGCGATTGCAATGGTATTGCGTAGCCAGAAGAAAGATTTGGATTTAGGTGGCCACATTTCGACATTCCAATCTTCTGCTACAATGTATGAAGTGTGTTTTAACCACTTCTTCAAAGCGGCAACGGACAAAGACGGCGGTGACTTAGTTTACTCACAAGGTCACGCTGCACCGGGTATTTACGCTCGTTCTTTCTTAGAAGGTCGTTTAACCGCAGAGCAATTAGATAACTTCCGTCAAGAAGCTTTTGTGGACGGTTTATCTTCTTACCCACACCCGAAATTGATGCCAGAATATTGGCAGTTCTCTACCGTTTCAATGGGCTTAGGGCCAGTGAATGCGATTTACCAAGCCCGTTTCTTAAAATACTTACATAACCGTGGTATTAAAGATACTTCAGGTCAAACCGTTTATGCGTTCTTAGGCGATGGGGAAATGGACGAAATCGAGTCTAAAGGTGCCTTAACCGTTGCAGGTCGTGAAAAATTAGATAACTTGATCTTTATCATCAGCTGTAACTTACAACGCTTAGACGGCCCAGTAAACGGTAACGGTAAAATCGTGCAAGAGCTTGAAGGCTTGTTCAACGGAGCAGGTTGGGAAGTGATCAAAGTGTTATGGGGCAGTGGTTGGGATAAACTGTTCGCTAAAGACACATCAGGCAAATTGGCTCAATTGATGATGGAAGTGGTGGACGGCGACTACTTAACCTTTAAATCAAAAGATGGTGCTTACATTCGTGAACACTTCTTCGGTCGTTTCCCAGAAACGGCAGCACTGGTTGCAGATATGACAGACGATGAGATCTGGGCATTACGCCGTGGTGCACACGACAGCGAAAAAATGTACGCCGCCTTTGAACGTGCGAAACGTTCCAACAAACCAGCGGTGATTTTAGCTCACCAAGTGAAAGGCTATAAAATCCCAGAAGCGGAAAGTAAAAACACCGCTCACCAATCGAAAAAAATGTCTTACGAGAGCTTATTGGGCTTCCGTGATTACTTCCAATTACCATTGACTGATAAACAAGTGGAAGATTTAGAGTACATCACTTTCCCAGAAGGCTCTGAAGAGTACAACTATTTACACGGTCGTCGTAAAGAGTTAGACGGTTACTTGCCAGCACGTCGCCCGAAATTTGATGTGGAATATAAAGTGCCTGCACTTGCTGAATTCCAAGCATTGTTAGACGAGCAACCACGTGGCATTTCAACCACAATGGCATTCTCTCGTGTGTTGAACGTGTTGTTAAAAGACAAAAACATCGGCAAAACTATCGTACCAATCATTGCAGACGAAGCTCGTACCTTTGGTATGGAAGGCTTATTCCGTCAAATCGGGATCTACAACCCGCACGGTCAAAACTATGTGCCTTCAGACCGTGATTTAGTGGCGTACTACCGTGAAGCCACAGACGGTCAAGTATTGCAAGAAGGGATCAATGAATTAGGGGCAACGGCATCTTGGGTAGCAGCAGCGACTTCATATTCTGTGAACAATCAACCGATGATCCCATTCTTCATCTACTACTCAATGTTCGGTTTCCAACGTGTGGGCGATATGATGTGGTTAGCAGGCGACCAATTATGCCGTGGCTTTATGATCGGCGGTACATCAGGTCGTACAACCTTAAACGGTGAAGGTTTACAGCACGAAGACGGTCACAGCCATATCCAAGCAGGCGTAATCCCGAACTGTATCACCTACGATCCAGCATTCGCCTTTGAAGTAGCGGTGATCGTTCAAGACGGTATCCAACGTATGTACGGTGAAAAACAAGAAGACGTGTTCTACTACATCACCACCTTAAACGAAATCACCGAACAGCCTGCAATGCCAAAAGGTGCGGAAGAAGGTATCCGCAAAGGTTTATATAAATTTGAAACCGTGGAAGGTAAAGGCAAAGGACACGTTCAGTTGTTAGGTTCAGGTGCTATCTTACGCCACGTGCGTGAAGCGGCTCAAATCTTGGCTCGTGACTACGGTGTAACCGCAGACGTGTTCTCGGCTCCATCATTCAACGAATTAGGTCGTGACGGTGCGGATGTGGCTCGTTGGAACTTATTACACCCAACTGAAACCCCACGTGTGCCATACGTTGCACAAGTGTTGGCAGATTTACCAACCGTGGCTTCAACTGACTATATGAAACTTTACGCCGAGCAAATCCGTGCTTATGTACCAAGCAAACACTACCACGTGTTAGGTACTGACGGTTTCGGTCGTTCAGACAGCCGTGCAAACTTGCGTGAACACTTCGAAGTGGACGAGCGTTATGTCGTGGTTGCGGCATTAACCCAATTAGCCAAAGAAGGCACTATTGAGTTAAAAGTGGTTTCAGAAGCGATTGAAAAATTTGGCTTGAACGTTGATCGTATCAATCCGCTTTATGCGTAAGAAATAAATAAGCAAGCGGTGAAATTGCATCCATATTTTGCAAATTCAACCGTTTATGTAGGGTGGGCTTTAGCCCACCGATTACTCCCGAAATCGTGATGGTGGGCTAAAGCCCACCCTACGAGAAAAATGAAGGAATAAAACAATGTCAAAACAAATTCAAGTGCCAGATATCGGTGGCGATGAAGTTACCGTGACCGAAGTGATGGTCAACGTGGGCGATACGATTGCCGTTGATCAATCCATTATCAATGTGGAAGGCGACAAAGCGTCAATGGAAGTGCCAGCCCCAGAAGCCGGCGTGGTCAAAGAAATTTTAGTGAAAGTGGGCGATAAAGTGGCGACTGGCTCGCCAATGTTAGTGTTAGAAAATGCAGACACAGCCCCAGCACCAAAAGCAGAAGCACCAGTAGCGACACCAGCACCTGTTGCGGCAGCCAGTGCGGTGGTTGATGTCAATGTGCCAGACATCGGTGGCGATGAAGTGAACGTGACCGAAATTATGGTGAAGGTTGGCGATAAAGTCGAAGTGGATCAGTCCATCATCAACGTGGAAGGCGACAAAGCCTCAATGGAAGTGCCAGCCCCAATCGCAGGCGTGGTCAAAGAAATTTTGATCAATGTAGGCGATAAAGTGGCGACCGGCAAATTGATTATGAAATTTGAAGTAGCAGGTGCCGCACCAGCCGCAGCACCTGTTCAGGCAGCAGCGCCAGCACCACAAGCGACTGCATCAGCAATTCAAGACGTAAACGTGCCAGACATCGGTGGCGATGAAGTGAACGTGACCGAAATTATGGTGAAGGTTGGCGATAAAGTCGAAGTGGATCAGTCCATCATCAACGTGGAAGGCGACAAAGCCTCAATGGAAGTGCCAGCCCCAATCGCAGGCGTGGTCAAAGAAATTTTGATCAACGTGGGCGACAAAGTTTCTACGGGCAAATTGATTATGAAATTTGAAGTGGCAGGTGCCGCACCAGCAGCGGCTCCTGTTCAAGCCGCAGCCCCTGCACCACAAGCAGAAGTTGCTCCAGTTGCCCCTGCACAATCAGGCAATGTAGCAGGATTGAGCCAAGAGCAAGTGGTGGCAAGTGCAGGTTACGCACACGCAACCCCTGTGATCCGCCGTTTAGCTCGTGAATTTGGCGTGAGCCTTGATAACGTGAAAGGCACAGGTCGCAAAGGTCGTATCGTTAAAGAAGACATCGAAGCCTATGTGAAGACCGCGGTGAAAGTGTTTGAAGAAGTCAAAGCAGGCAAAGCTCCTTCAGCAGGCACAGGCGTGGCAAACAGTGCAGGCTTAGGTTTATTACCGTGGCCGAAAGTGGACTTCAGCAAATTCGGCGAAATCGAAGAAGTCGAATTAAGCCGTATCAACAAGATTTCAGGGGCGAACTTACACCGTAACTGGGTAATGATCCCACACGTGACACACTTCGACCGCACAGACATCACCGAGTTAGAAGCGTTCCGCAAAGCTCAAAATGAAGTGGTGGCAAAACAAAAACTTGATGTGAAAATCACGCCAGTGGTCTTCATTATGAAAGCGGTGGCGAAAGCGTTAGAAGCCTTCCCACGTTTCAACAGCTCAATTTCTGAAGACGGTCAAAAACTGACACTCAAGAAATACATCAACATCGGTATTGCGGTGGATACACCAAACGGCTTAGTGGTGCCTGTGTTCAAAAATGTGAACAAAAAAGGCATTATCGAGCTTTCTCGTGAGTTAATGGAAGTGTCGAAGAAAGCCCGTGACGGCAAGCTCTCTGGCTCTGATATGCAAGGTGGCTGTTTCACCATTTCAAGCCTTGGCGGTATCGGCACAACCCACTTCACTCCAATCGTGAATGCTCCAGAAGTGGCGATTTTAGGCGTATCAAAATCTGAAATGCAGCCAGTTTGGAACGGCAAAGAGTTCCAACCACGCTTGATGTTGCCACTCTCATTATCCTTCGACCACCGAGTGATCGACGGTGCAGACGGGGCGAGATTCTTAAGCTACATCAATGGTGTATTAGCCGACATTCGTCAGTTAGTTATGTAATGGCAAGGGGGGAGATCTTGCAAAAAATCTGCAAAATTTTCCCCCTTGTTGAAATTCTGTGATCTAGTTCTCGTTATTAAATTGTTAAAAGTGCTACAATTAGCAACGATTTTGTAACAGACAACCCCTTACAGAGGTAAAAATGAGCAAAGAAATTAAAACTCAAGTCGTGGTACTTGGTGCAGGGCCTGCAGGCTATTCTGCCGCTTTCCGTTGTGCGGATTTAGGTTTAGAAACCGTTATTGTTGAACGTTATTCCACCCTTGGCGGTGTATGTTTAAACGTGGGTTGTATCCCATCTAAAGCGTTACTTCACGTGGCGAAAGTGATCGAAGAAGCGAAATGTGCTACACATAATGGCGTCACGTTTGGCGAGCCGACTATCGACTTAGACAAAGTGCGTGCAGGTAAAGAAGCGGTCGTTGCGAAATTAACAGGCGGCTTAGCAGGTATGGCGAAAATGCGTAAAGTAACCGTCGTAGAAGGTCAAGCGACTTTTGCGGATTCTCACACCTTAGTGGCTCGTGACCGTGACGGCAATCCAACCACGATCAAATTTGACAATGCGATTATCGCCGCAGGTTCTCGCCCAATCCAACTTCCATTCATTCCACACGATGACCCACGCGTTTGGGATTCAACCGATGCGTTGAAATTAAAAGAAGTGCCGAAAAAATTACTCATTATGGGCGGTGGTATCATCGGCTTAGAAATGGGGACGGTGTATAACGCACTCGGTTCAGAAGTGGAAGTGGTGGAAATGTTCGACCAAGTAATTCCAGCAGCCGACAAAGACGTGGTCGCCATCTACACCAAACAAGTGGAGAAAAAATTCAAGTTAATGCTTGAAACCAAAGTGACTGCGGTGGAAGCCAAAGATGACGGCATCTATGTGTCAATGGAAGGCAAAGCGTGCAATGACACTAAACGTTATGATGCGGTGCTTGTGGCAATCGGTCGTGTGCCAAACGGCAAATTGTTAGATGCAGGTAAAGCGGGCGTGGAAGTGGACGAGCGTGGTTTCATCAATGTTGATAAACAAATGCGTACCAACGTGCCGCACATTTTTGCGATTGGCGACATCGTGGGTCAGCCAATGTTAGCCCATAAAGGCGTGCACGAAGGTCACGTGGCGGCAGAAGTGATTGCAGGAATGAAGCACTACTTCGATCCAAAAGTGATCCCGTCCATCGCTTATACCGAGCCAGAAGTGGCGTGGGTCGGCAAAACCGAGAAAGAGTGCCGTCAAGAAGGCTTAAACTTTGAAGTAGCGAAATTCCCGTGGGCAGCATCAGGTCGTGCGATTGCGTCTGAATGTTCAGAGGGGATGACTAAACTGATCTTCGATAAAGACACCCACCGTGTATTAGGTGGGGCAATTGTCGGTACCAACGGCGGCGAATTGTTAGGCGAAATCGGTTTGGCAATCGAAATGGGCTGTGATGCCGAAGACATCGCACTCACTATTCACGCTCACCCAACCTTACACGAATCAGTTGGTTTAGCCGCTGAAATTTTCGAAGGTTCGGTAACGGATTTACCAAATCCAAAAGCGAAGAAAAAATAGTTTAGACTGATATTACGTCAGCGTTTAGATATATTATTCTGCACCTCAAAAGTTGGATTCACTCACCAACGAATTAAGGTGCAGATTTTTTATGGGGACATACACGAATGTTTAGCATAGCGTTGGAGTTTTATCTTCAAAATACATGTTGATCAAAATAGCCTGCCATATTCCGCAATCTTTCATATTTTCAAAAATCGGTGATAATATACCGCCATTTTTAGCACTCAATCTCACTACAATGTACCAAGCTATTGCCCACTTCAGTTACCAACATTTTGAACAAGATCCTGTCACCTTAATCAGTCAAATTCTTAATCAATGGCGATTAAATGGACAAGTAATTGGGCGAGAAATGGGCATAACACATCATCAATGGGATACTCACAGTGAATTTCAAGTGCAAGTTGCCTTACCAGAGCAAGATAGCTTATTACCTAAATGGAATAATGATTGGGTGAATGAAGCTTTATTGCAAGCACAAGAAAGCCAAGTGATGTTTGAGTATTTCGAATTACTCGGTCGAGATTATCAGGCGGAAGAAACCAGCCAGCAGGCGGTGGAATTTCAAATTCTATACACGACTCATTTGGACAGCTGCTCGCCGATTTACAACGGTACAGATTTCGGCCCATTACCGTTGTATCGCTTTGCTTTTGCACCGGAATTCAATGAACAGCTGATCAAATGGCAAGAAAATTGGCAAGCTTGTGATCAATTGCAAATGAATGGTCATGTCTTAGAACAGTACGCATTGTCAGAAATTTCCGAGTTAGCCAGTCAATTGAGTCAACAAGGTAGAGCATTGGCACAAGCGGTGGAAGCTAAGACGAAAATTGCAACCTATTATTACCTTTATCGTCTTGGTCATGATCCTGAGATTGAACATCATCGCCATTGCCCAAGCTGTCAACAGGTGTGGAGATTGGCGAAACCTTTGCACCAATTATTCCATTTCAAATGTGATACTTGTCGATTAGTATCAAATTTGAGTTGGACACTTTGGTAGTATGATTCATAAAAATGATTTTACAAAAAGTGTGAGAAACTCACCCCCTTGTAGCATGGGATATTGCCCAAGTTTTCGGCGTCTTGGTTTTTTTATGAAAATAACACTACCGAATCACAGTAAAAATGCGTAAAATGCCTGAGTTTTTTATTTACGCAAACGATTACTTAACTTTATATAGGAGTGTTTCAATGTTAAGACGTGATATGAATATCGCTGATTACGACCCAATTTTATGGCAAGCGATTCAAGATGAGAACCGCCGCCAAGAAGAGCATATCGAGCTTATCGCTTCTGAAAACTATGCTAGCCCACGTGTGATGGAAGCCCAAGGCTCACAATTTACCAACAAATACGCAGAAGGTTACCCAGGCAAACGTTATTACGGTGGCTGTGAATATGCCGACATCGTAGAGCAACTCGCCATTGACCGTGCGAAAGAGTTATTCGGTGCTGACTATGTGAACGTGCAGCCGCACTCAGGTTCACAAGCCAACGCAGCAGTTTATGGGGCATTATTGCAACCGCACGACACCATTTTAGGGATGAGCTTGGCTCACGGTGGCCACTTAACCCACGGGGCATCAGTGAGCTTCTCAGGCAAAATCTACAACGCCGTACAATACGGCATTACTGCTGAAGGTTTCTTAGACTATGAAGACATCCGCCAAAAAGCGTTAGAATGCAAACCAAAAATGATCGTGGGTGGTTTCTCGGCTTACTCACAAGTGGTTGATTGGGCGAAAATGCGTGAAATCGCAGACGAAGTTGGGGCGTATTTATTCGTAGATATGGCTCACGTAGCAGGCTTAATCGCAGCTGGCGTGTACCCAAGCCCACTTCCGCACGCGCATATCGTGACAACGACTACCCACAAAACCTTAGGTGGCCCTCGTGGTGGTTTAATTCTCTCTAATGCGAAAGATGAAGAGTTATACAAAAAATTACAAAGCTCGGTATTCCCTGCAAACCAAGGCGGTCCATTAGTTCACGTGATGGCGGCAAAAGCGGTCTGCTTTAAAGAAGCCTTGGAGCCTGAATACAAAGTGTATCAGCAACAAGTGATCAAAAACGCCAAGGCGATGGTGGAAGTGTTCAAACAACGTGGTTACAACGTGGTGTCAAACGGCACGGAAAACCACTTGTTCTTAGTGGATTTAGTCAGCCACGGTTTAACCGGTAAAGCCGCAGACGCCGCTTTAGGTAAAGCGAACATTACTGTAAACAAAAACGCCGTGCCGAACGATCCACAAAAACCATTTATCACATCAGGTATCCGTGTCGGTACGCCTTCGGTCACTCGTCGTGGCTTCAAAGAAGCCGAAGTGACAGAATTGGCAGGTTGGATGTGCGATGTGTTAGACAGCATCGGTAAAGAGAACGAAGCTCAAGTGATTGAAGCAACTAAAGCGAAAGTGCTTGAGATTTGTAAACGTTTACCGGTTTATCCGTAATAAAATACGGCGTTTACGTGATGGGGCTGATGCCGTTAAGGCGTCAGCCTTTTTGCTATTTATAGAGGAACTGTCATCGCCTGCTGATAGCTTACAATGAAGGAAGATTGTAAACAAAAGTTTCCAAATTGGGGAATTAAGCGTATTATTAGCACATCTCACAAGGGGGTGAGAACAGAGTACATTTTGCAAAAAGGAAACCAGATGAGATTAGCGATAGATTGCGTAGAGCGTGTTGGGGTAGCGGAAGAGATTTTAAGTCTGCTTGCCGAGCAGGGCATTAACCTTGAAGGGATTGAACTGCAAAAACTGCCCGATGAAAAAGGGATTGTCTATGTTCGCACCGAATCGGTGGGGGAGAGCCAACGGTCTGCGTTGCAAAAAGCGATCCGCAAAATTGCGGGCGTGACTAAAGTGCAAGCCATTCATCATCTGCCCCAAGAGCGGAAAAATCTCGAACTGCAAGCGGTGCTAGAAGCCTTGCCGAACCCTGTGCTTTCCCTGGATTTACAAGGAAAAATCGAATTTGCCAATCCGCAAGCCAACAAATTGCTGTTGCCAAGCTATAAGCAGACCTTGCCCAAACGCAAGCAGGAACTGTGCGATTCCCTTGTCGGCTTGCCGTTAAATGAAATTTTAGTCAATCTGAATAAAACCAAATGGTACAACGCCTTTCTAGAGCAAGGCTCGACCGATCTTGCCAACACTTTGCAACCGATTTCACAACCGCTTCAATTTAGTGGTCAGCTGTGGCAAATTGAGCTGATGCCGATTGAGTTGTGGGAAACCGACCAAAACCGACCGCTTGGGTATGTGGTGGCGTTGCAATCGCAACAGCGAATGCAGTTGGATTTGCACCGTTTTATGGCACATCAAAACAGCGATTTCGACCAAATTGTTGCCGAAAGTCGCAAAATGAAAACGGCGGTGGAACAAGCGAAAAAATTTGCGATGCTCAAAGCTCCATTGCTGATTCAAGGCGAAACGGGGACGGGCAAAGATCTGTTCGCCAACGCTTGCCACCAATTTAGTTTCCGCCGTGATGAGCAATTTATCGCCATCAACTGTGCAGGCTTGCCCGAAAGCGATGCGGAAACAGAAATGTTCGGTTACCACAGCAACGAGCGAGAAAGCATCGGCTTTTTTGAGTCAGCAAACGGCGGCACGGTGTTGCTGGATAACGTGTCGGAATTATCCCTTGAAATGCAGGCCAAACTGCTGCGTTTTCTCAATGGGGGCGTGTTCCGCCGAGTGGGGGCAGACAGGGAAATTCAGGTCGATGTGCGAGTGATTTGCACTACCCAAAAACCGCTGGCACAACTGGTGGCAGAAGGCAAAGTGCGGGAAGATCTCTATCATCGTTTAAACGTGCTGATTTTAAATTTACCACCATTGCGAGAACGCCAAGCGGATATGCCGT
The DNA here is from genome assembly GCA_030528525.1 of Pasteurellaceae bacterium. Lineage (GTDB taxonomy): Bacteria > Pseudomonadota > Gammaproteobacteria > Enterobacterales > Pasteurellaceae > JAUMYT01. Next base: position 51,408 of record JAUMYT010000010.1, read on the forward strand.
TGCTGGTTGAACGCTTTGTGGCACAAATTTGCGAGCAGTTGGCGGTGGAAAAACCGCACTATGATGATGCCTTTATCCGCCAGTTGCAGGGCTACCACTGGGCAGGCAATTTGCGTGAGCTGTACAATGCGATTTATCGAGCTTGCTCGTTGGGGGCGAATCCGCTTCGCATTGAAGATTTAGCGTTGTCGGAAAGTGTCAGCCTTGATCTGCCAATGTTTAACGATGAACACGCCAGCCTTGATGATTTAGTCAGCCGCTTTGAAGCAGGGCTACTGCGGAAGTTCTACGCTGAATACCCAAGCACACGCAAACTGGCACAGCGTTTGGGTGTTTCCCACACAGCGATCGCCAACAAACTCCGCCAGCACGGGATTGGGAAATGATGAAAAATAGATTACAAGGGGTGAGATCTTGGCTATTTTCTGCAATTTTTGTGGCGAGTGCCACCCACGCTTCCCCCAGCATTCCTCAGCCGTTATTAGATAACAGCGTAATTTACTGCACCCACGCTCAAGGGTTTTCGTTCAATCCACAACGGGCGGAAGCGGGCAGTAATATGAACGTGGTGGCAGAGCAGATTTTCGACAAATTGGTTGAATTTAACCCACGCACCCAACAGATTTTGCCTGCCTTGGCGGAGCGTTTTGACGTGAGCGAAGACGGCTTAACGGTAACCTTCCAACTGCGTAAAAATGTGCCGTTTCATCACACTAAATGGTTTACACCCACTCGCCAGCTCAACGCCGATGATGTGGTCTTTTCCCTGAATCGAATGATGGGGCGAGATGATGAGATCAGCGAAGATCTTGCCGAACAAGAAAGCCTGCAACGTTACCAAGTGAACAAAGAGATTGCGGACGGCACGTATTTTCCGTATCTCAACAGCATTCGCTTGAAACATCGCATTGCTCACATTTCTGCCACAGGGTCTCACCAAGTGACGATCCGTTTGAACGCCCTTTATCCCGACCTGTTTGCTCATCTTGCCAGCCAATATGCGGTAATTTTATCCAAAGAGTATGCGTTATTGCTCAATGCCGATGAAAATTCTCGCCAGTTCGACCAACTGCCTGTCGGCACGGGCGTGTATCAGCTCGACAGTTATTTGCAAAACGACCATATCCGCCTGAAGCCGAACCCGAACTATTGGCGTAAAAAAGCCAAAATGGCGAATATGATCATTGATTTTTCCACCTCTGCCACAGGGCGAACGGCAAAATTTTTGAATAATGAGTGCGATGTGGTGGCGTTTCCTGAATTAAATCAACTGGCGGTAATGAAAAATCACGGCTCGATTCGCAAAAATGCAGGAATGAATTTAGCCTTTTTAGCCTTTAATTTACAGCGTCCGCAAATGCAAAATCTCGCTCTACGCCAACAGATTGCACAAGGGATCAACCGAGCAAGGCTAGTGCGGACGCTATTTTACGGCAGTGCGAGAATGGCAAACACGGTGCTGCCAACGGGGTTATTGCTAAATGCAAACCAAAATGGCTACCCCTATTTTCCACGCCCATTTCATAAAAACTCGGCGAAACTCACCCCCTTGAATCTGTGGGTCGTGGACGAAAAGCGGGTGTACAATCCGCATCCGCTGAAAATGGCGGAGCTGATCCGTTTTGACTTAGCTCGCCTTGGCATTCCGATCCAGATTCGCCAAGTCAGCCAAGGCTATTTAGTTCAACAGCTCGAAAAAAACGAAGCGGATTACGACCTGATTTTAGGCGGCTGGCTAGCGAATAATCACGATTTGGACAGCTTTTTATACCCGATTTTGAGTTGCAAAGTGCAACAATCGGTGACCAATCTCGCCAACTGGTGCAATGCGGAATTTGATGAACTGCTCAATCAGGCACAAGCCAGTCGCGATGGGGCAGAGAAACTAGCATTGTATCAACAGGCGGAAGCCCTTTTGCAGAAAAATGTGCCAATCTTACCCCTTGTAAACGCAGACCGTCTGTTGGTGGTGAGCGACAAACTCAAAAATGTAGCGATTAGCCCCTTCGGGCAGGTCAATTTAGCGGAGATTGAACGCAAAACGGAGAAGAGCCAATGATTTTAGCCTTAATTCGCAAGCTGTTTTTGACCTTGCTGACCTTGGTGATTTTGTCGATTATCAGCTATTACATTTTGCAACGTGATCCGCTGAATAATCTCACTGGCAACGACATTGCTGCCTATTTCAACTATGTGCAAGGCTTGGTGCAAGGGGATTGGGGCGTGAGCCACATCACGGGCGAACCGCTGGTTCAGCAGATTCTGAATGTGTTTCCGTCCACCCTTTCGCTCTGTTTGTCGGCGTTGCTGCTCTCCTTGTTGCTCGGCATTCCCCTTGGCTTTTTATCGGCAACCCAACAAGATAATCTGCTTGGCAAAGCCTTGTCGATGCTCGGTTCAATCGGCTTCGCTATTCCTGTGTTTTGGCTTGCGATTTTATTGCTCTCCTATGCCTCGCTTAACCAGTGGCAAATCGCTGCTGTGGGAGAAATTCACCCGATTTATGCGGTGCAGACAACAACGGGGGTGGTTTTTATCGACATTTTGCTCTCTGATTCGCCCCATCAGCTGAAAATGTTGCAGAGTGCGTTACAGCATTTGGCGTTGCCGACCTTGATTTTGGCACTGCCTGCCACGCTCAGTACAATGCGTTTGACCGAGCAACGAGCGTTATACGTTCGCAAACAGAATTATGTCAAAGTGGCGAAAATTCGGGGCTGGTCGCCGTTGAAAATTTGGTGGAAGCATATTGTTGGCAACACGTTGCCACCGCTGATTCCAATGATCGCCCGCAATTTTACGTTGATTTTTGCCTTTGGAATGTTGATTGAAAATATCGTCAGCTGGGGGGGCGTTGGGCGTTGGCTCATCAGTGCCTTAGCCATTCAAGATTATCACTCGATTTCCGTGGGCGTGGTTGTGATCGGCTTGTTCGTGCTGGCGGTCGATTTATTGGCAAGTTTAACCACCAACTTGTTAGATCCATCACATAAAAAGGATTGGTATGCGATTAGATAAAGATCCCGAACAGTTTCGCGAAACCGCTCGCATTCAATCGTTTTGGTTTGCATTACGCCAAGATACGCTGGCGTTGATTAGTCTGTATCTGTTTTTGTTGGTGCTTGGGCTGACATTTGTCGGCTATTTAATCGCTCCTTATTCCGCCGACCAACAATTTATCGGCTTGGAACTGATGCCGCCGTCTTGGAGCAACAACGGGCAAATCAGCCACTTTTTCGGCACGGACGATTTAGGGCGAGATATTTTCAGCCGCATTTTGTACGGATTTTATTACACGGTTGGCTCGGCATTGCTGATTACCTTGGCGATTGCCTTGATTGGCGGCGTGATTGGCGTGTGGGCAGGCACAAAAAAGAGCAGTTCATCCTTTTTGCTGAGCCACCTGTTCGATACCTTTTTATTTACGCCGATTTTGCTGATTGCGATCATTATCGCTACGCTAATGGAAGCCAGCCTACTGAATGCAATGCTTGCCATTTTCTTGGCAATGTTGCCCCATTTTATCCATAAAATTTATCAAACCACGCAACGAGAATTGCAAAGAGAATATGTGGTCACGCTCCGTCTAGACGGTGCAACCCGTAACCATTTGATTCAACAAGTGATTTTACCGAATTTAACCATCGTGGCGGTCAAAGAGCTATCGCATATTTTCGTGATTGCGGTGTTAGACATCAGTGCCTTGAGTTTCATCTCACTCGGTGCCAAAAGCCCCACGCCAGAATGGGGAGCGATGATCCGTGATTCAATGGAGCTGATTTACTCCGCCCCGTGGACGGTCATTCTCCCTGGAATGGCCATCGTCTTCGTGATTTTCATCATCACAATGCTCGGCAACGGCGTGGCGAGAGTGTTGGAGAAGTATCGGTATTAATAGAACAGGAGAAAAATATGGTAGCAAAGACGGTGATGGTTGTACAAGATAGAGAAATTCGTGTGACAACAAAAAATGGTGAAGACTATATCAATTTGACCGATATGGTTAAGGCTAAAGATGGCGAATTTTTTATTAGTGATTGGTTGAGAAATAGAAACACACTTGAATATATTGGTATTTGGGAAGAGCTGAATAATCCGAATTTTAATTATGGCGAATTCGCCATAATTAAAAATCAATCAGGGCTGAATCGTTTCAAAATCAGCGTAAAAGAATTTGTCGCTCAAACTAACGCTATTGGGCTAGAGGCAAAAGCAGGGCGTTATGGCGGTACTTATGCACATAAAGACATTGCACTAGAGTTTGCAATGTGGATTAGCCCCGAATTTAAACTGTATCTGATTAAAGAATTTCAGCGGCTCAAGCAGAAAGAAGCACAAGAAAATCGAGTTGAATGGACAGTAAAACGGATTTTAAGTAAAGCAAATTATCGGATCCACACCGATGCTATTCAGGCTCATTTGATCCCTCGATTGTTAAACAGTAAGTTACCGATTTTTGTTTATTCCGAAGAAGCAGACATTTTAAATCAAGCAATGTTTGGTGTGACGGCAAAACAATGGCGGGAACAAAATCCAGATGTCAAAGGTAATATGCGTGATTATGCAACAGTAGAGCAGCTGACGGTTTTAGCTGCATTAGAAAGCCAAAATGCATTACTGATCGAACAAGGTGTTGCACAGTCGGAGAGATTGGCTATTTTAAATCGACTTGCTATCCGTCAAATGAAATCATTGTTGCAATCAAAATCCCTTGAACGCTTAAAAGCACAACCATTGCTTGAAGATAAATGAGCTGAATCTTTGCAAAGAGAACACAATGGCACTATTAGATATTCGACATTTAAGCATTGAAATTGATACGCCAAACGGGCGGATCAAAATGGTGGACGACATCAATTTAACCCTAGATAGCGGTGAGATCTGCGGATTGGTGGGGGAGTCTGGTTCGGGCAAAAGTTTGATTGCCAAGGTGATCTGTGGCTTGGAAAAAGACGACTGGATTATTACCGCTGACCGTTTTCGTTTCAATGAAATGGAACTGCTCAAACTTTCTCCAGCACAACGGCGAAAACAGGTGGGCGACCAAATTTCGATGGTGTTCCAAGATCCGCTCTCTTGCCTTGATCCGAGTGAGCCGATTGGCAAACAGTTGATGCAAACTATCCGCTTTAAAGGCAAATTTTGGCAGTGGTTCGGCTGGAAAAAACGCAAGGCGATTGAATTGTTGCACCGTGTTGGGATCAAAGATCACAAAGACATTATGCGAAGTTACCCCAGCGACATCACCGAAGGCGAGGCCCAAAAAGTGATGATTGCAATGGCGGTAGCGAATCAGCCACGGCTGTTGGTAGCGGACGAGCCGACCAACACAATGGAAGCGACCACACAGTTGCAGGTTTACCGTTTGCTCTCTAGTATGAACAAGAACCTAGGCACCTCAATTATTTTAGTCAGTAACGATATGCTGAGCATTCAGAAATGGGTGGATTCCTACAATGTGTTGTATTGCGGGCAGACAGTCGAAATTGCCAGCAAAGAGACCATTATGGAAAGTCCTTATCACCCTTATACTTCGGTGCTATTGCACAGCGTGCCGGATTTTTCGCAGCCGTTGCCGTTTAAAGGCAAGCTGAATACGCTCAAAGGCTCGGTGCCGATGTTGCAAGATATGCCGATTGGCTGCCGTCTCGGGCCCCGTTGCCCTTTTGCCCAGAAAAAATGCGTGGTAAAACCGCCCTTGCGAAAATTCCGCCAGCACGAATTTGCTTGCCATTTCCCAATCAATTTCCGTGAGCAGAATTTCTTAAGAAAAGAAGAATTTGTGCCAGTCGTGGTCAATGAGAAAAATGAGTAAAGGAAGGTGTATGAAATAAAAGGAGGTGAGTTTTGCAAAAACTTGCGTTTTCTCACCCCCTTGTAAACAGAATGTTACGCTAAAATCGCAATTTCAGTACTTGCATTTAAACCGCGTACCAGCGTCCCTTTTCTAGCACGCTCGCCACGGTAGTTGTCAATGTCGTTCGGTTTGAGCGTAATTTTGCGTTTGCCCGACACAAAAACAAGCGAATTGGTCGGCTGAATGATGAGCAGTTTGCTTAACAACTCCGTGCCTGCTTTGGCGGCGGTCGCTGATATATTGATGATTTTATTGCCTTTTCCTTTGGAAAGGGTCGGCAATTCGCTCACTGGGAACACCAACATTCTGCCCACATTGCTGATTGCCACCAATAAATTTTCTTCGTTATCTTCCAGTAATTTCGGTGGCAATACTTTGGCATTTTCTGTGAGCGAAATTACCGCTTTTCCTGCTTTGTTGCGAGAAACTAAATCATCGAAGGTGCAGATAAAACCATAACCCGAATCAGATGCCATCAGCACTTTACGATTGCCGTCTGCCATTAGCACGGATTGTACTATCGCACCGTCTGGCAAGCTGACTTTACTGGTTAGCGGCTCGCCTTGCGAACGGGCGGACGGCAACGAAAGGGCATCGACCGCATAACTTCGCCCAGTGCTGTCAAGGAAAACGACAGGCTGATTACTTTTTCCGTGGCAGTGGGCGAGATAGCCATCGCCTGCTTTGTAGCTCAAACTTTGCACATCAATATCGTGACCTTTGGCACAGCGAACCCAACCTTTTTCGGACAAAATAATGGTTACGGGTTCGTTCGGGGTAAGTTCACTTTCAGCAATGGCTTTGGCTTCGGCACGCTCAACCAACGGCGAACGACGTGGGCTGGCGAAGGTTTTGGCATCGGCTTGGATCTCTTTTTTGATCAGATTGCTCAATTTGCGATCAGAACTTAAAATGCCTTGTAAGTGGAGCTTTTCTTCTTCCAATTTTTGCTGTTCGGCACGCAATTCGTGTTCTTCGAGTTTTGCTAAATGGCGTAAGCGTAAATTTAAAATCGCTTCAGCTTGCACATCGCTCAAATTAAAACGTGCCATCAATTCTGCTTTAGGATCATCTTCATTACGAATAATTTCAATCACTTCGTCAATGTTCAAAAAGGCGATCATCAAACCTTCTAGAATGTGCAAACGATTAAGAATTTTATCCAAGCGGAAATTCAAACGGCGAGTGACAGTAGTACGGCGAAATTCGAGCCATTCGGTTAAAATTGTCAGCAGATTTTTCACTGCGGGTTTGCCGTCCAAGCCAATCATATTCATATTGACTCGGTAGCTTTTTTCCAAATCGGTGGTGGCAAACAGGTGATCCATTAGTTGATCGTGATCGGCACGTTTCCGCACATCCAGCACGATACGAATGGGATTTGCGTGGTCAGATTCATCACGAATATCGTCCACCATTGGCAATTTTTTATTTCGCATTTGGGCGGCGATCTGCTCAATGATTTTCGATGGCGAAGCCTGATGTGGCAAGGCTGTAATCACAATGCCGCCGTCTTCTTTTTGCCATACCGCACGCATTTTGATCGAACCTTTGCCTTGCTCGTAGATTTTAGCAATGTCCGCTTTTGGCGTAATGATTTCCGCTTCCGTTGGGTAATCTGGCCCTTGCACAATTTCTAAAATTTCTGGCAAAGACGCATTCGGTTTATCCAATAATTGCACGGCAGCATTGGCTAACTCATTGATATTGTGTGGTGGAATATCCGTTGCCATTCCCACCGCAATTCCTGTGGTGCCGTTGAGCAAAATATGCGGTAAACGAGCAGGCAGATATTTCGGCTCTTCTAACGAACCGTCAAAATTCGGCTGATAATCGACCGTACCTTGCCCCAACTCGCCCAACAACACTTCTGCCATTTTCGACAGCTTGGACTCGGTGTAACGCATTGCGGCGAAGGATTTCGGATCGTCAGGTGCTCCCCAGTTGCCTTGCCCGTCAATCAGCGGATAACGGTAAGAGAACGGCTGTGCCATCAATACCATTGCTTCATAACAGGCAGAGTCGCCGTGTGGGTGGAATTTACCTAGCACATCACCGACCGTTCTTGCCGATTTTTTATATTTCGCACTGGCATTTAAACCGAGTTCCGACATCGCATAAATAATGCGGCGTTGCACGGGTTTCAGACCGTCGCCGATAAAGGGCAAGGCACGATCCATAATCACATACATTGAATAATTGAGATAGGCGTCTTCGGTAAAACACTTGATCGGCATTTGTTCAATGCCTTCGTAGTTGAGTTCAGGGCTGATTTTCTGTGTCATTGTGATGTTGATACTGTTTTTTTATGGAGTATATTTTCGCTTATTTTCGGGTATTTGTCTAACGGCTCAATTTCCATATAGCTAGCATCAAACAAAGCATTGTAGAGCCCATCGTGGAGATTGATGATTTATTGATGGGCTAAAGCCCATCCTACGGTGTTATATCTTTCGCACAGGGAAAATGAATCCTAATGCAATCAGACAAAAACAGACCGAAGCCCACCAGGTGCTTTGATAACCCAACTGACTGGCGAGTAGCCCTGCGATGGGGCCTGCAACCACCCAACTGGCGGCGTTGGTATTACTGAAAAGGGTGGTGGCGGTACCCATTTTGTAGGGCATTAAGTCTTGGAAATAGATCATTCCGATTGAGGCAAAAATCCCCACGAATGTGCCGTTAAACAGCTGAAGGGCGATCAGTTGCCACTCGGTTTCGGCAAGGGATAAGCCAATGTAATAGCTGGCTCCTGCGAGAATGCTGATGATCATCAAGGCTTTTTTGCTGACAAAACGGGTACAGTAGCCTGCAATCAGCATCACAGGGATTTCGATGCCTGCCGCTGTGCCCATTAAAATGCCTGCCAAGCGGTCGGATAGCCCGAGATTTTCGCTTAAATAAATCGGCATATTGATGAACATCATACTGTTGCAAATGCCGATAAACAAGCAACTAAGGCTCAGGAAAATCACCGAGCGTTTGTTGCTGACAATACCTTCTTCACGCAGATTTTCGTCTGATTTTGCAAAATCTCCGCTTTTCTCTCCCCCTTGTGGCAGCATTAGCACCACGATAATGATAGAAATGGCGAAAATCGTGGCAGATGCGGCATACATAAAGGTAAAGCCGAATTGATCGGCAAGGAAGTAGGCGAGTGGCGGGCCGACAATCCACGACAGCGAAAGCTGAGCCCGTAGCACCGTGTTGAACATTGTGCTATCACGGTTCTGGCTTTCGCTGTATTCCCGAGACAAGGCAAACAGTTGTGAGCCTGCCGCTGAGCCAATGCCAAACACGAGCGTGCCGAGCAGTAGTAGCACATAATAATCACGGTTAAAGGCAAACAGCAGGCAGCCGATAACCTGCATTAAACAGCTGATCGCAATAATCGCTTTGCGGTTTGGGTAGCGGTCAGAATAGTGGGCGATGATTTGGCTGATGATCATCGACACTAGTGAATTGACCGAATAGAACACACCAACTAAGAGTGGATCAGCAGTTACTTCTTTGTGCAAATAGACGGTGAGAGCAGGAATACGTAACGCACTCGCCAGCCCTGTCATAAAAATGACCATCAAAAAAGCAGCGGACGCAGACGTGAGCAAACGGCGTGAGATGTTGGGTTGTAACGGGTTGAGGGGTTGCATAGGCTGTATCAAATAAGTAGGGGCGAACCGATGTGTTCGCCCGATTAACGGATATTTTTAGGGCGGACACATCGGTCCGCCCCTACAAATTACTTATCTATTTCTTCTTCGCATATTTAAGCGAGTCAATCGCCACGGCAAAGATGATAATGCTACCTTTGATGATATATTGCCAGTAAGGGTTGACGCCGATGTAGGTTAAACCGTAGTTGATAACGGTAAAGATCAACACACCAGTGACTACACCGATAACGGTTCCCACACCACCTGCGAAAGAAACACCGCCCACCACGCAAGCAGCGATCGCATCAAGTTCGTACATAAAGCCTAAGTTGTTGGTGGCAGAACCGATACGACCTGCTTCTAACATACCGCCGAAGCCGTAGAACATACCCGCAATCATATAGATAACCACTAGGTTGCGAGCCACGTTTACGCCTGAAACACGAGCCGCTTCTGGGTTACCGCCGATAGCGAAGATGTTTTTACCGAAACGGGTTTTGTTCCACATAATCCACACCAAGATGGCTGCAATCGCTGCGTAAATAGTGATGTAAGAGAGATTAAATGAGCCAATGCGGAAGAAGCCTTGGGCGAAAGTGGAGAAACTTTCGTTAAATCCTGCGATTGGCGAAGAACCGACCGCATCGTAGTAGAGTGAGTTGACCCCATAGACGATAATCATTGTGCCCATTGTGGCAATAAATGGCGTGACGTTCAGATAAGCGATCACCAAGCCATTGACTAAACCGATTACCGCACCAATCGCACAGACGGTTAAAATTACCACAGGAATTGGAATTTCACCGAGATTTGGGAACACTCGGTTCATATTATCCATTGCCTGTAACATTGTGGCAGAAACTACCGCCGCTAAACCTACCTGACGACCTGCAGATAAGTCCGTACCTTGCGACACGAGCAAGCCTGCGACCCCAAGGGCAATGATCAAGCGGACAGATGATTGGGTTAAAATGTTACTAAAGTTACGCAAGCTCAAGAAACTTGGATCTTGGGCGATGATGATCACTAATAAAATCAAAAGCACAAAGTAAATGGCATTTTGTTTTAGAAAATCTAATGATTTATTTTGAGTGAGAGCAGACATAATTCATTTCCTTCTCGATTTATAAATATTTTGCGGCAAGTTGCAGAATCTCTTCTTGAGATGTCTGGGCAGTTTCAACTATGCCAGCGACTTTACCGTTGCTCATAACTAAAATGCGGTCGGTGACCCCAAGCAGCTCAGGCATTTCCGATGAAATCATAATAATGCCTTTGTCTTTTTGAGCCAGTTGCATAATCAGCTGATAAATTTCATATTTTGCCCCGATGTCGATCCCACGGGTCGGCTCATCGAGCATTAAAATATCAGGTTGAGTGAGCAACCAACGCCCAATCACGACCTTTTGCTGGTTACCGCCCGAGAGCGATCCAATACTGGTTTTGTGCGATGGCGTTTTCACGTTCATTGAATCGATCACCCATTGCGTATCGCTTTTCATCTTCTTGTTGCTGAGTAAGCCCAACGAGCTGATGTAGGATTTCATATTGGAAATCAATGAGTTAAATTCAATGCTCAGGTTTGCATAAATTCCTGTGGAACGGCGTTCTTCGGTTACCAACGCAAAGCCGTTGTTGATCGCTTCCAAGGCAGTTTTGTTCCGCATCTCTTTGCCGTTGAGCTTCACGCTGCCTGATTTTTTCTCACGCACACCGAAAATGGTTTCCACAATGTCGGTACGTTTTGCCCCCACTAAGCCTGCGATGCCAAGAATTTCGCCTTTACGCAACTCAAAGCTGACATCTTGAATGGAAGGTTGATTGAGTGCCGTTAAATTTTGCACTTCTAAAATCACTTCTTTCGGGGTGTTGGTTTTTGGTGGGAAACGTTGGGTCAGCTCACGTCCTACCATCATTGCCACAATGCTGTCCATTGTGCAATCTTTCACTGGCACGGTGTTGATCCATTTACCGTCACGCAAAATGGTAATTTCATCACAAATTTTGAAAATTTCGTCCATTTTGTGCGAAATATAGATAATGCCACAGCCACGCTGTTTTAGCTTATCAATGATTTTGAACAGATGTTCCACTTCTTTTTCAGACAGCGAAGACGTTGGCTCGTCCATAATCACGATTTTAGCGTTATAAGAGAAGGCTTTGGCGATCTCAATCATCTGCATTTGCGAAACAGACAAATTCGCCACTTTCTCTTTTGGATCAACGTTAATATCTAATTCATCAAAAATCGCTTTAGTATCGCGATACATTTTGGCGTGATCAACAAACATTCCCTTGAGCGGATAACGTCCGAGCCATAGGTTATCCATTACATTCCGTTGGCGGACGAGATTTAATTCTTGGTGCACCATCGAAATCCCATTTTCAAGGGCTTCTTTCGATGTCTTAAAATTAACCGGCTTTCCTAAAAACAGAATTTCGCCTTCATCTTTGGCGTAAATTCCAAATAAACATTTGAGTAAGGTCGATTTGCCCGCCCCGTTTTCGCCCATTAAGGCGTGAACAGAGTGCGATTTGACGGTTAAATTTGCATTATCAAGGGCTTTTACCCCTGGGAAGGTTTTGCTGACATTTTTCATTGTCAGTAGCACTTGGCTATCTTGAATTGTGTGATCTGTCATAGTCAAACCTCTAAAAACAAAGGGGAGGCGAACCTCCCCCAACAACATATTATTATTTTAAGAATTCGGCAAGGTTGTCTTTATCAATGCCAACGTATGGGATACGCACCACACGATCTTTTAATTGCCATTGTGTACCTTCGGTTGCTGGTTTGCCAGCCGCTAAGTTGTTAGAGAGTTGAACAACCGCTTTACCTTGGCTCACACCGTCATTTAATACGGTACCCGCAATTTCGCCTTTTTGAACTAATTGCAATACTTCTGGTAACGCGTCCACGCCGAAGATTGGTAATTTTTTACCGTGTGCTTTGGTCGCTTCTAATGCACCCATTGCCATACCATCGTTATTAGCGATGATCACTTCGATGTCTTTCGCTTTTGAGCTAGATAACCACGCATCGGTTTTATCTTTCGCAAGTGCTGCGTCCCACATACCCGTGTCTTGGAATAACTCTTCCGTTTGAATGCCTACGCTATTTAACTGCTCGATCACATATTTGGTACGGGCTTCCGCATCAGGGTGACCAGGTTCGCCTTTTAATAATACGTATTGGATTTTGCCGTCTTTGTTCAAGTCGTAATCAGGGTTCGCTTTCCAGTGTTTGGCGATGAGATCACCTTGGATCACGCCAGATTCTTGTGGGTTTGTGCCCACGTAGTACGCATCTTTGTAGCCTGAAATCACTTTTTCGCCCGGATCTTTATTGAAGAAGATCACAGGAATATTATCAGGTTTAGCTTTACCCACGATGGTCGGAGCCGCTGAAGGGTCAACTAAGTTGATCGCAAGTACTTTCACGCCTTTAGAAATCAAGACATCAACTTGGTCGTTTTGGATAGATTGTGCGTTTTGAGAGTCGTTCATCAATAATTCAACGTTTTTGAATTGTTGTGCTTCTTTTTCGATCTCTTTACGCATTAACGACATAAAGTTATCGTCGTATTTATAGATGGTCACACCAACGCGATCTTTTGCTTGAACAGACATTGTTGCCGCACCTAAGCCAACCGCTAACGCCAGTGCACTTAAAACCGTTTTTTTCATAGTTTGACTCCTAATTGGATTTGAAAGTTAAATTTTCATCAGTTTTGATGAGCGATGAAATAATACTCCAAATAAAAATAAAAAAATGTGATCCATTTCACACTTTTTTGAACGGTTCAGCCTATTGATTTGATACGGATCAGAATCTGGGCAATTTGCAACCGCAACTCAGCAAGCCACCGCTTGTTCCCCTTTGGCAAGGCAGTGGCAGGGCAATCGAACTGGGGAAGCAGTGTTGGATAGGCAAGAGACAGCCGTTTTAGGCTGGTATAACAGGCAGAAATGCTCCGCTTGGCGTAGGCAAAGCCGTGCAGATTGGCATAATCCGCCTCATCGAATTCGGTTGCAAGGGGGGGAGAAAAAGGGAGATTTTGCAAATTCGCCGAGAGACTCGCCCAAAACGGCTGCAACGACAAATCTCGCTCAAATTGGCGACACGCCTTGTCCGCGAAGGCATTGCCTTTTTCAGAAAGGGGCAAAATCATCATTGCACTGTGATAGCCGCTGCTGGCTTCAATAGTGGGCGTAATCTGCACCAAACGAAAACCGCACGCTGACCAAAAGCGGAGCAGTTCATCATTCAGCCCAAAACTGACGGAAACGAAATCGACAACGGGGGCTGTTTTTTGCCACTTTTTGCAAAAGGCATCGACCAACCGCTTGCCATAGCCCTGCCGTTGCAATGCAGGTTGCACCGCAAGGCGAGAAATGCGAACCGAACGCAACTGGCAGGCTTCGGGCAGATTGCCTTGAAAACAGAGATATTGTGCCACCAAATTGCCGTGCGGACGGCGTTCCCCCCGCCAAATCGCCTGCGTGAGCGAATCATCTAACCCGCCTTCGTCCATTGCCCAACAGCCAGCAATCAGCTCTCCATTCTCTTCGATCGAATATAAATGCTGATCAGGGGCATCAAACAACCGCCGTAAATCCGTGGGCGTGGTTTTATAATGAGCTTGGGCGAGCAAGTGGTAGAACGCAATTTTTTTGCAGATTTCTGGTGAGATCTGACCCCTTGTAGAAATAATTCTGCCCCCGCTTGCGGGGGAAGTACCCTGCGAAGCAGGGGGTAGGGGGCAACAAGGGGTGGGATTTGCAGAAAAATCTGCAAAATTGCCCCCTTCGGTTTCGCTTCGCTCAACAGTTACTCGCTTCGCTCGCCCTTCGGGTCGTTGGCAAAGCCAACGCTCAAACACAAGTGTTTGTCCGCCCGCAAGCGGGGGCAGAATTGGATCGTCTTCACTTAACAGCAACAATCGATTGATAAATGCTTCCAACGGGTCATTTTCCAACCACCGCAACGGTTTCGTCAGTTGCCATTGCTGATAAGTACGCTGAAGTTGGGGCAAGAACTTCAAGGAAAACCCTCGCCCTGTGCCTTCGTAATTCTGCGTGGTGGTGGTCAGCACAACCTTGGCGAAATAGCCACAAAAGCGGTGCAACATCGGCAAAGGCAGGCTGGCGGCTTCATCAATAAACAGCCAACAATCGGCAGAAATTGCTTGAGTGTCAATTTGTTGGCGTAGTTTGTCGGGAGCGAAAAACGGAATCTTCTCCTTGGCGATCTGCTGCCAAAAACTTGGCAACGACGATTGGCTCCGAGCGGTAATCAGCACTTTGTGTGTTTGTGAAAGTTGCTCGGCTAACTTGCCCGACAGGGTGGACTTGCCCCGCCCACGGGGAGCGGTAATTAAATGAATATCAGCCGTCGCAAGCGGTAGGTTATGCAGAATATGTTGCTGTTCGTCCGTAAATTGGAAGACTTTTTTCGTGGCAATGTCACGCTTTTTCGGTAACTCACCAAAATCCGTTTGCACCTTAAAGCCAAATTCGGCAACTAACTGCTGAAAATAGCGGTAAAAATTCGGGGTGGAAATCGGTGTATTTGCGTTCCAACGTAACGCATCATAATCTAACTGCTCAGGAAAGCTGTGCCAGTCAGGGCAGAGCAGATAGAGCTTTCCACCTTGCTGAATGGTGCCCGCCACAATCGCTAAGGCATCTAACTGCAAACAAACGCCATTTTCCGATCGCATATCGTAAATGGCATAAGGGAATTCTTGACCCAGCAAGGTTTTGGCGTTGGAGAAGGGGATGGGAGTTGGGTGGTTGGGTAACAAAATACCACTCATCATTGTCCCCTCCTCCGCTTGCGGGGGAGGGTTAGGGAGGGGGGATTTTTGCAAAAACTCAGGTTTTCTTACCCCCTTGTTGCTAACGCAATCCCCCCACCCCAGCCCTCCCCCGCAAGCAGGGGAGGGAGTTAAAACCACCACCAACTCTCGCATTATTCCACCAATTTTTCGCTGATGTACGGATCGTCAAACCCTAACGAGAGCATAATTTCCGTTTCAAGACTTTCCATCTCTTCCGCTTCCTCATCGGTTAAATGGTCGTAGCCAAGCAGATGCAATGTGCCGTGAATCGCCAGATGTGCCCAATGGGCATCAAGCGGTTTTTGCTGTTCTGCCGCTTCTTTTTCCACCACTTGACGGCAAATTACCAAATCGCCCAGCAACGGCAATTCAATGCCTTCAGGCACGTCAAACGGGAACGACAGCACATTGGTTGGTTTGTCTTTACCACGGTAAGTCAAATTCAGCTCGTGGCTTTCGGCTTCGTCCACAATCCGAATCGTGATTTCTGTTTCGGGGTAGTCCGCCGTTTGTGCTTGGTGGGTTAAAGCGTGGTTGATCCAATGCTGAAATTGGCTTTCGGTGGGTAAATTGTCGCCGTTTTCGCAGGCGAGTTGGAGATCGATATAGAGATTTTGCATAAGTGTAGATCACGAAAAATAATGGAGTTCATTTTATCCGAATTTTGCCGAAAAAGCATTTTGTAAATGTTGCTGAAATGATGAGCAAAATAGGCTAATGTCAGTACCTTGTCGGCTGACTGTCGTGGTTTGTCAGCCCTTTTTCCAGCAAAATGCTCACGCTTAATAGGAGAAATTATGCTTATTCAAAAATTACGTTTACAACGGGGTTGGTCGCAAGAACAACTCGCAGAAATCAGCGGATTAAGTGTGAGAACAATCCAACGATTAGAAAAAGGGCAAACAGGCAGTTTAGAAACATTAAGAGCGTTGGCTGCCGTGTTTGAGATTGAACTATCGCAACTGCAACAGGAGCAAACAATGAATGAACCCCAAACAATGACCGTATCGGAAAAACAAGAGCGAGAAGCACTCACTTATGCAAAACGCTTGCGTAAATTTTATGCGAAAGCGATTTCCTTTCTGATTATTTTGACGGTGTTAATCGTGATCAATGCAATGACTAGCAGTTACTGGTGGGTCATTTGGGTCGGATTGGGTTTTGCCATTTATTTAGCCATTCTCGCCTTTGAATTATTTGTCAAAGAACGGCTATTTTCTGGAGAATGGGAAAAACGCATTGTGGAAAAAAGATTGGGACGGAAGTTGTAGAAACTTGATGAAAATGGGACGGTTGTCCCATTTTTGATATTTACCACTTTGCCGCCGCTTGTTGGTCGCTCTCTCGCCCTTCGATCCAGCGTTCGCCTTGGTCGGTGCGTTCCCGTTTCCAAAACGGTGCTCGGGTTTTGAGATAATCCATCATAAACTCGTTGGCGGCGTAGGCATCGCCACGATGGACGGAACTCACACCCACCAAGACGATTTCATCGCCCGTACTCAATTGACCAATACGGTGGATCACAGCCACGCGTTGTAAATCCCAACGGCTACGAGCTTCTGCCACAATTTCCGCTAAGGCTTTTTCGGTCATTGCAGGGTAGTGTTCCAAAAATAGCCCTGAAACGCTGTCACCTAAATTCATTTCACGTACTTTACCGACAAAAATCGTGGTGGCTCCTACGCTGTGATGCTCGCTTAACCATTGATAAATGGCGTTTTGGTCGAAGTTTTCCGTTTGCACTTGAATGCGTGTTTGTTGCATTTAGCCCCCTGTGACTGGCGGGAAAAACGCCACTTCATCGCCATCTTTGATTTCGGCAGACAAGGGCGAAATGCTCTGGTTGATTGCCACCAATAATTTGCCAGACTCTAACGCTAACGCCCATTTTCCACCTTGTGCGGCAAGGTGCTGGCGAAGATCGTCTGCGGTGGCGAAATTGGCTTCAAGTGATAAGCTGTCTATGCCCACCAGTTCACGGGTTTGGGCGAAAAAAAGTATTTTGATCATATCGATTGTCTCTCGTAGGATGGGCTTCAGCCCATCACAAAAAAGCGAATTGAATTGATGGGCTGAAGCCCATCCTACATTCATTTTGTGGGGCATTCCGCCACAAAATCCCCCGATTTGCCGCCACTTTTGGCAAGCAAACGGACGTGTTCAATCACCATATCTTTCTGCACGGCTTTGCACATATCGTAAATCGTGAGAGCCGCCACACTCGCTGCGGTGAGGGCTTCCATTTCTACGCCCGTTTTGCCTGTGAGTTTGCATAAACTCTCAATCCGAACTTGATTCGTTTCGGGCAAGGCTTCCAGTTGAATTTCGACTTTGGAAAGCAACAACGGGTGGCAGAGCGGAATCAGCTCCCACGTGCGTTTTGCGGCTTGAATGCCTGCAATGCGTGCAGTGGCGAACACATCGCCTTTGTGATGATTGCCTGAAAGGATCATCTGTAAGGTTTCAGGCTTCATTGTGATTAAGGCTTCGGCACGCGCTTCTCGCACGCTGTCCTGTTTCATCGAAACATCGACCATATTGGCTTCGCCGTGTTGGTTTATGTGGGTAAATGGGTGCATTTTCAGTTCCTTAAAAAATCGGCACATTCTACTTGCTTCGGTTTACTAAAGGCAATAAATATGGCATTTTATTTGCCATTTTTAAAAGAAAATCACAGGAAATTTATGCAATACCTCCACCTCGCCAACCAAGGCGTACAAACCCTTTCGCCATACCAAGCGGGCAAACCGATTGAAGAATTAGAGCGAGAGCTTGGCATTTCCAATATCATTAAACTGGCGTCAAACGAAAATCCGTTCGGCTTGCCTGAAACGGCGAAACAGGCGATTACCGCCAAATTAGCTGATTTAACTCGCTATCCCGATGCCAACGGCTACTATTTCAAACAAGTGGTGGCGGAAAAATTTGGGGTGAGTATCAACCAAATTACGCTCGGCAATGGCTCAAACGATTCGTTAGAACTGATTGCTCGCACTTTTGCAGGCGAACAGGACGAAATCATCTTCTCTCAATATGCGTTTATCGTCTATCCGCTCGTGACCCAAGCAATTAACGCCAAAGCGGTGGTAGTGCCTGCCAAAGATTTTGGTCACGATTTAGACGGTTTTTTATCGGCAATTACCCCAAAGACCAAGCTGATTTACATCGCCAATCCGAACAATCCAACAGGCACGTTTTTAACCCATCAACAGATTGCTGATTTCTTGGCGAAAGTGCCACAAAATGTGATTGTGGTGCTCGATGAAGCCTACACCGAATTTACCGATCCAAGCGAGCGAGTGGACTCGTTCTCACTTCTGCAAACATTCCCGAATTTAGTGATTTGCCGCACCCTTTCCAAAGCATACGGTTTGGCAGGTTTACGCATTGGCTATGCGGTGTCGAACCCTGAAATTGCCGATCTATTCAACCGAGTACGCCAGCCGTTTAACTGCAACAGCCTTGCCTTGAGTGCGGCGATTGCGGTAATGCAAGATGATGATTTTATTGCGAAAGTGGCGGAAAATAACCGCACCGAAATGGCACGTTACGAGCAATTTTTTGAGCAAAATGGTTTGGACTATATTCCGTCTAAAGGGAATTTCATTACCGTTGATCTGAAACAGCCTGCCTTGCTAATTTATCAGAAATTGCTGGAGCAAGGTGTGATCGTCCGCCCAATCGGCGTGTACGGAATGCCAAATCACTTACGGATCAGCCTTGGCTTGCCTGAAGAAAACGATCGATTCTTTGAGGCGTTATTGACTGTGTTAGGTAAAAAACATTGCAACAAGGGGTAGAGAAAAATGGAGAAAATGCAAAGACTAACCTTAAACCCCATCGCCAAAGTGGAAGGCGAGATCAATTTACCTGGCTCTAAAAGCCTCTCGAACCGTGCGTTGCTGTTGGCTGCTCTCGCAGAAGGCACCACGACCGTAAAAAATTTGTTAGATAGCGATGATATTCGCCATATGCTCAATGCCTTGAAGCAGTTGGGCGTGCAATATCAGCTTTCAGAGGACAAAACCCAATGCGACGTGCAAGGCGTGGGTGGCGCCTTTGATGTGCAAAACGGCTTGGCATTATTTTTAGGCAATGCGGGCACGGCAATGCGTCCGCTGACGGCAGCGTTGTGTCTGAAAGGGCAGCGTGATGCCGAAATCGTCCTCACGGGCGAGCCACGAATGAAAGAACGTCCAATTTTGCACTTGGTGGATGCCTTACGCCAACTGGGTGCGGAGATTCGTTATTTAGAAAACGAAGGCTATCCGCCGATTGCGATTCGTAATTCAGGTTTGCAGGGAGGAAAAGTGCAAATTGACGGCTCGATTTCGTCCCAATTTTTGACTGCTCTTTTAATGGCTGCACCGTTGGCGGAGCAAGATATGCAGATTGAGATCCTAGGCGATCTCGTCTCAAAACCTTATATCGACATCACCTTGGCAATGATGAAAGCCTTTGGCGTCTGCGTAGAACATCAGCACTATCAACGCTTTAACGTGAAAGGCAATCAGCGTTATGTCTCGCCAACGCACTATTTGGTCGAAGGCGATGCGTCATCTGCCTCTTATTTCTTGGCAGCTGGGGCGATTAAAGGCAAGGTAAAAGTCACAGGAATTGGCAAACATTCCATTCAAGGCGACCGCTTGTTTGCCAATGTGCTGGAAAAAATGGGGGCGAAAATTACGTGGGGCGATGATTTTATTCAAGCCGAGCAGGGCGAATTGCGTGGCATTGATATGGATATGAACCACATTCCTGATGCGGCGATGACCATTGCCACCACAGCCTTATTCGCACAAGGCGAAACGGTGATCCGCAACATCTACAACTGGCGAGTGAAAGAGACCGACCGCTTGAAAGCAATGGCAACGGAACTGCGTAAAATTGGAGCAGAAGTGGAAGAAGGGCAAGATTTTATTCGCATTCAACCGCTTGCCTTAAACCAATTCCAGCACGCTGAAATCGAAACTTACAATGATCACCGAATGGCAATGTGCTTTGCGTTGGTGGCGTTATCGGATACGCCAGTCACGATTCTTGATCCGAAATGCACAGCGAAGACATTTCCAACCTTTTTTGATGAATTTACTCTTATCAGCAAATAAGATTTTGCATTTTTTGGTCAAGATCTTACCCCTTGTAGAACATTCGTAAGTTCGCAAGGGGAGCCTTAAAGCAAAAAAATTTTTCAACAAATTTTCAAAATTGAGAACTGCTTCAAATTTTCTAAAATCAGACTGTGGTAGTATCTAGCCACTTAAAAAGTGACGAATAAAGGAGCTGATTTATGTATAGACACATTTTAGTTGCAGTGGATCTTTCGGAAGAAAGCCTAATTTTGTTACGCAAAGGGGCAACATTGGCGGAAAAATGTGGGGCGAAATTGTCGCTGATCCACGTAGATGTCAATTTTTCTGATCTTTACACAGGGCTTATCGACATCAATATGTCATCAGTACAAGATTCTGTGTCGGAAGAAACCCTTAAAGCGTTGAAAGAGTTAGCCGATCGTGTGGAATATCCTGTTTCTGAGCGGTTAAATGGCAGTGGCGATTTCAGCCAAGTCCTAGAAGATGCGGTAGAAAAATATCAAATTGATTTGCTAGTTACGGGGCATCATCAAGATTTCTGGAGCAAATTTATGTCGTCCACTCGCCAAGTGATGAACAATATTTCCGTCGATATGCTCGTTGTTCCGCTATCAAATGAATAAAAAAATGGCTCCTTGTCTCCCAAATTGGGAGACAAGGGGGTATTTTCTGAAGAAATTTTACCAAATCCACCAGTGAGATACGCAAGTTGCTAAAAAATGTGTAGAATAGCGACATTTTTCTGTTAGCAATAACATTTTGATTTACACACTTTTTTAGTTATTTAGAGTATAAAAATGAAAACAGTTTCTGAGATTCGACAATCCTTTCTTGAGTTTTTCCAATCTAAAGGGCATACCGTTGTGCCAAGCAGTTCACTGGTGCCAGAAAATGATCCAACCCTGCTCTTTACCAATGCGGGAATGAACCAATTTAAAGATGTATTTTTGGGGTTAGATAAACGTGCCTACACCCGTGCGACCAGTTCACAACGTTGCGTGCGTGCAGGTGGAAAACATAACGATTTAGAAAACGTAGGCTATACCGCTCGCCACCATACTTTCTTTGAAATGTTGGGTAACTTCAGCTTTGGCGACTATTTCAAGCACGATGCGATCCAATTTGCGTGGGAATATTTGACTTCGCCACAATGGTTAGGTTTACCAAAAGAAAAATTGTGGGTGACGGTGTATGAAACCGATGATGAAGCCTACGATATTTGGAACAAAGAAGTCGGCGTGCCTGCAGAACGCATTGTGCGTATTGGCGATAACAAAGGGGCACCTTACGCATCTGATAACTTCTGGCAAATGGGTGATACAGGGCCTTGTGGACCTTGTACCGAGATCTTCTACGATCACGGCGATCACATTTGGGGTGGTCCGCCAGGGTCAGCTGAAGAAGATGGCGACCGCTATATTGAAATTTGGAACGTGGTGTTTATGCAGTTTAACCGTCAAGCCGATGGCACGATGGAAAAATTGCCAAAACCGTCTGTGGATACAGGAATGGGCTTAGAGCGGCTCAGTGCGGTTCTACAACACGTCAATTCCAACTATGAAATCGATATTTTCCAAACCTTAATCAAAGAGATTGCTCAAATTCTCAATGTGAGCGATTTGAATAATAAATCGTTACGCGTGATTGCTGATCATATCCGTTCTTGTGCCTATTTAATTGCGGACGGCGTTGTGCCGTCAAATGAAGGTCGTGGTTATGTGTTACGCCGTATTATTCGCCGTGCCGTTCGTCACGGAAATATTTTAGGGGCGAAATCGGCATTCTTCTATCAGTTAGTGCCAACCCTTGCAAAAGCAATGGGGCAAGCAGGCGAGATCTTAACTGCCAAACAAGCCCATATTCAGAAAACCTTAAAAGCCGAAGAAGAACAATTTGCTCGCACCCTTGAGCGTGGTTTAGCCTTGTTAGAAGAAGCATTAAGCAAAGTGGAAAACCAACAGCTTTCAGGCGATGTCGCATTTAAATTGTATGATACTTATGGTTTCCCACTCGATTTAACTGCTGATGTGTGCCGTGAACGTGAAATTACCATTGATGAACAAGGTTTTGAGCGTGAAATGGCGGCTCAGCGTGAGCGAGCAAAAGCAAGCAGTAACTTTGGTACTGACTACAATAATGTGATTAAAGTCGAAGGTTCAACGGAATTTAAAGGTTACGAACAGACCGAAACGGAAGCGACCGTGGTTGGCTTATTTAGCAATGGCAAAGCCGTTGATTCAATTCAATCTGGCGAAAGTGCGGTGGTCATTTTAGATAAAACGGCATTTTATGGCGAGTCTGGTGGTCAAGTCGGCGATACGGGAATCATTCGTGCCGAACTTGCTCAATTTGATGTGCAAGATACGCAAAAATATGGTCAAGTATTTGGACATATTGGGCAATTAACATCAGGTTCACTTGCTGTGGGTGATAAGGTATTGGCACAAATCGATACGGCACGCCGTCACGCTATTACATCAAATCACAGTGCAACGCACTTGTTGCATTCTGCATTACGTCAAGTATTAGGCGATCACGTGGCTCAAAAAGGCTCGTTGGTATCAGAAAATTCACTCCGTTTTGATTTTTCTCAACCCGAAGCGATTGCAAAAGCGGATTTAGACGAAATTGAGCGTATCATTAACCGTAAGATCCGTGAGAATGCCCAAGTGACGACTGACGTGATGGATTTAGAGTCGGCAAAACAGAAAGGAGCAATGGCACTGTTTGGCGAGAAATATGGCGAAAAAGTCCGTGTAGTAGGTATGACCGATTTCTCCGTTGAGCTTTGTGGCGGTACGCACGTGAAACAAACTGGCGAGATTGGGTTGTTCAAATTTATTTCTGAAGGTGCTGTGGCGGCAGGTGTTCGCCGTGTGGAAGCGGTAACAGGCGAAAATGCGATTGCCTTGTTACATCAACAGCAACAAGTGCTTAACCAAAGTGCAGAATTGCTGAAAGCGGATAGCTCTACGTTGGTTGAAAAAATTCAACAATTGCAAGAAAAAAGCAAGAAAGTTGAGAAAGAGTTGCAACAGCTGAAAGAAAAATTAGCGGCTCAAGCGGGTGGCGAGTTAGCCAAACAAGCAAAACAGATTAACGGAGTCAATGTGGTGGTGCAACGTTTAGACGGCGTTGAGCCAAAAGCCTTGAGAACAATGGTTGATGATCTGAAAAATCAATTAGGTTCTGCAGTGATTGCTTTTGCAACCCAAACTGATGAAAAAGTGAATTTGATTGTTGGGGTGACAAATGATTTAACCAAACAAGTCAATGCAGGCGAACTGGTTGGCTTAATGGCTCAAGAAGTGGGCGGTAAAGGTGGCGGTCGCCCAGATATGGCAATGGCAGGTGGTTCACAGCCAGAAAATATTGCTAAAGCTCTAGAATTTGCAATGAATTGGATTCAGACAAAACTGTAAGCTAAAAGCAAGATGAAAAGGAGTTCTCTTGCTCAAAGTCATTAAGAAGGAGAATAGTTATGCTGATCTTAACGCGTAAAATAGGAGAAAGCCTGTTGATTGGCGATGATGTTGAAATTACGGTATTAAGTATTCGTGGTGGGCAAGTTAAACTCGGCGTAAAAGCACCGAAAGAGATTTCAGTTCATCGTGAGGAAATTTACCAACGTATTAAAGCATTAGCAGATACGTCACAAGATTAGTAAATTTTCCTTAACATCATACCGCTTGCACGTTGCAAGCGGTTTAGTTTTATTCATCAGTATAGGGCTAAGTATGAAAGTGATTATTCCCGTTGCAGGTTTGGGAACACGTATGTTGCCTGCAACCAAAGCCATTCCCAAAGAAATGCTGACCATTGCGGATAAGCCGTTAATTCAATATATCGTTAATGAATGTGTGGCAGCAGGAATTAAAGAAATTGTCTTAGTTACTCATTCATCAAAAAATGCGATTGAAAACCACTTTGATACCTCTTTTGAATTAGAAACAATGTTAGAAAAGCGAGTAAAACGCCAGCTTTTAGATGAAGTCCGCTCCATTGTGCCAAAAGATGTTACCATTATGCACGTTCGTCAAGGGCAAGCAAAAGGATTGGGACACGCCGTATTATGTGGACGAGCGTTGGTCGGCGATGAACCCTTTGCCGTGATGCTTCCTGATGTGTTGTTAGCTGATTTTTCGGCAGATCAAAAAACTGAAAATCTCTCCGCAATGATTGCTAGATTCAAAGCAACAGGAAATAGTCAAATTATGGTGGCTCCTGTTGCGAAAGAAGAGGTTAGTAGTTACGGGGTAGTCGATTGTCAAGGTGTTGATTTACAACCAGCAAATACAGCTAAAATCGTTAAAATCGTAGAAAAACCCGCCGTTGAAGAGGCTCCGTCTAATTTTGCTGTTGTAGGGCGTTACGTCTTTTCAGAAAAAATTTGGGATCTACTGGCTAAAACTCCTATCGGTGTTGGCGATGAAATTCAATTGACCGATGCGATTGATATGCTGATTGCAGAACAAGACGTGGAGGCATTCCATATGACAGGGAAATCTTTCGACTGTGGGGATAAATTGGGCTACGTATCTGCGTTTGTTGAATATAGTTTGCACCATAATAAAATTGGAGAGCAATTTAAACATTATCTAAAACAACTAGCTAAAACTCTATAATGTTGCGAAAAAAAATCTTACAAGCGGTTGGATTTGGGCTTTTTTGTGCAATATTGATTTTGTATGTTGCCCCCGTGGTAAATAAACAGGTACAAAGGCACTTTCAGACTGAAATTGTTAGCTATCAAGAGGCAGTTAAAATTGCGTCGCCCGCCGTAGTCAATGTGTATAATCAAGCATTTGAATTCAGTGGACAGCATTTATCTGATGAGTTAACACTGAGTAACCTCGGTTCAGGGGTAATTATGACCAGGTCTGGCTATATTTTAACCAACAAGCACGTCATTCAAAATGCCGACCAAATCATTGTTGCGTTACAATCAGGGATGATTTTCAATGCAACGTTAGTCGGGTCAGATAAATTGACTGATTTAGCGGTATTAAAAATTCAATCGGATAATCTGCCAACTATTCCACAGAATGCTAAACGCCCTATACAAGTTGGAGATGTCGTCTTAGCCATTGGTAACCCGTTAAATTTGGGACAAAGTATTACGCAGGGGATTATTAGTGCAACTGGTAGAAATGCCTTATCTGAAGCTGGGCGACAAAACTTTATCCAAACCGATGCCTCAATCAATAAAGGCAATTCGGGTGGAGCATTGGTGAATTCTGCAGGAGAATTGATCGGCATTAATACCCTAAGTTTAGGCAAAAATAGTGATGAACTGGCTGAGGGGTTGAATTTTGCTATTCCTATTACTTTAGCAAATAAAGTAATGCAAAAGATCATTAAAGATGGGCGTGTTATTCGAGGGTATTTCGGCGTAAATAGCACACTTTTTTATTCTGCAAAACAACTAGGGCTTGGAGAAAAAGGGGTACTAATCACAGGGGTCGCATTTAATGGACCAGCTTACCAAGCAGGTATTTTGGCTGGTGACTTGGTTTTACAGGTAGGGGATATTGAAGCGGAAACACCACAACAAATGATGGAAGCAATTGCGGATATGAAGCCCAATACACCTGTTAAAGTGATTATTTCAAGACAAGGGCAATTATTGGAACTTGATGTTCTAATTGGTGAATATCCAGATATATAGGAAACTAATGAAAAATATTATTATTACCGTAGATGGCCCGAGTGGAGCTGGTAAAGGGACACTGTGCCACGTATTAGCAGAAAAATTGCAGTTCGACTTTTTAGATTCAGGGGCAATTTATCGAATTTTGGCATTAGCCGCCGTTAAAAAAGGGATTGATTTAAGCGATGAACCTGCACTCGCACAGCTCGGCAGGCATCTCAATGTGCAATTCGTGCCGGAGAAGGGCGAAATTAATGTCATTTTAGACGGTGAAAATGTTGGCGACCAAATTCGTACCGCACAAGGGGGGCAGAACGCCTCAAAAATTGCTATTTTTCCGTTAGTCAGAGAAGCGTTATTACAGCGTCAGCGGGATTTCAGTAGCGAACGTGGATTGATTGCCGATGGGCGAGATATGGGTACCATTGTTTTCCCTAATGCACAAATTAAGCTATTTTTAGATGCCAGTGCAGAAGAACGCACAAAAAGGCGTGTAAAACAGTTGCAAGAAAAGGGATTTAATGCTAACTTTGACGAGATTTTAGCCGAGATAAAAGAGCGTGATTTTCGCGATAGAAATCGGGCAGTTGCACCACTTATCCCAGCTGAAGATGCGTTATTGTTGGATTCGACTCATCTGTCGATTGAACAGGTGATTGAACAGGCTTTAGCGTACATCAAAACAAAATTGTAAATTACCCGCTCAATAATGGATTATTGAGCTTTTATTATCAACCCCACTTAAATGGAAAGAAGTGGACGTTTTATTTTTAAAAAGAAGTTAAAATTATGTCTGAATCTTTTGCTCAACTACTTGAAGAATTCCTTTCTAACGAACCACGTTTAGGCGATGTGGTTAAAGGAACTGTTGTTGCTATTCAAAAAGGCTTTGTAATCGTTGATACTGGTTACAAATCTGAATCTTCAATCCCAGCTGAAGAATTTACTAATGCACAAGGCGAACTTGAAGTTCAAGTTGGCGATGTGGTTGATGTTGTCCTTAAAGCGGTTGAAGATGGTTTCGGTGAAACCGTGGTTTCTCGTGGTGATGCGAAACGCAACGAAGCGTGGATTGCATTAGAAAAAGCCTTTGAAGAACAAGCCACTGTGGTTGGTTTAGTCAACGGCAAAGTGAAAGGTGGCTTCACTGTTGAGTTAAATGGTGTTCGTGCATTCTTACCAGGTTCATTAGTGGATACTCGTCCTGTGCGTGATTCATTGAACCTTGAAGGTCAAGAATTAGAATTCAAAGTAATCAAACTTGATCAAAAACGCAACAACGTTGTCGTTTCTCGCCGTGCAGTTATCGAATCAGTCAGCAGCCAAGATCGTGAAGAAGTGTTAGCGAACTTAGTTGAAGGTTCTGAAGTGAAAGGGACTGTGAAGAACTTAACTGACTACGGTGCATTCGTAGATTTAGGTGGCGTTGATGGTTTATTACACATCACTGATATGGCTTGGAAACGTGTTAAACACCCAAGTGAAGTGGTTAATGTAGGCGATGAAGTCACTGTTAAAGTATTGAAATTCGACAAAGACCGCACTCGTGTATCGTTAGGCTTAAAACAATTAGGTCAAGATCCTTGGGCTGCAATCGCTCAAAACCACCCAGTAAACAGCAAATTAAGCGGTAAAGTGACCAACTTAACTGACTACGGCTGTTTCGTTGAAATTTTAGACGGTGTTGAAGGCTTAGTTCACGTTTCAGAAATGGATTGGACTAACAAAAACATTCACCCATCTAAAGTGGTTAACGTAGGTGATGTTGTTGAAGTAATGGTACTTGAAGTTGATGAAGAACGTCGTCGCATCTCATTAGGTTTGAAACAATGTAAAGCAAACCCTTGGGAACACTTCGCAGAAACTCACAACAAAAACGATAAAGTAAAAGGTAAAATCAAATCAATCACTGATTTCGGTATCTTTATCGGTTTAGAAGGTGGAATCGACGGTTTAGTTCACTTATCTGACATTTCTTGGAATGTGGCTGGCGAAGAAGCAGTTCGTCACTACAAAAAAGGTGATGAAGTAGAAGCTGTTGTATTACAAGTTGATGCAGTGAAAGAACGTATCTCTTTAGGTATCAAACAATTAGACTCTGATCCATTCACAAACTTTGTTGATGGCACCAAAAAAGGTGCAATCGTGAAAGGTAAAGTCCTTGAAGTAGATAGCAAAGGTGTGAAAGTTGAGTTAGCTGATGGCGTTGAAGGCTATGTGCGTGCAGCTGAAGCAACTCGTGATCGTGTTGAAGACATCACAGCAATTATCAAAGCAGGTGATGAGCTTGAAGCGAAATATACTGGCGTTGATCGTAAAGCACGTGTGGTTAACTTATCTGTTCGTGCAAAAGATGAAGCAGAAGAGTCTGCTGCACTTGCCCAAGTGAATAAACAAGAAGACGTTATTCCAAACGCAATGGCTGAAGCATTCAAAGCAGCAAAAGGTGAATAATTCACTTTTCTAAATTACAGCGGATATGTGAAAGCATATCCGCTTGTCCTATATAAGCGTAAGGAGAAATAATGACTAAATCGGAATTAATTGAAAATTTAGTGGCTAAACATCCTGCATTATCATTCAAATCTGTTGAAGATAGTGTCAAAGAGATCTTAGAACAAGTAATGAGAACGCTCGAAAATGGGGATCGCATTGAAATTCGTGGGTTTGGTAGCTTTTCTCTTCATTTTAGACAATCTCGCACAGGCCGAAATCCGAAAACTGGCGAAAGTGTTAAATTGTCATCGAAATATGTGCCTCATTTTAAGGCTGGCAAAGAATTAAAAGAACGTGTTGATCACTAACGAACGATCAACACATTGCAAATAGCAATGGAGAATTTATTATGAAATATATTTTGGGTCTTATTATTGCTCTTGCTATTGTTATCGTTGGTGTAACCATTGGGGCGAACAACGATCAGCTCATTACATTCAATTATGTGATCGCAAAAAGTGAGCTAAGATTATCGACATTAGTCGCTATTTTATTTGGTTTTGGTTTACTTTTAGGTTGGTTTATTACGGGTTTCTTCTATTTAAAAGTGAAATTACAGAACATTGCCTTAAATCGCCGAGTAAAACGTCAAGCACAGCAAATTAATGAATTAACACTACCAAAGGCTGAATAATGCTTGAGCTGTTGTTTCTTCTATTGCCCATTGCCGCATTATATGGCTGGTATATGGGGCAGAGAAGTGCAAAAAAAGATCAGGATGATATTAAAAACCAATTCTCCCGTGATTATGTTGCAGGGTTGAATCTTCTTTTATCCAATCAACAGGAAAAGGCAGTTGACCTTTTCCTGTCAATGCTTCAGAAGCAAGAATCTGAAAATCATATTACCAATGAATCACAATTTGAGGCCGAATTGATGCTCGGTAATTTATTTCGCTCACGTGGTGAAGTGGATAGAGCATTGCGTATTCATCAAGCCTTAGAAAACCATTCGCACTACTCCTTTGAGCAAAAGTTATTAGCCAAACAGCAACTCGCCAAAGATTTTATGGTGGCAGGTTTTTATGATCGGGCAGAAAATTATTATATTACCTTACTCGATGAACCCGAATTTGCGGTGCATTCATTATCCCAACTGATCGTCATTTACCAAAAAACGAGAGAATGGAAAAAGGCGATTAATGTTGCCGAAAAGTTATTGAAAATCTCACCCGACACCGAAACAAGAGCAATTTCGCATTTTTATTGTGAATATGCTCAACAGCTGCGAACAGATATTAAGCTATTTTTATCTACCTTACACAAAGCATTAACCTATTCCCCTAATTGTGCACGTGCATCTATTTTATTAGGTGATTTCTATTTTGAACAATCTCAATTTGCACAAGCCAAACAGTATTTTGAACAGATATTGGAGCAAGATCCTGCTTATATTAGTGAAGTGCTAGATAAGATAGGGGAGTGTTATGACAAACTCCACCAATCTGCACAATTTGAGCTCTTTTTGATCAAAGCGAATCAGATCAAACACAATAGTAGCGTTGATTTAGCCCTAGCCAGTCTCATTGAGAAAAAAGATGGTACAGAAGCGGCACAAGCTCGTCTTTATCAAC
The DNA here is from genome assembly GCA_030528525.1 of Pasteurellaceae bacterium. Classification (GTDB taxonomy): domain Bacteria; phylum Pseudomonadota; class Gammaproteobacteria; order Enterobacterales; family Pasteurellaceae; genus JAUMYT01. Next base: position 81,573 of record JAUMYT010000010.1, read on the forward strand.
AAGTTCGCCACTTCCCGAATATGATCACCTTTCATCGCTTTATTTATTACCAAATGAATGACGCAGAGCAGGGGCGTGGTAAAGAGAGTTTGATGTTATTACATAATATGGTTGGCGATCGCATTCAGAAGGGGTTTCAATATCGCTGCTTAAATTGTGGTTATCAAGGCTATCGTTTAATGTGGTATTGCCCATCTTGTCGTCAATGGGAAACGATCAAACCGATACACAGTATCAGTGAAATTTAACAGGAGAACACAAACTATGGATAATAAAGTTATTGTTGCATTAGATTATGAAACGGAAAATGAAGCCTTGGCGTTTGTCGATCAAGTTGATCCAAGCCTTTGCCGTTTAAAAGTCGGCAAAGAGATGTTTACCACCTTAGGCACCACCTTTGTTAAACAGCTTCAAGCACGCAAATTTGACGTGTTTTTAGATTTAAAATACCACGACATTCCGAATACCGTGGCTCGTGCGGTGCGTTCAGCGGCAGATTTAGGTGTTTGGATGGTCGATTTACACGCATCAGGTGGCTTAACGATGATGGAAACGGCGAAAAAAATTCTAGAGCCGTACGGCAAAGATGCCCCATTATTGATTGGTGTGACGGTTTTAACCAGTATGGAAGATCTGGATTTGTTGCAAATCGGTATCAATGCATCGCCAATGGAGCAAGTGATCCGTTTGGCTCACTTATGCCAACGTGCAGGGTTAGATGGCGTGGTGTGTTCACCGCAAGAAGTTGAAGTGCTTCGCACTCATTGCGGTAACGATTTCAAATTAATCACCCCAGGTATTCGTCCAGAAGGCAGTGAATTTGGTGACCAACGCCGTGTGATGACCCCAAAACAGGCGATTCAAACAGGCTCTGACTATTTGGTGATCGGGCGTCCAATTACCCAAGCTCAGGATCCATTAGCCGTGTTGAAATCAATCAATGCGTCAATCGCCTAACAAGGGGTCAGATCTTAAGGAAAATCTGCAAAATGACATTAGTATATTCCACGGAAACAGGGCGGATTACCCCAGAGAAACCGAAAGTAGAACGCCCGAAAGGAGACGGCATTGTCCGCATTCAACGCCAAACGAGTGGTCGGAAAGGTAAGGGGGTATGTGTGATTTCAGGCTTAGATCTTGATGATAAAGCACTCGTATCGCTTGCCTCGGAGCTAAAACGTCGTACGGGCTGTGGTGGTGCGGTGAAAGGCGGCATTATTGAAATCCAAGGGGATCACCGTGATGCCTTGAAGCAAATCCTAGAGCAAAAAGGTTTTAGTGTAAAATTTTCGGGTGGTTGATTTCCTATTTTCTCTCGTTTACTCACCCCCTTGTGATTGTTAAAAGGCATCTGATGATGCCTTTTGAATTATTTAGAAAAGTAGTGGAGTAGGGGATCAGGGTTCTGAATAAACGTGGAGAGATCTTTCTCGCTTGGATGTCCAATGTAGGGAATTTGACCGAGTAGGGGAGCATCAATCCGTTGGCTGAGTAGTTCAATGAGTTCCAAATAATGGCGTAGTCCTGGGTTTATTCGATTTGCGACCCAACCGAGTAACGTGCCACCTTGCTGCTGAATAGCATAGGCAGTGAGCAAAGCGTGATTCACACACCCTTCTTTAATTCCCACCACAAGCACCACAGGCATTTGATTGCGTTTGACCCAATCCGCAAAACTCAAGCCACGGTTAATCGGCGTCAACCAGCCATAGGTTCCTTCTACCAACACATTGGTATATTTCTGTTGCAGACGTGCTAAGTCTTTATCCAATTTCTGGCTAGAAATGTGGCGTACGGCATCCAGTGCTGCAAATACAGGGGTACTCGAATGGATAAAAGAATAACTATTAATTTCACGATATTGCACTGGGTAGATACAACTATTTTGCAAAATCAGCACATCGTCGTTATCTTCACAGGCATAATCATCATTATTCACTTCTGTTGGGAGTGATTCATCGCCCCCACAAGCGATGGGCTTATAGCCCACAATCGGAATGTCATATTTCGATAGCGTTTGTAGTAGTGCTCGGGTAACAATCGTTTTACCCACATTGGTGTCCGTTCCTGCAATAAATAAAGATGCCATTGGTATTCTCTCATAGAAAAAAGTGGGGCTAAGTTTAACGAGCTTTCTATAATTTAATTATGTTCTGAATCAAATTTCCTGCATAAATCTCATATTTTATTGCCACCGCAGGGATCATTGGGCTGTTCCATTCATACTGACTTGTAACTAAGTCCACAGATAGATCATCTTGTAATAATTGTGCGTTGATTTTTTCACGAATTTTATCAAAGAGTGGCGTTTTGATTGAGACCAACGGCGAACACAGCATAATTTTTTCCGTAGAAAAAATACTGATTAAATTCAACAACATATAAGAAAGATTATCGGCAATATGTTCTAGAATCGGCAATGCCTGTGGATGATTCTGCTGAATTTGTTCACATAACCACGCAATTTTCTGACGTGTGGTTTTGCCCGAGTTGGGTAAATAGTGATCGATGAGAGTCTTCAAGGCAGTAAAGGTGATTTGATTTGATAACTGATAACGCTCTTTCGTATCCAGCGTCGGGCAGATTTGATCGCTAAGTTCGCTGAATTTAGGCATTAACATCCGATCGACACTCATTCGTTTATGCTCATCACGATGCAATAATTTACCACGCAATAACACACTGAGATTGATCGTTTCGTCTAATTGGAGAAAAATGACATCATTATGGCTAATTAAACTGCCTAGCGTGGATTCAGTGAGTAACCAAAGTTGGAAGTGCTCATTAAGATAAAGGGGCTTCTCGTGAATGAACGGTTGAATCAATGCAGGTAATGCACAGTTCATTTTATGGTATCCAAGCTGGGTGAGTGTGGTTTTGGTTCGATCCAACTTACCCATTACGCTAATAGACACCGCAAGTAGTGTTTCACTATCAATAGGGCAGTGTTGAACGAAATCAGATAATGACGTTGTCACGCTAATTTCCACCTGATGGACATTTAAAGGATAGCATTTCTGCACAATAGGCGTCCCTGATAAGTCACAAAGAAAAACACGCATTTCAGTATCCGAAAGAGTAATACAGAGCAATTGCCAATAAAATGCTGAAATGGATAACCCCACCGCAGGTCTGCCACGGCTCGGCAAATTTTGTGCGGTTCTTTCTAATATGAGCTTATGATCAAGTAATTTTTTGGTTAAACTAGTCATTGAGGCGGGAGCAAAACCAGATAATTTAGCGAGATCTGTCCGTGAGATCAGCTCAAATTGTTCAATAAGCTGATAAATTTGCCCTAAATGTTGATATTTTTGTTCAAGTGATGTCGTTTTCATAACCAATGACCTTTACTCCATAAGATAATAATTTATTTTGCAATCTTTGCGTAAAATGGCAAATGCTTTACATAAATTATGCGAACCAGTTCACAAAATTATTTTATAAAACAAAAAATTTTGCTTTTTATCACCAGAAGGATAAGAAAATGAAAAATACGATCAGTTATCAATGGATTGATACCAACGAAAAGCTACAAACTTGTTGCCAACAAGCACAGCAACAAGCGATAGTTATGTTAGATACGGAGTTTGTGCGTATTCGTTCCTATTATCCTAAATTAGGCTTACTGCAAATGTATGATGGTCAGCAAGTCTCGTTGATCGATCCCCTTGCTATTTCTGATTTTTCACCGTTTGTTGCCTTACTGGCAAATACAAAGGTGCTAAAAGTTTTGCACGCCTGTGGGGAAGATTTAGATGTTTTTCAACATTATTTCAAACAGATGCCAGAACCGATGCTCGACACACAAATCATCAGCAGTTTCCTTGGATTAGGTATCTGTGTCGGATTTTCTAAATTAGTCGAAAATTATTGCCAAATTGAGTTAGACAAATCGTCTTCTCGCACAGACTGGCTCGCTCGCCCTTTAACAGAGAAACAGTGCCAATATGCCGCCGCAGATGTTTGGTTTTTATTCCCCGTGTACCAGCAATTAGCTCAACAATTAGCTCAAACCCCGTGGCAAAATGCAGTTCAAGAAGAGTGTGAACAACAAAAACAGAAACGACTTGAAGAAATCCCCGTGGAAAAAGCGTATCAAAGAATTGGTAATGCGTGGCAATTAAACCGTCAAGAGCTTTTGGTATTGCAACAACTCGAAAAATGGCGAGTAGAAGAAGCCAAAAGACGGGATTTAGCGTTAAATTTTATCGTCAAAGAGCAATCCTTATGGCAAATTGCGAAAATTCAGCCAAAACATACCTCTAAATTGCTTGAATTTATGCACCCAAACGAAGTGCGAATTCACGGCAAAAAATTGCTTTGGATTGTAGAACAAGCCAACAAAATCGGCCCTGAACATTATCCAACATCTATTTCCCGAATAATTGATGAACCCAATTACAAACAGGATATGAAATGCCTGAGAAAATGGGTGCAAGAATACCAACCAAGCCATTTATCACCAGAAATTTTTTGCAATAAGCGGCAACTAGAACAACTTTTTAAATGGAAAACGCAAGGACAGCCGTCAGAAAAAGTCCCTGAGCTATTAAAAGGTTGGCGTGCCGAATTCGGACAAAAAATTTGGGAAAAATATACCGATTAACCACACCATAAAAACGTGACAATGTGATTTAGGCTGATTTTAAATAGTCATTTAAAATCAATCTGTTACTGTTTTTTATTTTAACCTGAATTTCTTATAATTTAGATTATGTTAAATAATAAATTTTAAAATAAAAAGTAGCCATATCCGGCTTTTCGTTTATGATCAGTTTTTTAACTGCAAATGTTCAAAAGGATTTTTATGAATTATCAAGATAAAAGTTTAGATACCCTGACGCTTGGCAAAGAAACCCAATATCTCTCTCACTATGCCCCACATTTATTGCAAGGCGTGCCACGTCAATTAAATCGAGATGAATTAGGCATTACGCAACATCAGCCATTTTCAACTGGTGTTGATTTATGGACAGCTTATGAACTGTCTTGGCTGAATGCAAAGGGCGTGCCACAAGTGGCGATTGCTGATGTCGCATTAGATTTCCATAGTGAGAATTTAATTGAATCTAAGAGCTTTAAACTCTATTTAAACAGCTTTAATCAAACAAAGTTTGACAGCATTGAGCAAATTCAACAAACGTTACAACGTGACCTACAACAATGTGCAAAAGGAAACGTGACCGTGCAACTCAATTTGCTTTGTCATTACCACCAACAATCTATCGTAACCTTTGAAGGTAGCTGCATTGATCAGCAAGAAATTGAAATTTCAGACTACGCTTTTAACCCAAATTGGCTGGAAAATTGCACATCTGATGAGATGGTAGAAGAAACCTTAGTCAGTCATTTGCTCAAATCAAACTGCTTGATTACGCAACAGCCTGACTGGGGAAGCGTGCAAATTCGCTATGTTGGCAAACGTATCAACCAAGAAAAATTGTTGCGTTATTTGGTCTCTTTCCGCCAACACAACGAATTTCACGAACAATGTGTGGAACGCATTTTCTGCGATTTACTCCAATTCGCACAACCCGAAAAATTAACGGTTTACGCTCGTTACACTCGTCGTGGTGGGCTGGATATTAATCCTTTCCGCTCAAATTTTGAAACTGCACCGACTCATAATTACCGTTTAGCCAGACAATAATTTGTGCAAGGGGTAAGATCTTGGCATTTTTCTGCAAATTTACCCCTCCCCTTCTCTGCCTTCTATTTTCGTTTCTGCAACATTGCCACAATACGTAGCAATAACGCATCAGGGGCGAAACGGCTACTGAATACCAGCAACTTATTCAGCCAATGGGGAATAATCACCCGATTTCGCCCTAAATATTTGACCGCTTCTTCCGCCACTTCCCTTGCAGATTGGGCTTTCAAGCGGTCGAACAAGGTGGAATTTTGCAAATTCGCCGATTTCACAAAGCCTGTGTCGGTTGGACCTGGGGCAAGAATGGAAATCTTAATATTCGTGTCTTTTAGTTCATAACTTAACGCTTTGGAAAAAGACGTTACAAAGGCTTTGGTGGCATAGTAAACCGCCATTTGTGGGCCAGGCATAAAACTAGCAATGGACGACACATTCAAAATTTCCCCTTGATTGCGTTGTCGCATTGGTTGCAAATAGCGTTTGGTGAGCATCATTAAGGCTTGAATATTGAGATTCACCATTGCGACATCTTGTGCTAATTCGGTGTCAATAAATTCTCCAAACGCACCCACGCCTGCATTATTGATTAACCGCCCGACAAACCAGCCCTGCCCTTCGGTAAAAGTAAACAATTTTTCTGCATTTTCAGGCTGGGATAAATCCATTTCAACAATTTCTACATTCGCATACTGTTGCTGAAACTCGGCTAAAATCGCTTTGCGACGAGCCACTAAAATCAACGGTTCGCCCTGCTCTGCATAGAGTTTTGCCAGTTCATAACCAATGCCCGAGCTGGCTCCTGTAATTAAGGTATAACTTCTCATTTATAATTTCCTTCTCACTTTTTCGGTTATTTTAGAACAAAATGTTAATTTTGCGACACAGATCGAGAAAATCACTTAAATCCGTTTACTGCAGGCTTTTCTTTCTCCATAGTCTTGACAACAACGTTCAAAATTATCACACTATGGATTATAGTTATGCGGATATTTAAAACCAAAAATTTTGACAGATTTGCTCGCCAACAAGAAATTAGCGATAGTGAATTACTTAATGCTATTGAACGTGCAACTCAAGGACTAATTGATGCAAACTTAGGTGGGAATTTGATAAAACAGCGACTTTCTCGTGCCCATTCGGGGAAATCATCGGGCTATCGAAGTATTATTTTATATCAACAAAATCACCATTGTTTTTTCTTGTATGGCTTTGCCAAAAATGTCCAAGAGAATATCTCGCAAACGGATCTTAACGCATTAAAGATGCTCGGAAAACAGCTATCTCTCTACCGAGAAAACGAACTTAATTTGATTGTTGAAAAGGGAAATTTGATTGAAATTTTAGGGGAAAACGATGACAAAATATCAAAGTGAAATATGCCAAGCCGTTCATCAAACGATGTCTGATCTCTACGATTCAGGTTTTGTTGACAAACAAACAATGCGTCAATTTGATAAAGCCTGCTTAACGCCGATTGAAGCACTTTCGCCTGATGAAATTCGCCAAGTGCGTGAACAAGCACAGATTTCGCAAACCGTTTTTGCTCACTATTTGAATGTCAGTAAAAATCTGCTATCAGACTGGGAACGTGGCGTGAAAAAGCCAAGCGGTGCGGCATTAAAATTGCTGACGCTAGTCAAAGCCAAAGGTATTGATATTATTGCTTAACACAAGGGGGAAGATTTTGGCAAAAAACTGCAAAAATCCCCCCCTTTGCCGTTAGGCTAATGGGTATTTTCTTTCTCAAACTGCTGCATAAAGGCAATCAAGGCTTGAACGCCTTCGATTGGCATTGCGTTATAAATGGAGGCACGCATTCCGCCTAGCACTTTATGCCCTTTCAAGGCTTGCAAGCCACAAGCGGTGGCTTCGGCGACAAATTTTGCATTCAGTTCATCATTGCCTGTGGTAAAGGTTACATTCATCAATGAACGGTTCGCTTTTGCCACGGTGTTGCGGTAGAACTGGCTTTGGTCGAGATAATCATACAGCAATTTCGCTTTAGCTTGATTGCGTTCAGCCGTAGCTTTTACACCGCCTGTAGCAAGCAGATGTTTGAACACCAGCGAACAGAGATACCACGCAAAGGTCGGTGGCGTATTGATCATTGAATCACTTTTCGCCTGCACTTCGTAGTTCCAAATGGACGGCGTGTCTTTGCGAGCCTTGCCAATCAAATCTTCACGCACGATCACAATGGTAATCCCTGCTGGTCCGAGATTTTTTTGAGCCCCTGCGTAAATAATGCCGAACTGGCTGATGTCGATTTCACGCGAAAGAATGTTAGAGGACATATCCGCCACCAACACCGCATTACCCACTTTCGGCAGCTCGAAAATTTCCACACCACTGATGGTTTCATTCGGGCAATAATGCACATAGTCGTACTGCTCGGCAATGTCGCTGAAATCCAAGTCGCCGACTGCCAATTCATCGCCGGCTTGCAAAATGTTGATTTCATCAATTTCGCAGAAATTGCGGGCTTCTTTCGCCGCCGTTGCCGACCAATGTCCGCTGGTTAAATACAACGCCTTGCCTTTTTCACCGATTAAATTCATCGGAATCGCCGCAAACTGCCCTCTTGCACCGCCCTGTAAAAACAGGATCTTGTAGTTGCTCGGGATATTGTACAACGTGCGAAAATCCTGCTCAGCGGTGGTAATCAATTCCATAAACGGCTTGCCACGGTGGCTCACTTCCATTACCGAAGTGCCTAAGCCCTGCCAATTTAACAATTCTTGTTGAGCTTGCTCCAACACCGCCGTTGGCATCATTGCAGGCCCCGCACTGAAATTAAAAACGTGTGTCATTGTGTATCCTTATCAAAAAGTCATCGTTTGCTTTTGCTAATGATACAGCAAAAAATCACGTACTCAACTCATCCGCCAATATTTCCGCCTGTTTCAGCACATTTTCAATCGCTTCGGGTTGTTTGTCGGGCGGGTATTTGTAGGCTTGTAAGGCACGGCGGACGAGAACTCGCATTGCGGCCTGCACGGACGATTTGAACTGCCAGTCGATGCTGACCGAACGTCGAATTTTATCGGTGATCTCTTTGGCGAGTTTTTTCAACGTTTCATCGCCCAACTCGCGAACGGCACTTTCGTTTTGAGCAAGGGTGTCGTAAAACGCCAGTTCGCTCGGGGTCAGCCCCAGTTGTTCGCCACGTTGTAACTGTTCGCTTAAGAATTTGCTCAGGCGGATCAGCTCTTCGATCACTTCCATCACGGTCAGACTTTGATTGTGGTATTTGTTCAGGGCTTCTTTAAGCCGCTGCTCGAAATCCTTTTTTACCGCCAGATTGTTTGCCGCTTTTCTGTTGATTTCGCTTTTCAGGTAACGCTCCAACGCTTTTTGCCATAAGGACTTCATCTCGCTGTCGCGCACCATTTCCAAAAACTCGTCCGACAGCAAGTTGATATTCGCCCGCTCCCGACCGAGCAGGCTGACCAAATCCACCACGCCGTCGCTGGTTACGGCTTGATTGACCAATCTTGCCAGCTGTAACGCCCGATCAGTCTGGCCGCTGCCCACTTTTTCTTTGGAAAGCACCGCCCGAACGCCGTCATAAAAGATAATTTCACGCTGATATTGCACAACGCCAGGCAGAGAACTGCACAGATTTAACCCTTTGCGAACTTGGCGTGCTGCATTTAAAAACGTTTTTAAGCGGTGCTGTTCGGGCGCTTGCTGATCTAAGGTAAGCAGATGGTTCGCCGCCATCATTAACAGGGAAAAGCACCGCTGTTGATCTTGCTCGTGAATGGCGGTGAAAATATCAAATGCCTTGCCGTCTGCAGGGGTGGCAAATTGTCCGCGAATGATGTCCAAAAACTGCAACAGCTTGTCAAAGGCATCTTGCAAATCATTGACGGGTAGCCCTTCGCCGCCTGCGTTGGTGTAATAGCGTGTGGCGGCTTTCAACTCATCAACCAAGCCGATGTAATCCACCACCAAACCGCCGTTTTTATTGCCAAACACACGGTTTACCCGTGCAATCGCCTGCATCAGATTATGCCCCTGCATCGGTTTGTCGAGATACATCGTATGACAGCACGGTGCATCAAAACCTGTCAGCCACATATCCCGCACAATCACTAATTTGAGCGGATCGTTCGGATCTTTAAAGCGTTGTTCCAGCACTTTTTTCTGTGATTTTGAGTAAATATGTGCTTTGATATGGTCAGGATCGGACGCACTGCCTGTCATCACGATTTTTATCGCCCCTTGATGGACATCGGCTGGATCACTGCCCCACTCCGGACGCAACGCCGTGATTTTATCGTACAGCCGTACGCAGATTTCACGGCTTGCCGCCACAATCATCGCTTTGCCGTCCAACAACGCGGTTCGCTCTTCAAAATGCGGCACTAAATCGGCCACCAGCTGATCTAAACGGCTATCGCTGCCGAGCAATTTTTCTTGCATACGAAACATTTTTCCGTTGTCGTTTTCTTCGTCAAACTGCTTGGCCTGTGCCATCAAGTCGGCAAAATCGCTACTTTCGCCCAAACGAATTTGACGCGGATCGTGATAAATCGGCACCGTTGCCCCGTCTTGCTGTGCATCTTTAAGATCGTAAACCGATACATATTTACCAAACACCGCCTGCGTGTCGCGGTCTTCCAGTTCAATCGGCGTGCCGGTGAACCCGATAAAGGCCGCATTCGGCAAAGCATCTCGCAGATGTTGTGCATAACCCCGTTTTTCTTGTGTACTGGCAAGTGCTTGCTGTTTATCCACATTTATCTGCTGTTTGATAAAGCCGTACTGGCTGCGGTGGGCTTCGTCGCTGATAACGATGATGTTTTTGCGGGCATTAACAAGGGGGTGAGAAACTTCGTTTTCCTGCAAAGCAAATTTTTGGATAGTAGTAAAAATAATCCCGCCCGTTTCCCGTTTGGCGAGTTCTTCCCGCAAAACGTCCCGCCCGTCCGCCTGTATCGGCGTTTGTCCACGCAACAACGCTTCGCCCTTGCTGAAAGTTTCAAACAGCTGACCGTCCAAATCGTTGCGGTCGGTTACTACTACAATGGTCGGGTTTTCAAGTTGTGGCAACGCCAGCAGTTTCGCCGCATAAAACAGCATCGAAATCGATTTGCCCGAGCCTTGCGTATGCCACATCACGCCGATCCGCCCGTCGCCCTGCTCGCCCGTTGCCAGCAAGGTGCAGTCCACTGCTTCATTTACGCCGTAAAATTGATGATAGGCAGCGATTTTTTTGATCCACTGGCTGCCGTCCCGCTCGAACAAAATAAAATTTTGCAGATAATTGAGCAAATGTTCGGGGACAAACAGCCCCTGCACCAAACCGTCCAATTCATTGGCAAACGGCACACGCCGGCTGTTGTTCTTCTCGTCCACCACCCGCCAAGGGGTGAACCGCTCGACATTCGCCGTCAGCGAACCGAGTCTGGCATCAATGCCGTCGCTGATGACCAACAGCTGATTAAACACAAACAGATCGGCAATTTCCTGCTTGTAGGTTTGCAGTTGGTTGAACGCATCATTGAGCGTCGCATTTTCGCTCAAAGGATTTTTCAGCTCAAACACCGCCACCGGCAAACCGTTGAGATAGCAAATAATATCAGGGCGGCGGTTGCCTTTCGTGCCTTTGATGGTGAGCTGGTTCACCGCCAAAAAATGATTATTTTCAAGCTGCTGAAAATCCACCAAACGGGCAAACGCCGCCTTCTGCTCGTCATTTTCCCGATACGCCACCCGCACGCCTTGGCGTAGCCACCCATACGCCTGCTGATTGCGTGCCGACAGTTCGCTGATATCGGCTCGGCATACCGTCCGCACCACTTCATCCACCGCATCAGACGGCAACTCGGGATTCAGCCGCTTCACCGCCGCCCGCAAAATCGGCTCAAACACCACCTGATCCGCCGCCGTCCGCCACGCACCGTCCGTGCCAATCTCCCGCCCAAAAGCATATTCCCAGCCCAACGCCTGCAAACTTTCCAAGCACTGTTGTTCTATGGTGTTTTCGTTGATTTTCATTGGTGAATCCTTATTTTTATTGTTGGAGCGTATGCAGTACGTCCCGAATTTCTGTGATGTTCACAATGCTGTGATAAATTTAAATATCGCTTGGGCGTATGCAATACGCCCCTACGTTCTATGATGTTTATAATTCCGTGATAATTGCTCGTTTGTAGGGACGTATTGCATACGTCCCCCAATATAAATGCCCCAAAAAATGATAATTTTCCAAAAT
>JAUMYT010000048.1 GCA_030528525.1 Pasteurellaceae bacterium
CATTTATGCGGTGGGCGATATTATTGAAGGCGGGATTGAATTGACCCCTGTGGCAGTGGCGGCAGGTCGCCGTTTGTCCGAGCGTCTGTTTAACAACAAACCAAACGAACATTTGGATTACAACTTAGTGCCAACGGTTGTCTTCAGCCATCCGCCAATCGGCACCATTGGCTTGAGCGAACCGAAAGCGGTCGAAAAATTTGGGGCAGAAAATGTGAAAGTGTACACATCATCTTTCACGCCGATGTACAGTGCGATCACTCAACATCGCCAACCGTGCCGAATGAAGCTGGTTTGTGTCGGCGAAGAGCAGAAGATTGTCGGCTTGCACGGGATTGGCTTTGGCGTGGACGAAATGATCCAAGGCTTTGCGGTCGCAATCAAAATGGGTGCGACCAAAGCAGATTTTGACAACACCGTGGCAATCCACCCAACTGGCTCAGAAGAGTTTGTTACAATGCGATAAAAAAGAAAAAAACCAAGGCAATGCCTTGGTTTTTCTTTTACGCAATCCCTGCAATTTTATGTGTCTGAATACTCAACTGCCAACGGGGGTGGTTTGGGCGTTGATTGAGCAAACCAAGCAAGGTAATGGTTTCCAACATATTCATCTCGCCGTTGCGTTCGCAGGGCGAAAGATAGTAACGATCCGCTTTGATGCTTTGTTCAATTTGCTCGCAGAACGCAAACACATCCTCATCGACCACAATTCGCACTTCGTGAGCAAACGGAATGTGGTGTTTCAGGTAATTTTTCTGATACAACCGCTTCGGGCTGGTGGCGATGTAATCAATCTGCAACGGCACAGGTTTCAAGCCGTTGGTTTCAATCGCAATAAAATAGCCTTCGGCTTTGAGTTGATCGAGCAACCGTTCCAAATTCGGTTGAATGGTCGGCTCGCCGCCCGTGATGATGATATTGCGAGCGGTAAAACTTCGTACCGTCCGCATAATCTCTGCCAGCGTTTTGGTTTCGTAGTCGTTGTAATTGGTGTCGCACCACGGACAGGCTAAATTACATTTGCCAAAACGGATAAAAATACTCGGCATTCCTGTGTTGAAGCCTTCGCCTTGCAAGGTTTCAAATATTTCCACAATGCGGTATTCGGTGTCGGTAACATTTGCACTTTTTTCCAAAGATCCTACCCCTTGCATTGGCAATACTCACAGTAAGAGGTTGGTGTTTCCCACAGACGAATCAGGCTCACAGGCAAGCCGACCGCAGTTAGCCGATCAAACATAAATTTCGCCATTTGCTCGGCGGTGGTGCGGGCAGGCATTCCAAAGGTTTTGGAGTCCAATTCATTGAGCAGTTTCGCCACTTGGCACTCTCGCTCGCTGGTGGTGTCGTAAATAAAAGCGTGATCCATCGGCTCAAGAATGTGCGTTTTGACGATTGCTTTCAGATCGCTGTAATCCATTACCATTCCGCTTTTTGCTCCGCTTTGGTGCAACTCGCCTGCAATTTCGACTTGCAATTTGTAGGTGTGCCCGTGCAGGTTTTGGCATTTGCCGTCGTGTCCGTCCAACATATGTGCCATATCAAAGCTAAATTCTTTGGCGATTTTAAACATTGTTTCTCTCCGAATAGGCACGCTCCGCAAGGTATTCGTTCAAGCCTTTTTCTCGTAATACGCAGCTTGGGCAAGTGTGGCAGCCGCCTTCTACGCCCAAATAGCAAGTGTGAGTATGTGTACGAATGTAGTCGAACGCCCCGAGATCGTCCGCCAGTTTCCACGTCGCTTTTTTGGTGAGATACATCAACGGCGTGCGAATGTTGAAGTTGTAATCCATTGCTAAATTGAGCGTAACATTCATTGATTTGACGAACACATCACGACAGTCTGGGTAGCCGCTGAAGTCCGTTTCGCACACGCCGGTGAAAATGGTCTGAATGCCTTGGCTTTTGGCGTAAATCGCCGCATAGAGCAAAAACAACGCATTTCGCCCGTCCACAAAAGTGTTCGGCGTGCTGCCGTTTTCTTGGATTTCGGCGGTGTCGTCCATTAAGGCGTTGGTGGTGATCGATTTGATCACAGAGGTGTCGATCAGCGTCTGTTTCACGCCAAGATCTTTGGCAATCCATTCGGCTTTTTCCAGCTCAATGGCGTGGCGTTGTCCGTATTGAAAGGTAATCACTTCCACATTTTCCTTGCCAAATTCTTGGATTGCCAAAAACAAGCAAGTGGTGGAATCTTGACCGCCTGAGAAAATCACAGCGGCTCTTGGTTGGTTTTTCATTGTGTGTCCTTAGTTTTTTTGCGTGGGAGGGTTGCGAACCACG
>JAUMYT010000011.1 GCA_030528525.1 Pasteurellaceae bacterium
TATTGTTATTTAAGTGCGTGCGGGAATCGGCAACTCGCAATCCCCCTGCAGCTTTGAGATGGCTGTTGAAGGTTTTTTCGCCCGAGATGTCTTCGTTGCCTGATTTGCTGACTTTGCTGTCGGCTAAATCCTTGACGGCTTTCACCGATTGTGGTGTCGCTGCTTTGTTGGTTGCAGTACTAGATGTGGAGCTTTCAAGCTGGACAATACCTGCCCTAGCAGTAGAGGATGTTGGAATGTTATCAATATCACTCCAGTCTCTGCGTCCGCCCGCAATGCGATTGGCTCTGTCTGCGTGGAATTTGGCTTTTTGGTCGTGGTGAAACGCTGAAAATTCCGATGACTGCACCGCTTCATCTTCAGGATTAACCGCCCATTTTCGGGCGAGTGTTTCCGAATTTTGGGCGGTAGTGGCGGATTGGCGTGCAGCAGTCGCTCGCTGACTGGCAGTTTGAGCGGAAGTCTCCGCCCGTTGAGCATAACTAACCGCTTGCGTTTTCGCTGCCGTTGCCGTTTGCGTGTTGGTCGCAGTATTTTGTGTATTGCGTGCCACTTCCTCTCGTTTTTGTTCCACTTCTTGCTTCATTTGCCACACAGATTGTTCGCCTGTTTTGAGCTGTCGGAAACTCACGGGGTGATCGTCTTTGGTTGCATCAGGAATGACGGGGCTTTCGGCAAAACCTAAGCCGTCTTGGCGAAGTTCAGGCAAGCGATCCAAATGAGCTTGGATAGCGTCAAATTCATCTGACACGGCTTGTCCGTCGGCTCGAGTATAAGGGGCAAAATCGTGAGTGCGTTTGTAGCCTGTTTTGCGTTTAGACACGGTAACTTCTCCTTGGAATGTAATTTAAAATTAAACCTGTGAGCTCAAATTGGGGAGCGTAGCGGTTTGCCCCTGAAAAGGATAGGGAGAGATTACGACTATACCCCTTGAGATACAGAGTTTTGGTTTCGTAGTCGGCGGCTGACCATAGGAAGTCGTTCCACAAATTTTCGTTCCACCGCCCACCATTGCCGATTACGGATAGAAATTGCGAAAAGGTTTGGGCGTGGAAATCGCTGTTGTAATCTAGATCGAAGCGATATTGCAGTGGGAGCGTACCTTGGGCTGTGGCTTGTAACTCTGCATTTTGCCAACTTTTGATAATCATTGGACTGCCACAATGGTTAAATGCCATTTTAACCGTCCATTCAATGGGCTTACCTGCAAAGGAAAGGCATTCGTCTGATTGGCGATAGACCTTGCCGTCATCAAAGGCAAGAAAGGTATAATTATGGCTTTGCCAAACGCCTTTGAGCCTATCGGGATAAAGGAAATAGGAGCATTTTGTACTGCCGTCTGGCTGTAACATCATACAAATATGCAAGGCATTTTCAGAATAAAACCGCACTTGGTTAGCTTTGGCTTTGGTGCTGGAGAAAATGATGTTATTTTCCATAGGTTTAAAGCCTAGTTTACGGCTACTGTCGGTTTCACTTAGGCGAAAATCCCCGAATTGCTCGGTGGCGTCTACACGGATAATTCCGTGCTGACTAATGGCGATCGGCATAAAAGCGGCTTGAAGTGTGCCTGATCTTAACCCCACCTTGGAAATGTCTTTCAGCGTCCAATCGTCTCGTCCACTCCCATAGAGTGCGGTAACTTTGTAGCGACAACCAATCAACAACACGCCGCCGACGGTCGAGGAGAGGGCGGTAATTTCATCGCCGACACCAAAATGCTCCGAGCCTAGTAGCACACTCCAGTTGGTGGGGTACCCTACCAAGGAATGCCCAAATTGCCCCCGTCGAATGCGACAAATAAATGGTTGCGGTGCGTACAAATATGTTTGGGCTTTTCCGCAGGGAGTTTGATCGGAATAATCACGCCATTTGGGCGAACTTCAATCACCTCCTCGCCATTGCAGCCGTAGGCATATTGGGTCTTGGGTGAGCCGTAGAAATTATGATAAACAAATTGCCACGATTTTCCCTTAGAAAGGGAAACCAGCTGACAGCGTTTCACTTTAGCCGCTAACGTACCGTTTATCTGAATTTGTGCGTCTGGGGAAAGAGCAAAATCAATCACAATATGACCGCTGGTATCGTCGGCGGAAAGCACTGCAGACAGTACTTCGCCCTGTTGCGACTCCACAATGAACCGTGCACCATCGATAATCTCATTAGGTTGGCTGATGTCTTTGAGCTCCACAAGGTAAGTGCTTCGCCCTGCTTGCCAGCCTGATGCATTGGTAAAAAAGACACCGCACTTATCCGTCTGATCCCTAAAGGCAATCAGCTGTTCATTGAGTTCCACGACGCCACGTAAGACGCTGTCACCTGGAACAGATTGAACGAGATCGACGCCAATCTGAAACGCATCAGCCTGAAACCGCTGATACACGCTGGCATCACCGCTATCTAAAAAAGTAGCGGATTTCATTACATACCGCTGACTCTCAAGCATAAACTCCCCGCCTGCGTTCACGTCCAAATGCTCAAGGGTGGCAATAGTGAAACGGTTTTCATCGGGATTAACAGCAAGAATGTGACACAATCGGTCATTTAGGGTAAAGGTTTTACCTACAGCATTTTTAGGTGGCTTGCGAGTGGTAATTAAATGGCAATGTTGCATCTTAGACGGAGTGGTAATGCCGTCAAGACATTCATAGCCTTCGATACGAGAAAAACCACCTCCATAATTAGGCTGAACGTTTAGTGCCATAATGGCTTCACCGTTCGCTTTGGCAATGGGCGAAGTAGTTAAATCCATACCGCCACTAATCGCCACAAACTGCGATTGAATTTGCGGAAGTTTCATTGAGGCTCCTGTCTTAAAATAAAATCGAAGATAACGTTTGATTTATCAAGTTGCCGAGCGAATGGGGATTTCTCAGCCTGCCATCAGCCGTTTAGAGAAAAACGCTAGCCGTGCCTCCTTCACCACCTTGCAACTCTATGCTCAAGCCTGTGGTTCAGAGTTAAGGATAGGCGTACGATAGTTGTCGCCTATTCTCCACCCACTTTGGGTACGGGTAAGAAATCCCGACACAGTAGATGCAGGTATTTATCCCACTCTTGTTGCCCTCGCACTATCAGCTCTTGGGCATTTTGTGAAATGGATTTGCCTTGCATTGCATAAAACACAATCGCAAGATGATAATGCTCGGGGATAAAGGGTGTATCAGCGGAGTTATCCAACACTTGCAGTTGGCTGGAGGAAAATTCTGTGCCTTCCCAAAACTTACCCACCCATGGTCGGAGTTGTTGAATATCTAACCATGCTTCACGCACGGCGTTCACATATTCTAGACTTCGCCCCCGTTGGTTAGTAACCTGTGCAGGCCCTTCCCCTGTATCATTCATTTCTTGCCGTAAGCGTTGAGCTAATTGCAAGTAGTTCATTTCACATATCCGTGGAAAGTGATGTTGTAGTTTTGGGCAATGCGATTTTGAATAGAGCCGTCACGTTGCTGTTCGCCAATCACGGTTTTGGCATCTAATAAGAGCTGATAGACAGGCTCTGGCAGTAACACTTTTTCGTCACGTTTGATTTGAAACGCTCGCCCGTTAAGCCACACAATCACATCATCACGCCCATCAAACTCACCGCCTGCGTTGATGGTGATTTCTACTTTGGGGTAGTCATTTAAGTTGTCACTGGCGGGCGTTTCTGCCACTTTTTCAGCGGAACTCTCCGCTTGCTTACCTTTTGGCATCAGCTCCACAGGACGGATAAGTTGGGTGTTTTCCTCATATTCTAAAATGGCGTTGATCACGCTGTTTTTGCTCTCTTTGTCCGATTTTTCAATGCCTGCGAAGATTTTAAGGTGATTGATTAAATCGGATTTAGTAGATTTCTCAAGGTCGATAAAAGTGTAGTCCATTGTAAATTCCTTTGGTTGATTGTAGGTTGATGTGTAGGGGGGATTGCCCCCTACATTAAAACGGTGTGCTCTAGGAGCTATAACTCCGTAGCCGCACATTCGATGCGAACCATCCACGCTTGGTTGAGAATGACAGCAGCGTGCCACGCCTTCCAACCAACCGAACCTGTTTGTCCTAGCTCATCGCCATGTTCAGGTTTGCCAGGGTTACGCACTTTGATTTCTGCGGAATCTTTGCCTTTTAACGGGCAAGTCCCGAAAGCGTCTTGAGCAAGCACGATGATTTGGTAAATATCCGCATTTGAACCGCTTTTTGAAAGCACTTGGTGGCCTCCTTTTGAACCGCCTTCGTCTGATTTTGGCTCAAACAACGCACTGGTGACAAAGCGGATATTTTCCACCGTGCCGAACTCATTTGGCGACACGAATTGGCGATTGCCGTACTCTGCTACGGGGATAAAGCCTGGTAAATTGCGAATGTCAGGCTCTAAGTCTGTGTGGCAAATGGCGATAAATGCCGCTTCCACGTTTTTGGTCTCCATCTTCACGCTGGAATCCAGAATGTTGGTAATTTTTTTGGCACGGTTGTTCATCAAGGTACGCACCGCTTGGCGAATTTTCGGTAAACTCAAGACAGTATTGACTTGATTGCGTTCAACACCGTTGGCGTAAACCACGTTTGTGCCACCCGTGAGCACGCCCCAAGTGAGCAACTCCATTGTTTCTGCTGCTTGTTGCCCCGAAAGCATTGTGGCGTTTTTCAAAATCTCGTCTTCGTGGGTGTCGGCAATCACGTCGGTAATTTCCATCCATGCCCCATACTGTTTTAGAGTGGTTTTCACGTCTTCATACGACATTTTTTGTGCCGTAGGACGCACACCTTCGGTTAAAGGGATCAATGCAGGTTCGAACGGTTTCGCACGACGAAATTTAATTTCCTGACTGCGATTTTGTGGAATAGGCTTAGATTGCCCGAATTTATTTAAAACGATAATTGGCTCGGCGTGTTTGAGCAAGCCTGCCACTGCGTAAACACCTGTGCGAGCAGAAATGTCATTGTATTTGGTGATGTTATCTGATGCTGCCATAAATTTTCTCCTAAGAAATGTGAACTGTTTTTGTAGACATATGCAATACGCCTACAAAGATGTTGGTTAAAAAGCGGTGAGAAATCACCGCTTGTTTTTAATCACGCTGTTGTTTCATCTGATTGGCAATCTGATTAAACAACGCATCTTCGTCCAACGCCTCGCCGCTTTTCGGGGCATTTCGTCCATTCGGCAACGACAAAGCGGCAAATTGCTGATTTTGTTTTGATCGTCTTTCTGCCCCTGCGGAAAGGTTTTTTTTGTACTCACTCAGCAGGTAGATAGCGTCGTCTACATTGTCAGAATAGAACAAGGCTTGAACTCCTGTAGGTTGGTGAGATAGCCAGTTATTGAATTGTTGGCTCACGACAATGTCAGAAGCATCAGGCATTACTTGGCTGACATAATCAATACTGTTATCTAGCTGTTGTTGAGCAAGATCGTGCATTTCGGCTTGGGCGAGTTGTTCGATCGGTCTGGCGTACTGTGCAAGCTGTTTCTCTTGGTGTTCGGCAAGTTTGCGGAACATTTGAGCAAACTCAGGGTAATCCTCCTCGAGGTTTTTTAAATCATCATTAAAGTGATGTGTTTGAGCTTGTTTCAAACGCTCAATTTCGGCTTGAGCTTGCTGGTACTTTTTGGTCAACGCCCCCACTCGTCCATTTTGGGAACGGGCTTGGTGTTGGTAGCGCTGGTTGTCTGCTTGCAATTTGCGGAAATTATCTTTCACTTCATCGGTGGCAGAAGCTAACCATTCAGGTAAATCAGGCTCGGTTTGAGCCTCTGAATCACGTTGATCGGGCGTGTCCTGATTGGTTTGCTCAGCGTCAGAGGGCGAATTGTCAGCAGATTGTTCACCTTTCTCTAAAGTGTCAGCGACTTCATTAAAAGCGGCATCAGCATCAAAGTCTGGGTGTTCTTGGTTTTCCATTGTGTCTCCTAAGCGGCATAATGCGGCGGGTGAATGGTTGAAAATAAAAAACCGCACGTGTTAAAAACAGGTGCGGTTTATGGGGAATGAGCAAGCGGTGCGTTTATTTCAACATTTCGTACCACTCACTCCATTAATTCTTTAATCCGTCCACGCAAAATATCGTATTGTTGGGAGGAAAGCCCTTCGGTGCTTAAATCTTGCTGATATTCTGCAATGCGTTTGGCAAAGTAAGCGGTGAGTTCATCACGCTCAATTTTGCTGGTGATTTGAGGGAAGGTTTTCATTTTCCACCTGTCTTTACTGTGGTAATATCGGAAGTTCAATTTGCATCTTATTTTCAATAATGCGGATTGTGGCTTCCAATACTGGCTTTTTGCCTTTCCATTCATTTAACCCTTTGCCACATAAACTCGCAAACTGTTTTTCAGCTTTGTGTTCGCCAAGTAGTGCATAGTACTGTTCAAGCAAATTTTTCCCACCTTTAGCTAATTCTTCCGCCATATAATCAAAGGCTTTAATATAGGAAATTTTAATTCCTATCGCCTTTTTAGACTTGTAGCCCATAACCAAAAGCATAAATCCATTTTTGGTTAAGTTATAATATGGAGTAGGCTTACCATTCTGTAACTCATTGATTTTAAAACAAACCTCAAAATTGAGTTTTGCGAAATTCTCATCACAGTTTTCAATAAGCATTTTAATATCACGCAATACATTATCGTGTCGCTTACCAAAAACCTTAGCGACAATTTCTGATGTAGTTACGGTTTGTTGATCTTTAATTTGCACAAACTGTTTAAAGTTTTCTGGATTTGCTAATTGCACTTTGCTTTTCCTTTGTGAGTTTTAGGTAAAGAAAAACCCCGAGTGCTGCAAACGCTCGGGGTTGGTTTTTTTGAGTGGGATTAAAAATCCTCCTCCCGCATTCGTTCCACAATGCGGGATACAAGGGCGTTTCGGCGTGAAAGCAAACGGTCTATCCGCTCTCGTTTCTGTTCAGCGTCAAGATGGCGGTTGTTTTGGATTATCTCCATTTGTGCGCGAATTTGTCTCACCTCTTTCTGCACTGCATTCAGTTGCGGACGGTAGGCTAGCAAGCGGTGGTTTTCCTCAAATAAACTGCGTGATTTTTCAATCAAGCCGTCATTTTGATAGGATTTCACCGTCGCTGCAATTTCGCTGACGTGATTTAAATAACGATAAAAATCGTTCATCTGCTTAGTGTATTTTCTTGGTACATTTACATCGCCCCCAAAAATCGCATTGAATACTGGGTATTCTTGCCAGTTTTTGGCTGGATTTTCACCGTAATTTCCATTACTGCGAATACCCATATCGGTAATGCCCAACACATACATTCCTAACGTACCAAAATAGCCATTAACAAGATGATCAACCTGTTTTGGACTTAGCCCAAACATCGCACTCACATTGCCTAATTCACGTGCCACAAGGCTAGTATTGTTATCGTAACGCTCTTGCTTGATTAAACGTCTGTCCGACATATTTTCAATTTCACGTCCACGGAAACTGTCGTAGTTGTTGTACACCTCAAAAATCGGTTTAACCGCTTGTGGGATAGGATTTAACGCCAGCGTATTGCTGATGGCAGATAATAACCGCTCTTTGAAACGCCCTGTGCTGTCTGCTCCCGACATTGTGCGATAGAGCCGTTCAGGAACGGTGCCGAACACCACACCTAACTCAAACGGTTTGGGGATTTTGACAATCTGTCCACCTAAATTGGCAAGCCAGAAGTTGTCTTTGATCTCATCAGATTGCTCTTCATACCAATCTTCGCCTTCGTTCATTGCACTTAATGCAACGGACGCAAGGGCAATCATCGCCCCACGTTTGGCAAGCTCTCGTGGGTTTTCCTTGAACGCTCGCCCCAGTTGCGACATTCCTTGCAAACGGGCATTAAAAAACGGTAATACATCGGCAAGCAGACGTAAGGCTTTAGCACTGCCGTGCATTGAGAAGTCCATTAAGTCTTTACTCTCCAACGCCGCTTGTGCTTTGGATTTGCCTGAGGCAATGGCTCGGTCATACACTGCAATGCGGTTGGCATTTTCAGCGGCTTGAGCCACTCGAAAATACTGGTCTAGCACCTTGCTAAGCTGATCTTTGCTGTAAATCACACCGTCCATAAATCCGTCAATTTCCGCCGCACTTTTGCCTTGTTTGCGTAAGTGCTTGCGAATGTGAACCGCTGCTTCTTGTGGGTTTCCGCCATTCACATAGCCTGCCCCAAAACTTGCCCCTGCAAACATCAAATCAATGGCGGAACCTGACCGCTTGTAGGCATCTTTTAGCCCTTTGAGGCTGTCAACGCCCAATTTAAAGCCGTTGTTGCGGTCAACCACCCAAGCTTGAGCCATATCACGCAAGAAGTTTCGCACAATAAAGTTTGGCATTGAGGTGACCGTTGCGGTTAATACTCGCTTGGCACCTGCAAACAGTTTGCGTAAGGGGTAATCCAGCGGTTGTTGATCAATGCTGGTGATGGCATTAAACAACATCGCATCGTTGATCCGCACTAACTGCTCTTTGCCCTCAATACGCACCATTGCTACACCGCCGTCTTTGTCCGCACCGTGCTTGTTGCTGCCTAATTTTTTCCAGTCCATATAGGTAGGATTGTCAATCAGGGTAATCACGCCTGTATCCGCAAGGTTGGTCACCGCTTTGGTCATTGCCGCATTTTTTACGGACGCATCAATCAACTTAGTGGCATTCATCACGATATTTTCCAGCAAGTCATTGACCGCTTTATCACTGCCTTTCAATCGCTTAATGCCTGAATTTTGACCACTCAAGCCTTTGTTACGATACGGGGCGATAGCGTCTCCATCTTCCGCCTCACGATAAAACGGAATGTAGAAATCTTTATCTTCCCATTTAGCACGGTCGTCTTTGTTAATCACCCCTGCATTTTCGGCTAAATCCAAAAGTGCGGTGTTAAATGCCATCAATTTTTGCCGTGCTTGCTCAAATTTGGCTTCTTTGCCTTTGTTTAAGGCTTTCAGCTCGTCAATTTCCGCTTGGCTAAAATGGTTTTCACGCCCCTCTTTCATCAGCTTATCGGCACGATTACCCGCCACCCACGCTAAGAAGTCGTTAGCGTCATTGCCTAGGGATTGCAAAATGCCAAACAACGCATCTTGTTCCCCTGTTCCCTGCTTGCGTTGGATAATCCCGTCCCGATATTCAGGCAAGCCGTACAACATTGTGGCTTCAGAAATCGAGGCAGACCCTGCCGCCAGCCGTGCGGCGGTGTAGGCGGATTGTGTGTGGTCGGTAATGCCTGCCTTATCTTCCGCATATTTAATTGGAGCAAGGGCATCAAAGATTTTGCTGTTGGCTCGTTTGCCATACTCCAACATCAAGGCTTTCCACTCGCTCAACGGGCGATTTGCCAGCTCACTTGCCACATCACCAAGTTTCTCAAGCGGTGTGTTCTCGTTGATTTTTCGCAATTTCTCCACATTGGTTTGGGTGCGGGAGAATTTAATTTGCGAGTTTTGGTATTGACTTAGGTCAGTTTCGGTTTTAATATTGCTTGCAGATTGGCTCACATTCTTTGATGCGATTTTTGAGGGCAATTGGAGCCCGAAAGCATCAATAAATTGTGAGCCTTTTTCTTTGTGCCAATAGAGCAAGTCGTGGTTAAGCATATTCTGCAACCCACGCAAATTCTTTCCATAGACGCTGGCAATATTGATCACCTCAATGCCGTCTTTTGCTGTTTTCAAATGCAACGCACTAATCACAGGTTCTTGTTGCCCTGTTATGGCATTTTCTTCTATCAACTCCGTTAAAACAACATAACCTTGTTGAGTAGCTTGTGGTGCTGATTTCATCACGGCAACAGGATTATTGAGTTGGCTAGGTAACTGTTTTAAGGTTTCTGCGGTCACATTGTGCTTATCCCCCATTACCTTATTTAGCACATCACGATTGATCAACACTTTAGTGTCTGCAATCCCCAACATCTTTAACACCATTGGCGTGCTTCCCATTGGAATATACTGTTGAGACGGTTTTCCGCCTTGAGCCACAGTTTCAACTGCTTTAGCGAAGCTAGAGTTAGGATCTTCATTCAGGGAATAACGAATATCATCATTGCCTACATCAAACGCCCCTGTGTTGTCAGTGGCGGATTTGATTTGGTTAGGGTTGAAGACAACCCAGTTATTGGCTTTTGATTTATAAAACATTGGATCTGCACTATCAATCACATTTAAAAATCTTACACCATCATTGATACCAAGCTCTTTAACCGCCTTAGATAAACTGTCAGTGTTTTTAGGGTTTTTGTCCCGTTCTATATAACTGGTAATCCCTTTATTGTGATAAAGCATTGTAGAATAGTCATTGGCTTCTTGCGGGGAATAAAACGATCTGATTATTTCTCCATCAACGTTATATACGTGCCAGTTTTTATCATAATCAGTCCACTCTCTACCTTTAAAATCAAACTTTTCTGGTTGTCTGATATTTAAAAAAACAGGGTAAGATACTTGTTCATCGCCTTTGTATCGACCATTTTTATCAAAACTCTTTTCACCTAGTTTGATTTTCTTTCGGCTCCCAGCGTATGAAGCAGCGACACCTGATTTTTCAGAAAAAAACGCTCCCTCACTCTCGAAAGAGCTTGTTCTAAACGTTGTAAATCCACCATATGCTGTACCGTGATACACCACCAATGGTTCACCTGTTTTCGGGTTGATCACCTTACTTGCATTGTCAGGGTCATTCTCCCAATCCCCAAACCACGCTTTAAATTCAGGCGTGCGGACTTGTACCCATTGGCGATAGTCAAGCTCAGTTTTACCTTCCGCTCTAGCTTGTTCGTAGGCTGGCTTACCGCCGTATTGTTCAGCAGTAGCATTAAACGAACGAATTTTTGTTTTTTCGTCCGCACTTTGCTTCACCTCACCCTCAACGCTAAACGATCTGATTTCGCCGTCCATTCCGCTTTGAATGTCTTTAATCAGGTTGATTAAATCATTTTGGCTGAATTGTTCCGCTCTTTCTTTGCCAAAAATGCGTGCCACAAACTCACGAATGCGTTCGGCGGTCATTTCAAACCACGCTCTTAGGCTTTTTTCTCTGCCTAATGGAATGGTGATACCATAACGGGCTTTAAGCTCGTCCATTTTGCCTGTGCTGTAGGCGGCGTTGAGTTCGGCTAGGGCTTCTTCAACGGCTAACAAGCGGTTATTTGCCGTCTCTTCTCGTTGTTGCTGGATAGCATCGGCAAGCTCTCGAACGGTGGTGTTTTGCTCAATTTTTGTTATCAAATTGCGGTATTGATGAGCAAATTTTACCTGCACCCCACGGTGTGCCAACTCGTGCCACGCTACCCATTTCAGGCGTTCATCACGGCTTAAAATGCCGTTATCTCGAATATTCTCCTCAACGATAAAGATTTTGCCTGTTTTCAGGTTATACCCTGCTTCAATGGTCGGGTCGGTGATGCCTAACTGCTCACGGCTAACCACGTTAAAATGCTCGGCAAGTTTTCCGCCTACAATCTGTTTGATTTGAGTGTGCGTTTGCTCTAATTTTGCATTTTGTTGTTGCAGAATTTGTAAGAGGCGTTTATCATTGAGGTCAGATAAAGGTGAGGCGTTAGAAATCTCCGCATTTGATAAGCGAGAGGTCATTTCTAACAAATTGCCTTTTTCTATTTTGGTCAACTTATGGTCGTAGTATTTATGACCTGTTGTTGATACGCCAATAGCTGATTTTACCGTGTAATCTTCACCATCAATTTTTAGACCTGCAACATAATACTCATACTCTTTAATATCAGGATTTTTCGCTCTATCTTCATTTGGTAAGGTATCAATATAAATACCTTCTTCAATAATTTTAGGTACTGCTGTGATACTTTGAATATGAGCTTCCGAGGACATATCGTGGTGCATCAATTCATTGATACTACCTCGAACTACTTTAATTGAGCGTCCAGTATCTTTATTTACATACTCGCCCTTAATCCGTTCAAGACCATATTTAAGAATGTTTTTTCGATACTGCTTGAAGTCATCACTATGTGGAATTTCATTCCCTGAAATCTCAATTGGTTTCGCTTGACGGAGTTTTTCCAAGCGGTCTGGTTTTTGTAGGGCTTTGGAAAAGCGAATATCTGCTTGATTTGAGTCGAAATTGCCGTGATTATCGGTTGCAGATTTGATTTGATTTGGGTTTAGGGTTAAAAATTCTCCGACAATCTCATCTTCAACCTCAATTGAACCATCATAACCTTGACTCAACATCTCATCTCTTACCTTAACCCCTGCGTAATTTTGGGAACGATCAACCAGTGGTTTGCCGTTGGGGGTTGGTGTTTTTATATTTAAAAAAACGGATTTTTGGTTTTCTCCTGCATCTTCCCAAGAATATTTATCTGGGCTGAAATAGAAGCCTTGAACATCTGAGTGAGCCCTTGCTTCAGATAAATCAAATGTATTAAATTCAGAATCAGTATTATGGTATGCCACCAACGGCTCGCCTGTTTTCGGATTAATCACCTTGCTTGCATTGTCAGGATCATTCTCCCAATCCCCGAACCACGCTTTAAATTCAGGCGTGCGGACTTGTACCCATTGGCGATAATCTAATTCAGTTTCCCCATTTCTTACCGCACTTTCGTAAGCCTCTTTCCCACCTAATCGTTGCTCGGTTTCGTAGAATGACGGCGTTTCTTGAGCAGAACGTGAATATTTCGCTCCCTCTAAAGGGTTGATTTGGGCTTCAGTTTGGGGTAGAGTGGGTTCACCGATAGCTCCCACATCTTGACGCGTAAGTGTAGGCTTGATGTGCGTAGTTTTTTCAGTATCGACGCTGCCTGCTGAATTAACATCTGTCGGATATAGTTTAAACGCCGTCAATAACCAGCCATTACTCCCAGCATTTCTTACCAATCCAGCTCGATAGCCATTGTAGTCGATTTGAACACTTTCACTTTTTCCATCATTACGAATCCAGTGATTTTGAATTTGCCCTTTCGCAATCGTTTCAACAATCTCATTGGTCAACATTCTTGTTGCATCTTGATAGCTCATACCGTCTTTACGCATACGAGCTTCAATGATATGAGCAATGCCTTTTCCTACTGGTTCGCCTTTCTTGTTTAACGGTTTGGTTAACCCATCATCCCCCCCACTCAAAATCAATCCAGCCGTCTAAATCATTGCGATACATCGCTCTGTGTACGGTGTCTTTCTCCAAAATCGCCCTCGTCATCGCTTCACGACCACGGGCTATACTGGCTTCAACAGATTTCATTGCGGAGCGTGAAAACTTCACCCCCTCTTCCCCTGCAAATTCTCCCTCTGAACCCACCGCTTGTTCAGCTTGGGCTTGTGCTTGCACTTCTGCCATTGCTGCTTTCGCTCTGGCTCCTCTTTCTGCTATGGTGTGCATTGCGTTAAAGCGGCTTTGGGAAATCAGCTCGTCAATGTCATTGGCAGCGTTGTTGACGGTTTCTACATACTGGCGTAAATGTTGGTCTATCACCTCATCGCCTGTTTGAATCGCTTCGATATAACGTTTACGCTCACGGTTCATCGTGCGGTTGTGGCTGTGGGTGTCCATTGCTCCCATTCCTGCCCCCATTACGCTACCCAACACCATTCCGTCCACGACGTTGCGACCCATTCCCTCCGTTAAAGTGCGGTCGGTGTCGTAGAAATTTCGGGCGGTGTCGTTAACAGCGTAGGTTTCCGCCGCCCCTTGCATTCCTTCGGTGATAGCTTCAATCGCTCCGCCTTTGAACAAGCTACCTTTGAGTGTTTGAGCAGGTTTTAATGCTCCCCAAAAACCGCCACCTAAGCCGCTGATGGCATTGGTGGTGAGGTCGGTGGCAAGAGCAACGGGGTCAAGGGCGACATCTTTGCCTGCCCGTTGTTTAAATCGGGCTTTGGCTTGGTCAAATAAAGTGCGGTCATCTAAGCCTTGTCCTTCTTCGCTTTCTTTTAAATCCCAGTAATCTTGACGGAAGCCGTCCAGTTGGGCGAGTTGCTCATCGCTAAGCTGGTCGATTTCCTCAAACACTTGGTTGGCTCGACTTCCCGCCTGCATCGCCGACATTACTGCCGTTGTACCAAGGGCTTGATAGTATTTTTTCGGAATGCCATAGCGTTCGGCTTGCTTGGTTACCGCTTGTCCGATTTTTTCGGCGGTTTCACGTCCAAGAGCTTTACGCCCAGCGGCTTTTGCCACGCCTTTCACTGCGGTCGTGCCAATTTTCCCGACTCCAAGAGTGGCAACAGTGTCTAAATTTTGCCCTAAAAACGCCCCTAAATTCCCTGCCCACCAATAAGCATTCAGAACACCTTTGCCTTCACCTGCCTCTTCATCAACGCCATCAAACGCACTTTGCCCTAAGGCTTGTTGCATTTTAGATGACATCGTTTGACGATTTTCTTCAGCGTGATTTGCTGCCCAATCAGACACCTTGTTTAACCAATCACTGTTAAACACCACACCCAATCCACGGCTTAAATCGCTCACCCCTTGCCACGCTCCCATCTGAACGCTGTCGGTGAAATCGGCGATAAAGCCTTGTTCTTCGGGCTGACGATACTGATTTAAA
Source organism: Pasteurellaceae bacterium (assembly GCA_030528525.1). Classification (GTDB taxonomy): domain Bacteria; phylum Pseudomonadota; class Gammaproteobacteria; order Enterobacterales; family Pasteurellaceae; genus JAUMYT01. Next base: position 14,497 of record JAUMYT010000011.1, read on the forward strand.
AACACATCATTATGGTCAAATTCCCCTTCCTGCGAACGGCGACCACCAAACACGGTTTTCTGCAAACGTTCATAGTCTTTTGCACTGAGATTAAATGACATAAGGTTTCCTTTTGACGAAAAAAACCGCTAGCAAGCGGTGGATTAGAGGAAAAATTTGCAAACCATAACGCAATGCGTTACTATAATTTCACTATTAACGTGGAGCGTTATGAATGATTACGCATTTTAATTGTAAAGACACACAAGCCTTTTTTGCAGGCAGCCGTATTCAGCGGTTTATTCCATTTGAGAAAGTGGCAATGCGAAAACTGCAACAACTGAATGCGGCAACGGATTTCGCCTTTTTACGCATTCCGCCTGGCAATCGCCTTGAAGCCTTAAAAGGCGACCGTGAAGGGCAATACAGTATTCGTATTAACGACCAGTGGCGTATTTGCTTTAAGTGGCAAAACGGACACGCCACCGATGTTGAAATTGTGGACTATCACTAGGAGTTATGATGAAACAACGTGAAATTCCGTTAAGCCACCCTGGCGAAATTTTGTTAGAAGAGTGGCTTAATCCCCTTGAAATCAGTCAGTATGCGTTGGCGAAAGCCATTGGCGTTCCGCCTCGCCGCATCAATGAGATTGTCAAAGGCAAACGGGCGATTACGCCTGATACGGCATTGCGTTTAGCGGCGTTTTTCGGCACGGACGCACAAAGTTGGCTGAATTTGCAGAGCCATTACGACACCGAAATGGCTCGCTCACAAATTGCGGTGGATTTAAGCCAGATTATGCCGTTTCAGTTTGCCTAATCACTCCACCCCATAATTCCCTGTCGGGTTTGGCAGGGGTTGTTGTTTAAGGGCGATTTCGGCTTTGAATTTCTGTAAATCCAACGCTTGTTGCCCTGTAGCTTTTTGCATATCTAAGCCCAATTTGGCTTGGTTCATCGTTTGCTCCGATTGGAGGCGGCGTTCGTTATATTGCTGTTGGGCTTCGATTTCCATCAGCTTAAGCTCTAGCTCTTTTTCTTTAATCGCCACTTTCATCTGCTCAATCTGTAGCTCTGATTGCATTTTCAGTTGAGCAAGTTGCATTTCGTGCTGTTGTTTTTGTTGAGCCAGTTGCATTTCCATTTGAGCTTTGATAATGGCTGGGTCTTGCGGTTGCTCTGCCGCCGCTTGTTCCATCTGTTGCAGTTTTTGCTCATATTCTTCACGAGAAATCAGCATCGTCTGTGTCCCCATACTCATTGATTGCATTAAGGTCTTAGCACCATCATACCAATCAAAGGCGTGCATCAACTGAGGGTGCTCACCAAACTTTTGAAAGATGTCGATAATCTGTGCCGATTGGGTTTCTTTCACCAGTAACGCTGAAGTGCCTCGTGCCACCACTTGCATATCGCCCTTAATATCAGGGTCGTCACTCATCATCATATTGTACTCGTAGAAGCGACGGATCAGCGGTTTGGTCACTTGGTCGTCCCACTCTTTGACTTGTCGTCTGCGTACCGCATTGGCGGCGTTCATCAGCATTGACATTCCGCCTAAGGTTGGCGTGACTTGCCCTTGTTCCCCTTGGGCAATCATCGGCAAGCCACTTTCTTCGTCCATAAAGGATTTAGAAAGCTGAATGATGTTGGCAAATTCCGCTTGTCGGCTGTCAAAGGCAAACACGCCAAAAGCACGCTGGGCTTCAAAGTTGGCGTTCGCCGTGGCTCGGTCAGTGGTTCGCCAAATTTTGTTTGGGGTGATTTCCCAACTCCCATCTGCAGGACTGAGTACGGAATTGTTCACCACAATTTGTGAGCCGATTGTCATTACGCTGTTGTCTATCATTCCACGCCAAGCGGTGTTTAAAATCTCTTGTGCATCACGGCACAAATAGGGAATGCCAAAGCCAAACAAGCAAGCAAGCAAGCAACATCAGGCTCGCAGTTGTATACGGAATAGGGAAATTCATCGCTGAGCGGATTAAGATTCACACTCAAAATCTTGCCATTGCCAGTTAGCACGATGACGCCATCAATTTCCACCGCACGTTCCTGATCGCTTTCGCTAATCGCTAGACTTGCCCCCTCGCCTAACTTGCCATTGGCTTGTTCGACCACTGCTTGCGGAATGCCACCGTGGTACGTCCAAATTTCATAGCGTTTGTCATTGGTTGCTTTTGTGATTTCTTCTGCAATCATCACTACCCCCACATCAACCAAATAAAAAAGCCACCGACAATCAAAACCGTGTAATAATCATCACGATAGCGAATATAATGCTTCAACAATTCGTATTTCCGTCTATCCGACTTCACCGAGCGTAGGGCTTTTTTTATGGAAGAATATCGCAAAGATGAACTCATTTTTTTCATACTGACCTCAATTCAATGTACGCTCCCCTTTGGAGCAGGCTGGTTAATTCGAAACTATTTTGAAGACCCAACTTATCAACGACTAACCGCAGGAACTTGCGTACTGATTTTGTGTTGGATTTATCTCACCGCCCACCAACGACTTAACAAACCGATTGACAACCAATATTACTGGTATCTACTCCTCTCTGTGATTGCCTCTCTCTCGCTTGGTGGATTTAGCCAAGATGAACTACGAGATTTTGGCTTTAACTTTTCCCTCGACCCCAAACAAGCCGCCTTTGAATACCTTCAGCTCAAAACAATGTTTAACTTTGTTGCTGTTTGCTGCTTGCCAGCAATACTCAAACGCTACTTTAATCAGAAGTAATTTGTGCATTTTTTCTCCAATCAAACAAGAAATAACCACAAATAACCACTTTCTACTTGACTTTATACCCACCAATCTCTACAACATAACCATTGATTAACAACAACGGAGTCATTATGGATAGCAGTACAATGATTAAGTTGCTCAAAGCTCACGGTTGGGAATTGGATAGCGTAACAGGTAGCCACCACCACTTTGAGATAAAAGGGCAACCAGAACGGGGAAAGGTTACCGTTCCCCACCCAAGGAAAGATTTAGGTTTCCTTGAGAAAAAAATCAGAAAACAAGCGGGGCTATAAGCCCCCTTGGCTATCCATATTCAACACAGGAGCAAACAATGTTATATCCACTCGCAATCGAAAAAGTCTCAGACGGCTATGTTGTCGCCGTGCCTGATGTCCCTGGCTGTTATTCCGCAGGCGATACGCTAGAAGAAGCCTTACTCAATAGCCGCCAAGCCATCGAATCACACCTTGAACTTTTAGTCCAAGACGGTGAAGAAATTCCGCAAGGCACAAGCATTGAAAATCATCGACACGATCCTGATTACGAAGGTCACGATATTTTCTTTTCCGTGATTGATGTTGATATTTCACATTTATTAGGCAAAGCCGAGAAAATCAACATCACCTTGCCAAGCCGTTTAATTCGCCGTATAGATGCCTTTGTCGCAGAACACCCCGAATATAAAAGCCGTAGCGGATTTCTTGCCAAAGTCGCAACGGATCGGATTTTTGCGGTATAACTTGAGGGAACAACAATGTCCAAACTCAACCTATTCAAACCGCCCATCGAAAAGGACACCCTAGACGACTGGGCGAAAATCGCCACCGACGTGGCAAAAGTTGCAATTCTAGCCATACCTGTTATTCTGTATGGCAACGATCCTATTGCGTTAAAGCTAATCAACACCGCCTTGCTTAGTATCACCGTCTATTCAGGCTTAACCGCAGGGCGATTTTTCCGTAAACTCAAACAGGAGTAACCAAATGGGCTTAACTATCGGACTTGCGATTGTTGCAGGCATTATGTTTTTTGTTGCCTTGCAAGCACGCAAAATGTACGAGAACAAATCATAAGGTTCTCAACTCCCCTACGCTTGACAGCTCCCCTGATTGAGCGTAGGATATTTCTCACAGGGTGTCAGAACCCTATACATAGCGGTAATCCGCTGCCGAAATCCTTAGCGGTTTTTTTGTGTCTAAAATTCAGTGAATTTGACCGCCATTATCAAATTCATTGCACCAAAAACGGTACTATCATCTATGGTCGAGCGGGCGACTAATACAACACCTTCGGGGAATACGTCCAGCCGTCTATGTCGGTTTCTGAACCGCTCGACCGCCCTACATCTAGGGTTCTTAATTTCAGAAATTACATAGGACTTCATATGTCAAACTTAACCATTCTCAACACTTCTATTCGTTCTCTTGATAATCTCTATTCTTTAACCGATCTTCATCGTTTAAGTGGTGGGGAAGAAAAACATCGCCCATCTCATTTCTTACGTTTGGATCAAACTAAAGATCTTATTTCAGCTATTGAGAGAGAAAATTCAAATGTACAGATCTGTACATTTAAAATTATCCGTGGCGGTCAAGGCGGAACATACGCTTGCGAAGAACTAGCCCTCGCCTACGCCACTTGGATTAGCCCAAAATTCCACTTAGTCGTCTTGCGTGCCTTTATCGCAATGCACCGTGGCGAGAATTTGCAGATTTCCCAACAAACTCACCCCCTTGCATAGCCTGAGCCGACTTACCACATTGAACTGGATAAAAAAACCATTCACGATTTAGTCTGGTTAGCCTTTTCTCACGAACAAATGCGGTTGCTCCTTGGCTCACTAATCAAACCACTTGAAGCCATCGGCTCTCGTTATTCAGGGGCGGTTTACGGCAACTATACCGAGTACCAACGCCACTATCGAGATTGCCTACCGCTTCTCAAAAACCTTGTCGCCCAGCTCAAGCAACATCACCCACTTAAATGGGAACTCTTAGCCAATCGGCTCAATTAGCAAAACCAAGGGCAAAAACAGCCCCCGTTGTACCGCCCGATTGGGCGGTTTTGTGCCTAATAAAACCCAATCAACTGACTAATTTTGTTATCCAATGCCCATTCGTTTTCGTACACGTTACACAGCGTTTCATTCCAGATAACCCCATACACGCCTTTGTACACTTCGTTGAACTTCTCTTGGCTCATATTGGCGAAGGAAATCGACCACCGCTCTTTGAATGTACCGCCGTCTTGGCTTGGTTTGATGTCGTAGAAGCCAGCTTTTTTCATCACGTGGTTCAAATAGGCTTCAAGGGTTTTCATTCCTTCGTAGTCCAGTTTATCTCGGCGATGTTTTTCAACTTCGCCCAACACTTCATCAACAATCGGCTTGCAAAATTCCCTGTAAGCGGTGGGATTGTTGCTGTATTTCGCAAATCGTTTGGCAATCTGATCGCCAATCCACTTTTCACTTTCTGCCAACACCTGAAATTCAGGCTGCCAATACTCAAATCCAGCCTCAAGCAAGGCAAAAAACTTTTTATGGTGTTGGTAGTTGCGGTTGTTCTTAATTGGCGTAATTTTTACCGCACTGCCAATCGGCAAACTTTTCAACAAATTGCGGTCGTATGCCGTTTCCGCCACGACTGCACCGTTGGGGTACTTTACGGCGTGGATAATGGTTTTTTGTTTAGTTTGGGTTGCCATCTTCCCGATACTCCACGCCTAAATCCTCTAAGCCAAAGTAACCACAAGACGGCGTGCGGTTGAACCACGCATAGGGATTGCGGTTTTCTTTAGCTGGTACGAGCTTGCCTTCACAACGAAAACGGCTTCCGCTCCATTCGCCCACAAAGGCACTCACAGGCTCACCGTCCCACCAGTCCGACAGCTCGCCGCCGCATTTCGGGCATTTAAATTGGGTTGGGTCGTAGGTCATAGCGTTACCAATTTTTCAAAATCAATCACACTCAAATCGCCGATTTCACCGTAGCGGTTGGCAATCACTTTTCCCTCGTAGATAATCACTTCAAAATCCATCTCATTAAAGGGCTGTTTAGGGGTTGCAAGGAAGACATTTTGATCTGCTACATCAGGATTGATAAAATCGTCTTTGGTTAAAATTGCAATTCGTTTCATTTTGGAGAACTCCTATGTATGTTGTTACTTGGAATAAAGAACAAAGCCAATGGTTAAAAGTAGAAACTTTGGAAGAACACCTTAGATTTAATCTGGACGCCTTTAAAGAAAATCGCTCATCTCATTTTCTCTGCTTAGGTATTTTTCCCACTCACGATCAAGCAAGCCAATTTTGTTCAGAATTAAGAACAATTCGAGATAACGAGCGAAGATTAGGCTAAAACTCCTTTTTTGCTTGTCGTTTAACGGGTTTACCTTGCTCCGCTCGTGCTTTGGCTTGTTGTTGATCAACCTGATAAATTGACCCGTTGCGGAAATCCGCATAAACCGTACCGCCTGCACCGTGTCGGTTACTGCGGACAATGATTTCGATTAAATACGGGTCGGCATCTTCTCGGTAATTCGCTTCACGGTGTAAGCCGATCCAATAATCACACTCTTGCTCCACTTGCCCTGTATCTCGGCTGTCGCTTGGTACTGGGCGTTTATCGGTACGGTTTTCTAAGCCTCGGTTGAGCTGTGTCAGTAACATCACCACGCAATTTAATTCACGAGCAAGGTTTTTCATCTCTTTCACAATCTGCCCGTAAGCCAAGTCATTGCGTTCGGCTTTTTCTGCCGTCATCAAGGTTAAATAATCCACGCCCACTAAGCCGATTTCGCCTTGCTCTCGTTGAATGCGGCGACACTCACTGCGAATGTATGCCATTGAAACGGCTGGCGTATCATCAATCATCAGTAAGTTTTCTTGCGTAATTTCAGCAATCGCATTGTGGGCTCTTGCATAGTGTTCATCGTGATAGAACGGCTTGTCGGTGTAGTAAAAAACGTTGGTGTTGATGCCTGCCACTTGCCCGATCATTCGCTCAAAAATCTGTTTTCTCCCCATTTCCAAACTGAACAACAACGCACGCTTTTTCTCCACTCGCACACACTGCAAGGCAAGCTGGGCGTAGAACGTAGTTTTACCGACTTTCGGTCTTGCTCCCACCATTAACAGCGAACCCTTGATCAAACCTTTCGGAGCAAGTAACTCATCTAAGGCATCAATCCCAGTCGAAAGCCCTTTCACAAGCTCTGGACTATTGGCTCTCGCTTCTTGATCGTCCAACCATTCCAAGCCAATATCTGTGGCCGTGACTAATCCGCCCGTTTTGCCTTCTTTGGCATAATCGCTGATCTGCGAAAAGAGATGACTAGCATCATTCAATAATTTTTCCGCAGGCTGATCGCTTTTGCTAAACAGTAACTTTTCGCACTCGTTCAGTTTGGCAATCGCAAAACGTTTCATTGCACAATCACGCACGATTTCGGCGTAAGTGACTAAATTCGCACTGCTTGGCGTGTTCTTCGCTAAATCCACCAAATACGCAAATCCGCCTAGCTCTTCGCCGATCCCTTTTGCGTTCAACCGCTCATCTAGGCTGATCAAATCCAAGGGTTGATTTTCAGCATACAAGGCTTTGAGTTGCTCAAAAATCTTGTTGTGAGCGAACAGATAAAAACTTTCAGGCTTGAGTAGGCGGAAAACTTTGTCTGCGGCATCAGGGTTAGGGTTGATCAACAACGACCCAATGACTGCTGTTTCGGCTTCACGGTTATGCGGTAAACTCATCACATCTTGCATCGTTACAGCTCCTGACGGCGAGTTTTGACTAGAGTTTCGGGCTTCATCAGAAAACTAAATCCGAATTTCCGTTCAGGCTCGAAATAAAACGGCTTGGCGTTTTCGGCAAAGGTTTCAAAGTACGCCACAAACGCATCAACGGACGGATTTTTCAAGTGCGGTAGTAAACCTTGGATCTGTTTTTCTGCCAACGTGTCTATCTCATTCATCGGCACAAGGCGATCACCTAGGATTTCGTTGTAAGCATCAATAACGCCTTGATACAGCGATTGATTTTTTTGCCACGCCATTGCATCGGACAAATACCCATCAAACCGCTCAATTCGGCAAATGTTTTTAGGCTTAGCCGCGGAGCCGTTTTTGCGTTCCCACGTTCTCAGCACCCATTTCAGCACGAGCTTGATGTCTTCCAGTGAATAGGCTTCTCGTGTTTTGGTTTTGGTCAGTAACGGAACGAATGGTTTTGCATCTCGGCAAGTGCTCTTGGCAAGCTCGTTGTAATACGCAAGCAACGTTTTCGCATCAGCAAGGATTGTTTCATCAACGGACGAATCAGATTTTTTCGCCACAGAAATTTCCCCTTGGGGGGTAAGGGGGGTATTATTTATTTTATATTTTGTAATAGTTTCTTTTGTGGTTGTATTTTCATTGGATTTTGATTGTAGATTTATTGGATTTTTTTCACGTTTTTCTACAACATTGTGTTTTTGTTGGATTTCACTTTTCCACTCAGAAACGACTAAATTTAAACCAATTTTTTTACCTTCTTTGAGCAAAACATTGATGCGAATAAGTTCATTTTTTATACGACTTGCTTCTTTGGCATCACATAATCGACAGATCTCTGCTAACTGATCGTTGCAGATCCAATCAACTTCTTTGTGCCAAGAAAGTGTTTTACGGATAACACCAATCACTAATTTCATTTGCGGTTTAGTCAAATCCGATTCCAAAATCGCATCTAACAAGGCATTCGGAATTGCGGTAAATCCATCATCAACGCTCACTTTCTTGCTCTCCGTTGTGGGTGGGACTAATTTTAAATTGGCTCTTGTCTCTTTAATCTTTGCGAGTGCATTCATCGCTTAACTCCTTATCAATCTGTTCAAACATTGGGGCGTAATCCACATTGGCAGCGAAATGGTGCAATTCAAGTGCCTGATAACACCGCTTGCGATATTCCAACTGTTGCCAAAAGGAGCCATTTTGTGTACAATTATCAACATTCAAAATTTGAATACTCCTTATCAAGAACCACCGATGCCACGGTGGTTTTTTATTGCTCTAATCCCTTGCGTGCTAATACACGCGCATTGAGTTCATCGCTATCGACAAGCTCAATCTCCAATTCATCACAAATCACCGCATACCATTCCACATACTGTGAAAACACACGGCTAAATTGCGACTCCGACACGCCTATCTTGCGTGCCAAATCCTTATGCGTTCGGCTTGCCGACTTCCGATAAATCAAGTCCGCAATCGCTCTTGCATTTTTCGTTAATTCATTGCGTGCCATTGCATTTGCCTTGGGGTAAGTTAGTTTTCAGCCAATTCAGGCCAACGTTCTTTCCAATTAGGCACGAGATGTTTGCGAGTCACGACATTGTTCGATTCTTTTTCAATCAACACACAAATCTCTGTACCTAATACAGAGCCTTTTGAAATTGATTTACGTAAATACGCAATAGTCGTACCACAACGTTTTGAAAAATCTCGTTGCTCTTGCAAGGAAAGGTTATTTAGAAAAGCTCTTAACTCATTCATAGGTAATCCTTGTCGTATAGAAATGGTTGATATATTACCCTTTGGTAAAAATAAAATCAATACCTTATGGTTGTTTACCTTGTGGTAAATAAAGAGTAAAGTGAGAAAATAGAAAAATAGGGGACTAAAAATGAAAAGAGAAATTCGCCAACAACGCTTACGCCAATTAATTGAAGAAATCAGTAATGGAAACGTTGCCGATTTTGCGAGAAAAATTGATCGAGAACCAAGCTATGTCTCAAGAATGCTCTACCCAGCAGACAAAGCAGGAGCGAAACCGATCGGAGAAAAAATTGTGAGCGATATTTGCTCAAAGCTGAATTTATCAATGGATTGGTTTGATAGTTTAGAGGATCTGCCTTCTGAGTTACTTGAAGAAACCATTATCATTGACGTACTGAATGTTGAAGCAAGTGCAGGAAGTGGCTCAACGGGAGATTTGGTCGAAGTGGTTAAAAAATTGCACTATGTTCCCGAGCAATTCTACACCTACTTCCGTGGAATGAACCCCGACAATATCCGTGTGATTAACGTGCGAGGCGACTCAATGCAACCTACGTTTAATGCAGGCGATATGATTTTTGTGGATATTTCCACCTGCTATTTTGATGGTGATGGGGTGTATGTGTTCAACTATAAAGGCGATCTGTTTGTCAAACGCTTACAAAATCTGGGAGATCGGCTTTTAGTCCTGTCTGACAACTCCGCCTACACTAATTGGGATATTAGCGAAGAGAATTACGACCAGCTCTATATCCAAGGCAAAGTGAAAGTCCATCAAAGCCAAAAGCTGAATTTTATCGGCTAATTAGGTGGAATAACACCAAATTAAAAATAAGCCTTTGTTGATTGAAGATGAAAGAAGCTGAGCATCGGCGTTATTTGTAAATAATAGAATAAAATTTATCCAACAAAGCAATTGATAAAGTTATTAAAAAAAAATTATGCTATTATTGAAGCGTAACTAAAGGTTAGTGACAAATGAGCAAAGGCGATAAGTTATTAGAAAAATTAAGAAAGCACCCGCCTCCTAAGAATTTTACTTGGGAAGAGTTGCGTGCTTTGTTAATCAGTTTGGGATTTACTGAAAAACAAGGAAGTGGCTCTAGAGTGAAATTTATTCATTGTGAGTTAGGTTATCCCATAAGCCTACATAAACCCCACCCTGGGAATGAATTAAAACGATATGTTATTGAGCAGGTGAAAGATGCTCTTGATGAACTTAATATTAAATAAGGTGAATTATGAAAACCCTAGAATATAAAGGCTTCATCGGAAGCGTGGATGTTTCTCTAGAAGATGGTGTCGTATTTGGCAAAATCTTATATATCAATGGATTGGTAACCTATGAAGCAGAAACTGTTCCCGAATTAGAAAAAGAGTTTCAAGCAGCTGTAGATGATTATTTGGAATTCTGTGAAGAAGAAGGGGTAGATGCCCATAAATCTTTTAGCGGGAAATTTAATGTAAGAATTTATCCAGAACTTCATAAAAAAGCTGCACTGCTTTCAGCAAAAAATGGAAGTAATCTTAATGCTTTTGTGGCTCAAGCCATAGAAAATGAGATTGCATCTCAAGAAAGAGAGATCTCAACTGTCTATCAGTATATGGAAAATCACGTGTTAACAAATTTAAACATTATTAAAAACCAAAGATTGCAGACAATGTTTGAAGTGGGAATGGCAATAGCAAATAACACCACTGATGAAAATCAGTTTGTTTATTCCGCAGAAAGAGTGAATTGAGGTATTAGCAATGTCTATCAAGGATAAATTAAATTATTTAAATTTCTTTATTCAACGATTACAGGTCGAAACAAAACCTGAAGATGCTCCTAATGATGGTAGCACAATAACATCATTAGCATTTGCTGATCCCAAAATTGTTACTGAAAAGGAAGAAAAAATAGCCGTTTTCCCTTTTAAATTTGAGTTAAGATCAATTGACATTGTTATTTCCACAGAATTTTTGATTGGATTTGAGATTATTTCTTCAGAAAATACCAATGAAGAATCCCTAAGAGAGCTGGCAAGTAACAATGAAGAGTTTACTAGATACGTAAATAAAGTGCTTGATAAGATCGTTGATAATGCTTTGGAAAATACCAATATTCGATTTAACGATCAGGTATCATTTAATTCTATTGTTTACCCTCCGAAATATTGATCTTTACCTTATAGCCCGCATCAAGCGGGCTTTTTCTTTACCCCAAATCTACTATTAACTACTCCTAATTACTCCAAACTACTTCAAACTACTCCCAACAAGGGGGTGAGAACGCCTGACTTTTTGCAAATTTCCCGCCAAATCTTACCCCTTGCACGCCTTTATCGTTCAAAAAACAATCAAACAACACACCCATCTAAAATTATTTTCTTTTGTAAATCAATAAATTACCCAAAAGTCAAAATGCACCCCTTAATTATTTTACCTTTTGGTATTTACATTTAAATCACCAAAGGGTATTATACACCCATCAAAACGCAGTACAGCAAACCAAACGGAGAACAGAAAATGAACATCAACAACGCACAAGATTTAAAGGCATTTATGATCAACGAAGTCTTAGCCGAATATGCCGAAATGACAGGCAAGCCGTTAGAGCAAATCAAAAAAGTCTTTGAATGGTTACCTGAATTTCATAATGAAGTGATGGCAATCGTAGAAGAAGCGGCAGAAAAAAATGGCAGCGAATTTAGCCTAAGAATTTTTACCAAAGCCCTCAAGGGAGGGCTTGAGTAAAGGTTCTAAACCGAATGTTCTTTAACAATCAGATAAAAAACTCATCAGTGAACTGCCACTTGTGAAAGTCGCCAGCCGTGGATGAAAAGCCCCACGCCAATTGATGAGACCTATCTCCGCACTGTGAACGATGGCGGTCAGTGAATTCGCCGGCAAGCGAGAGATAGTTTAAGACCACCAACGGTTCGCCTTGTATTTGACACTACTTTTGGGGCGTGATGTTCGATTCATCAGGTGGTCGCCATTCAAAACGGCATTTCCGTCCCTTTGACGTTGTTTTTTTAAAGTTTTTCCAACGTGGAAGTGCCGTTCTCAATGGCATAAACCTTAATCGCCGTGAAAGGTAAAACATCGGCGACTGACGACATAGTGAACCTCCGCCTGCCCCTGATAACAAGGGGGCTTTTTTTATAAGAACGTTGTAAATGTGAACTACATCACAATAAATTTCTTAATATTCTTTTATACTCATAACATAAAGTGAGGTAAATATGAAAGAATTTGGAAATTACTACATTGAATCTGTGAAAAGTCTAGGGCACGGTTCTTTTGGAAAAGTAGAAGAAGTCATTGTATATAACCGCAGCAAAACTCACAGTAGAAAATATGCAATGAAAACATTCGATCCTGATAAAAGAATACCTGCTGATGAGGTTGAAATATTTAAAAAACGTTTTGAAATCGAAGTTGAATGCCAATCACAATGTTTTCATACCAATGTCGTTCACGTCTGTATTCATAATCGCTCGGATACCCCTTGGTTTATTATGGAACTTGCGGAATGTTCTTTAGCTCAAGAATTAGAGAAAGACGATAATATGGAAGGGGATAAAAAGCTCACTATACCGCAGAAAATAAACATATTCAGAATGGTATTAGATGGCGTGAAATATATCCACGACAAAGACTTTATTCATCGAGATATTAAAGCACTAAATATCCTTAAATTTTCTGATGGAGCCTATAAAATATCAGACTTTGGCTTAATTAAAGATACAAACAGGGACTCAGGAACACTCACTGTTATCGATAAACCTTTAGGGACAGAACGATATATGGCTCCAGAAATAGTCAGTGGCGGTGTTTATAGCATAAAATCTGACATTTTCGCTTTAGGCGTCTTATTAGAGGATTTGGATCTTTCCGACACCTTAGAACAAATCTGGAAAAAATGTACTGATAGACGACCTTCACATAGATACAACAATATTCAAGAAATCATTAATGATCTTGATAAATTGGAGATTCAATAATGTTAAAACTAAACGCCATAGCCTCAGTAGCAATATCCAATGCCCAAACATCAGAAAGAACAAACCAAGATGCTATATTGCCAATAAAGAAAGTTGAAAACGGCTATCTCTTTGCTGTTGCTGATGGCGTAGGTGGATATAAAGGCGGAGAAATTGCATCACATATTGCGATATCTCAATTAGAAAAAGTGACTTATTCTGAACAGATTTTCAATGTGTTCAACGCTAGCTTAGCTTTAATAAAAGACCTTCCTGACGAAATGAGAAAGGCTTCTACCACGCTCACTTATGGTTTCTTAACCCCAACAGGATTACATATTGGGCATATTGGCGATTGCCGTCTTTATGTCAAAGAGGGAAATAAACTCCGCCAAAAAACTAAAGATCACACTTCCCACCAAAAATTACTAGATGAAGGAATCTATACCAAGAAAGAGCTAAAAGAGCTGAGTGGGAAAAATATCATCACAACCGCGATTTCTAACCAAGTTGAAATGAAATACGATGAAATATTTATCCCTCTTCAGGAACTCAGAGATGAGAATAATGAAGTTACGCTCTACATAATGTCCGATGGGGCTCATCATTTTTGGGAACATCGTCCACGTTTTTCTGATAACACAATGAAAAGCGTTGTGAAATTTGCAGCCGCACTGCAAAAAAGGATCGAAAAAGCCCCAACAGACGACTACTCACTCATTGCTGTTCAATTTAAAATTGAAGAATTAGCGATTTAATTTGACAAAAACCGCCAACTCGGATTAAGATAACCGCACTACATTATTCGGCGGTTATCCGCACCCGTTAGCAAGCGGTTTTTTTATGCCTAAAATTCCAGTCTGCAGATCTGCAGAGTGAAAATGATCGGGTCGAGAGAGCGATATACAATACATCTGAATAAGCTCCAGCTGACTATTGGCAGTGTAAGTGAAGCCCGATCACCCTACTTACAGTGTTCTGATTACTAACTTAATCCAATAGGTATAAAAAATGTCAAACTTAACCATTCTTAACACAGCAATCCGCCAATTCGACAACTTATATAGCTTAAACGATCTTCACCGTGTCGGCGGTGGCGAAAGTAAACATCAACCAACTTTCTTTGCTCGCCTTGATACCACAAAAGAGCTGATCGCAGAAATCCAGAAAGAAGATCCAACCGCCATCGCATTGCAATCAACTAACGGTGGCGTAAATCGTGGCACCTACGCCTGCGAAGAACTCGCCCTTGCCTACGCAATGTGGATTTCCCCAAAATTCCACCTTGTTGTACTCCGAGCTTTCATCGCAATGCACAAAGGGCAGTTGCAAACTTCGCCAAAAAATTTACCCGTTGTAGAGCCTGAACCGACCTACACCTTCGACTTCACCGAGTACGAACTTGAACAGCTCGCTTGGCTTGCGTTCTCGCACAAGCAGATGAACGACCTACTCGAAATCTTAATCCAACCAATGGACGCCATCGGCTCACGTTATTCCGCAATGGTCTATAGTAAAGCCGCGCGAGATAATCGCACGTAAAAAAGCGAGATAAATGTATTTGCTTTATTGTTTCTCTATTTGAAACGGCATTACATTTTTTCGCTTTATTCCTTTCTAAAACATTATTCTCTTTCTTTCAGATTTTTCAGAATCTCTCGATAAATATCTGCCACCAAATCCAACGGAATATTTGATCTGGCATTGTAGCTTTTTAGGACGTGATTGAGTCTTACTCCTGCATAGTAATTTTGATACTTCAAATTTAAGGGAATATTGCTTTTGAACTTGGTTGGCTTTTTAACTGGGTAGCTGTAATTGCCGTAATACGTTGGGTTGTCAAAAGGTATCTCAAATCCTATTACATCCTTGACATAGTCCCAGATTCGGCTTGAGTAGGGATTTTCAATTACATAGACCTTGGGTTGGTAACGTTTGATGATTTCGATGGTGTTGTAGATACAGAGCTCACCATTGATACGATTAAAAAACGATTTTTCATAACGAAAATGTTTGCGTGGTACTTGCGATGGTTCGTAATCTTGAGCATTGCGGATAACAAATCGAGAACCACTTTTCTGCTCTTGTTTCCAACAAGCATTACCGCCCCACATTGCACTGGCAACACTAAAGCTCTCACAAGGTGGACTGGCGAGAATGACATCAGGTTTGGGAAGTCTGTCTAATGTGGCAAACAGTTGGCATTTACCAAACAGTTTGCTGTAATCCGCAAGATTTAATGGAATGAAATGACGGTTTTTCCGCTCGATGTCGATGCCAATAGGATAGATTTTGATTGTTGAAAAAGATTTAGCTGCTTGTGTGTAGCACCCGTTGCCACTGTCGAACAATGCCCACACAATGATTTTTTGTTTTGCCATAACGTTTTCTCCGCTATGGCGTTCTGGCACTCAAGGTACTCGGACACTCTTAAAATTGATTGATTGTTTTGCAGCGGACACACTTGATTTGTAAATGCGTTGCTGAACCTTTCGCCAATAATTTGTTACAACATCGGCATCTGAATTGTTTTTGTTGCATCACGACTTTCCACAAATGAAATTTATGCTAATCTGCAACCGCCTCGTGTGCTTACGGGGTATAGCAGCCGTTCAATGCACTCGTACTGCGTTGAGCTGACAAGGGGTAGTGTTCCCGCACGCCCTTGTCGCTATATTCTTTTAATACATTTCTAATTCTCCTCTTTACTCACGCGTAAAATAATATCTCGGAACGAGAGTGCGTTATTCGTCACTGAATCAGGCACGCTGATTTTGAATCGAATTTCGGTTATGTTACTAGCTATCGTGTCATCCACACTTTGCGTATGCCACTCGTTGCTTGGATAGTTCCCCAACACACCTGATTTAAACTCCCATACCACAACTCACCCACGAGATGTTGCACAGTGATTTGACACTGTCCACGTCGCTGACTGTACGTACCAATCTTGTAGCTTAAATGAAAGCGCTGATATTGCCCTGCGGTCAGTGTCCAACGACGGTAAATCTCCGCTTGCGGAGTGGTAGAGCTACGGAGCATCAGATATTGACCGCTTGGCATATCGCTGTCGTCATAGCGGTTGAAATAACTATCGCCCATATCAAAGGCTTGACGATAGTCCCAACTAGTGAGTGCAACCATTGCTCAGCTTACGGTCAATTGATAACCCTGCCAGCTTTTTAGCTTACCTTCTTTGGCATAAAGCGTAACGGTGTTAAATTGCTCACCATCTACTTTGGCTTCATCAGGATATTTAAACGATTCTGCTTTGGTGATGATGGTTCTTACCACTTGTTGCCCATCGAGTAGCTGAATTTCATATTCTACATTTTCACCCAAAACCGTGCTGGCTTGGTGATGTGGGATCAAATGGTCTGCTTGAACCACGCGATCACGATACGCCCAACTTAAAGTGAAGGCACTGGCATCGAGTATGCGGTCAGTTTGCGCACCATCCACTCGGAAATTAGCCGGTGGATAAGGGCGAACCCAACGTTGAATCGTTGTCAGCTCAAGCTCAGGGGCATTATCTGGATTGAGCGACTCTTGCGAAGTATGACTAATCAATTTTGCTTTGAGCTTTTCATTCGGCAGATAGGTGCTTTCATCGGTGCCAAATTGCAGTAAATAACACCACGCCCGCTCGCCCTCGTAATGCACTTGTGGCAAGGTATCCGCACAACCCCGTCCAATCGTGATGGTGTTATTGGTGAAATTCACCGACTCGATCTTGACGATTTCATCGCCCAACAAAAGCGCGTGAGCATCGGCAAGCCCTGAATAATCGCCCTCTACCGCAAATTTGAGTTGCGTATCGTATTTGCCCAAATCCTCACTTAAAATCACCGAAGGAGTAAATGGACCGTCAGCCATATCTTCATACTCCCCACCGGCACTGACTAATAAATCATAATGGGTGGTCAGTTGGCTTGGGCTAACAGCCAATGCACCAATGCGACAATCCGTCGGTTTCATAAAAGCCAAATCCGCATCGCTAAAGATGGCTGGATAAAGGTGGTAAGGCAGTTCAAAGAGACGACTTTTATTTTGTGCAATCGGCTTGGCTGAATAATCAGGGGCGATATGCAATGAGCCACTCTGTTGCGTAGAGTAATTTGCCGAGGACAACCCAAACACATCTTGAATCATCGTGACCTCAAAAGTGCCTTCCTGATTACCGTTGCGAATACCGCCGACACGAAAAATGATGCTATCAATATCGCGCTCTGGCAGGCTTAATTTATACACTTCACCTGGTCGAATTTGGCTACCCCGCATATCAAAAATGACTTTAAGGCGCATCAAGCCGCTGGCACTCATTTCCAGTTCGCGTTTTGCCAAGCGGGCAGCTAAATCAAAGGTTGGCACGCCTTTGTATTCCACTGTTTTACTAATGACACCGTGCATACTGATGGCTGCGAGATTATCGGCTTTAGCCTGTCCCTCTTTATTACTTACAGGGTCAAGGTAGGTCACAATAATTTGATTCGGGCTAGCATCATTGGCACCGATGTCATCATCTTGGACCGACAAAATGCCGTTATCTGCTGTGAACGTATGCAAGCTATCGGGTGAATAGTCATTGCGTAAGAGCTTGATGGCGAGTTTGCCCGTTTGCACATCGTCATATTGCACCGCACCGATATGGTCTAGCACTAACTGAATAAAGTCTTTAATCGAGCTTTGACGGTTATAACGGATACACAACCCGAATCCCTCGTCATATAGTCTATCCGCTGCACGTCCATAGCTATCTAAATCCAAGTCTCCCCACGTTTTTTTGCCACCCCAACTCGCATCTGTGGCACATTGCACCAAGATGTGAGCTGGGTTCATTACGTGAATCTGGCGTGCCTGCTCCTCTTGTTCTGGCGTTAGCCCTGAAAGGTTGAGCGTGTTGTTACGCAACACAATTTTGCATTTTTCGGGATACCACACACCGCCTAGCCAACCTTTGTGGGTGCGGCGAACGCGGTAGCTGTGCTTTTTAGGATACGCACTGTAGCAACTAATAAGCCGCTATAAACCGTGGAGACAATGCCCCGAAAAGCGGGAATCAAGTCACTATTGGTGACCGTCGCCGCAGGTACTTCGGGGTTGTGAAAAAATACCTCTTGCTCGGCATGGGCTTGGTCGCGTTTGCGTTTGTTAATTTTATTGAAGGTTTGGTGCAACGCAGGGTTGTATTTGCCTTTGAGCAGATTAACCAACATTTGTGATGGCGTTTGGTCTCGCTCGCCCATTAAAATTTCCATTCGCCCTTGCACGCTACCTTCGCCGCCGGTATTTTCGCCGCCGAACAAGCCTGGTTTATCAATATAAATGGCTCGCGTGCGGGTGATTTCCCCCGGCGTTGTCATATAGGCGGTTTTATCGTCCACACGCAACTCCACAATTTCGTCCACGGGGCCGCGTCCAAGCCCGCTGTGAATATCCCAGTAATAACGGTAGCCGACCGTGACGGGTGCTGGCTTTTTACGTCTGCCCATTATTTCTCCTCACGTGTTTTACGTGCTTTTTTCGCTTCGGCCACACAGCGGCGTGCCAATACACTTCCTGTGGCTAAAAGGCGGATTGATTCAATGCCATTTTGCAAAAAGTCATCAAAATCTAAGCCTTCTCGCTTAAAAAAGGCTTCCACACCCGACGCACAGTAATCGACACGTCGCATATCTTCCATCGTAATAATCATTGCCGCTCCTTACTTAACCTCGGCGAATCTCTGTGGTGCGGTAGTTACCGTAGGCAAGCACTTGCCAATCGGTCGTCCAGCAATCACCAAAAAAGACGCATTGCGGCACCCCTTCGTCCGTTTGCGGGAAGTTCCAATCATTTTGTGAAATGGCTTCCGCATTATTGCTTTTAGGTCGCGGTGTCAGTGCCTGATTCACAAAATAACTGACCACCATAACGGCAACAAAACGGACAATCACCCAAGCAATCGTTGCATACATTGTTTTTCTCCTTCTTATTGATTTGCAAAATTTTTATCGGAACTACTCACAAAATCCTAAAGGATTTTGTTCTCTCCTACGGAGCCGTTGGCAAAGCCAACGTTCAAAATGCTAAAGCATTTTGTGACTGCTTGTTAGAACACGCGCGAGCCGTCATAGGGGCTTTTATTCGGCATATGCGGGATGCCACCGAAGTTCAGCACATTTTGGAATTTCTCCGCACAGGTCTGCACCCGCCCATCACAGCCAGGGTATGCCGTGACTTTCATCCCGACCTCAATCCCTTTCGTGCCACCCATTAAAGTCAGTTGATTGCCCGCTTGGGTAGTGATGGCACGGGTCTCAATCACACCTTCGTGGTCGCGCCATTCCACCAACCCTGCTCTAAACCAGTTTGACGGCAAATCGCTAGGGAGTGTCACGGTAATGGACACGCCATTTTTTGCCTCAATCGTCGCCCCCACCGCAAAGTGCTGTTGCTCTACGCCACAACCATAGCTATAGAGGGTATAAGGACAGTTTCGCCCCCAACACAAACGCAAGCCTGCACTGCTCATCGTGGCAGATAAGCTCGCGGTAATGATTTCAGCTTTTTCGATAGCGGGGCGTTTCACTTCCACCACTGTGCCAACCCACACCACTCACATTTCATGATCACCCCAGTGAGTGCGGTAGATTTTCACTTCCACGCTTTGACTCGGCGGTGTGCCGCGATAGAGCTTGGCTATTGGATGATTGCTTGCCACGGTAATCGTGGCGTTTTCGCCGTTGGATTTGCCCGAATCACTAATAGTGGTCGCTTGCCAAGACTGATTGTTAATCGTTAAATCCTGATCGGCATCACAAAACCGATACATTCTGCCACCGCGGGTAAATTCATACAGATTGATAGGTTGCCCATCAGCAATGGAATTGATTTTCTCTAAAAAGCTCATTCATTTGCTCCTTGTTCTAATTCTTCACGCACCGCACGGAAATTCACCATCACGGTTGCAATACCATCGGCATCGGTTTTATGCTGCCAACTGATGGTGTCACTCTCTAAGCGAGAGAGTGTCATAAACGACATTTTGGCAATCTCTTGTTGTTTGATTTCAATGCTATCGCCTTCAAAGGCAAGGCGTTCCGTGCGGTCATCAACTACATTTGAAGTAATAATGCGACGATAAATAACATCGCCATTACAAAGCTCAATACGCACATCAGTTCGCCCCATTTCACGACGTAAGGTTGCGGAATAACCACAGTGGCGTACATCTAAAATTGTGCCCATTAAATCACTGACTGCCGTAAAATCCGTGGAAGATGTCGCAACCCAAATCGGTTTTTGCCGTCCTCGCAAGTAGTAAAAGAGCTGACGTAATTGGCGTTGGACATCACGGTGACTTAACACAAAATGATGACTCACCACTTGAAAGGCTTTTTGTGCGGTATCCAGCCGATAGCGTTTCCCCGTTTGATTATCTAGCTCTGCGATCAGACGTTGATATTCACTGGTAACATCTTCCGACCATTCCGAAGTTGGCTCTAATACAAGGAAGCCACGGTATGTTGGCAAGTGACTGATGTCATTTGAGAAGCCATTATGTTCCACCACGGCGAAGCGAACTTGTGCTGTTGCCAAACTGTCGTTCACGCGTCGAATTGCTGGGGGATCGGTTAACATTGCTGAACGAATCGGATAAATACGCGTACCTATTGGATAGGCACGCTGTAATGCCCGTTTTAAGCGTAATCGACCAGATTCAACCGTCGTGATTTCAACCATTTCTTGTTGCCCATTCGGGTGAAGCAATATGGCTTGCCCTTTATCTATAAAATCTCGTCCAATGGTATCTAAAATTAGACTGGTGGCACTAATACGTGCCTCAGCCAATAAATCACTTCTGTCGGTAAACACCGGCATTGACCACACCCGTGAGCCGTAGGCATACATCACGTTTTCAAAAAACTGTCGAGCGACCCCGACTAAGACGGCTTCAAATTCAAAGGTGCGACGTGGGCTTAATCGACGAGCAACGCGTTGCTCAGCACCACTATAAGAGGTATGTACCGCCGTTAAAAATTCGAGTGTTTCGGTTACCCCTTTTTCCCAGTTTGGTCCGATTTCTACACTATCTTCGCCTGAGGCAAACGGCCAATTAGTAGAGCGAGAGCCTAGCAAACGAAAGATAACAGGAGGTGAAGGTGTTACCGTCCACGTCACATCGGTGTGGATCAGCGGTGGGCCTTGCATACTGACATTTAACACCCAACGGGTGAGGGCTAACGGCAGCACTTTTTTCGGTAAAATAGGGCCTGTTAGCGTCACACCTTCGTCATTCGCAAGTTGTTTACCGAGGATTTGCACGGGCTTGCGATTCGCATTCCACACATAAACCACGACGGTTTGATCGGTTGAAATCGAGCCCAAATCCACATAACGCGGCATAACAATGACTTGACGATATAAATCATCATAAAAATTGGGTATCACTGAGCCTCTCGCCCCTTGGCGTAAGTCTTGGCGATGGTATCCCGTGACTTTTGATGACCACTCACGAGCAGAGAAAGTTAATCGTGTGTGAGTGGCTCTAAAGGTGGTTAACGGGGTCGGATAAGTGTGATGCCATCTTTGCAAATGCGGAACAATATAACCTTTAGGAGTTGTCATTGATTACTCCACTATCCGATAACACACGCCCTGAATGCCAGAATTATTTTTGCCTTCTTCAATGCGGGTTTGATTACGAATATCAAACTGAGCAGATGGGATCACCATCCATCTCTCTCCATTCACTTCAATGACTTGCCGTGGAATTAACAACGACATATCACATTCATAGCGATCTTCCAAAATGCCTAATCGTCTAAAAATGCCATCACCACAATGGGCAATAAGCGTATGTGGTTGAGGAATAATTGACTGTCCAAACTTGGAAGCACTATGTCTCAATAAAACCTGATCAGGGTGTGCAGTGTTGATATCGTTATAAAATAGTCCTCGACCAAGGGTGAGTACAAATTTACCTGTCGCATTTCTATCTTGAGAGTAACTACTGACCCCATAAGCACCAAAGTAAAAAGGCGTTTGGTTTACAGTTCCAATATCATCGGCTCGCACAACTGGACCATAGCTGTCATAGCCTGTAGAAAATCCAAAAACGTGATTACCATTTTGAGAAGGCTCGTCATACCCAGAGGAAATACACGTACCGTAGGCATATTCTCCGCCCGTAAAGGTCATTGATTTTTGCAGCTCACCCACGCCAAAATGGCGAAATTTACCCGCCTCAATCTCGACCACTACATGTAAGTAACGTGCAGTGCCAAAAAAATCATAAGAAACGTAGTTGCCTTTATCTAAATGCGTTGTGGCGGTTTTAATAGTTTTATAGGCATTTTCCCTTAAAGCAGAACTACCAGGCTGATTAAACGCATCTCGTTGGGTGTCAAACCCCGTACAACATAAGGTAAAGAGCATTCTGTCTTTATACTCCAGCGCCCAATATTTACGTGCAGGCGAAGTGAGAAAGAGCCGACTTTCAGTCTTTTGTACCGAGTGCCACCCGAGCTCGCTTGCGAACGTATTGAGTTTATTGAATAGATCAGAGATGTTCTGTGCTGTACCTGTTTGATATGCCATGTTGCCCCCCTAAATTAACACCACAAAAAAATCACTGGTACCACTACGGTGACCGCCACTAAACACGATGCCACGTTGCCCATCAGTGAGTGTGATCTGGTCACCTGCGGCACGTTGAATACCACTAATGTGATATACACCATCCATTGCTCCCCAACGGTTTTTACCTTGACTGGATCTTCTCGTTGATAAGAATTCAACAGGTAGTAAAGGATAATAACCATCTAAGGAAGGACCTTGTGTATCGAGTAAAAACTTGTGATAGCCAGAGCTATAAAACTGATAGTTACACAAAGGGTAAAGCCATTGATAGTTTGAGTCATTGGTATTATTAACATAACTACTGCCATAAAAATCACGCCAACTTTGGTCTGGGGTAAACAACCAGCAATTTGCACAACGCGGATCGACAATAGAAGAGGTTTCCCTTGTTGTATTGGAATAACGAACCAATACCGTTTTGTACGAAAAGCTCGAACTTTCTCGATAATAAACTGGTGCACTGCCTGCAATGCACAATGGATAAGGGTATTCTGTCGGTGGCACGGTCGGCAAAATAAAGCCAAAATACGCACTCGAGCAGACATTGGAAATCCGCGTAATCACCTTGCAGCACCTACCGTCTGCAATAAAGTGATATTCAATTGGACGGGCATCGGCAAATAAGGCGACACCAGGACAACGGTTGATAATGCCGTCTAGCATTTGCTCGCCTTGAACTAGCTCAGGGTTGAAATAAGTACCGCCGTAGAAATTGAGGTTGTAAGTGTCTTGTGCGATGCTGTTTACGGTTTCACACCCCACATAGATATGTTGCTCCGTACCAGTACCAGTGGATTTCCACATAATTTTACGCCGCTCAACTTCTGTGAGTGTTGCGGGAAAGGTTTGGTCGTAAAGTACCGTCCACGCTTGCCCGTTTTCGACTAAAACGGGATCTTTGGTTAAAAATTTATTGAGTTTGTCGAGCAAATCTCGCTCATTTTGTGCAATGCCCGTTTGATATGCCATATTAGTTAATCCCTAAATCTTGTTGTAAAGTCTGTTTGTTGGCCCGAATGACGGTGAGCAGTGCTCGGGTGCCCTCGGTGCTATTGATGCCCGCTGAAAAGACTTCGGCGCTGTCGAGTACCAAGGTTTGTTGTACATTGACGGGAGAGGCGACCACTTGCTGTTGCTTATCATCCATCGCACTATCACTTAATCCTGGCTCTCGATAAGACGGCATCGCCGGATGTGATACCAATCCTCCTTGATTAAAGTGGCGGAGTGTGCCGCGGTTAATGGCGTGCATAAAGCTGACACCATAACGACGCACCATTGCCGCATTGACTACAAACTCTCCATCAGATAATCGAGCAGGAATGGAATCTGATGTGGAAGTACCTGGGCCACGAATATAACCGCCTGTTGCCGCGGCAACCGTACCACCAGCAGCACTCGCTGCTGCACTGAACCAACCTCCAACCGCACTTGTCGCTTGCATTGCCAATTGTTGGGCGGCAATTTGTGCCATACTGTTGATAATGGTCAGCGCGAGGTTTTTAACGGCATCTTTTAAGGTCATCGTGCCTTGCGCTAAGCCCATCAGAGAGGATAGGATACCTTGGGTTAAACCGTCTTTAAATGCCTTTTCAAGTTCGTTTCCAACCGCTTTCAACTCTGCAATCTTCAGTTTCATTTGCTCAAGCATCACACTTGCCGCTTGCCCTTGTGTACCTGGCATTTGTGCCAGTTTTTGCAATAGCGGTAACTGTTTTTCAATTTCAGTGACCGTTTGAGCGTAGATGTCTTTTAGGCGTTGTTGCCCCTCAAAATGGGTAATCAAGCCTGTGGAAACTTGTGCCTGAATCTGTTGCTCTTGGGCAGACTGACGCTGAAAGGCTTGGCCAATCAGCGACTGCACCCCGTCAAGCTGGATTTTGGCTTCTTCAAGTGGCAACATTTTTTTGATCAGACTGATGCCTTCCACATTGTTTGCCTTTTGCATCATCTCCAGTAACTGGTGATAGCGATTTTGCACATCAAGCAAGTCCGCTTTGGTCTCCTGCCCAATCAGGCGGAGATACTGTACATTTAAGTCTTGAGTTTTATTTGCTGCTTCTTCCGCGAGGCGTTTGGCTTCGTTTGCATCTTTTTTAGCCTGGCTAGCGGCATTTCGGGTGGCTTTCGCATTGGCTTGTTTGGTTTTTTCATTTGCATCAATCGTGCGATAAAGCTCCTCGGCTTCCCCCCTTTGTTCTTCGGTGAGCTTTTGATTGTTTTTAACGTTATCCAGATTACGCTCAAGGGATGTCATACTTGACTGTCTCGCCTGTTTGCGTAAATTTTCTAAAAAGTCACCAGCTTCTTTACTGTCTTTTGCCTGTGTGATTTTTTCTTGCAGATTTAAGAAGTTTTTTAATTCATCGGTCAGAAACTGGAACGATTGAACCGAGTTCCCCGCTTTCTTAGCGGCTTCCTCAATTCGTTTTTTCAATGTTTCCATTTGTTGTGCCGCACTTTGAGTGGCATTCACAAACTCTTTTTCCAATTGTTTTCCTAACCGTTCGACTTCCGATTTCATTTCAGCGAGTTCAGATTCCGCTTCTTTGATAGGTGGCAAAAGCAAACTGATGGCATCTGCGTGTTGTGGGTCACCAATTTCTTTCAGTTTTTCTGCTAGCGGTCCACCTGCGGCAACCGCGGCTTCAAAGGCACGAGCCACTTGTTCTTTCACGGTGTTGGATAATTCTTGATTGGCAGCATCTAAATCCTTCACCTTGGGTTCAAGTTCAGCGATTTTTCGCGTGACGTCATCTAATTCATCGCTATAAAACGAGCCAAATCCAATCGTATCTTGACTATTTAGTGCTAATAATTCATTACGGCGAGCAATCAACGCTTCAAGTTTTTGTTTAGCTTCATCTAAGTTAGCCGTGTTGATTTTGGTTTGTTCAAGACGATCAGAAAAACCACCCAATGCACCTAGTCGAGTTCGGGCTTCGATTAATGCTTCTGTTTTAGCAATATTGGCTTCAATCGTGGTTTGGGTTTGGGCAAATTGCCGTTCAGCTTCTTCCTCTTTGTTTTTGAGATAGAGATATGCCGTCCCCAACCCCAATACCGCGGTAATCACTAAACCTGTCCAGCCACCAGCTAAAGCAAAGAGTGAGAGGGCGGTAGCTTTGGTTTTGGCAACACCTAATGCGGTATAAGCCTGTGTTGCGCGTGCGACTGAAACGGTTTCACCGTCCACCGCACGCATCATGGCAATGGTGAGCTGTGCAGCCCGTACTTGGGCTGCCATTTTTGTATTTAGTGCCACTGTATTTGCTCGAATAGCTGCGGTATTTGCCCCCATTGAACCTGCCCCTGTCACGATGGTAGCAAGAAAACGGGAGGCGTATATCGCCCCCGCAATCGAGGCGAGTGAAATTAAAAGATTGAGATGCTGAGCAATGCCTGAAATAGCTTCGGAAATCGCTACGGAAATAGGCAAGGTTTTATCAGTATTGCCAAGAAAATTAAGCCAGCTATTTGAGAGTTCGTTAATCGCTCGCCCAATGGTGAGTGGCATACCTTCATATTGTTTTTCAATGGCCTCGGCATTTTCCTTAATTGCCGTCATAATGACATCCGTGGTGAGTAAGCCTTCTTCTGCCATTTTGCGGAGTTCGCCACGGGTTTTACCTAGGGATTTTTGCAATACCTCAAGGATGATTGGTGCTTGCTCAGCGACCGAGTTAAATTCTTCTCCACGCAATGCACCTGCAGCCATCCCTTGCGAAAGCTGAATAATGGCAGCTCTCGCTTCTTCTACACCAGCACCAGACACCACCATCGCTTGCGAAATGGTTTTAGTAAATTGCAATACTTCAGCACTGTTTGCACTGTCCCCAAGGCTGCGATAAACCCGTGTATAAAGTTCAGCGGTCGCCGCAAACTGCGTCCCCGTTTGGTTTGCGACTTGCATTAAACCTTCAAAGGTGCCTTGTGCTTCTTGATTACTACGAGAAATCAACCGAATACGTGATTCATAATTTTTAAATTCATCTAAGTTGTGCGTAATATTTGATACCGCTAAATTACTCAACGTTAGCCCAACAACTTGTGCTTTGAGTGATTTAAGCTGTGTACTGATGGATTCCACGCCCGCACGTGTTTTACCAAGTTTAGCAGTGGTTTGTTGAGCTTCATCACCAAGTTTGTTCAACCCTTTCGCTGCGGCTTGAGCCTGTTGGCTGACTTTTTCCGTGGATTTTGCGGTTTTATCAAATGCACTTGACGCCCCTTTTGCCGTCTGATTGACACCTTGCATCTCGGCTTTAAGTGCGTTAAGATTCTGTTGTGCGTTTTTTATGTCCGCTTCGATTTTTAGGGCAAGTTTCAAGTTATTTGACATAGGAATACATTATGTTGAAAGTAAAAATCGTGTTGGCTGTTTCATTTTGTGCTTTCATTTTGAGCGCATTGCCTCTCTTCCGCTTTTTATTAGCGCCGAGCTTATTCGGATTTTTCCTGTGCTTTGTCGCGACAGGGTTCAATCTTGCATTTGGCAACCCATTTAAAGTGGAAGAAGAAAAATAAAAGCGTGAAACGAGACCGCTAACAAGCGGTCAGTTCCTTTAGATAATTTGCAATTTCTTTCCCACCGTTCACCCCATAACTCACATCAATCGTTCTTCCCGCCCGATGTCGTCGCTCTGCTTTAATACATTCCGCATAAAAGAGGTTTAACTGCCGAGCGGTATAGTGTTTGATATTGTCAAAGGTATGCCCGTGGCTAATTACGGTTTGGAGGATTTCGCCAAATCCTAGCGTGCTTGCTGATGCGCGTTTTTGATGATCTTCTCTTGCAATGGAAGCACCACGTGCTTCACGAAAAAATCGGAATTGACCACCCACCACGCAGCAGGCAAAGCATCCGCTTCTTCACCTTTTAGGTTTTCAATAAATGACACCGACTCATTGATAGATAACCCCACCAAGAAAAACACATCTTCATAGTGTGAAGCGATGCAATCTTGGATGTGATCAAAGGTGAAATCACTGTTTTCGTTTAGCAATGCCCGCAACGCCTGCACAAACGGTTCAAAGCGTGCGCGATGTTGCATTTGCTGGAGCAAGGTGTACTCGCACACTTCAATGGTTTTCCCACCGATTTCGAGCAGTTGATTTGGGAACAGCACTGCTAGTTCATCAACGGCAGATGGCTCTGCCTTGGTTGTTAATGTCTTATCCATACCATTACATCTCTGGATTGATGGTCACGACACGCCCGAAACGCCCTAAGGTGTTATCGCTGGCTTTGGTGTTGTCGGCTAAAATCGCCGCTTTCGCATCGAGTACTGCCAGCGAGTTTTCGGTATTGATCAACGCTAAAGCAGAGGCTGGCTCGAAATTCACTTTATAAAGCTCCACGAGCTGATATTGGTTATTTTCTGCCAAGTTGACCCCTTCGTAGCGCAAGAATAGATCTTCCGCTTGCTCGGTTAGCATTGCGGTATTGGTTACCTTGCCGTAGTTGTACGAAACGATTTGTTCAAAATCGCTTTGCGGTTTCAAGAAAGTGACAACCCCAAACACTTTATCGACTTCAAAATCGGTGTTTTCTTCTAAAGTATTGATGGTGACAGAACTCACATTTTGGTGTGCAAGCGGGATACGTTGCCCTGCGGTAATCGTGCGCGGCAGTTTTTCACCGCTGACAGAATTACCCCCAACTTCGGTGGTATTACCGCGCAATAACAACGCCAAGTTTTCGTGGGACATTTCGTGGAATTTAGCACTGACTTCACCTTCGGTGCCGATCACCAATTTACGCGCGGTAGTACGCTGCCCTGAATAGCTCTCTTTATGGGAGAGGCTTTCAACATTGAGTGTGGCAGCCAGCTCAGACACATCACCCACCCAACGTAAATCAACGGGCTTGCCTTCGCTGTCGCGTTTGGCTAAATAGACTTTACCTTGCCCGTAATAATAGGTTTCTTTATTTTTGCTCATCGGTTTTTTCTCCTTCTTCTAGTGTTTCGGATTCTGGGTTTTCGGATTCGGTGGCAGAATTTGGTTGTATTTTCTGCTCGTTGGGTTTCGGTGGTTTTGATGCTTTCACCACGGTGGTTTTCACCTCTTCACCAATGCCTTGTGCCACAATAAAGGTAGCATCGGCATCGCTGACCGTCAGTTCATCGCCCGCCGCGTGGCTTACGCCTGCGTGGATATGGCTTTTCAGTAGTTTTACGGTTTTCATTGTGTTTTTCCTATTAACATTGATGTCTTGTATGTTTCCATCCAAGCGAGATAGTTGTTGGTGTAATCCAGCACATCACCGCGCACAAAATGCGTTTGACGCGCGCCTTTTATCGGTGGCACCCAGCCCATTAACGCTTCGCGGATTTTGCCAATCACCGGGTTAGAGACGGCAAGTTGCGGGTTATCGGGGCTGTATTGGTAGGAGTGGACGATCACCACCACCGAAAAGGTCACGGTCATCATCTGACGTGTCGCGATGCCGTCTTGGTGCCCGACTTCGTGGTTCGGCACCACATAAACCGCAGGGGTGGGTAATCCAGTCAGGCTTAAATTGGTAATCGAGCGATATTCTGCCGTGCTGCCAATGTGCTTGATATGCTCTGGCATCAGCGGCTTTAATTGGTCGATCACCAACTTCAGATCAAAGGGGGCGGTGCTGTTAAACATCAGTAATCCTTCAGGGTTTGTTGGGTAAAAATGTGCTCAATACGTTTTGCTTTCGGGCTAAAACTTGCCAAAGTATCATCCGCACCCAGTGAAAATTTCCCTTCGGCAACGAGCTGAAGCATTTTCATGGCATCACGGTAATCACGGACAATCGGGTTGTTCTTCTCATCTGAAATCAGATGTTGGTGCAAGTAATAACGGCTAATCGATCTTGCCCAGGCAGTGAGTACCGTTGGTGTTTTTTTAAAAGGCAACACATAACCACGTTGCTTTAAAAAACCATCTATTACAGCACACGCATCGGTAATGGCTTCGTGAATGCGATCGAGTGCTTTTTGGATCGGTATCTGTTGCTCTTGTGGCAATGTATCGACCGATTTGCCTTGCAATGCTTGCTCTAACAGTTCAAATGCCACAGGCATTTGCCCTGATTGAGCGGTGACTTGTGCCAGTTCTACCGCCCCTGGCTTATCTGCCAGTTGCGGTAGGGAAATGTAGGCCATCACCATCACTACGCCACATCTTTTAAGAAGTAGCCTAAGTCTTTGGCAATAATCAGCTCTTTAACCGATTCGCCGACACGCAAGCGACTGCCACCACGATAACCCATATCGTTGTCAATAATGTCACGCACTTCACGGTCGCCAAATTGAGCGGTTAAACCAAAGCTTGTGCCGCCATTGGTATCGGCTAAACGGTCACGGTAGAACAAGCTACAGTGGTTGCCCCACGCCTGATTGAGCACCGGCTTTTTGCCTGGATTCACCGAGTTCACCAAGGATTGACCAACCAAGATTTCTTCCACTTCAAACAAGTCGCGAATAAAGGCAAGTGGTACTAAACCAGAATCACCTAATGAACCGTTATAGGCTTTGACGATAGCTTTATTGCGACGTAAGGCGGTTGCTGCACGTTGCCCTAACACCATCACATTTGGTCGCATAATGGGGGCATCGAGTGCCTCTAGAATGTGATCAATTGGGTTTGCATTATCGTGCGTCCACTGGGTATTACCACTTAATGTCTTTTTAAGCCCCGTGGCGTAAGATTTCTCGTTAAACACGAGATTTGCGGTACGCACTTCACGAGTCAATTCAATTAAGTTGGTAGTTTGTTCTACTGCACGTCCTCTAGGGTCGTAACCTGCGGGAGCGTTTTTCAAATCCACATTCGGAATTGGTGCATCTAAGGCGAAATCTTCGGTGGATGCCGTTAAATCTTTGGCACTGAATTCCACTTGATTTGGGCGAGACGTTCGACCTACACGCACATCAGGCACAGTGAACGATTCACCGAGATTAAATTCACGGTATTTGAATTCTTGCTTACCGACTGGCACTCGGTGGAGCACGCTGTCGGCAATCATATGACGGTTGCGATAGGCAATCGCAATCGCCGTTAAAACCAGATCGATAGGGAAATTTGCTTTACTCATCGTTTTTCCTTTTTATTTCACTATTTGCAAAAAAGTTACAGAATCTGATCGCTTGTATTACGCCGAGGCGAAAGTACCAAAGGTCACAAAAATTGAACCGATGTCGTCGGCTTCACCGGCTTCTTCGGCAATGCCAACATACATTTGCTGATTCGTGGCTTTCACGGCACGACCTTGATTGTCTGTTGTGACAAAATCACCCCGTTTTAAGGTGCCGCCATATAACACAGGCGTTAAGCCAGAACGTACGACATCAGTGTGTTCACCTGGGTCTTTTGGCATACGGGTGGTGACACCTAATAATTTATCGGTAGCCGCAGTGGCTTGTTTAACCCCGCCACTTTCTTCACCGTGTGCCACAATGCGATAGCCTAAAATGGCACCTTCTGCCACATAGGCAACAACTAAGTTATTGATCTGCTTCATTATTTCTTCGCCCCTTTGTAATGTAATTCACCGCATCCGTCATCGAAATATGGATGCCCTTATTGGCTTGTTCTTGCTGATAACCAATCGCAGCATTGGCAATGGCACTTGGATCGGCAAAATCCACCGCATCTTCTGGCTCGCCTTCTTCGCCTGCTTTTTCCGCAAAATCAACGGGCTTTTGGCTTAACACTTCTTTCAGCACATCAAGGGCAGATTTAGAAATGGTTTGCGTGCCATCGGAAAATGACACAGGCTCGTTACCGAGTTTTACCATCACTTCAATTAAGCCCGCTTTTTGAGCAGGCAAGACTTTGCCGTCTTTCACCAGTTGTGCAGCAAAGTCGGTGGCAGCCTGCTGTGCGGCTTGTTGTGCTTTCTGTGCGTTTTCCGTTTCAGCGGCTACCACCTTATTTTCACGGTCTTTTAGTGCCGCTTCACGGGCGTTAAGCTCGGCTTCACGCTGTGCAACGGCTTTTTCCGCATCGGTTTTTTCTTTGTCTTTATCCATTGGATTGTCCTCTTTTGGGTTAGGTTGTGGGTTATCGGTTGCGAAGGCAAAATCGACAAAGGCGTCTTCGCCCTCAGTGTTGGCTGCAAAGCTCACATCAGCCAAGCCTTTAACAGCAGGCGGCACTCCGCCGAGAAAGCCGATGTGACGCAAATAAAAATGACCGGGTTTTGGATTGCCAAGCGAATTTGGCAAAAAGATAGAAGCACTGCGTTTTTTGTAACGCCCCTCGTTCACCGCATCAGCAAAGGCGGCATCAATTTGCCCCACAGTGGCAAATAAGGTATCGCCCTCAAAACTCATTTCACGCACCCAGCCATAGGCAGGAGACGTGAGCTGTGGATGCCCGATAACAATCGGGGATTCAAACAGTGTTGGGTCGTAACTGTTTACTAGGTCGGTTAAATCAGATTCGGAGAATGAAACTTCACGGCCATCAACTGCCGTGTGTTTACCCAGTTTCATAATTTCCATTTTGGTGAGTTTCATTGGTTGCAAGTCCATCAAATCAAAGATGGCACTAGCATAACGAGAGGAGATCAAAAGGTCTTTTTGCCCCGTCTTGAATTTTGTAAGAGTGTCAGAAAAAGAAAGTGGGAGAGTGAATGTGATGAATGTCGATTTTAGGGCGTTTACGGGTGGTTATAACCGCCCTAAATTATCTTAGTGCTATCATTCATCTTTTTTAGATTAAAATGCGTATATGGGCGTTTTAGCCCTTAAAAGCGTTTTTGAGGTGAGAGCGGGCAATTTCGACTAACTGTTGCTCGTCAGCAGCCGATAATCCCAACCAAGGGCGAGCGGGGATTTCCACCTGCATTGCCCGAGGGGTTTTTTCGCCTGCACCGAGTTTTAACGGGTAATTGCCTTTGGGTTTTATTGTGCCGCCGAAGTGATGTATCGCCGCATAAGGGCGGTCAGAACCAAACACCACTTCTTTCTGGCTGGCTTGGTAGCGTAGTGTAGCACGCAAATGCCCGTCAGCCGTGAGAATTTTATCCGCATTGCGTTTCTTGCTGGCTTTATACCAATCTGCAAGGGGTTGCCACGGTGTGCCGTCTGGGGCTTGCTGTTGAGCGAAACGAATTTGGTGGATTTCGATTAAGGTTTCGCCGATTTCGGCAAACATCGCCTTCGGGTTGGCCAACACTGCCACCGCTTGAGCAAGAGCGGTGGAGATGGTGTCTTGATTGATTTCGATATTGACAGTCATGGGGTTTAGTCCTATAGTAAATTTATCGCATCAAGGGGGCACTGCCCGCCGGTGGCTCATATTCACCCTTGGCGAACCTCACGTGCGGCGGCGCGTGAGGTCAATGAATGAAGCAAGGGAGTACGACTCCGACAAGTCTTCCAATCCCTTGACATACCTCACTTGTGTCGGCTGGTGAGGTTTTTTTATTACTCGTTATCTTCGCGGCGATAAAGCAAAATACCTGATCTTACTTGCTTGATATATTCCGCTTTTTCAGCCACAAAATCTGTAATCCCTAGCCAACCATCCTTTCCAACTTCAAACACCGCCAGAGTTGGGACAATTTCCCCATCTTGCTCAATTTCAATTTGAGAAATATAACGACGGCGTACCGTTAGATGTTTGATTTCGTGGTAATACTCTGCCTGAACCCAAATTTCATCGGGATGTTTTAATGCTTCTGCAAGCAATAACATATATTTCTCACGTCCACGTTTTTTCACTTTAGAATGCCCGCTTCGAGAAATGAATAGTGATTTGCTGATGACTAAAGGCTCACCCATTACATCTTCAAAAATCACAGGTTGAGAAGGTGTTGCCCCAAATTCATCAAGGAAAGCCTTAACGTAAAAATCATCTTCTTTTTCGAGAGGAAGCAATCTGTTTACACTGACTTTTCTAGGTGACGGCATATGTGCTTGAAGTTGCGTTTTTTGCGGAAAAATACTTACCCGCTTCGGCTCTCCGTTTTCATCTAACGGAGGCATTACCTGACTTTCTAACCGTGAAGCTCCTGGGATATGCTCAAAACTCGGATCAATGCCTTTCGGTACTCGCACCACTCGCGGATTGCCGCTGTGCACTCCAACGATTTTTTCTTGCCACTCAATCTCAGGAGCCGTGTCGGGTTTTAGCCCTAATCGGTCTAAATAGGCTTGACTACGCCCAATTACCGTACACTGACAACCCCACGCATTGATCGGAAAATGCGTTTTCCACCATGGGTCGGAATGGTGCAGAATCAGTCCATCCCAACTTTGATGCTCGGGACGGGGGCGAGCCACGGCATCACTATGCACATATTCCCACCACGGCATTGTCTCTCGCATTTCGTTAAGCTGAGCATAACGCCCTGCTTGATAACTACTGCGTAGGTTAGTTTCATAAATAATCCGCGTGCTCCAGTTGCGTCCCCCGTTGTATGTCCAGTTATGCTTCGCCACAATCTCATCAAAACGTTGGCGAAATTCTTCGAGGGTTTTGCCGTTGGCAATAAAATCCTGAATGGCAGCGGCAAAATCTTCAATAATTTCCCGTTTGTGCGTGCCTGCCACTACCGCGGCGTAATCGTGTTCTGCACCGTAAATATCCGCCCAACTTTGGGTTGGTGTGGGGATTTTGCGTTTGTAAAATTCAATTTGCTCGTCAAACGCCACACTGCCGTAATTAACCATCTTTGGATTCCTCAACCACTTGATAACGTCCATTTAAGTTTGCGGCTTGCAGTGCCACTGTCATTGCATCGGCATATTGCTGTAAATCCATTTCAGGGTAGAGGGTGAGTAGTTCGTCACGCACTTGCTCTAAGGAGTCAGATTTCTCTACCAGCTCACGGATTTTTGCTAACCAGTCATCAATAATCGGCTGCATTCGCTTGCCGAGTTGTTCGGTCATTTGCGTGGGTGCGTCCTCGTGGACGTGGTGAGACGGATTTGCAAAGTTTGGGGCGGAAGTCACCGCTTGTGTGCTACTGCCTGCCATGCTTGCCTCTTCCCACTCGCCACCGTAGTTTTCTTGCACTTGAGCAAGGGTTGGGCGATATCCCGTGGTCTCAAACACAATTTTGTCACGAGTGGCTTTGTTGGTTAAATCTTCTGGTTCTTCAAACACGCGATAGACCCGCGGTGGGTTGGCATTGGCAAAGTTCATTTTGGTGAGCCACGCCACCGGGCCGCGGTTAAACGATTCGCAAATCACATCGGCATCCGCTTTGATGATGAAATCCAGTACTTTTTCTTGCAAATCATCGTTGCCTAGTCTACCTGCGGTGCCGCCTGATGAAGTGGTTTGCCCTAAGACCACGCGTTGGATCCCATCGTTCATCGTGTCCCACAACACTTTGTAATCTGCTGTGCCACTGCGGGTTGCACTGAGTAATTCCACGGGCATATCCGTCGGCACGATGATGCCACTGTCCGACTGAATAGCATATAAGGCTTCTAGCAGCTTCTCTTGGTCAGGCTCGGATGTATTCTTCGGGTAACGCCCCAAGGCGGTTGGCATCCCGAATTTCTCCAAGAAAATCAACCAAAACTTCACGCCGTTGCGTTTGAAATAACTCAACCAATATAGCCAATGGGCTAAGCCGATACCGTAAGGTTCGTCATCGTGATCTGCCCCTGTGCAGAATGTCCAAAAGTACGGGGCGGGGCATTCAATGCCTTTCGGGTGATCACGGGTGAGTAACCGTAATTCACCTTTTGGGGTAAAGCGGAAACGGCGGCGATTACGTACTTTAATATCGGCAAGGTATTGCCCTTCGTCGTTCTGACGATAGATCAGCTCAGCCACGGCATAGCCGTAGAAAATGCCGTAGTGCATCAGTTTGGTCACTCGGTCAAAGCCGATTTCATTCAACCACTGGCGAATAAACTCTGCTGCTTGCACATCTTGCGGGTTATCACTTGCGGCATCGACCTTCCACTCTTTGGCAATCAGCGCATCTTGGCGTTGCCCAAAGGTGCGTTTAACTTCTTCGTCAGAGAGCACTTTTTCGTATAGGCTTAAATCGCCACGACCACGCCCTGCAAGCACCCCATCACTCGGTTGAGCTAATTCAGCGATATAGCCTTTAGTGATGTCCTGACCGTCGCCTGTGCCCGCAATCTCTTGCTTGAGTACAGGCTTTTTGTTTTTGCTGGTAAACCAATCTTTTAAACCCATTTTTAATATCCTGTAAAATCGTTACGTCCACGAATAGTGCCAAAACCTCGGTGAGTACGGCTTGTTGAGAAACGACTGCCGAAGGTCGATGCCCGCTCGCCAATCGAACGATAATTGATTTCAAACCCTTCATCCGTGCGGTAGGCGTAATAGAGCAATAATTTCGCAATACCCGCATCACCATGGCGTTGTGTGCCACTTTTGCCAACGCTTCGCTTATCGAGGATACGTGGCACACCCCGCACCACCTGAAAGGCTCGCAAATCATCTAGCATATCAGCGTGATACGGTATGCTGTGGAATGTGCCATCTTCCAATGCGGCTTTAAACGGCGGAGCGTGTTCCCGATACCAGCTTTCATTGAGCATAATGCCTTCCACCACTTGCCCGTAACGGTCTTGGGCGGCTTCCGATAAAAACATGCCATTACCGCCTGCATCGTTTGCTGCTTTGGAAAAGCGTGGCAAGCGGTCACAAATGTAGTAATAGATTTGCTCTTGTTGCTTAAACGGAATTTTAGACAGTTCCACCACCAGCACTTCTTGCAGACTTAAATCCGCTTGTTCTTGCCCCACGCAAATTACGGTTAAGTCACCTTTGCGTCCAAAGTCTTCACCAAGATAGCTATGCTGTCCTTGTGGCAAAGATTGCAAAATCGGCAAGAGATGTTCTTCACACCATGCTTCGATTTCAACGTAACGCACTGGCTCGTCAATTAAGGCAAAATCATCACTTTTCGTCAGGCGAATAAGTGGCGTTTGCTTGCTCATTCGACTTTCGATGAGTGCACGAGAGAGCCATGTCCCACCTGAGTTTTTCGGGATACAATCCAGCTCTTCGCTTGCCACTTCGCCATAAGATGCCCGAATTTCGTTAATCCACGCGGTTTCAGCTTCTTGCGTCCATTCGCGTTTCAGGCGTAAACAAATACGTTTGTAAAGCCCGTCGCGAATGGCATCATCAAAGGTGATGGTGTGCAAGCTGTATGGCTTTTTGCCCGCCCGAATGTCGGTAATTAGCTCGTTGAAAGGGTTATCCACCCCGTTGTGGGTGCTGATGATATGCACTTGACCACCCCACATTAGCAATGCCATTGCTGCCTTGAGTAGTTCGCTCAAATCATCGTGGAATGCCGCTTCATCAATAATGACTCGCCCTTGTTTCCCCCGCAGGTTAGACGGACGGCTTGAGAGTGCCGTGATTCGCCAGCCACTGGCAAAGCGGATCACAAAGGCGAGAATAGATTTCTCTTCATCGCCTTCTTTGAAGATTTCTTCGGTCTCTTCAATTTCGCTCGCGGCGAAGCCGTAGGATTTCGCCCAGTTGCCGCAGTCACGGATAAACTCTAACGCCATTTCGCGGTTATAGCCGATGTACCAACAGTCCATTCCCTTTTGTGATGCGGCAAGCAATGACGTGTCTGCTGCCTCACCCCA
Organism: Pasteurellaceae bacterium; assembly: GCA_030528525.1. Classification (GTDB taxonomy): domain Bacteria; phylum Pseudomonadota; class Gammaproteobacteria; order Enterobacterales; family Pasteurellaceae; genus JAUMYT01. The sequence continues at coordinate 51,941 of JAUMYT010000011.1, forward strand.
AGAGAGACCGATACGGCGTGATTTTTCACACACTTTCACGGGTGTGGTATCCGCACACCAACGCTGTTGGTAAGGGAGCAAGACAGATGGCGTACGATCAGCTAACTGCATTACACCACCCCTAAAATACGTTGTCGGATTTGCTCTGCGGTATCATCTGTTAAGCCATTTTTCTTCACAATGGTTTCCACCGCTTGGGCAGCCGCTTCGGCTTTTTCTTTCACTTGGGCACGATAGCGTTTCAAATTGATTGCCGCCCCAATCAGCGGGCTAATGTTTTTCCCCACAAACGATAAAGCGGCGAGTCGCTCCATTGGATCTTCGTTTTCTTTAACGCTTTCAAGTTTCATCAACACTTCAAACACTTGGCTTTGCACCATTTCCAGAATCGCTTCGGATTGGCTGCTTTTATCATCGCCAATGTTTTCAGAGATGATTTTTGCCGCTTCGGTACTGGCTTTAATTGAAGCTAAACGCCGCTCTAAGGCTTGCCCGTAACGGTGTACCGCACTGCGTGAGATGTCATAACCACGGGTTTTGAGTTCCGCTTCAAGCTCGGAATAGCCACTAAAGTTATTTTCAAGCACGGCGGCATCGAGCCACTCTTTCACTGCTTGGGGTAAGGCTTTGACCGTTGAACGCTTTGGCATACCTACCCCCAGTATTTTTCAGGACGGGCAATACCTGCCCCTACGGGTTCGGTATATTCCACCACATCCACGCCTTTGCTGGTGAGCTTGGCGTGCCAACGCGCGGTTTCACGCCCTTTAATTTCAACTAAGCCTTTGTCAGCCAAATAATCTAATTCTCGACGTAGCTCAATCATCGTCAGCTGCATTGGTACAGTTTGGATAGTGGATAAAATCAACCCTTCTGCCGCACCAATCGGACGGGCGTGGTCAAGGGTGAGTAAAATTAACCAACGGATATGTTCTTTTTTGTTTTGTTCAAAATTCATCATTGTTATTGTTTTCCGTTCATCAAAATGATTTGGTCTAATTTGGTGTTGATGGCATCCAAGCGGGCGGAATTCACCGCTTCACTGCGAATGGCATCTTCTCGCCGCTGGTAATCATTGGGTAGGGCAATTTTCAGCTCTAAGGCTAATTTTTCGGAAGCTTCCGACATTTCTTTCGCTGCTTTGATGTCATCGTGCAAACGGCGATAATTTTCATCGTTTGATTTAAAACGTAAATCCAGCTTGGATTCAAACTGGGCGAGCAAAATTTTGCCGAAGCCAATCAACATCCCTAAAATCGTCATCACTAAACCGACAAAGTAGGTAATCGCCTGCCAGCCGTGTACTTCAATCATTTTTCATCTCCTTTTATCTCCTGTAGTGTTTTGATTAGCTCAACGTGACGACCCGCACAATCGCCGTAAAGGTCGTACATCGTTTTGAGCGTGATAAAAATGGCATCGGCATCTTCACCGTTTATTGTCGCGGGTCTCGGACACGGGGTGGTTAATAGCGCTGGTAACGGCTTGGGCGGCACGCTCACGGGCATTGTGGAGGATGCGCAGGCTTGCAGCATCAAAACGGCAATGCTGACGAGCAGCCCGCGTTTGCGCCAACAGTTTATGTAATTCATCGGTTGTCTGTTCTCCGAGTTGCTTGTATCGGTCGAGCGACTGGCTCAAGGCAAGGCTGATCGCTTGAGCGGCTTGGGTTTCTTGGCTGAGTTTCGTGATTTGGGCATTGAGCACTTGATTTTGCATAATTTCAACGTTCAGTTTGGCAACCTGATAGCCCCATTGATAAGCGGTGTAGCTGATCAACCCTAAAACCATCAAGGCACCAAGTAACCAGCTACCGAAACGCACTAAAGTAAGACTAGTCAATCCCATCATAGACACGCTCCTTTCCCCCAATTAGCTACTACGTATTCTGGTTGCCAGCGGTAGATAATCCGCTGCGGATAGCCCCGATTTTCCTTGAAGTTTGCACGGCTTCGCCTACTATTAACCTTCTCCACGTGTTCCCAATAACGCAAGGGATCTAATCCCTTGGTTTTGGCGAACCGCTTATCTTTTTGCACCCAACCCAGCCCGCCGTTGTAGGCAGAGAGCATAAACGCCAAGCGGTCACACTCACTGACAGCGGCAATGCGTTGATAGTTAAAGCGGTTGAGCTCAACCAAGGCACGCAATGCCCACGAGGGGTTAAAAGGTTCGTTTGCCGCCAGTTCGGGGCGAATTTGGGCAATCCACTTCGCCGTTTGCGGCATAAACTGCGCTAAACCTTGCGCCCCAACAGGAGAGCGTACATTCAGTTTCCACTGAGACTCTTGGTGAATTTGGGCGGCAAATAAGGCAACAGGGGCATTTAAGCTCCAAACTAAATGGCTGTTACGGGTTAGCTCTCGCTGATACTGCTTCGCTTGCGACGGAATCATGGCAAAAGCGGTGGCGACACATAAACAACTTGCAACTAGCCACGCCAACAAAAACATTGCCACCCGACGAAATACGGGGTGAGAATGGTGAACAATACGCATTGTTATAACCCCAAGGTGATACCTAAAATCACCGCACCGACAATCGCCGCACGACGAAGTACTACTAAGGCAAACACCAGCGTGTAGCCGTCATAGACGGGATATTCTGGTTCATTATCGCCACGGGGAGCCGTACGTTGTTGCTTCACCCATTTCTGCTTCAGATAAGAGCCTGGGGACGAATAAGGGAATAAGGCACGATCTAAGTGGTAGCCGATAATGGCGGCAACAGACACCAGTGCGAGCTTATACAGCACCACGGGCAACTGCTGCGGGGAAAGTAGTGCAATCGCTGCCAGTAACACCAAGGCGGCAATTACCCAAGAAACCAAACGACCACGTTGTAATGCGGAAATAAAACCCTTCATAAAATACTCCTGTTTAAAATGAACTAAAAAGCGGAAGCTAGAGCATAGCTTTTGCGTGTTCAGAAGTATTTTTTACTCGGCTAGAATAAATGAAGGGGGATTCGGGGTATGGTGGCAGGCTGATTTTTAACGTAAGGAAAAAATGTGGTGATAAAGACTTCATCTTTGTGAAGCCAAAGAAGTATTATGGCATTTTCCGCCCAGTCAAATGTTCAATATTGCTTTGTTTTGCAATATCTTTTTCTGATTGAGTTTTCAGCATATCTGCAGGGATTAGCGTAATAAAAACAGTTCTAATCTGCCAAAAAGTCAATATGCATAGCAGTCCAAAGCTCAACGCTCTCATTACGTTTTTATGTTCAACCATCATTGGAATCTGTTTCAACACTGGGGCAAGAATACCAATGAACAGCACAATGCACAAAATAACGGTTGAATGGAATATAGGCGAAAAAAGCGAACCAAAGCGTGTATCTGAATTTGCTTGCGTTGTTGTTCGCTCTTTGAATGGTGCTTTCAGTTTCTCAGGATACACAATAGCAAACCACGCACCAACTACAGCAAAAATGATAGATGCTGTGGTACGCAGCGTCTCATAAAGCACCCATTGTTCTGAAAAGGTAATTTTATCTCCCACCCACCAGGCTACCAATACTGATAAAACAAGAGCAAGACCGCAAAGGCTTTTATCTAATAGTGTCATTTGAGCTTAATATAGACAAGATGTTTGTCCGTTTTTTCTCTAGTTCTAATAAAAGAGATTCTATGTTACCAAATGAATTTTGTTCAGTAAATGATAGCGATAAATCCCCTTCCCATTTAGCTAAAGCTCGACTAAACCAATATTGTTCACCGTTAATTTTAAATCCATAATCCAAACTATGCAGTTCATTCACATCACTTTCCCATTCATCATATAGAGATTGAATTTCATCCTTAGTTAGGCCATTTACGGACACTTCGCCTTTTACTGTAAATTCTTCTGTAGAAAAGGCTTCTCTAGGTAATCCACTAAAAAAGCCCATAAATTTCTGCAAGATATTCAAACTTAGCTTGTTGCGGTAAGTCGCCGTTGCTGTTTTGGTGATTTTTTTAATTTCTGGGGCTTTTTCCTTTAAAAATTGAAGCTCTTGCGTTTTGGGATACATAGCACTCACAAAACTAGGTCGATAGCTATAAATCCGCTCATCTTCATCATTAGGATCTGCACTATATCCTTTTATGACCAGTTCGCCACGTTGTTCATCAAATTCTTTCACAACATAGTCAGAAAATACCGCCATAAACTGCTTAACATAATTTTCCATAGCAATCCGACCATTCACAATCGTGCTAAAGCAGATAGTTGCGAATACATTTTTACTCGGAACAAACCAAAAATATGTCGGATACCCAGGAATAGAGTCTTCTTTCACTGCGTTTGCATCAGCCTGTTTTATCGCCCCCACTTTGGATTTATTTGGAAGAGATAAAACACCAGATTCAGTATGTGGTACTTGATTCCACATAACTAATATGGTGGATTTCGCTGTGGATTTTATATCTGCCAAATAAGTGCAGAACCCTTTATTTTGTGCATTTTTAAATACATCGGTTTCAGACAACTCTTTACCTATAGCCCAATTTTCAAGGTTGGCTAGCATTGATTTAATGCCTAAAAATTGAGGTTGAGAGCCTTTAGAACCACGTTTGTAGATACCGCAACGTTTAATTTGATAAAATGTAATTCTTGCTTGCATATTTTTATCCTTTATAAAGTAAGACCTAATATATTCTTGTTTATCCTACGCCGCTACTTGACGATTTTTAGATGCTTCCTTGCTCGCCAACGCGCTAGCGGTTTTCGCTATCGTCGCTTTGTTCCATATAATCCTTCAACTCATCTCTCACACCGCATTTTGCTTTCCAGTATTGTAATCGGCGGGCTTGTAACTCTTCATCTATCCAACGTTTCATTTGCCAGTTTTGGCGTAAAAGTTGATTGATGGCTTCAATATCAAACTTCATTTTGTTCGCAGTGTAATTCCAAAACAGCAGAAAAATAGTGAAGAGAATACCCGCCACTAATAGCACATCTGACAATGAAGAAATAAGTTCGCCATCTAATAACCCCAATAACCGAGGAGTATTACCAACAGAGAACACAAATACTGGGGCAGAGGCAAGTAACACCCATACCCAATGCACGCTAAAAGGAGAACGGGATACCCGCCAACGCTCTTTAAACAAGCGTTGCCGTGCCATTTGCAGTTGTTCTTCTGTATATTCGGTTAGGGCTTGTTTGGCTTGCTGTTCGGTTAAGCCATAGAAATAGTAGTGGTTTTCGGTCAAGTCTCCGAAAATTTGCTTGTTCTGATCGCCTTTGATCATCATTTTTTCTCTAGACATAGTGTCTCCTTTCATTTTTGCCGTGGCTACAATTATCCGTTGAACGAATTCGCTATGATAGGAGGGAAAATTTCCCGCCTTTAGGAGTTATTATGAAAATCTATATTGGGTCTTTAATTATCAAACAATCCGATTGCTTGCTTACCACTCTTGAGGATGCGGGCAATCGTTTTTATCTTCCCTTACTCAAACATGGATGTTTGTTGGAAGCGGTAAATTAAGTAAAAAGAGCTATAAGCATTATAAAAAATACAATAAAAAAGAATAAACTCGCTATTGCAGCATCGGGATCTTTATTAGCCTCATTATTGTTTTGCGAGTTCATTTTCTCGGCTTGAATTTTTTGTCTTAGGGCTTCTTCTCTCTGCAAGATAGCCTCCTTTCTAATGCGGACTAACGCCTCTTCATAGTCTTGGCGTTCTTCTTCCATTAGTTTTTCAAGTCGCTTTTCATTCTCTTCTCTAAGAGGCTCCTCCAATCGGAGTCTCTCCTCTTTGAATTTTTGAGATAGTTCCTCGAATTGTTTAGCATCCTCCATCATCTTTTCCCTTTTATAAATCAATCTTGCTTTATCAAAAAGATGTTCAAGGTAGGATGCTTTAAGGTGTTGATTTTTTAATTCACTTGATGAATTAAGATCTAAATTGAAGTTAATGATGTAATTATCAACATCTTCAAATAATCGTTGTAACTCTGATTTAGCTTCCTCAAACTTACCAGCTTGTTGTAAAAATAATGCAAATCGAGTGATACTTTGTAAGGAAAGAGCTTCTCGGGTTCGTGCTGCAATTTGAGTTGCTTTATACAAACAAGCTAAACTCTCATTCCAATTCTCTTTTTTAAAACGAGTTGCTAGTTTTTGTAGCTTGTTATAATCATTAATTTCTTCAATTTCACGCAAAAATTGAATATCAGGTATATAAGATGAATTACTTTCAAAATAAATTGTTTTTTCTTCTGGCAGCTTTGGAGGATTAGATTGACTATTATCTTCAATTTGTATGTGTCTAAGCTCTGATGCTGGGAGTTCAAGCAGATAGCTACGTCCCCGCTTTATTCTTTTAATTTCATCTCTATATTCTGCATAGTAGAGAACGTATCGCATTAATTCTGCACCAGGCTCTCCATAACCCTGTTTGATAACATTTGTGAGCTTGCTTTGTAAAACAGGCTCTTCAGAATTCCTAATAAACTGGATAATAGCGTTTAATATATCCCTATACATAGGATCATCATTGCCTGCAAAATCAGCGACTTCTTTACTAAAGGCTTCCTTTTCTAACTCTGTAAAATCGTTATAACTATATGCAACTTGTTGATACAAGGTTCTTGCATCGTGATAATCTCCTGCCAATCTTGCCCTACGTGCAGCCTGTAACAAGGTTATATCTATCATAACTAGCTATCCCACTATTTATACACATTCCCGCCAATCTGAATACTATTATCACCTTTTAAGATCATATTGCTTTTGTTAGCTTGTTCCCCACTTTCTCCACCATAAAGCATAAATTTACGCACCGCTGGGTCGGCATTACGGAATTTATGAAGCAGAAGCAGTTCTTCATCATTGATGGCAGTATTAGCTCGTTCTCCGAATAGAACATACACCACGTCCACCCCAATTTTTGCCACTTCTGTTAAGTAATTAGCATTTGGAAAAGTTACTCCATTCTCATATTTTAGCTGTGATTGTTTCTGTACTCCGCCAATAGCACCTAACTGTGTTTGATTTAATCCCAATCTCTCTCGTTCATTTTTTAACCGATCACCTATCGTAGACATAAAAAACCCCAGAAAATAATTAAAATATACTTGATGGGTACATTTTTATGTACCAAAATAACACTCAATGAATGATACAAATTTGTTTCACATTATACACAACAACAGGAGAGATCGTAATGCTGAAAAATAAAGCAAAAACAGCCGAACAGGTCAAACGAGAGTTTGAAGAAAAAGGCTTGAGCTTTACCCAGTGGGCGGAAGAACACGGCTATAACCGTGAGTATGTGAGCCGCGTATTAAATGGATCCATTCGTGCCACTCGGGGTAAAGGTCACGAAATTGCCGTAAAACTCGGCTTAAAAGCGGCGGCTTAATTCACGCATTGCTCTTTAACAATTTGATTGCATAAATTCCAACGGTTTTGATTTGTAAAATGTTAAGCGGAACTGACCGCTTGTCACGAAATAGGAGATCAAAATGAAAAGATTACTTGAAAACGCGTGTATTTGGTTTTTGACACGCCACCGTGAGTACACGGTCTATAAAAACCGCCAACCAAGCGAATGCATCCCAAATTTTGTAAAAGTGTTACGGGGGCAGAATGAATGAAAAAATCAACGGTGCGAGAAGGGCGTTACGCATTTTAAAAGCCCTGAAAGGTCGCACAATGTACGGTTTAAGCAATAAAGAGCTGTGCGAAGCGATTAGCGATACCCCCGTCAATGTGAGCCGAGCCACGGCAATTTTAGAAGATGAAGGCTTTTTGCGGAAGTTGCCTACGGGCAACTGGACGTTGAGCTTTGCAATGCTGAATTTAGCAGTGGCATATGAACAAGATATGCAAGCCATTCACGAACGTGTGAACGAAGTCCGCCAACACGTGGCAAGCGGTGGCTTTTAGGGAGAATAACCAATGAGCGAAATGAAATTAAGCGAACAACAAAATGCGGTGGCTCTCGCCACTCAAGCCTTAACGCAAGATATGGCAGAAGCCCACGAAGCGATGGGGATGTTAAAAGCATTCAATTTTGTTGGAAAACTACTGACGGTCGGTAGTTTGAAAATTTTAGCCGATATCAAAGAAACCAAGAAATACAAAGGTTTAGTAACTTACATTGACGGAAAACTGCTGACGGTAGGTAGTTGGGAGCAGTATGTAACAGCTTGTGGCTTAGGGGTTAAGAAAGTCGATGAAGATTTAAGAAATCTTACAGTTTTCGGCGAAGACTTCTTGGAGACCTCCCAACGCCTCGGCTTGGGCTACCGTGAAATGCGAAAACTTCGCTAGTTGCCCGAAGAAGCCCGTGCGGAAATCATTGATGCGGACTATTCGGAAGCGACGGATAAAGAAGACTTGATTGAAAAAATCGAAGACTTAACGGCGAAATTTACCAAAGAAAAAACCGAGCTGGAAGCGAAGTTAAAACGTAAAAACGATGACTACGAAGCCCAAAGCAAGGTGCTAGCAAACAAAAATGCCCGTATTGATGAGCTAGACACCAAACTGGCGAAAAAAGAACAGGCAATCGCCCTGCAAAGCCCAGAAGAAAAAGGCAGCGTGTTGCGAGAAGAAACCGCACGCATTAGCTATAAAGCCGAAGCGATTTTATATGGGCAAGTATGGCAAGCCTTTGAAGCGTTGGAAGCTCACAGCAACGAACACGGCTTTGACCATAAGCAGTTTATGAGTGGGGTGCTGGCGGAATATCAGTTGATTTTATCCGAGCTCAAAACCCACTTCGGACTAAACGATACCCCAACGGGCGACCATTCCGCCGACTATGTGGGCTTTGTGGGCGAAGATCACTCTAGTGTGGTCGATGCGTTATTCGCAGAAAGTAAATAGGAGCAATAAATGGCAATTCTTGACCAAGTTTGGCTAGATATTGCCCGTGAATTAAGCAGTGCGGAATACGGTGAGAAAGAAGCCGTTTATCAGCGTGCAGAGCAACTCACAGGCAAAACCCGTGCCACCATTGCCCGCCATATTCGCCGAGTCACTGGCGGCTCTGGGCGAAAAGTACGGGCGGATAAAGGCAAACATCAGTTGGAATTAGCCGAACTAGAGTTGATTTCGTCTTACTGGTTTCACAATAACCGTCAAACAGGCAAAACCTTAGCCAAGCTGGAAGATGTCCTGCAAATTCTCAGAGCGAACGGCAAAATTAAAGCAGAGTTTACCGATATGAACACAGGTGAAGTTAGACCTTATTCCAAGAATGCAGTGGAACGAGCCTTACGCAATGCGGATTTACACCCTGACCAACTACGTCGCCCGAAACCTGTGGTGCAGTTGCAATCACTTCACCCCAACCACGTTTGGCAGATTGACCCTTCGCTATGTGTGCTTTACTACCTTAAAGAGAATAGCGACGGGGGCAATGGGTTAAATGTGATGGAGAAAGAGCGGTTTTATAAAAATAAACCGTCCAATGTGAAATCGATTGAACCGCAACGGGTATGGCGATATGTGATTACCAACCACGCCAGTGGGGTGATTTATGTGGAGTACGTTTACGGTGGGGAAACGGCAGAGAACATTAGCAACACCTTTATTAATGCGATACAACGCAAAAAAGATGAATTTCCGTTTTGTGGTGTGCCGAAAATTCTCACCTTTGACCGTGGTTCGGCGAATATGTCGAAGATGTTTATGCATTTGCTTCATCAACTTGATGTGAAAATGGATATTCCCACCGCAGGCAATGCCCGAGCTAAAGGGCAAGTAGAGAAAGGCAACGATATTGTCGAACGCCAATTTGAGAGCGGTTTACGTTTTCGTAATGTGCGGAATTTAGCCGAACTGAACGCCATGGCTTATCAGTGGATGGTAAAGTTTAACCAAACTGCCATTCATAGTCGCCACAAAATGAGCCGTTTTAAAGCGTGGAATAAGCTGATTCGTCCAGAGCATTTTATCAAACCGCCAAGCATTGAAATTTGTCGAGAGTTGCTCCTTTCTAAACTGGAAGAGCGACAAGTTGGAAATTAAATTCGGTGGCAATCGCTACGATGTTCGCAACGTGCCAAATGTGAAAGTGGGTGAGAAAGTGATGGTTGGGAAAAATCCATACCGTCCGCACTGTGTGCAGGTGGAATGCTTCGAGCAGTATGTGGATGAAGACGGCAAAACCCAATTAAAACCTTACTGGGTAGTGTTAGAACCAGTTGAACTCAACGAATTAGGCTTTAGGGTAGATACTGCTATTATCGGTCAAGAGTACAAAGCTCACGCTAAAACGACTTTTGAGAAAAACCTTGAGCGGGTTGAACAGTTGGCTTACGGCGTAACTGATGAGACAGAACTGAAAAAGGCGAAGAAATCGAATGCGGTGTTATTCAATGGAGGAATCAACCCATACAAATCGAATGAGGAATATCAATCGGTTACTTACTTACCAAAACAGGGCCAAGAACACGAACTCACCACTAACGCTCGCCGTGTGGAGCAAAAACCAATGAGTGTGGTGGAGTTTGCTAAGAGTGGTAAGGCGTGCTGGGGTGAGTTATGGACAGCACAATGCTATCAATTGGTGAATGGGAAATATCCGCAAGGCGTGCCACAAGCGGAAGCCGAGCGATTATTAAAACTGACCTTTGACGCATTTAAATCTGAATTTTTAGCACCGAACAAGCCCGCATTGAAGTTGCTTGCGGCTTAATTAAGGAGACATTTTATGTTGAAACTGAAAACAGAGTTGATTGCACGGGGGATTTCACTCCGTCGATTAGCCAAAATGATGCAAGTCTCTCACGCCACCATTGCTCAGTTGATTAACCATAATCAGCGAGTGAAAGAGTGGGAGACGTTTGAAACGAATTTAGCAGCGAATTTGCAAAAAATCGGGATAAACCGACCGCTTGCAGAGCTGCTAGAAGAGGAAGCAGCAGGGGAAAGTTTGGCGACCGAGCCTGCCGCTTCCGCCCCCAACACCAAACAGAATGACACTGAGGACGACACTATGTTACTCGCAAAACAGACTTTATTTCCAGATACCAGACGGCATTTTTTACTGCCTTTTGACCCTTTTTCCGCTGAAATCCGTTCGGCTGATGAGGTTTTCGCCACACCTGACATTCGTTATGTGCGTGAAGCCCTGTTCCAAACCGCCAAACACGGTGGGTTTATGGCAGTCGTTGGTGAATCGGGGGCTGGCAAATCCACCTTACGCCGTGATTTGATTGACCGTATCAATGCCGACAACGTACCAATTACCGTGATTGAGCCGTACATCATTGCGATGGAAGACAATGATGTGAAGGGAAAAACCCTGAAAGCGGCACATATTGCCGAGGCGATTATTTCCACCCTTGCCCCGCTGGAAAGCGTGAAACGCAGCCCCGAAGCCCGTTTCCGCCAGTTACACCGCATCTTAAAAGAGAGCTGTAAATCGGGTCAGAGCAATGTGTTAATCATTGAAGAAGCCCATAGCCTGCCAATTCCGACGCTGAAACACTTAAAACGTTTCTTTGAACTTGAAGACGGCTTCAAAAAACTGTTGAGCATTATTTTGATTGGTCAGCCTGAACTGAAACTCAAACTCTCCGAACAGAACACCGAAGTACGCGAAGTAGTACAACGCTGTGAAGTGGTGGATTTAATGCCGTTAGATGCAGAGCTAGAAGGCTACGTGGCACATCTCTTAGCACGGGTAAACAAGAAAACCAGTGATCTGTTTGAAGAAGATACCTTCCTTGCCGTTCGCCAACGTTTAACCCGTGTCAGCCGTAATAAAAGTGCCAGCTTGCTCTATCCGCTTGCGGTGAATAACTTGCTAACCGCCGCACTGAATACCGCCTTCACACTTGGTGTGCCGAAGGTGAATGCGGATGTCATTCACAATGTGTAGGAGCAAATATGATTATTTTGAAAATTGAATATCGTGAAGACGGCATTTTCTTTGTACCCGTTAAAGATGAAAGCGAGGTGGAAAAATGAAATTTGCAAAATTTTTCGTGTATCTGACCGCTTGTATGCATTACCCCCACAACCCGTGTAATTAAGGAGAAAAACAATGAGTAAACAAGTTATTGATGGCAAAACTTACTGGCAAGATGCCCAAGGGCGGTTGATTGCGGAAGAGTTAGTCAAAGAAATGGATAAAGAGTGAGATGCCTTGGTAACGAATTTTGTCAAACAAGCAAAAGACGTACAAATCGCCTTGCGTGATTTTAAGAATGTTGTGTTTGCGGATGTTGGGGCTTTTGTGCAGCTTTCTGCCGAAAAATACGATGTGAAAATTGGTGGGCGTAAAGGGAATTTAACGTTATACAGCTTTGATGGCAAATACAAATTGCAAGTTGCGGTGAGTAATCACATTCGTTTTGATGAACGGATTCAGGCGGGTAAGGTGTTAATTGATGAATGCTTGCACGAATGGGCAGGTGAAGCACGACCAGAGCTGAAAGCCTTAATTGACAATGCTTTCCAAGTGGACAAAGAGGGCAATCTGAGCACTGCCCGTATTCTTTCCCTACGTCGTGTCGATATTCAAGATGAACGTTGGACACGAGCAATGCAGGCGATTGCCGACAGTGTGCAGGTTGTAGGCAGTAAAGATTATGTAAGGTTTTATGAACGCGATGCACAAGGTAAGTATCAACCGATTAGCTTGGATATAGCGGGGGTTTAGATGAAATTTAACAAAGAAAGAATGAAAAAAGTGGGCTTAATGTTTTGGCAAAAATTCAAAGCTGAGCCACTCATTACTCTCACAGAATGCATATTCATTATTACACTGTTTATGGCAGCTATTTTGGGGTTCTTTGATCACAAAGCCTCTGTCGGTTGGTCGGTTTATTCTTTGTACTCATTACTTTACCTTGTGTATATGAATGTTGTTGATCTCAAGGACTGGGGAAAAAGAATAATTGCAGACTTAGTTAATGCTGCAGAAAAGGTTGATAAAGCAACCGACCGCTTTAAGCATCAGACAGGTGGAAAAGTAAAACTCAATGAAAAAGAGTGGAAATAATGCTTAGTTAAACGTTCTTTAACACCGACTTGAAGGGCGTTTATCACATAAATAAGGAGCAAAAATGGAATCAGTACAAAAAGAAGGCTTACTGGCTCGGCTTGGTGAATGCATCACGCAGCTAAGACAAGCGGAGAAAGCCTTACACAAAGAAGAGCTGGCACATTCTGCAATTTATGTCGGTAATGTGCAAGATCAGCTTCCTAAAATTCGACAGCAGTTAGTGAGAGGGTAAAGATGAAAAAGATTATTCAAATAATAGCTTCTGGAGCAGGTAATCAAAGTGTAGTTATTGCGTTATGTGATGATGGTACTGTCTGGAGATATGACAACATTGCACGCGAATGGTTTCAATTACCTGGTATAAGACAAACCTAAGGAGGAATTTATGTAATCAAGCAACCCGCCCACCGCCCTGAAAAACCTTCAGATTGCTTAAATGCTCAGGGCGGTTTTCAGTGGAGATTGAAAAGTCTTGGGATTTTTCAATCTGTATTGGAGGAAAAAATGAAAGTGAAATGTGCAGCCTGCGGTGCGTTGAGTTCATTAGATAGTCTGATTGCGAATGATGCCGCCAGCCGTGCGATTTATGCGGCGTTGTCGGTCAATGGTGAGCTTGGCACGGCGTTGATTGGTTATTTGGGGCTGTTTCGCCCTGCAAAATCGTCGCTCAGTTTTGACCGTGTGGCGACTTTGCTCAATGAGCTGGTGCCGATGATTCAGGCTAGTGAAATTCAGCGTGATGGCAAGGCTTACCCTGCACCTGCGGAGGCGTGGATTTATGCAATCAATGCAATGTTGGCAAACCGTGCAGGGCTGAAATTGCCGATGAAATCCCACGGCTATTTATTGGAGATTATCGCAGGCTGGCAGCCACAGACGGCAAGCGGGGCGATGGCAGTGGTGAATCAGGTTTGGCAGCAGAATAGTGAGCAACAAGAGCCATCTAAAACATTTGGTGCATTACAAAAGGCGAAAAAATGGGCGAGCGGTGGTTAAAACAGACTTTGACTGGTGGTATTTCGACCTTGATGTTATTACGTCTCCGTAATGCACCGCCAGAAGATGCGATTACAGCAACTTTGCAAGCGTGGTACAAGGTCATCACTCATAAAAGACAGTGGGATGAACAACTTGATCGACAACGGTTAGAGTCTGCTTTTATGTATTTAGCCCAAACTTACGATCAGTTCCCAACCCCTAAGCAACTTTTAGAGGCGATGCCACCAAGGAAATTGAAAGAGCTTCCGCCACCGACTTTAACAGAAGAACAGCGACAAAAAAATCAACAACGAATACGACAATTATTAGAGCAAATGAAAAAGGGGATGGTATGCAAAAAATGATTCAATTAATTCATATTGGGAAAAGTCAGCTCAAAATGGATGACGAGAGTTATCGCTTGTTGTTACAACAGCAATTTGATAAGCGGTCAAGTAAGGCGTTGAATGAGCAGGAGTTACGGAGACTAGTCAACATGCTACAACAAAAAGGGGCATCGATACGTTTGCCCTTCGGTCGTTCTGAATTAAGCCCAATGACAAAGAAGATTTGGGCAGTATGGAAATCAATGGCAAGCAAAGGCATTATTGCGGATGGTTCATCAAAGGCACTAAATAGCTACATAGCACGGATGTTGCCGAATAAACAGTGGAATAAATTGACGATGGTAGAAGCATCACAAGTGATTGAAAGCTTAAAACAGTGGCAAAAACGAGCAGGAGGTAATCAATGAAACAAATGGAAGCACAACGGCACGAACTTTTTACCGATATTCAAGACCATGTGACACTTTTATGCAAAAATTACAAGTTAGATGATGATAAATGTGAACAAATCGCCTTAAATGTCGTGGATTTTCTGGTAGAACATTACGCTGGTCAAGTGGTTTGCTTTCCGAAAGATTATCACTTCAAGATTGCCCAACGTGATTTGGATATTTATAATGACTTCAACGGCAACAACTATGCCTTTTTAGTCCGTAAATATGAGATGACCGAGAGTGGTATTCGCAAAGCCATCAATCGAGTCCGAAAGCGTATCATCAAACACCAACAACCCGATATGTTTTGCTAAAACGTAAAAAGAGGCAAAAATTTTTAGCCTCTTTTTGTTTCATATACTGTAATTCTTTTTCACTTTCCCTATCCCATTAAGTTTTGCCTCATCTCATTTAGTCCCATTTATCTTGTTTTATTTAATATAGTTATATTGGTTGGGTTTACTATAGCCACCACCACGAGTACAAACGCCATTACAGCGAAAGCCTCGACACCGTCCGCCGATTGATTGAGCCATTCAAACAATCCAAACGAATGAACTGGGAACGGGTTATCAAACGCCTGAACTAATTTGCACTTTTTCCCCGAAATCTGCCCCCCTTGCAACACCCAAGGGGCGGATTTTCACACCCGAAATTCACACTTTTGATTAAAAAAGGAGCGAAAAATGAAACTCAAAGCCACCCTATTGATTGAGCTTGACGACAACACCTTGAATCACGAAACGTTGATTTTCCACCCGCAACAGGCAAGCAACGCCTACGACATTGCATTCAAACTGCTTGCCCCGTTTAAAGAGCGACGTGCTTGCCAAGAGAGTGCTGAGTTATACCAAGCCGTCAAAGCCGTATTTAACAATCAAAAATCTGATTCGCCTGAGTAAACATAAGGACGGCGACGCATATCTTCTTCACGGATAGCTTGAGCCATTTCAAACAACCGCTTAGCAACCAAACCTGCACTCTCGTTTGGCGATGCCTGAACGACTTTAGCGGCTAACTCAAGGCTTTGCTGATAGCTGATTTGTAACGCTTCAAGCTCTTTTAAACTCTTCATAGATACTCCTATGTATTGTTGAACGAAACCATAGGATAGCACGAGCGGGCGTGGTTAAAAATCCCGCACTTTAGAAGGAGCATAAAATGAAATTTCTAATGCACACCAAAATCGGCTTATTCATCGCCAGTTTAATTGCGGTTTTAATTTTCGGTGCAACCTTTACTGGCTGCCAAGCCGAACCCGCCCAAGCCAAAGAGCCTACTGCCACCGCAGAAAGCTACTTCCAACACCCCGAACCGCCCGAGCCGTACAATCCTTGTAAAGACCCTTGGCTGAAATACGAACGGGGCTTAGAAGGTGAACAACGCAAGAAAGAATGTGGGGTGAAATAATGAGCAAATTAATCTGTGCCGAACACACCTACAAAGTGAAATGCTTTCAAGCCGAAGAAAATATGTGGCGAGGCTACATCTACGTAGACGGCAAATTGTTAGAGAAAACGCCGCAATATTGGACAGAGCAGAACTGCATCGATTGGCTGAATAAGCGTATTGATTTTCACAATCAGCACAAAGGCTTGAACATTCCAACTTATCAACCCCAGGAGCAACAAAATGCCAACTGACTACAACGACTGGTGATGTCGTGAAATTGAAGAGGCGTACGACCGCCGAGACCGAGAATTTGCCCAAGAACAAATCGACCCCGAAGAGTGGGACGAATTTTGTGAAGATGTGATTATCGCTAACGCAGGAGCATTAGCTGCTAATGATGATATGGAATGCATCGAATTTGCCCAAGGCGAAATTGCAGACCACCGAACCAATTTTAGATACTGGAGATAAAAAATGAACATCTACTTAGACATTGAAACCATCCCAACCCAAAACCCAAGCCATCAAGCCTTTGTGGTGGAACATCTCAAAGCCCCTGCTAGCTACAAAAAGCCCGAAAGCATTGCGGAATGGATTGCAGAAAATAAACAATCGACTATCGACAAAACCGCCCTAGACGGCACTTTTGGCGAAATTGCCGTGATAGGCGTGGCGATTGATGATGAACCCGTGCAACTGTTCTACCAAACCGACTGGCAAGCTCCTGACCGTGAACGGCTGATTTTGACTGACTTCTTCAACTATTTGCGAGAACAAGGCGTTAAACGCCAAACTTTGCCCCAGTTTATCGGGCATAACATCAGCAAATTTGACGACCGATTTATCTTTCAGCGTGCGGTTATCAATGGAGTGAAACCAGCCTACACCGCCAACCGCAACAACACCTACGACACAATGCTGGAATGGGCAGGCTATGGCAACACCGTATCACTAGCCAAACTCTGTCAAGTTCTCGGCATTGAAGCCAAAGGCGAGATTGACGGCTCGAAAGTGTGGGAATATGTGCAAGCAGGCAAGATTGATGAAGTGGCGGGCTACTGTGCGAAAGATGTTGAGCGTGTCCGCCAAGTGTACAAGCGGATGAATTTTGTGGAGTAACATTGCCCTCACCCTTTCGGATTAAACCCATTAAAAAAGGGCATTACGCCCTTTTTTGAGATTGTTCAAACAGCTCAACAGCCTGAACAATCAGCTGGCTTTGCGGAATGCCATTAGATGCGGCGAGTTGCTCAATCTTGGCGATAGTTTCAAGGGGAAGTTTAAGGGCTTTATTTTTATAGCCACGTTTTAAGTCGCTTTTGGCGACAATTTCAGATCTTGACAATGCCATTGTAACTCCTTAGTATTGGTTTTGAAGAGTGAGGGAGTTTCCTCCCCCACTTAATTATCACTCAATTAGTATGCTGGCGAGCTAATCACTAAGAGAATGATAATCAGGATAATGTATTTAAACATGTGCTTATCCCTTCAAAAGTCGCTGATGATTAAAGGTCTCCAGCGGCTCGTTTCCAGCACCATTGCTGAAAACAACGTTATTATAAGTTAGCTAGCTAACAAATTCAAGCAAAATTCAAAGAAAGCCTGTGATTTCTCGCAGGCTTTTTTATTTGACACCGCCCCCCTTTCGGATTAAAAACAATTTATTTTGTCTAATTTTCATACTTAACTTTAGGCTCTCTCAAGGCAAAATTATGGGCAAGGATTTGCTCTGCAACAGGTGTAAGAATATATCTAGGGGTATATCCTATTTGAATGATATTCAAAATAATGCCTTTATATTCAAGAGAAAAAGCCACTGGCGTATTGGATATAAGCGTTGGTTCATTTTTATGCTGAATAATCTCTCGAACTACCGCAATTTCAGCTGCCGACATAGTTGAAAGATGTTCGTTTACTACTTTAATTTCCTTTTTAATTTCTTTGGTTTCTTTATATTCTGAAAGTATTTTCAGAAAGGATTTCATCAACAAACTACAAATTAGCCCAAATAATATCAATGAAATATCGCTCAAATTCAACCAATCAGGAAAATGAGCAGGTGTTCGACTATTTATCGCTAGAACCCAAGCAGAGGGGATAAACATATAGCTTAATAACGTAAAAATCAGCCACATAACAAAATCTCTTAACTTAACACGACGAATAATGAACTTTGCAAAGTCCCACATACTGAAGTCTCCTTTTGTTGATGAATATAAATTGGACACTTATATTCTACCACAACGCAAGGGGATTTCAGTCTGTGGGATATTGACACCGCCCCCCTTTCGGATTAAGATAACCGTACTTACTTAAAACCAGCGGTCATCCGCACCCGATAGCATAGCGGTTTTTTTATGCCTAAAATTTGTAAATACCCAGATTTGGGTAATTCAAAGTCCTAAATGTGAGAATTCTCACATTTCAAAGATCGGGTTGAGAGAACGATATACAATACATCTGAATAAGTTCCGCCGACTGGTTTCGGTAAGTTGAGACCCGATCAACCCTACTCAGGTTGATTGAATAACTTAAATAAAAACCAGAGGGCATAAAAATGTCAAACTTAGCAATTCTTGAAACATCAATCCGTCAATACGACAACCTTTATTCATTAAACGATCTTCATTTAGCGAGTGGAAACGATCCAAAACATCGCCCAACTTATTTTGTTAAAAATCAGCAAACACAAGAACTGATCGCAGAAATTCAAAGTGAAGATAATTGCATTGCCGTTAAAGTCATCAGAGGAACACAAGGCGGCACCTACGCCTGCGAAGAACTCGCCCTTGCCTACGCAATGTGGATTTCCCCAAAATTCCACCTTGTTGTACTCCGTGCCTTCATCGCAATGCACAAAGGGCAATCGCAAAACACCCAACCGAACTTACCGCTTGTAGAGCCTGAAAAAACCTACACCTTCGACTTCACCGAGTACGAACTTGAACAGCTCGCTTGGCTGGCGTTCTCGCACAAGCAGATGAACGACTTGCTCGAAATCTTAATCCAACCAATGGAGGCTATCGGCTCACGCTACTCCGCAATGGTCTACAGCCACCACCACGAGTACAAACGCCACTATTCCGAAAGCCTAGACACCGTCCGCCGATTGATTGAGCCATTCAAACAATCCAAGCGAATGAACTGGGAACGGGTCGTCAAACGCCTGAACTAATTTGCAGATTTTCCCCCTTTCTCACCCCCTTGCACCGCATCGGGGTGGATTGCGACACCCAAAATTCAACAAAGCGAGCAACTTATGAGCAAATGGATCATCATTATCGGCATCTTCACCGCCCTTGCCTACGAACTCGAACTCTACAACGACTGCGACGGCTACTACTGCGGCGACACCCCACTTATTCAACCAGAAGGAAAATAAAATGCACGCACTTTATCAACTGAAAGTCCGCTGTTCCGCCCTACACAAAATCATCGGCGAACCGAAAAACAAAGCCGACCGTGAAGCAGGCAAGCTGACCGACACCGCCAAATCCGCCGTGCGAGAGTTCGCCAAATTCGACCTATTCGGCTATCAAGCCTTTGACGGCAACAAATACACCCAAAAAGGCAACGAACTGGAAGAGCAAGCGATTAAACTCAGCGGATTAAGCCGTGGACTGGCTCTCAAAAAGAACAGCGAACGGCGAGAAAACGACTTCATCACAGGCGAATGCGATATTTACGTCCCATCTCGCCGCTTGATCATCGACACAAAATGCTCGTGGGACATCGGCACCCACCCGTTTTTTGCAGACGAAGCGGCAGAAAAAGCCAAAAAAGCAGGCTACGACATTCAAATGCAAGGCTATATGTGGCTATGGGAGTGCGAACAGGCACAAATCGACTTCGTGCTATTCCCCACGCCTTTTGACTTGCTCGCCCCTTACGAAGACAGCGAACGCTACATCGACTTAGTGGAGCAAATCCCCCAAGCCAAACGCATTACCACCGTCACGATTGAACGTGATGAAGCCGTGATAGCGAAAATTCAAGAGAGAGTGCAAGCCGCACAAACCTATTACCAACAACTGATTCAGGAGATGAGTTAATGGCAGGCATCAACAAAGTGATTATCATCGGACGGCTCGGCAACGACCCCGAACTACGCACAATGCCCAACGGCGACCAATCGGCAAAAATCAGCGTGGCAACCAGTGAGAGCTGGACGGACAAAAACACAGGCGAAAAACGAGAGCAGACCGAATGGCACCAAGTGATCGCCTTTCGCCAACTGGCAGAGATTTTTGATAAATATCTCAAAAAAGGCTCTCAGGTTTACCTTGAAGGCAAGCTCCGCACCCGCAAATGGCAACACCAAGACGGCACCGACCGCTACACCACCGAAATTATCGCCGACAAACTCGAAATGCTCGGCAGTAAAGACAGCGGCAACAGCAACAACAACTGGGCCACCGAACCGCAAGGCAAGCCTGTTGCAAAGTCAAAACCGAAGTCAGACGACATTTTAACCGAAGACGAACAACGGGATTTTGATGATGAGATTCCGTTCTAACCGATTGAAAATAAGGAGTTCACCTTGACCAGTGAAGAAGACAAACGTATCGCCTTAGACAGAATAGGGAAATCGGGATTTCGGGGGGTACGAATGAGCGGTAATGCCAAGAAGCCATTCCGGGCAGATTTTGAAAAAGACGGGCAATATATCTACCTAGGCAATTTTTCAGCCGCCGATGAAGCAGCAAGAGCCTATGATAAAAAAGTGATTGAAATGTTTGGTGAATCGGCAATGACTAATCAAGCATTAGGCTTGCTTGATCCGCCTAAAACAGAAACGCAATTAAGTGAGCATTTGCTAGCGATTGCGACACAGTTTTGTAAATACTTGGAAAAACGTAAAACTCGCTCGGGGAAATTTCTTGAGTTTGCTCGAGCTGTTGGCTGCCGTTTAAGTGTGAATGAAGTCGGACAGATTATCCGCTTTCTTGAAGAAAACGATTTAGCCACATTAAGCAATGCCAGCCAGCAGCCCAACTTAATTGTGGTTAAGTTTAACCGTAAAGTCGTCTCCGAATTTGAAAAAAACCACCCAATCCAAAAGGAACCTCAAATGACCAACACCAACGATTTAATGAATAAATCCCCTGAAGAACTCGAAGCTCTCGCCAAGCAAATTACCGCCTTGTCGGAAGCGAAAAAGGAAGAAATCCGCAACGGCGATCAGATTCGTAAAATGCTCAATCCACTTATTCTTGCCGTTTGCCAAGCGAAAGGCAAATATGACCGCTTGCTAGAACAACAGCTTGATGCAATGACCGAACTTGATAACGCTGTCAACGCTTTGAAAGAAGCGTTAAAACTTAGCAAATAATCCGCCCGCTTAATGCGGGCTTTTTTATACCCTAACCAATCCAAATAGGAGAACAAAATGCTCACCAAACTCGCTCGTTACCTCTTACGCAATGATGAAAATTTCAAAAAACTCGATGCTGAATTAGATAAACCTGAAGTGTGGCAAGTGAATGATAAATACACACTTATTCACAAAGATGGCTTTTCATTATGGCTAGCAAATGGAATCGCTTTTTTAGTGTCCATGAGCCTAAACATATTCCATTTCGCTTAAAAATGAAACTGGCTCTTTGGGACAAAGCTAAAAAAATTCAACGAAGTAAATGGAAAGAAATCCCCACGAATCTCACCGAAATTCTGAATCGTATTCAACCTTAACGCCGCCGTGATAGGCGGCTTTATTTTGGAGAGCAAAATGAAAAAAATAACCGTAGGTGTTGCACCGATCACTAATGAAATTTACGTTGGCTACCTAGATAAAGCAGGAAGAATTTGGAAAGAAAGGCAGGAAGCAACCGTTGAGGTTTTAGAGGCGGTGGTCGAACACGGTTTGAAAGCCAAACAACCTATTATTCTATCTGCACAAGACGGCACACCACATTTTAAAATAACCGTGGAAGATTTAAGAAAATGAAACCCTTTGACCTAGAAAAAGCCCTAGTGGGTGAGCTTGTATTATTGCGAAATAGCAGTAAGCAATATTTTCACCTCATCTCACCGCTTGCAATAAAAGGAAATGGAAATGAACAACCGACACTGGCATAAAACCACAGACTGCCTGCCGCCAAAAGGTCAAAAAGTACTGATTTTCCGCAAGGAAACGCACGAAACCTTTCAGGCAGTCCGAACAAGCGACAGCCCCGTGATGTGGTTTACAGGGCTGTATTACATTAAAGGCGAAGAAGTTACACACTGGCAAGAGATTATTTTTCCTAAGGAGAATGAAGATGAGTAAGGAAAATAATGGTTGGATTAGCGTAGAAGAGAGACAGCCTGAAAATGAGCAAATGATCCTAACCTACCGCAACAGTTTTAAACGTGGCGATCTATTTACCCAAGCTATCTACATTGAAGGAAAGGGATTCGTCCAATATCAAACAGGCTATGTCGGGAAACAACCTACCCACTGGCAACCGTTACCTGAACCACCAACCACGAATTAAGACCAACCCTAGTACTCGCTAGGGTTTATTTTTGGAGAGAGCAATGCAATTCAGAACGGATTGGCAAAAAGTAAGACGGCATTTGTTTTACTGGTACAAACAACAAGTCGATATTGCGATTACCAAGAAAAACCGACCACAAGCAGAATTTTACCACCGAATGATGAAAATCAATCTCGCCCTTGATCGCATTGAATTTCAACCACTGCCACAACAAAAGCCATTTGGTATCAGTGAAAAAATGGACGCCATTATTTACAGCGTTTTTGTTTGGGCGTTATTGATTTACTTGATGATCAGTATTTTTAGTTAGGAGAGAAATATGGAGCAAATCCAAAGCAAAATAACATTATCAAAAGAAGCTGAAAGGGGTATTATCCTTTCGCAGCTCAATGAAAACTCGTCAATGCTAATCAATTTTAACGATGTCGCATTTTTAACAGGTTTTGGCTACAATAAAGTCCAAAGAGAATTATCCAAACGCCCTGATTTCCCGAAATCTATCGATGAAGAAGTTTCACCAAAAGATAAATTATTCGTCAGTGGCGATGTGATAAAATGGATTAAACGCTACTCTCCTAGATTTAAGTAATCCCGCCAAAATTACTCCAATTAACAAGTAACCAATTGATTTTTAAAACTTTCATTTTCCTTAGGTAAGACCTCCTCCCGATACCATCTCTTTTTGGTATCGGGATTTTTTTCGTCTTTCCACGCTCTGCAAGGGGGGAGAAAATCGGAAAAAATAAAAATGGTGGCACTAAGGCACCACCACCGTTTTAATCAGCAGATTATAAGCTGCCTAATCCCAATATCAACATAAACAATAAGCCTTGTACTTGCTCTTGTGGAATCGCTTTGCCGTTGAGTTTGAATTGGCCTTGATCAATGGATAGCGTCAATGTTATTTGGGTAGAAGCCACGTCCGCCAGTTCCGTTTGTTGTAGCCATTGTACTAAGTTCGCCATATCCTCTTTAGCAATGTGTTCTGCCCTCTCTTTCCATTGCGGATAAAACGACACAAACTGTTTTACCGCTTCTTCGGCCATAGCTCGATTTAAGGTGATCGATAGTTGAGATTGTTTAAACAATTGCAAAATCTCCTCGAAATTTGCCAGCTGATTGTCTGGATTCGCTTGCAAATTTACGTTCAACGCGAGCTGACTTTTCCCTTTGCTATTTTCAAGAGAAAATTCATTTAAATTGAAGGAGATCCCCGCACCAATCAGCTTGAATACAAAAGCGATAGCATCGTCTGATGCCTGTCCATGTGGTGCATTATTCACGATGCCATGGATAAAATCATGGGTCGCTTTTGCGTCGGTATCGGCATTAACATTTAAACGGATCTGACCAAAATCAGATTTATGTTTCGGGTTACTTAACAAAAGATTAGCGGAAAAATCACTTTCGCCCATAAGTCGTCCATTGGTAAAGGCATTGCGATTGCTTGAACTTAAATCATACAACGCCAACAGACTAAACGGCATATCACTATCTAAATGATCAAGTATCATTGATTTTAACTTGAATGTAGATTGTCCCACAGACAACAATGGATAGGCTTTATCTGCCGGATTAAAATCAAAATCATAGACCAAGTCTCTCATATTAAGCGAACTTGGTATCACCGCATTAGGCGAGTTAAACGTGATCTCTCCAACATTCACTTTGCCTTTGGCTCCGCCTGAATTATCCCATTCCACATCATACTCAATGGCACTCGTTGTGATGATATCTGATTTTATCGGCGATATTTGGTAATGGCCTTGCCACACCCCTCCGTAAGTTAAACTCCCCTGACCAGATAATAGCAGCTTGTTATCCATCAATGCTTGAATTTGCTCAGGCACGTTCATTTGGCTTTCCGTACTTGCCATCACCGGCACAATATTCCCCTTAAGCAGGCGATTAAACGGCAATGGCCCATGGTACAATGTGTCTTTACCGTGAATGTGATACGGCGTTTTGTCAAGTTGAACATCAATGCGATACGCTATATCGGAACTAAACCAACCACGATCAAACTGAATTACATTCAAACTGGCATTTATGCCGTAATAATTGAGTTGCTTTAAGCTGTCATTGGTTTTGTCAAGGAATTGCTGGTAGTGTTGTTCTACCTGTTTTCCAGTGTACCAACTTCCACCCGCAACCGTAAAACCAATTACAGCCACAATTGACATGACCACTTTTTTGAGTCTCATACAATGTCTCCTTCATTAAAAAGTCGTAAATTTCCCACCATTTTATCAAAAATTGAACACACAAGGGGGCGAGAAAACAAGAGATTTTACAAAATGTTCCGCTCTCCATAAAAAATGGCACCAAAGCCCTTCAGGGCTGGTGCCATGCTCAGTTCAATATCATTTATTGATGTTCATTGAGCTTCTTGATGCTTTCATCGGCTCGACGGGCTTCGCCTTTATGTTTTTGTTT
This sequence comes from Pasteurellaceae bacterium, assembly GCA_030528525.1. Lineage (GTDB taxonomy): Bacteria > Pseudomonadota > Gammaproteobacteria > Enterobacterales > Pasteurellaceae > JAUMYT01. The sequence goes on from JAUMYT010000011.1 coordinate 76,967, forward strand.
ATTTAGTTGCGTTTCAAGTTTTGCTTCAACATCGTTAATCGCTTTATAGAGATCGGCATCATGTGCTTTTGCAAATAAATCCCCCACCGGTGTGCCAATAGATACTTCCACTTCATAGCCATTCGGCTGTTTATGGATCATAAAGTGTGGATTAATCAACTGAGTTTGCCATTTATTTAACTTTGCCAAACGCTCTTCAATATGTGCGCGAATAGCTGGGGTAACGTCCATTTGTTTGCTTGAAATGTTGATTGTCATAGCATTTTCCTCTTTGATTGATGACCGAAATTAGTCAATTAATATTGTCTGAAAGGTATGCCTTTCTTATGAAAATTTCAACTGTTAGAGCCTAGAAAAAGTGAAAAGTTTGAACTACTTAACACTTTTTACGGTTTTTCGACTATAATTCAGGCAATCTCTTTACAGGAGTATGTACAATGAATGAGAAACAACTTCCGCCGTTTCAAACGGCTTTTTTGCACCCTAAATATTGGGGGTTATGGCTCGGACTGGGTATTTTCCGCCTTATTTTATGTCTACCCTATCCCATTTTGGTGCATATTGGTAAAGCGTTGGGCAAACTCTTTGCTCGACTCAAATTTGGCAAACGCCGTATGCACATCGCAAAACGCAATTTACAACTTTGTTTCCCTGACTATTCTGAAGAAAAGATTGCCCAATTGCTGACAGAAAATACCGAATCCGTCGGTATGGCAATTATTGAAACAGGTATGGCGTGGTTTTGGTCAGACAGACGTATTTTAAAGTGGTCAAAAGTTGAAGGGCTAGAACACCTCAAACACCCCGATGGTACAGGCATCATTTTAGTAGGGGTTCATTTCCTCACCTTAGAACTGGGTGCACGAATCTTCGGCTTGCATAGTCCTGGCATTGGTGTATATCGCCCAAACGACAATCCGCTACTGGATTGGATTCAATATCGGGGAAGAATGCGTTCAAATAAAGGGATGCTTGATCGCAAAGATGTGCGAGGCATGATAAAAGCCCTGCGAACAGGCGAAACCATTTGGTATGCGCCAGACCACGATTACGGCAGACGGAAAAGTGTATTTGTGCCGTTCTTTGCAGTACAGCAGGCTTGTACCACCACAGGTAGCTGGATTTTATTAGGTTCTGCCCCCAATGCCGTTGTCGTACCCTTTAGCCCCATTCGGCATGCGGATTACTCAGGCTACACCCTCAAAATCAGCCCTACGGTCGATTTCAGCCATTGTAAAAATGAAATGGAAACCGCAATCCAAATGAATAAGGTAGTGGAAATAGAAATTATGCGTGCACAAAGCCAATACATGTGGTTACATCGCCGTTTCAAAACCCGGCCAAATGAACATGATCCAAGTCTATATGACGTTTAATCGTCCGCTCATATGGTGAGAAGTTTAGCGTCTCACCTTTTTCAGTCCCTTCTCCTTGATTTTCTTACGAAAACACTCTCTCATTTTCCCAATCAAAGGTTACAAGGGGGTGATTTTTAAGCACTTTTTGCAAAATTTAAGCAGTTGAATTACGGTTCTCTTTTCATTTCAAATTTTTTGCGTAATATAAAAAAAACAATTTAATAACACTCAAATCATTTTACATAACAACTTTTTTACACAACAAAGAAGGAAACACTATGCAAAGACGTCAATTTATTCAATTGGGTGCGTTCGGTTTATTAAGCTTACATTTTCCTCGTTTCGCTTTTGCTGATGCTCCACTTACATTGCCTGCTGAGCTCCAACACAATCCACTTCTCAACTTTTCTGGTCTGCCAACATTTTCCAAATTTAAACCTGAATACATTAAACCCGCGGTTAATTTCTTGGTACAACAGTGCCGAGACGTGACCACACAAGTTTCAACACAGTCTTCTATTACTTGGGAAAACTTTTACCAACCATTAGCTGATGTTAACGATAAATTAGATCGTGTATGGAGTGTCGTTCGCCATTTGCACTCGGTGAAAAACAGTGATGAATTGCGTAAAGTCTATCAAGAAGCCCGAAAAGTACTCACCGAGTATGGCACTTGGGTGGGGCAAAATCCCGATCTATATAATGCCTATCAAAAATTAAAAGAAAGTGCCGAGTTTGCTACTTTCTCCGTCGCTCAACAAAAAGCGATTGATGATGCACTGTTAGATTTTAAACTTTCTGGTATTGGGCTGTCTGCTGAAGATCAGAAAAAATACGCAGAGTTAAAAAAACGCCTGTCAGAATTAAGCTCAACATTTAGCAATAATGTGTTAGATGCAAACATGGGCTGGAGTAAAACCGTAACTGATGTAAATCAACTCAAAGGATTGAGCGAGAGGGCACTAGCCGCAGCGAAAGAGTCTGCAAAAAGCAAAAATGAAGAAGGTTATCGTTTCACATTGGATTACCCAAGCTACTCTGCCGTTTTAACCTATTGTGAAAACCGCGCATTACGTGAAGAGATGTATCGTGCCAGCAATACAAAAGCTTCTGACCAAGGTCCAAATGCAGGGAAATGGGACAACACGCCAGTGATTGATGAATTGCTCAAACTTCGCCTTGAACTAGCGAATTTACTCGGTTTTAAAACCTATGCTGATTACTCGCTAGCCAAAAAAATGGCGGAAAGCCCTGAACAAGTGTTAGATTTCTTAAATGGCTTAGTCGAGCGAGCTAAACCACAAGGAGAAAAAGAGCTTGCACAATTGAAAGACTATGTGAAGACACAATTCGGCATCACTGAACTTGCTCCTTGGGACATCGCTTTTTATAGTGAGAAACAAAAAGAAGCACTATATTCAATCAGCGATGAAGAATTACGCCCTTACTTCCCCGAAAAAAAAGCCATTGAGGGATTATTTGAGATCACTAAACGCCTATTTAACGTTACGATTAAAGAAAAAGTCGGCGTGGATACTTGGGATTCCAGCGTTAAGTATTACGAAATTTTTGATGAACAACAGACGCTAATTGCTGGATTTTACTTTGACCTCTACGCTCGTGAACACAAACGCGGCGGTGCTTGGATGTCGGAATGCATCGGTCGCCGCAAGTTATCTGATGGCAACATTCAATTGCCTGTGGCATTTTTAACCTGTAACTTTGCCAAACCGGTGGAAGGAAAACCATCAATCTTATTGCATGACGAAGTCGTTACCATGTTCCATGAATTCGGGCACGGTTTACATCATATGCTGACCCGCATTGATGTGCCATCTGTTTCAGGAATCAATGGGGTACCATGGGACGCAGTAGAATTTCCAAGCCAAACTTTGGAAAATTGGTGCTGGGAAGAGGAATCTTTGGCTCTCATTTCAGAACACTATGAAACCAAAGCACCCTTACCAAAAGCGTTATTAGATAAAGTACTTGCGGCTAAGAATTATCAAGCTGCTCTCTTTATGTTACGCCAATTAGAATTTGGTTTGTTTGACTTCCGTTTAAATTATGAATATCAGCCAGAAAAAGCGGAAAATTATGTCTTAAATATGCTTAAAGATGTTCAAAGCAAAGTGGCAGTTATTCCAAGCCCTGAATGGGCAAGACGCCCACATTCATTCAACCATATTTTCTCTGGTGGTTATGCTGCTGGCTATTATAGCTACATGTGGGCGGATGTATTAGCTGCAGATTCGTTCTCATTATTCGCCGAAAAAGGCATTTTCAACCCTGAAGTTGGTAAAGCGTTCTTAGATAGCATTTTATCACAAGGCGGATCACGTCCACCAATGGCATTGTTTGAGCAATTCCGAGGACGTAAACCAAAACTTGACGCACTACTCAAACAAAAAGGTATCATCAATTAATTCATTGAATGTCTGAAAAATAACAGCATAGCCATCACATTTGACTATGCTGTTTTATATTAAATCCGACAGTTATTCTACTTGAAATAAGAAGGGGTTAATCCCGCTGCGTGCTAGCCCCTTTTGCTCCATCTCCGCATCAAGGAAGATCGAGGCAAGATCGTCTGCTACTGGCTCCACATGTGGATCTTTTTCTTGATACATCACTTTCAAATAACTTTCACAATCACCACAGCTTTCTGCTTTTACTGCGGCATCTGTGCTATCTAAACTCCAATAATCCAATTTCCCCGTTTCTTCGCAATTAGAACATTTAGCGCGTACCATATTCCATTCACTTTCACACAATGCGCAGTGTAAATAGCGTAATCCTTGGGTGTCGCCAAAATGTACCACACTCGCCACGGGTGCTGAATCACAAACAGGGCAAGTATGACGCCCCTCACCGTATTCTGTTTTAGTTTGGCGTGGTAGTTGCTGTGCTAATTGCACCCAATACAACGACAGTACCGCCCACAAAAAAACGGCCTTATCTGATTGTACTGTTTCATAGCGTTCATTTAACAAATCATCGGCTAGCTGTTCTATTTCAGAAACAGAGGCTTTCTCTAGCCACTCTAATGTAGCATAAGCAGGCTCAGGCACATGCTCTTTAACTTTTGCAATAAAGGCGAGCAACAACTCCCGCCACTCAGCCGAACGAACAAACTGCTTTGCATTCAGAGGTTTTTGTCCCTCACTCAATGTAGCCTTCAGTTGCACTGAAACATCAGAAATGGGTTTTTCTATCAATAATGTCAACTGAATATCCACCAGCTCGGCAGCAAATTGAAGATAATGCCCTAGCGGGTGATTCTCAGCAAGCTGACGCAACCGTTTTGCACGGCGTTGATACAGATTTTTCGGGTTAGCAAAAAGTAAAGGCGGGTGTTGAAAGGAACTGGCTGCTTGTTGGATTTCACTATCAGGAAGAATTCGGATACTCATAATGCACTCTCATTATACTAAAAGAGAGCTATTCTACCCCAGATCGGTACTATTGTTCGCCATTTCTTGCAGAAAAAATATCAAATAAACTATTTTGCCTGTTAACATAACAATACACACATTCTATTTGCGTAATCAGTAAGTATCCCATCAGGATACAGTGACTACCCCTCTCCCCCATTTTTCTGCTATAATCTCGCCTAATTTTTTGGCTCAAACGCCACCGTTTTAAGTAAAGGAATGACAATGTCTGAACAAAACCAAACTAGCTATGATTCTTCGAGTATTAAAGTCTTGCGTGGGCTTGATGCGGTGCGTAAACGCCCAGGAATGTATATCGGCGACACCGATGATGGCACAGGCTTGCACCATATGGTGTTTGAAGTAGTGGATAATGCGATTGATGAAGCGTTAGCGGGGCATTGTAAAGACATTATTGTGACCATTCATTCCGACAATTCGGTATCAGTGCAAGATGACGGGCGTGGCATTCCGGTGGGGATTCACCCTGAAGAAGGCGTGTCGGCGGCGGAAGTGATTATGACCGTGCTGCACGCAGGCGGTAAGTTTGATGATAACTCGTACAAAGTTTCAGGTGGTTTGCACGGCGTGGGTGTGTCGGTGGTCAATGCGTTGTCGTCTAAATTACAGCTTGTGATTCGCCGTGAAGGCAAAGTCCACGAGCAATTTTATAGCCTTGGCGTGCCTGATGCACCGCTTGGCGTGATTGGCGATACGCAAAAAACAGGTACTACCGTGCGTTTCTGGCCGAGCCTTGAGATCTTCAAAAACAAAACCGAATTTGAATATAAAATTCTGTCTAAACGCTTGCGTGAGCTGTCGTTCTTAAATTCGGGTGTGTCAATTCGCCTGATTGATGAGCGTGATAACAAAGAAGAGCATTTCCAATACGAAGGCGGCATTCGCTCTTATGTGGAATATTTAAACGAAGGCAAAACGCCAATCCACTCCACGCCGTTCTATCTCTCGACCGAAAAAGACGGCATTGGCGTGGAGGTGTCGTTGCAATGGAATGACAGCTACAACGAAAATGTGTACTGTTTTACCAACAACATTCCACAACGTGATGGCGGTACGCACTTGGCAGGCTTCCGTGGGGCATTAACCCGTGCCTTGAAAACCTATATGGATTCCAGCAACAAGATCAAAAAAGCCGACGCTAACATTGATGCGTCAGGCGATGACGCCCGTGAAGGCTTAGTGGCGGTCATTTCTGTGAAAGTGCCTGATCCCAAATTCTCCTCGCAAACCAAAGACAAATTAGTGTCGTCTGAAGTGCGTCCTGCGGTCGAAAGTTCAATGAACGAAGCGTTGCAAACCTACTTATTGGAAAACCCAACAGACGCACAAAATATTGTGAGCAAAATTGTGGAAGCGGCTCGTGCCAGAGAAGCGGCTCGCAAAGCGCGTGAAATGACTCGCCGTAAAGGGGCGTTAGATTTAGGTGGTTTACCAGGGAAATTAGCTGACTGCCAAGAAAAAGATCCTGCGTTATCCGAACTTTACTTAGTGGAGGGGGACTCTGCAGGTGGTTCGGCAAAACAGGGGCGTGACCGTAAAAACCAAGCGATTTTGCCACTGAAAGGGAAAATCTTGAACGTGGAAAAAGCCCGTTTCGATAAAATGCTCTCTTCGCAAGAAGTTGCCACCTTGATTACCGCATTAGGTGCTGGCATCGGGCGTGATGAGTACAACATCGAAAAACTCCGTTATCACAAAATCATCATTATGACCGATGCGGACGTGGACGGTGCCCATATTCGCACGCTATTGCTGACCTTCTTCTATCGTCAAATGCCAGAGTTGATCGAGCGTGGCTATGTCTATATCGCACAACCGCCGTTATACAAAGTGAAAAAAGGCAAGCAAGAGAAATACATTCAAGACAATGACGAAATGACCCAATATGAATTGGCGATCGCCTTAGATGGTGCGGCATTGTATGTCAGCGAAAATGCCCCAGCGTTAAGCGGAATGGCGTTGGAAAATCTGATTTCAGAATACAACGGCGTGCAAAAATTGTTTGAACGTTTGGTTCGCCGTTATCCAATGGCGATTTTGAATGAATTGTTATATCAACCAGCGTTATCGGTTGAATTTGCAAAAAATCAACAAGATCTGACCCCTTGGACAAATCGCCTAGTTGAAAAATTGGTAGAAAAAGAGAGCAGCGGTAGTAGCTATCAAGCTGCGGTAGCGTTCAATAGCGAGCGTCAAATTTACGAACCACAAATCGTGGTAACGACTCACGGCATTGATACCACTTACACTTTGGACTTCAATTTCATCACCAGCAATGAATACGGACGCATCACCCATTTAGCCGCTCAATTGCGTGATTTGCTTGAACCAACAGCGTATGTGATGCGTGGCGAACGCAAACAGCCGATCAACAGCTTTGCCGAAGCGATTGACTGGCTAGTGAAAGAGTCCCGCAAAGGTCTGACCATTCAGCGTTATAAAGGACTGGGCGAGATGAATCCAGAACAGCTTTGGGAAACCACGATGGATCCTGTGGCACGCAAAATGTTACAAGTAACCATTACCGATGCAATTGCCGCCGACAAGCTATTTACCACCTTAATGGGCGATGAAGTCGAGCCACGCCGAGACTTCATCGAAAGCAACGCCTTGTATGCGAATTTGGATATTTAACTACCCGCATCATTAAGCAATAAAATGGGGATGCCTCGTCAGAGGCTCCCCATTGTTTATTTCATATCATCAATCACTTTTGCAAAAACTCAGGTTTTCTCACCCCCTTGTTAGCCCACTACTGCAGGGAGAATGCCTTGCTCAATGAAAAATGGAATAATGATAATCACAATACCCATCAATAACGCCAACAGCAAGCCGATGTTACCGCCAGCCACACGGTATGGCAGATTTGGGTGTAATTGACGTGCTTTCCACGCCAAGCCAATCGGTAAGAGCAAGCCATAGAAGGCGAATAAAATTCCTGCGTAACCGAGTGCGGCGATAAAACCGTTTGGGTAGAACAACGCAAAGACAAGCGGCGGGATAAAGGTAAGCGGAGTCAACACAAGCCGATTATTCGGCAAATTGAACCGCTTGAGTAAGTCGCCCACTCCCTCAAAAATCCCCATGGCTACGCCTAAGAAAGAGGTGATAAGTGCGAGGGTTGAGAAAACGCGTACTGCTTCGCCCAATAAGCTGCTGCCTGTGATTTGGGTGGTGGCATTCACTAAACCGTTAAGGGTCGGATCTTGTTTTACCAAGGTGACAAATTCGCCTTGACTTAACACACCGTGCGTCGCTAATTGCCAGAAAATATAGGCAGTTAATGGAATTAAAGTCCCAAGCAACACCGCCATGCGAATTTTGCGAATATCCGCTTCTAAGTAGCTATTAATGCTGCCCATGATCACGTGGAAACCGAATGAAGTGAAGAAAATCGGAATAGCAGAAATCACCAGCAGATTATCTAACGGCACCGCAGTCAGATTTTCTAATTTCGCTTTGGGCAACATCATCAACACCACAAAAACAAAGGCGACAATCTTCCCCAAAAACAGTAGACGAGTTAAGCCGTCCACGCCTTTGATTCCAATCACAACAAAGCTACCCAAAATCAAAGTAAACAACACAATCGCAATGCTGCCCGTACGCTCCCCCATTTCAGGCAATACGCCCGATAACAACGAACCGCCACCAGTAATATAGGCGGCTAATAACGCATACAGCAAGACTAACAAACTGAAGGTGGCAAGCCCACGCCCAGCCAGTCCAAAATACTGCTCCGCTAAGGTTGCTACCCCGACATCTTTCTCTTTGGCAGTTTGGTACACCTCCATAAACAGCAAGCCCGTGTAAGTGAGCAATAGCCATAATCCCACCAGTAAAACTAATGTCATTCCAAATCCCATGCCAGCAGAAGTGAGTGGCATCGCCAACATTCCCGCCCCAATCGTTGTGCCCGCAATAATCAAAGCACTGCCTAACATTTTATTTTTCATTTTAACCTCATTGAAAAAAAATCAATGTGGATTCTAACAGACAACAATAAAAATGTAACTATATATTTTCACTGTAAACATAATGTTACAAATTATTTTACACCCATAAAAAAACTGCATAAGAAACATACCTTGCTCCCTATGCAGTTTAAACGACGCTCTGTTGATTAACAGATTAACACATGGTTACCATTGATAACCAACACCAACACCGCCAGATAAATGGCCTTGGCTGTTTGCAGTGCCTTGTAACTTCAAGATCAGTTTTCCATTATCACTGGCTCTTGAATAACCCACTGACACCGCAGATGCACCAGCGTAACCACCGGCAGCCGCAGCGACCATTGATTTACCCGGAATGTAAACCTGTGGTAAAGATGCAGCCGCAGCAGAGCTTGCACCAATTCCACGAATGCGTTTATCTAATTTATTGACTTTATTGCCAACCGCATTGAGCTGGTTCACATTCACCGCATCGGTGCCATCGACACCAGGAGCAACATTCTTGATCTGTTTATTGCCCGCATTGATGCCTGATTGGTTGATGATAACATCGGCCACCTGAAGGCTACCGTCACCGCCCAAGTTGACATCTTTGGCCAGTTTCACATTCAAGGCACCAGTGGTAGGCTCTGCCACTACGCCGATGTTGTTCTCCGTTAAGCGATTTTTATCCGCCCCGCCTTTGACATTCAAGGTTTGACCAAGTTTACGATCCACTTTTACCGTTTCATCATCGCCAGTAAAGCTTAAACCATCATTCAACGTCGCGACGGTCTCTTTCTCACCATTCGGTTTGACGTAAACGATACGTGTTTTGGTTTCACCATCTTTGCCATTGTTACCATCCAAGCCTTTGGCACCCTGCTCAACTTTCAGTGTCGCTGAAGCACCGTCTTTGCCGTCTGCACCTCTCGGGCCGGTTAAGCCGATGCTGCCGTCTTTGCCGTTAATCGCCACACCTGCTTTGCCGTCTGCTCCGTTTACGCCGATAAAGCCGTCTTTGCCGTCTCTACCGTCTTTGCCCGGGCCGCCGACTTGGGCGGAATCGATGTTCAGCTCGTCTGCCAGGGCATAGGTGAACTTGGTTTCGCCTGTTGCCTGGTCGGTCTCCTGTTTGATTTTCAGGTTTCTGCCTGCCTGCATCACGACTTTGTCGCCTGCGTTAATCAGCTCTTCGGGTTTGTTTTCGGCGCTGCCTTGGTCTTCGAAGTCGCTGTCGTCGCGGCCTACGGTGGCGGTAAAGCCTGCGTTGTTCACGGCATTGACTACGTCTGTGGTGGTGGCCACTTTTT
>JAUMYT010000049.1 GCA_030528525.1 Pasteurellaceae bacterium
CAAAATCCCCGCATTCACCGCCACATTCAAACCGCTATTGAGCGGATTAGCGAAGGAAAGCTGAACGGCGGTGTCTTCTGGATATTCCACCTCGTTTGACACTACTTCGCTCAACACAAGCACCACTTTTTCGGCAAGTGCGGTTTTGGCTAATGCCTTGGCTTGCTTTTGGCGAGTCAGGTGGACGATTTGGTAGCCTGCCTTGCGAAGTTGAGTTAAGGCGATTTGCTTGTGCTTGGTTTCCAAGGCGTGAACAAATTCCAGACCGCCTTCTGCCACGCGTGCGGCATTGCTGGAATTGAGCGTGTCGTGATTTTCAACAATAATGCCTTTCACCCCATAAAATGCACAGGTTCGCACCACGCCGCCGACATTTTGAGCGTTGTTCACACCGTCTAACAGCACCAAGCAGTCCCGCTGACGTTGGACTTGCAAATAGCCCTCTAACGAAAATGGCGTGGCTTTTTTGACCAATAAACAGATGCCGCCGTGATGTTCTGTCCCTGTCACTCGCTCCATCTCTTCACTATCGACCACGTGGTAGGCTTTTTTCTGCTCGGCTAAATAGCTTAATAATTCGCCTGCTTTTTTCGCACCTTCCACCGTTGCCCAAAGGCGAACAATGGCTTCAGGGCGTTGTTGGAACAAGGTGTGGCAAGCATTTTCGCCATAAACTTTCATTTCCGTAGCACGGTTATTGCGAATTTTTTCAGGGGCTCGTGGCGAAAGTGGGCCGGTTTTCTTCACTTTTTCGCCTGAGCCGCCTTTCACGCTAATTTGTACCGTGCCACCTTCACGCCCTGCTTTTTTGCCTTCGGTCGGATAAATATCATAATTCGGCTTGTCTTGGCTGAATTTTTGTGGCTTGCGAGCTTGCAAGGGGGCAGATCTTGATGAAAATTCGCCAAATTTTCGGTCAATATTTTCTCGGCGTGGCGTGCGTTGGCGTTCGTCTTTTTTGTCGTCTAACGTTTTAAAACGTGGGGGATTTTTTGTGTTCATCGCTATCTTGATAATTTGAAATTTGATCTTATTTAGAATTCGGCATAAAATAAAAAAACACCTAGGGCGGTAACCCTAGGTGTTTCCAGCGTACTACTTTAGCCAGTTGAGCCTTTTAACAAACAGCAAAGCAGTATGACGATTATCCAAAGTATTAACTTTTTCATATCGATCCTTTTTGAAAGTTAATCAAAAAGACTGCCTAAATCAGCTCGACAGCTGCAACTGGCGAACTGATTTATCAGCAGTCCGCCTCTGCCCTAGAGTAGAGCATTGACAATAGTATAACAGAATAGCCTATCTCGCAGATAGGCTTTTTTATTTGCCCTATTCCCTTATCTGTCAACATTCTCTATAATCTCAGTCCTTTTACGTTCTTTAAAATCAGGTGGAAAAATGAATCCAATGTTAAACATCGCTATTCGTGCAGCACGAAAAGCAGGCAATATTATTGCCAAAGGCTATGAGCAAGCCCCACAAGAATTAGAAATTGCTCACAAAAGTGCCAATGATTACGTAACTTCGATTGATAAAGCCGCGGAAGCCGCCATTATCGAGGTGATCCGCAAATCCTACCCTGATCACGCCATTGTGGGCGAAGAATCAGGCGTACTCGCAGGCACTAATAACGATGTGCAATGGATTATTGATCCCCTTGATGGCACCACCAATTTTGTTAAACGCTTCCCGCATTTTGCCGTGTCAATCGCAATTCGTGAAAAAGGTCGCACCGAAGTGGGCGTGGTTTATGATCCAATCCGTAACGAATTATTCACCGCTGTGCGTGGCGAAGGGGCAAAATTAAACGAATTCCGTGTGCGTGCCGACAGCGAACGCCGTGATTTAAACGGTGCGGTGCTTGCCACAGGCTTCCCATTCAAAGCGGCAAGACATCGCAAGGCTCACTTAAATATGGTCGAAGCCTTAATGGATAACGGTGTAGCAGATTTCCGCCGTACAGGCTCCGCTGCCTTAGATTTAGCTTACGTTGCTACAGGGCGTGTTGATGGCTATTTTGAAATCGGCTTAAAACCGTGGGATTGTGCCGCAGGCGACTTAATCGCTCGTGAAGC
>JAUMYT010000050.1 GCA_030528525.1 Pasteurellaceae bacterium
TTCTCGCCCACGCCGATATAGCGAATCGGAATTTGGAACTGATCGGCAATGGCGAAAATTACACCACCTTTTGCTGTGCCGTCTAATTTGGTCAGCGTAATGCCCGTTAGCCCAACCGCCTCGTTAAACAACTTGGCTTGGCTGATGGCGTTCTGCCCTGTGCCAGCGTCCAAAGTGAGCATAATTTCGTGCGGGGCTGTTTCATCATATTTTTTCATCACTCGCACGATTTTTTTCAGCTCATCCATCAAATTATTTTTGTTCTGCAAACGCCCTGCGGTGTCGGCAATCAACACATCAATGCCTTTCGCGGCTGCTGATTGCATCGCATCGAAAATTACCGAAGCGGAATCCGATCCTGTGGATTGTGCCACCACAGGAATGTGGTTGCGTTCGCCCCACACTTGCAGCTGCTCTACCGCTGCCGCACGGAACGTATCGCCCGCTGCCAACATCACCGATTTGCCTTCTGCTTGGAATTTGCGTGCCAGTTTGCCGATCGTCGTGGTTTTGCCCACGCCATTGACCCCGACCATCAAAATCACATACGGTTTTTTCGCTTCCAACACCAACGGCTGATCCACAGGTTTCAGCACGTTAGCAAGTTCCACTTTCAGTTGCTGATAGAGCAATTCCGCATCACGTAACTGCTGTTTGCTAGCGTGTTGGGTTAGATTGTTGATGATTTTGGTGGTAGTTGGCATTCCCAAATCCGCCACAAGTAGCTGTTCTTCTAGCTCTTCAAACAATTCATCATCAATTTTTTTGCCACGGAAGAAATTGCGGAAGCCTGAACCAATACTTTCTTTCGTTTTGACTAACCCTTTGATTAAACGGCTAAAAAACCCACCTTCACTCGGTTTTTCTTGGTAGTCGTCTTGGGCTTGCTCAACTTCTGTTGGCTCTTCGGCTTCGCTCAATTCAGCCACCGTTTCTTTAACCTCTTCCACCACTTGCGTGATCTGTTCCTGAGCGGTTTCCACGGCATTTTCAGCAGAGGTGAGTAATTGATCGGCTTTTTCTTCGGCAATTTCTGCGATCTGCTCAAGTTTCTCTTCAACAACTTCTTGAATCTGTTCGACTTTTTGCTCAACTTGTTCTAGCACACTTTCAGATTCAATGCCGCTGTCTTCACAAGGGGGGGAGAACGGTTCACTTTTTGCAAAATCAGGTTCGCAACTGACCGCTTGTTCCGTTGGAACAATCGGCTCTTCAGGCTTTTGTGGCTCGTCGGAAATCGTTTCAACAGCCGCTTCTTGCTCTGCCTCTTGTGCTTCCGCCTCGTTTTTTTTGCCAAAACCTAACCACGACCAAAACCCTTTTTTCTTTTCTTCTGCCATTTTTTGCTCTCTTATAAATTTAAAAATCCATTTTTGATCGAAAATGGACTAAACTGATACTCGTGCATTAAGGTAGGATGGGCTTCAGCCCATCAATACCACATTATTACAGCAATGATGGGCTAAAGCCTATCCTACAAATAACTGTTTTCACGGTAAAATGAATAATTTGCGTAGTCTATCATTTTTTCCCCAATTTTTTGGCAAAAACCTATGAAAAAAAATCGAAATTCCGCCCCAAAACAAGCAATGGGCGAAGTCCGCATTATCGCAGGGCTTTGGCGAGGCAGAAAATTGCCTGTGCTGAATGCGGAAGGTTTGCGTCCGACCACCGACCGCGTCAAAGAAACGCTGTTTAACTGGTTGATGATGGACGTGGCAGGCAGTCGCTGTTTGGATTGCTTTGCAGGCAGTGGCTCACTTGGTATCGAAGCCCTTTCTCGCCAAGCTCAAGCGGTGGTTTTTCTGGAAAAATTTGCCAATGCCGCCAACCAGCTGAAGAAGAATTTAGTCAGCCTAAAGACCAACAACGGCAATGTGATCC
>JAUMYT010000051.1 GCA_030528525.1 Pasteurellaceae bacterium
CCCCCCTTGCAGGGCGTGGAAAATGGGCAAATTACCGCAGAATTTGAGTTGGTCTGCGAACGATTTAGGGTGGTAAAGGTTCACCCGAAAAGCTACCAACAATGGCTGACATTTGCCGAGCAAACCTTGCTGGAAAAAGCCGAGCAAGATCCGTTTTTGAATGCCAAATTTGATGCCAATCTGTTGCTTCAAGCGGTGACGAAGCGGTCTAAATCGGCGATTTTTGCGTTTTCAGAAACGTTGCTGAACGAGCAGGAACTCAAGCAGCTTGCCGAACTTCTAGTTCGCCGAGCCAATGGCGAGCCGATGGCGTATATTTTGGGCGAAAAAGAGTTTTGGTCGTTGCCGTTGGCGGTGTCCACTGCCACGCTGATCCCCCGCCCTGATACGGAAAGGTTGGTCGAAGTGGCGTTGGAGAAGATCGAGCAACTTGGCGTTTACAAGGGGTCAGATCTTGGCAAAAAAGTGCAAATTTTGGATCTCGGTACTGGCACAGGGGCGATCGCCTTGGCGTTGGCAAGCGAGCTGGGCGAGCGAGCGGAGATTATCGGCGTGGATAAATTGCCCGAAGCAGTGGCGTTGGCGGAGCAAAATCGGCAAAAATTAGGGCTGAACAATGTACAATTTTTGCAAAGCGATTGGTTCTCGGCACTTGGCGACCGCCAATTTGACTTGATTGTTAGCAATCCGCCCTATATTGATGAAAATGATGAAAATTTAGCCGTGGGCGATGTGCGATTTGAACCTTTGTCCGCCTTGGTTGCCGATCAAAACGGCACGGGCGATTTGCAAAAAATCATTGAAAACAGCCCCCGTTGTTTGCGGTATAATGGCGTGCTGATGTTAGAACACGGCTGGCAGCAGGCGAGTTGGGTTCAACAAAAATTCAAACAAAATCAATGGGATAATATTGAAACCTTCCAAGACTACGGCGGCAATGATCGGGTAACAGTCGCCGTTTGGAAACAGAATTGAGAGTGAAAATGGACGACATAATTTATCGCTACGAATTATCGAAAAAAGATCGGCAGGCACTGCAACGCTTTTTGTATCAAGAGATGATTCGTCTAAGTGTAATGATTGATGAAACCCTGACCGAGCCACAGATTTACGGCTTGATGTCGGCGTTGGTCAAAAAAGCCAAATATGCGGTCAATGGCGAAACGGACGAGCAACGCATTGAGCAGCTGTTGCAGTTTTTGTATCAAGAACAGGGCTTCCATTGCCACCACGAAGAGTATTTCTACACCGAAAATCTGTTATTAAACAAAGTGTTACGCAAAAAGCGTGGAATGCCGGTTTCCCTTGGGGCGGTGTTGCTCTATTTGGCGGCGGTGTTGGATTTGCCGTTGTTCCCTGTGAATTTCCCAACACAATTGGTGGTACGAACGGAAATTGTTACTGCAAGCGGTCGCAAGGAAACGCGTTTTATCAACCCGTGGGACGGCTCTGCGTTGAGCTATGAGAAAATGGAAAAATGGCTCGAAGGCGAAATGGGCTACGGCGTGGAGCTGAACCGTGAATTTTTACGCATTGCTGAACAAGACGAGCTACTCGAACGGCTGGAAACGGTGTTTAAAATGGCACTAACCCGTGAAGGCAAATACGCCGAAGCTTTGAAATTGATCGAATATCGCCTGATTTTCACCCCTGAAGACCCCTATGAAATTCGAGATAGGGGAATGGTATTGGCAAGTATGGAATGTTTCCAAGCCGCCTATGATGATTTGAGCTATTTTATCGACCAATGCCCTGACGATCCGTCCGCAATGATGCTCAAATTGGAAATTTCTAGCTTGGAAAAGCAGAGTAAGGCGAGTGTGTTTCA
>JAUMYT010000052.1 GCA_030528525.1 Pasteurellaceae bacterium
CTGCGTCAGCTCCGAAACCGCCACCCAAGTCTGGGTCGCGTGGTTCCAGATGACTTTAAATACTTTATTCATAGGAGATTTTCCTTATGTGTCTAAACAGCCGACTGCTTTACAACTGTTTATTGATGAATAACCCGCTTGTCAAGCTGATTAGAAAACAAACAACTCACAAGCCTATTATGTGCTCTATGAAGACAAAGAGACAGCCCATTATAAGTCAATAGCAAAAAGATGACAGCTCTTCATGAGTATTTTTTGTATTGAAATGTAAATTTCCGTTTAGCCATTTTGCTTGGGTTACTGGCGAGCATTGGCAACAGGCCTGTGCCAATGCCCGCAAGGGGGGGAGAAAAGACGAGATTGTGTGAACAATCAGTGAGATTAGTAGCTTTTCAGCTCAAACGCTTTTTGCAATTCTTCGATACTTTCCACTTTCTCAAAGCCTTTTAATGCCGCCGCTTGGTTAATCTCCTTCTTCGTGCCAATCGCTTGGCTGGCGAAGACGAAACCGTGCTGGTCGATCATCGCTTTTTTGAAGAAGTCGATCACTTGTTGTTGAGTCAATTGTTTGACTTGCTCAATCATTTTTGCCGTGTCGTCGAATTTATCGTTGCCACGCGTGAAATCGGCGACGAACTCTTCAAACTCTTGAGCCAGTGACTCAGGCTTGTGTTCCAATTTTTCGATTAGGCTGTGGCGGTATTTTTCAAATTCGTCCGCTGGCATTGCGTTGAGTTTTGCCAAACTTTCGCCAAAGAAGCGTTCGTTGTGCTGCATAATCGATTGTGGCGAGGCCGTTGGGCTTTGCACCGCAAATTGTAAACCGTAGGTTTTGCCGACTTTCGCATTAGTGGCATAGACCACATAGCCGAGCTGTTTGTCGGTGCGTAAATCGTCAAAATACCAGCGGGAAACAATGCTACGCAGCAACGCCGATAGGCTTCTGCCTTGCAGTTCATCATAGCCGTTCGGGAAGTAGCTCATTATCAAGGCGTTGTCTTCGTGCGGAATCGCTTTGGTAAAATTCAGTTTGCGTTGGCTTTGGCTGATGTCTAAATAGCGACCAAAATCAATCGCTGAATTGTGGTTTTTGATCTGTTTTTCTACATTTGCCACTAACGTTTTGGCTTGGTCGTCCGACAAACTCCCCACCGATAAGAAACTTAGCCCTGTGGCTTGGGTTAATAAGCGTTGGCGAATTTGCTCAATATCTGCCAAGGTGATTTTTTCAACCATCGCACGTTTTTTGCTCTCTTCCATATACGGATAGCGAGCAAAATTGGCAAATGGTGTGGCGGCTTGGCGTAACGCATTGTCTTTTTCAAGGCGATCGAGCGATTCAATATAACGCTGTTTGCTTTGGGTGAGCAGATCTTCGCTTAATTCAAATTGGCTAAACTGGCTAATCACATTGTGCAAGAGCTTATCGAGATGTTGTGTATAACCGTTAATGCCAATGGCGATACCATTTTCCGTTAACATTGGCGAGAAATGGATTCCTGCAACGGACGCTTGAAATGCCAATTTATTCAAGGCAAGATCGGACATATAACCGAGTAATACAGCACTCACACCGAGTTTCAGATCGATCACCTCAGGCACAATTTGCATGGCGATCATCAGTGAGGCTTTCGGCTCATTCGGGAAATAGCGGCTGCCCATTGTATAGATCTGCTTGCCCTGCTCTTTGATAATCGCTTGCGGAATGGTGCGTGCTTTATCCACCGGGTTGAGCGAGAAATCGGTAGCAAAATACGGGTTCAATTCAGGCAATTTGAGTGGCGGATTTTGGCTGAAAT
>JAUMYT010000025.1 GCA_030528525.1 Pasteurellaceae bacterium
GCAGGGTAAAACCCCTGAAAGCGTGGTGGTGGAATGTGATATTGTGTGGCGAAACAAGGGATAGATGTTTATTGGTAAAGATAGCGGTCAGCCATGTTTTATTTTTTCAGTATGGTATAGCACGTGCCTGCGGTTTAATTGCCTACCTTACGTTTTATTCTGATACATCGGTGGTACTACCGGCGACTTGTGAGATCTTACTCTTTGCAAGGGGGATTTTTATGTGCAAAAAATGCAAAATTATCTCTAAGCCACGGATTATGATTGATGTAGATAGGTCAAAATAAACTCAGCAATTTGCTCTACATTATTGATATTTAACCCATTTTCCCGATCCAGAGGATAATCCGTTGCGGTGGCTAACGTAAATTCATCTAGCTCGGGGAGTGGTTTTTCAATACCTTGGCGATGGAGCTGAATTTTCGGCAAGCCTTCGTGTTTAAACCCTTCGACCAAAATCAGATCGACATTGTTATCGTCAAATTGGGCGACTAACTCGGCAAAACCAGCTGGCTGTGCCGTTTCTACCATCAATGCCCAACGTTCGTCGCAGACCACCATTGTGGGATTTGCCCCTGCGTGGCGAAGGCGGTAACTGTCTTTGCCCACTTTGTCCACGTCCACATTATGATGCGAGTGTTTCATCAAGCCAACGCGAATGCCTTTTTGTGTCAGGACGGGCAATAATTTTTCGAGCAAGGTCGTTTTGCCTGTGCCACTGTAACCCGTAATCGCAAGCAATGGGATTTTGCACTTTTTCGACAAGATCTGCCCCCTTGCAAGCTCCGCTGGCGAGTTAAAATTTTGAAAGGCGTGTGGTTGGTCAGAAAAATCAACTGCCACAGATTGTTGTTGTTGGAAGAACTGCAACAGGCGGCGTTCGCCCGAAGCAAGATAGTCTGCAAGGGGGGCGATCACGGCACGATTTAGCAAAGCGAAGGTCGGGTGGGCTTTTTCGCCATCGTGAGCGTAGGCGATGTCCGCTTGGTTGATACGTAATGCCGTGGCAAGTTTGGCAAGCAAATTCGTGGGCACAAAAGGGCTGTCGCACGGGACGAATAGCAGATAGTCGCTGTCGATATGTTGAAAGCCAGACAGCATTCCACTCAATGCCCCTTGGAAATCAACAAGATCATCCGAATAGCACGGCAGAGCAGGGAAGTGTTGCTGATATTGCTCGTGATTGCGGTTGATATTCAAATAAATGGGCGATACTTGTGGTGATAAACGTTCGATAATGTGCGAAATCATTGGCTTGCCATTTAGCATCTGCAAACCTTTTTCCACCCCACCAAAACGGCGAGCTAACCCACCCGATAAAATGACCGCCGAAACTTGCATTCTTTACCCCTTTGTTTTGCAAAATTGAGTCTAAAAGTATATGATTTCGCCCAGTTTTTTCCAAATTTTTTAGGACAAATGATGAAATGTAAACGTTTAGATGAAGTGTTGGAGTTATTAGGCGAACATTGGCGAAAAGAGCCAGATTTGCATCTGCTTGATTTACTTCACAAAATTGCAGAAGAAGTGGGCGAGCCGAACAATCTAGATGCCCTGCGTGATGAAGTGTTGATTTATCAGCTGAAAATGCGTGGTACAGAGAAAACCGCTGTGATCCCAGGGATCAAAAAAGATTACGAAGACGATTTCAAAACCGCATTATTAAAAGCCCGTGGAATTTTGTCGGAATAGTGTTGTCTTAGGCACGTTCTTTTTCCATTTTATTAGAGAGAAACAATGAAAAAATTTGCATTAAAAACCACATTACTTGCTCTTTCTGCGTTATTTGCCGTGGCTAACACCAGCGTGGCACAATCTTTTACCGAAGGCAAAGAGTATATCCAAGTTCGCCAAGCACCATCAGCACAAAAAGAAGTGGTGGAATTTTTCTCCTTCTACTGCCCACATTGCTACGATTTTGAATTGGTCTATAAGATCCCAAGCGACATCAAAAAAGGGTTACCACAAGATGCAAAATTGGTGCAATACCACGTAGATTTTTTAGGTCGTCAATCAGAAAACTTAACTCGTGCGTGGGCGTTAGCGATGGCATTGGGAGCGGAAGACAAAGTAAAAACCGCTTTATTTGAAGGGGCTCAAAAAGACGCATTCAAATCAATGGACGATATTCGTGCGGTATTTATCGCAAACGGCATTAGTGCCGAGCAGTTTGACGGTGGCATCAACAGCTTTGCCGTCAATGGCTTAGTCAATAAACAAAAACAATTAGCGGAAGAATTTAAAGTACGTGGCGTGCCAGCATTTTTTGTGAATGGGCAGTATCAAATTAATGTAGAAGGTTTTTCAGATTCAAACTCAACGGAAGAGTTTGTAAAACGCTATATTGATTCTGTTCTCTTTTTAATTCAGAAATAAGAGAGATAGATGGTTGGTCATTATGAGTGACCAACCATTTATCTACTTGTACTTGCGATTTTACGTGGCAAGTAGCCAGTTATATCACTCTCTTTACAAGGGGCAAGATTTAGAACAACATCTGCCTGAATTCATTAAATACCTTCATAGAAATGATAACGTTAATTCAGTTTCAATATGAAGTACTATGGTGTGACACTATGGCCAATTTCTTCTGCAATCACCGCTTTTTTAAAGGCTTCTAATAATTCTGCTTCTTGCTTTGCAACAAAGAAGTTATTTGCCCCAACACATTGTCGCCATGCTGTTGCATTTGCGTCGTTCGGATCATATCCAAATGCGATAAAGACCAACTTACTTGGCTGTTGTGGATAATGAGCATCATTTAGAGAATCAAATTTACGTCGAATGGCACGACAAAGCCCACTCTGAATCATATTTGGCATCAAATTGCGGTATTGCATCTCTAGTTGCAGTATGCGTCTAGGTAGCCGAGAGTGTATATAATCTGGAGCCAGTTCATCTTTTCCATCAGAAAGAATAATCATCACCCGCTGCGTATTACTCCCCACTTTTGCAGGAGATCGACGCTGCCTAACATCCACCATTTGATTCGCTCCCACTAACATGCCAGCACTAGAGAGAGTTGCACCTTCCATTTCAAGGCGACTTAAAAATTGCTTGAACTCGTTGGTTGACTCCTTGTCAAACCAATACTTGGTTGCGGCTAAATATTTCCCAGCTCTTTTATTATACCCGACACATATCATTGATTTGTTTCTAATTTGATCAAAGATTAAGCCATAATGGGATGTAGAGCCATCAAAATGGGCAATTTGATCAATGGTTCTTGCTACATCAATATTGGGTACAAAATTTGTTAATACGAGATTTCTTCGATCCTGTGCTTCCTTACCTTCAATATTTTCAACCACACTCTTTAAATTTCTTACACGATGACGATCTCTAAATTGATAAGGCAATGCACAACGGCCTATCATCTCGTTATGTGGAGATCCAAATGAAAATGTCGTTAAACCAATTCTGGTTAAACTGTCCTTCTCCTTAAACAAGACATTGTCCGTTAAGCGGATCAATACCGATTTCAAAATATCAATTTTCCGACCGTGAGTAAGCGTTTCTCTACATTCACTAGGTCTATCTAATAAACATCGCATCGAACCCGAAAAGTCCGCAACAAGCATAATATCCAACGGGGGAGAAGCTTTCTGCTTTTCAGCAACGGCAGTATTGCTCACCCGAATCACTCCACCATTATTATTCTCTGACGCAGTATTAAAAATGAATGGCAACCACGCATCGCGTACTACCGTACCAGATACCCGACAGCGAACCGACTCACTAGTTAGACTTGTTTTTTCCTTATCACAAGTAATTGTATGTGGTTCCCATGATTTACTTTGGGGTAAGTAAGAGCGTACATAACCTTCCACAATTTGTTTATTCCGTTCTGTTTTGAGCTGTTGAGTAATACGATCACTCCGCCCTTTTAGCTCATAGTCATCAGTTCGATGTGTATTATTTTCCGCAGTTAAGGTTAAACTGGCTTGTTCAAGACTATCAGATAAACGAGCTTGATCCAAAATCGCCCCTGAGCCGTCCACCGCAAATGCGACAACAACCATTAAAGTAACCCCAACTACCCCCATCATCACACTATAAACGCCTTCTTGAGCGTTAACAAAATGCTGCAGATGCGAAGAAAGCTTCGTTTTTATCATTTTTGTTTGTTGTTTCATAGTTATCCTTAGCGTGATGGACCATGTGAAGATGAGCGTAACATAATCCCATCGCGATGCTGCTTTGATGCCGTTAATGATTTAAAGAAACTCTCCATTTCCACACAAATTGTGACTTGATAAAGTGGAATAGAACGTTTTTCTTCAGAAATCGGAGCTGTATCAATCCATGTTTTCAATGGTTTATAAGGTTTGCATTCTCCTAAGCGGGTCGGCTGTGATCCTGAAGCCATGATCCGACGTTGGCGCAAGTTTACATTCTTTGGATCAGGAACATTCAACTCCACATATTCCAACACCACTTTTGCTCGCTTTTGGCTATTTTCGCCATACATCAGATTGGTCGCTAACGTCTCCATATCACGTAAGTCCTTAGAAGAGAGCGAATTTTGCCCTTGGTAAAACTGTTTTCTCTCCTTCACAATATTTAATAATGAATAAGACGTACGTTCTAATTTCCCCATCGTAGAACGAGTAAAGACGAGATCAAACATAAAAGCAAGCATAATGGTAAGTACCGCTAGTAGTAGCACGAATTCTACTGATACCGATCCTTTACGTTGCTCCAAAAACTTAGTAAATATTGTGTTCAGATCTTTCATATTCTTGTAATACGATTAAACGACGTTGAAATAACGGTTTAATTAATGTTTTAGGA
This sequence comes from Pasteurellaceae bacterium, assembly GCA_030528525.1. Lineage (GTDB taxonomy): Bacteria > Pseudomonadota > Gammaproteobacteria > Enterobacterales > Pasteurellaceae > JAUMYT01. The sequence continues at coordinate 4,795 of JAUMYT010000025.1, forward strand.
AACCAAAAAAACAGGGGCTGATATTCATATTGAAACGAATATTCCGCTAGGGCAGCCTCTTTACCAGGCTCAAGAATCTTACTATTATTTTGATCTAGAGTTTGTCTAAATTGCCCCTGCACCAAGGCGGATACTGATTCTGCATATTTCACTTCGAATTGAATAAGGTTCGTATTATCCATATTCAGTAATTTCAAACCTTTATTCTCTTCTTGAATGTGATTCAGCGTAGCCGTCAGGTTCTGCCGAAAAGCTTCTTCATAATCTGCCCCCGTCACACGACTATTTTTCGTTGCTTTTACGGCTTGGGAAAGGGTTAAATCCATATAAGCTGATAATACGGACAACCTCGCCAATTCAAAAAAAGCAAAGATCACGGCTAAGAACAAGCCAATTGTTAAGGCAAATTCAACCGTTGTGGCTCCCATTTTATTTTTGATAAAAACATTAATATAACGCAATTTCATCATGCTGATTACTTACTCACTTTTGGAAGTCTTTCTGTCTTTTTTAATGCATTCACTAAATCTTCTGGATTAGTATTCAAACGCTCTTTTTTGATAATATCTAAGGCATAATCGACTTCACCACTTTTTACTAACGCAAAAACAAGATTATGCATCACTCGATAATCTCTTGAACCGTTAAGGTATTGCGGTAACAGTAAACTTGATGCATTTTTGTAATCACCATTAATGATGCTTAACATCGCAAGATTATTAATTGCAATAACATCATTAATGAATAACTCTCTAGCACGTGTAATATCTTTAAAAGCTTCTTGTAGGTTACCTTCTTGGGCAAAAATAATACCACGCAAGTTATAAGCTTCACCATTATTTGGGATGCGTTGCAATAAAACATTAATATTTTTCATCGCATCTTTATACTGTGAAAGTTGAATATTATTTTTCACTTCCAACAATAATGCATTTTCCCCAATTTTATCTTGGCGTGTCAGTAACGGTTTTAAATACAATAACGAAGATTGGCTATCACCTGCTTGATAATAACTATTCGCTAATTTGTATCGCAATTCTGGCTCATCATTTTTTTTCAGTGCATCACGGTAAAGTGAAATCAAGCCATTATAATTTTTCACACTATGATAGAGTTTTTCTTTAGCTGACAAAGCCTCTTCTGTTTGTGTACCAAGCTGTAAACTGCTACAAGCACTAATTAGAATGGCTAATCCACATACTGCTGTTTTTTTAAAAATGTTATAAGACATTTGGTAATACCCTCATTGCACCTGGTGCTAAAATTAAAATCACGATGGGAAACATAATGAATAAAATCAGTGGAATACTCATCTTAGCGGATAACGTTCCCAATTTTTCTTCAATAACAAGTAATTGAATTTCTCTAATGTCGGCAGATAATTGGGTCAACTGTGAATAAATTGACGAACCAAAATTTAGGCTCTGCTGCATCACAGTACAAAACATTCGGATCTCTTTTGTTGGCAACGAAATTGCTAGATCTTGTAAGGCAGCCGAAAGCCCCGTAATTTCCGCTTTACGGATAATCCGTAACAATACATAAGTCAGATCAGGATTAAGCTGTTTGAAATCCATTGCAACTTGCTTTAAGGCTGCTTCAATCGTTACCCCTGTCTGCACATTTACTGCAACCAAATCAATAAATCCCGACAAATCCACCATAATCCGCTTAATTTTGCTATTCAAAATAGAATTAGTCAGAATGCCAGGAATCAAAATTACTAACATTGTAATTCCTAGAATCCCAATCCCTATCGTCACCTCATCGCCATCTTGATTAAATAGATAGTAGATAATTGAAAGCGTAAAAATCATCAAGTACTTAATTTTTAAGTTTTTATCAATAACCCCTAATACTTTTAGAAGTGGGTTATTATTAATTAATAATAATTCTAACTCAATCTGCTGTTTTGTTTTACCTCTTGGCGTATCCTCTTGATCTTTTTCTTTTGGCCTAACTCTTAAAATTATCTCTTTATTTACATCGAACTTTTTCTTTGCAGAAAAGGCAATAAATAGCAAAACACTTCCTACTAAAATTAAACTCAAAAGCAATAAAGCGATTTTTATCATGTTGATTTCCTCATTAACCACCAGATAATAAACATACCCAATAACTCACTACCAATTACATAATATAAAATCACACGTCCGTTTGGATCATTGATCAAGAAATTGAAGTTTTCGGGCATCGTAAATTTCATAAAAAGAAAAAATCCTAACGGAATAGCTGCTACAATCATTGCGGATATTCGGGCTTCTGAGGTCATTGATCTTTTCTTTTGCTCCATTTTCTTATTATCTGCTAGTACGCGACCAAGACGACTAATCACTTCTCTTACCTGCCCACCTTTTGTTAAATTTGTACGGATAATCGTAATAAAGAAATAGAACTCTTTATAAGGATAACGACTATAGCTATCCAAAAAAACTGACATAGGTTCTTCACCTAGAGCTAAACGTCGATAGATATTGCGGAACTCTTCACCTAATTGTCCTGTTATATCTTTTCCACAACGCTCTAAGGCTTGTAATAATCCAGCTCCCGATGAAACTGCGGAGTTGATCACTTGAATGACTTCGGGAAATTTTTCCTCAAACATTTTTCTATTCCGATACTGCCCTAATTTCCATACAAACGAGATAAACAGAACAAAAAAAACCGCAATAAATAGTTTATTATCAATTTTAATATAGAATAAATTTATATAATAACTCCCAAGAAAAATAACAAAACTCAACAATATATTTTTAAATAAGTTTTTCTTATCCCCGAAAGTAAAATAGAAAATCCATAAATTAGCCTTATCTTTTAATTTATCCAGAAATTCTTTAGTTCGATTTGTTTCATTATCTTTTGAGTGTATTTTTCTACGGAGTTGAGTCCATTTTATTGTGGTAAATAATAATAAGAGCACTCCAAACACGAGAATAATATAATAGAGTAAACGCATATTACATTTCTCCAAAAATACTTTGTAATTCCGAACTTAAATTAAACACCTGTGCATTTTGATACACTGCTGAACGTGTTAACAAACCATGACAAATAAATTCCCCAATAATTTTTCCCTTTTCATCTCGTAATTTACTCGGTTGATAAGAAAAAATCTCTTGCAACACAATTTGCCCATTTTCCATCCCCATCACTTCTGTAATGCTAGTCACCTTTCTAGAGCCATCATTTAAGCGAGAGGCTTGAATAATCAAATTCACTGCAGATGAAATATTGCGTCGAATTGCTTCAAGAGGCAATGTTGCATTAGACATCATTACCATCGACTCTAAACGAGCTGTCGCATCTCTGGGATTATTCGCATGCAGAGTGGACATAGAACCATCGTGTCCTGTATTCATCGCTTGCAACATTTGGAAAGCTTCCGCCCCTCGACATTCCCCGACAATAATTCGCTCAGGACGCATACGCAAGGCATTGATCACCAAGTCTTGCATGGTAATTTCCCCAGTCTTCTCTACCCCAGCCAAACGCGTTTCAAGACGCACAACATGTGGCTGTTCTAACCGAAGCTCTGCGGTATCTTCCAAGGTGATGACCCGCTCCGTTGGTGAAATATAACTTGAAAGAGCATTCAGTAACGTTGTTTTACCTGAACCTGTTCCACCAGATACAATGATATTGACTCTTGAACGAGCAGCAATAATTAAGAAGTTTGCCATTTCAATTGTCATAGAACCGAAATTGACCAACTCTTGTAGTGATTTCTTTGATTTACTAAATTTACGAATAGAAATACAAGTCCCATCTAGGGCAATTGGTGAAATGACTACATTTAAACGGCTACCATCAGGTAAACGAGAATCTACCAATGGCATACCATCATCAATACGTCTGCCCACTTTCGCCACCATACGTTTGGCAATATCGGTAAGCTGTTCGTTATTAATAAAGGAGCTATTGGTTTTTTCTAAAATCCCTGCGCGTTCTACCCAAATATCATTTGGACCATTCACCAAAATATCGTTGATACCGTCATCTTCCATAAACTCGCGTAATGGCCCATACCCATCAATCTCATCAGTGATCATCTCTGCCATCACTAATGCATCCGCGGAAGTAATATAGATATTATGATTTGCCGCTATGGCATTCACATTTTGTGCCAATTCTTCAATTAGTCTTGAACGCTCATCTTGCAGTTGATCTAATTTTGCAATATCAAGGTTACTCAAAACTTCATTACGAAAAAAGGCTTGTTGTTCTTTGATTAGCATAAAGTTATCTTAATCAATTATGGTTTATTTAAAGAGAAAAGAAAAAATCCCTCTGTTTGTTTTTTGCTTTTTAGTTCTAGACAACATACCAATGACTTTCATTGATAAATCATAGATAGCTTTTTGCCCTTGTTTGCCTAATTTTATTGAAAGCACTTTATTACTATCGGTTTTCTTCAAAAACGGAATCACCGCATCAATTTCATTCCGTATCAAATTTTCAATATCGGTTTTTACCATTAACTTAGAGGTTTCCAGTTTATTATCAGATAAACAGATAAAAGTACGAATTGGACGTCCTTGCGTACTCCGAATCCGCTCACATTCATCTAGGAATTGTTTGGCTACTCGAAGCGATCCAATACGTCTTTCCACAATTAATACGAAATTATTACATTGCTCAATATATTTCGCATAATCTTCTTTATTTAGATTAAAAATTGGTTGATCATTAATAATAAAGTTATATTTACTGGTAACAGAACTGGATAATTTTGACACTTGCCCTTTATATAAGCCCAAATATTCGTTGTATTCCACCACATCATTTTGCAGTTTCTTATCAAACAGCAGATCTAAATCTTGTGAGCCACTGGAGCCTTGTGCTAACAACACTGGTACTTTTTTACTCGTTGCAATCGTATTGGCAATATGTGCACTAATTAAGCTTGAACCAATTCCCCCTTTACAACCCAATACGCTAATTTTGATCGTATGGCGAACCAATGGGATGTTGACTCCCGACATGATTTTTTCAACCATATTCCCAATCTGGGTATCGGCATTAAAATAGAGAATACCTTCGTGCAACAATTTTTGTGCTAGAGAGATAGAATCGCTCTCTCCCAACACACAACACCACACATTTTGCGGAATTGCACTATGAATACTATCGGTGATTTGCTCAATATTAGTTTCATCGCCAATATCGACCACTACTCCTAAGGTTTCTTCTTCAGAAAAATCCATTTCACGTGATGAGAAAATATCACCATGTACAATCTCAACATTTTCCAACCCACGGGTACGTAACATTTGCGCCGCGTCTAATCTTAACGCTTCATTTTTGGACAGAATAATAATTTTACGCACGCTATCAATTGCAATACTGTTTTTATCAAGTAATAGCATAATTTAACCTTTCATTTTTCTTGTTATTTAATATTTCAGCTGAATATTCAGATTACTTTTGGTCGCACAAGGCGTATAGCTATCAAAACTCATCATATCTTCCGCTGTTTTCACTTGACATGGTGCCTTTCTGGCTGAATGTTGTTTCACTTCGACAAACAACGGGTAGATTGAGCGTTTGCCCTTATAACGAGTTAAACTGATGTTTTTTGCAGGAATCTTCCGTTTAAGTAATTGTGCTTTAATCTGTTTAGCACTTTTCTCACTGGCTTTATCTGTCCATACAATCACAATCTGCTTATCCACCTGACTACCAAAAGCCCGCACAACATTTTGTGCCGTATTTCGCAATGTAGTTGATGTTTGATCTGCAACAGCAAAACGCGTCACATTCAAAGATTTATGTGAAAAATATTGGCTTTTGGTTGGTGACACCGCTTGATGATATGGAGAAAGCTCTTCACCGCTAAATGCGACCGAACTGACACAAACGCTGAATAACAGCGATAACACAACGAAGTGTCTCATTGAATAAACCCTCCATTTTTCAAGAAATTAGTTGTTAATGTTTTATGGTATAGATTCTTAAACGAACTGGTATTAAAGAAACGTTCCATTGTCCCTGTGGTTTCAAAATCGGGATAAACAATCTCTTCACTATTAACAGGCTTAACCAAATTCACAGTTGCAACAATCACCAACTCTTTACTTTCACGATTCGTTGATGCTCGGCGAAATAATGAACCAAGAATCGGCACATCCCCTAGCACAGGTACTTTCGCAATGCCCTCCAAATCTTCCTTACTTAATAAGCCCCCCAGGATAAAGCTTTCACCATCTGCCACTTCAAAGGTGGATTTTGAACGACGAGTGTTAAAATATGGCACGGTAATATCATTAGAATTATAGTTTCCTGCAATGGTGCTGACTTCTTGAGCAAGAACCAAACGGATGCGATCATTTTTTTGAATTTTCGCACCAACTAACAACTTCACGCCAAAGTCTTTATAGATCACATTCACTTCTCCATCACGAGAACGTTGCATAAACGGCAACTCACCGCCAACTAAAATATCTGCTGTCTCTCCAGAAAGCATCGAAATATTTGGTTCGGATAAAATTCGACCATTGTCTTGATTATCTAACGCATTAATAAACAAGTTAAGGTTATTCGCATTAATCAACGCCAGCGAGCCACCGCCACTGCCGAAAGAACCGGATACCTGCAGATTACTCAAATTTTTAAAGAAATTGCCTTGTAAGTTACTCCAGTTAATACCTAATGCATCGGAGAATTTTTTATTGACTTCAACCACCGTCAATTTCACATTAATCTGAGTGTGATCTTCAATATGAGCCGTATTTACCACACCGTCATATTGATACTTATCTAAAAATGGTAATTTTTCATCGCCACTGTCTCGTTTAATACTTGCTTCAGTCACCTTTTTTGATGCACCTAATGCCTCGCCGACTAATCGGTTTACTTCTTCCAACTCATTCGCTGATTTCGCTTCACCTTCGATAACATAGGCCTTACCTACTTTCTTCACTTGTAGCTTACTATTTGGAAAACGGATTTTGATCTGATTATTGGTATCCGAAAGATGATTAATAAAATTATTCACATTGACAACATCATTGGTTAATGCTGTGCCATTTTCATCCAATGCCACCACTTCCGATTTACCTTCTGCCTTCGCATAAATAATAAAGGTATTATCATCTAACACTTCATAATCTGCCACATTCGGGGAAGAGACAAAAATCGTATCGATCTTTTCTTTTGTTTTAAACATTTTCGTTTGTCCCTGTTCTAAATTGAACGTTGCCGCAAGCAAGCTAGATGAGAATAACAATCCGCCGAATGCGGCATAACGAGCAACACGAAATAAATAATTCATAGACATTATTGACCTCTTAATTTACGAATCAAACTACCACGGTGATTGGTGGCTTCAGACTGATAACTTGGTAGCACCACTAATTTAGAACGATGTTCTAACGCGTAAAATGTCTGTACTTTACGGGCATCGATTTTTACGGTGAGATAGCCGATATATGATGGTTTTTGAGCACTGCTCGACGCTTCTTTTTCACTGTTTAGGGCTTGCACTCTCAATACAGTAAGGTTATCCACCAATTTAATTAGATTTTTCTTGTCGGTATTATGTTGGGCCAAATCTTGTTGTTGACTAAAAACCGATACGTTATCTCCTTGACGCACGGTATCTAAAATATACTGTTCGCTCGCCTCTAAATAGATCCGATAGGCCACTTCTTGTTTAGGATCTAAGCTTGAAATCAAAAAACGATCATCATTCGGTGCGATTAAATGATGGCTCGAAAGAAGAGAGCCAGCCGTTAAATTTTCTGCTAATAAAAATCCTTGTAGCGATGAAGATTGAGACTGTTCCATAAAAGGTTTCAGATTAGATTGGATCAATGGACTAGTCTCTTCCACAGTCAATTCTGATAGGGTATAGTCATCTGCTTGAAGCAGCTTGCCTTTCGAAAGATTTTTGTTGACTACCGCCGTCATAATCACCACTTCAGGTACTTTCTGTATTTCAGGTTGTGCCTGCGTAGTTGGCGAAGCGTCTTGAGTTTCATCAACGGGCAAAAAAAACAAGCCACCAATACCGATACTTAATATCAAGGCAGCAATGAAAAAAAGGATACGATAATTCATGGTTAACCCTTAGTACGGAGAAAAACTCACCGTCACATCGAAATTAATTAATAAACAAGAGTATATTAGCTATAAAGCCAAGGCTGATTGCCACCCCGTAGGGTAGGCCATGCTGGCGAATCGACTGTCTAAAAAACAGCAGTCCCACAATAATCAACCCTAAACCAAACAGCGAGATCAAAAATAATAGTGCAGGGATTTGTTCTGTTGGTGTTGCCAACATCAGCACGGCAAGCAATTTCACATCACCAGCCCCGATAATGTTGATCAAAAAGAGTAAAAAGCCGAAGAGAAGGACAATAACTGCGGGAAGAACAAAAATCTCCCCATAAGCCAACAGAGAAAAAGGGAGAACGAGTATACCTAAAAATACAACCCACTTATTGCGAATAGTACGAGAAGTGATGTCTTCCCATGAAATTTTACAGAGTAGCAGGCTGATGAGAAATGCCAGAAAAAAAATCACCGTGCTTTATTTTATATAGAGAGGCGTTAGCCTACACATCAGACTAACGCCTAACAGAACACAACTTACCGTTTGCTATTATTTAAGTAAGTAGTTTAAATTAACCGCCATTACCACTGGTTGGGGCAAATTGAGCAGGTGTTTTTACACTATTAATTAAAGAATCAAATTTGGCTTTTAATGCTGTAATAAAGCTGTTCTCAGAATAGAAAATCGCCACAATGAACACGGCCATAGCCACTGCAATTAAACCATATTCAATTGCCGTTACCCCTTTTTGGTCTTTCTTGAATGCATGCATTGCATTGTTTAGCGATACATACGCTTTAGTCATTAGAGTATTTAACATTTTTTACCTCAAAAATACTGACTCCATTTCTGGAGATTTATTACACAACATGATAACTTTTTGTCCTACCATTTAAGTAGAGTGTACATTTTACATACAAAAAAAAAAAAATACAATACCATACTTGAAAATAAATTTCATTACAGAACTTTACGATGAAGCCTTACTCTATTTTAGAATTTTACACACTCTTGCCCAGTGCCGATGAGTAATGCCTAGCCACGTTCTGCTTTGCTAGGTCGTATGATTGGCATACTCGCATTCATTTTAGAAAATCTTCCCGTTTCTGCCCCCCTTGTAGCAAGGTTACGATCAAAAAAAACGCAATGTGTTGCCACATTGCGTTTTCTCTTTATCGACTAATCAGTCTAAGTGATTACCACTGGTAACCTACACCAACTGATCCACCGAAGTCACCACGGGTATTCGCATTACCTTGAAGTTTCAAGATAAGCTTACCGTTGTCGCTTGCACGTGAGTAACCCACAGCCACCGCACTTTGACCTTTGAAGGTACCCGCAGAAGCCGCCACCATGGATTTACCAGGAATGTAAACCTGTGGTAAGCCTGCAGCGGCGTTTGCACCCGCAATACCTGCACGCAGATCTTTGTTGTTACGGTTGATCTTGTTGTGGACATCGATCGTTGCATCCCTTAATTGAGAGACATTCACCGCATCCGTTGGAGCAGTACCAGGTGCAACATTCTTGATCTGTTTACCACCCGCGTTGATACCGTCTTGGTTGATCGTAACACCGCCTACAGCCAGGCTACCGTCATCACCCAAGTTGACATCTTTGGCAAGTTTCACATTCAAGGCACCCGTCGCTGGATCTGCAACAACACCGATGTTGTTATCCGTTAAGCGATCTTTATTCGCACCACCTTTGATATTCAAGGTTTCGCCGAGTTTACGCTTCACTTTCACCGCTGGATCATCACCGGCAAAGGCCAAGCCGTCGTTCAGCGTTGCCACTTTCTCTTCAACTGGCTTACCGTCTTTATCCAAGGCTGGTCTGCCTGTCGCAGGATCAATTGGCGTATAAACAAGGCGTGGTTTTTCGCCGTTCAAGCCGGCAAAGCCATCATCACCATGAATACCTGCTGGCCCTTGGCCGACTTTGATGGTCGCACCCAAGCCGTCTTTGCCGTTGTCGCCTCTCGGGCCTTGCAGGCCGATTGAGCCGTCTTTGCCGTTGATGGCAACGGAAGCACCATTGTCGCCGCCGGCGGTAACGCTTGCGTCTTTGCCGTTAATCGCCACGCCGGATTGGCCGTCTGCAGCTTTCACGTTGACAGAACCGTCTTTGCCCGGTTGGCCGTCTTTGCCCGGTCCGCCGACTTGTGCGGTGTTGATTTCAACATCGTCAGCCAAGGCGTAGGTGATGTTGTTGCCGTCTTGTTTCACTTTCAGGTTTTTGCCTGATTGGAATTTCACGGTTTCACCCGGGTTGATCAGCTGCGGCTGGTCTGCACCTGCTTGGTCTGCAAAGTCGGTGTTGTCGCGGCCGATGGCTGCTGTCCAGCCTGAGCCGTTGATGGCATCGGCAACTTCTTGGGCGGTAACGAGTTTGTTTTCATCACCGGCTTTCGGTGCAACGGTACCGGCGTTGTCGCCTTCGTTAACAACGTTGATGTCGCCTTTGCTGATGTTTTCGGCCACTTTGTCGGCATCGATGTCGATTCTCACGAACGGATTGCCTTCGCTATCCACATCGGTGATGGCTTTGGTGCCTTTGCCGTCTTGGAAGCTGACTTGCGAGCCAGGTTTCACTTTCGTTGTTACGTCTTTACGGTTGCCGTCTTCGTCAGGCTCGCCTTTGCCGACGATGTTCCAACCGGAGTTGTTGATCGCGTCAGCAACGTTTTGTGCCGTTGCCACTTGATCGCCTGCTTTGGCCAGATCGCCTTCGGCTTTCTTGACTGCATCTTTCAGATCTTGGTTGTCAGGATCTTGTGCCAATGCGTCTTGTGCGGCTTTCAATGCTTCTTCGGCGGCTTTCACAGGGCCTGTTACATCGCCTTTGTCGGTCGCATTGATTTCGCCGGCATCGATGTTGAAGGTTACATTGGTCGCAGTGCCTTCCGGATTGGTTTCAACCGATGCTACTGTGCCTTTGCCGTTCACAAAGTTCACGGTGTCGCCGTGGCGGACGAAGTCTGCGTCTTCACCGTTGGCTTGCAGGTTGAAGCCGGTGTTCAAGACATCACCCACGGTCGCTGCACGGTTCAGGACATCAGGATCTTTGTGGAAGCCTTCAATCTCTTCTGCCGTGTTCGGTGCTTTCTTCAAGTTCTCCGGTGCCGCATCGGCTGCTTTCTCGCCGTTCGGATTGTTCACCTGACCCTCAGGAGTTACCTGTTTCAAGGTGCCCATTACGTTGGCAAGCGTCATCGGCTCGGCCGTGCTGTTGTCGCCGTTGTTCATCGACGCGATGATGTCGGCAGGTGCTACGACTTTGTCGCTGTTTTCAGGCAGCGGTTGGATAGCCGCAACATTGCTGTCGGTCGGCAGGCCTTGGTCGTTAAGCGTAGTGCCTTCCGGATACACTTGGCCGTCTGCAGCCACAACGCTGTCTTTCGGATAGACTTTGCCGTCAACGGCGATGATGTCGTCCTGTTTGTAGAACTTGTCGCCGACTTTGACTACTTTGTCGCCGTCTTTGTTGGTGTAAACCACAGGCAGTTGTGCGTCTTGCACCACGTTTTGTGCGTTCACGTCAACGGTGATGACGCGGATACCGGTCGCTTCGTCGGTGTGGCCTTTCACCGTTGCCAAGCCTGTGCCGACAAAGTCTACGTGGTTGGCGTTGCGGACATCGTCTGCATAGCCGTTACCGTGCAGGGTAGACACTACCCAGCCCATGTTTTTGGCATCGGCCACGGTCATCACGTTGGTCGGAGTAGAGCTGTTCAGGTCTGCCAAACCTTCGTACGCGTCAGACACGTTCTTGGCGATGTTTTTCGCTTCTTCGGTCTCGTTGGTCGGTTGTGCCAGGTTCGGGCCGTAAGTCTTCGCACCGGCTGCCACGTTGCCCAATACGGTCGGCTTGGTGGTTGTGCCGTCTGCATTGACTACGTTGACTTGCGGGTTTTCTACCGCAGGTTTGGTTTTGTCAGGCTCGCCTGTTGCAGGGTCAACCGGGTAGTACTTGCCGTCGTCGGCTTTGGCGACTTTGTTGCCGTTTTCGTCGGTGTACGCCATCACGGTGTTAATCTTGATGGTGTTCGTTTTGCCGTCTTCTGACGGTACGAATTCGACGGTTGTGCCGGTGCCGTCTGCAAAGTTCACGGTGTCGCCGTGGCGGACGAAGTCTGCGTCTTCACCGTTGGCTTGCAGGTTGAAGCCGGTGTTCAAGACATCACCCACGGTCGCCGCACGTTTCATCACGTTCGGGTCGTTGTGGAATGCTTCGATTTCTTCTGCGGTGTTCGGCGCTTTCTTCAGGTTCGCCGGTGCCGCATCGGCCGCTTTCTCGCCGTTCGGGTTGTTCACCTGACCCTCAGGCGTTACCTGTTTCAAGGTACCCAATACGTTCGCCAACTGCATCGGCACTTTGGTGTCGTTGTCGCCGTTGTTCATCGACGCAATGATGTCGGCAGGGTTAACCACTTGGTCGCCGCTTTCGATCGGTTGGATCGGCTCGGCCGCACCGGACAGCGGCAGATTGGTCGATGTCAATTCCGTGCCTGCCGGATACACCTGGCCGTCTGCA
>JAUMYT010000053.1 GCA_030528525.1 Pasteurellaceae bacterium
TCCGTTTGGCTCTCGTGGAATATCAGCTCGGCAATTTTGACGGAGCCTTGAGTGTACTTGGCAAAGTGCAAGACAACGCGTGGGAACTGCGTAAACAGATCTTATTGGGCGATATTTTGGTAGCGAAAGGCGATAAAGTTGCCGCCAAAAGTGCTTATGAACAAGCGAAAGCCAATGCATCAGCCCAAGAAAAAATGCTGATCGATGTTCGGTTAAATAATCTCTAATCTATTGAATGAAAAAGCCGAAATTTCTCTCGGCTTTTATGTTTTTAAGATGGGGAAAATTAGAATAATTTTCTGGATGTTTCAAAGAGCTCTTCATTAAATGGGCGACGCATATTATTGATGGCATCAATAATGTCGTGATGAACCAATTTATTATTTTGGATTCCGACACAGCGACCACAGTGTCCCTGTTTTAATAATTCCACTGCATAAACACCCATACGTGAAGCTAGAATACGGTCAAAGGCACAAGGTGCACCACCACGTTGGATATGACCTAATATTGCCGCACGGGTTTCATATCCAAAACGAGACTCAATTTCTTTGGCTAATGAATAAACATCAGTCATCATTTCTGTTATGGCAATAATGGCATGCCGTTTACCTTTTTTAAAGCCTTCATCAATACTTTGCATTAATGATTCTTTATCTAGACCTTTTTCAGGAACAACGATATATTCACAGCCCCCAGCAAGTGCAGCGTTTACTGTTAAATCACCACAATGACGTCCCATAATTTCGACGATGGAGATACGTTGGTGTGATGTACAAGTATCACGCAAGCGGTCAATAGCTTCTAGAGCAGTTTCAAGAGCTGTTTGGAAACCAATGGTGTAATCAGTACCCGCAACATCGTTATCGATAGTACCTGGTAAGCCGATACAAGAGATGCCGTGTTCTTCCGTTAAAAGTTTTGCCCCCATATAAGAGCCGTCTCCACCGATTACTACGAGACTGTCGATCTCATATTTTTTCAAGGTTTCAACGCATTTTTTACGCACTTCAGGATCTTTAAATTGTGGGAATCGGGCTGAACCTAAAAATGTACCACCACGGTTGATTACTTCAGATACAGAACGACGCTCAAGTTTAATGACTTGATCGTGATACAAACCATAGTAACCGTCCTGAATACCGTATACTTCAAGACCTTCGCTCAATGCTGCACGCACCACGCCACGAATAGCCGCATTCATACCAGGTGCATCGCCACCACTTGTTAATACTGCGATTTTTTTTACCATATTAAGTACCTTTATAAATTAATTTAAATTTTAAAATAAATCCGAAAAGGCAGGCAGATTACCTGATAATGTCTTTCGGTTCTAGTGAAAAATGGTGGTATTTTACTCTTTTTTGATGCAAGGCAAAAGTTTGATTTGAAACTTGTTTACAAGGGGGAAGATCTTGGTGACAAAATGCAAAATATCGCAAAATGGTGTCAAATTCTTAAAGAAACCGTTTGCATTTTTATGTTGGCTCAGTTATAGTCTCGTCC
>JAUMYT010000026.1 GCA_030528525.1 Pasteurellaceae bacterium
CAATGGCAACATCAACATTAACAGTTTGCACAATTTCCTCCTCGGAAAAGTAAAATGTATCAATTAAACGTCTGCTATTTTGCCACTATTTTCAGGAATTTATAACTATTATTTACAAATTTGTAACATAAAAAAATTGGTTTTGTGATCTATCTCAAAAAACAAATTTTCTAAATACTACCATAGTGAGAATGGCTATTATTTATCCTATGATTTCTTACTTGCAAGGGGTGAGATTTTGGTCAAAATATGCAAAACTGTTTATGCGAACGATATAATTAAATAAAAAGCCCCGAAAATTCGGGGCTTTGATTTTGATTATTTTAGGCTAGTACGCCTGTCCAAGCACCGAAAATGCCGAGAGCAAAGAAACCTGCGATAATCCAAAGGGCGTTCACACGGTTACGCAATAACCACATACACGCGAAGGTTAGCAACAATGGCAATAGACCTGGCATTAAGCTGTCTAAAATGCCTTGTACAGTGGTTGTTTCCACCGTGCCGTCTTGCTTTTCAATTACAGAGACAACAAGTGGCACGTTGATACTTGTCCATTTCTGGACTAATGCACCCATAATGAACAAACCGAGAATAGATGCCCCTTCTGTCAGTTTTTGCAATAAGCCACCGCTCATATCTTGCACCACGTCTAAGCCTTTTTTGTAGCCGTAGGTTACGCCGAAATAACGGGTGCCAAGACGCACAAGGTTGAACAAGACGAAGAACAACAATGGGCCTAACCAGCTGCCGCTTAACGCTAAACCAGCACCGAGTGCAGCAAACACAGGACGAGCGGTTCCCCAGTAAATTGGGTCGCCCACGCCAGCCAATGGTCCCATTAAGCCCACTTTAATACCGTTGATCGCTGCATCGTCAATCTCTTTACCGTTCGCACGCTCTTCTTCCATTGCAATGGTTACGCCAAGCACAGGGGCGGCAACGAATGGTTGAGTGTTGAAAAATTCTAAGTGGCGTTTAATGGCATCTTTACGCTCTTGCGAATTTGGGTCTGGATATAAACGTTTAATTACAGGCACCATTGAATAAGCGAAGCCTAACGCCTGCATACGTTCAAAGTTCCAAGAACCTTGGAAGAGATTTGAACGGCGAACCACCGCATTTAAATCACTTTGCGTTACTTTTTTGATTTCAGTTGTCATCATCTTTTCCTTAGTCTAAACGGTTATCAAGATCATTAGTGGCTTGCACTTGCACCACTTGTTTGCTTTGGTTGTATTTCGGGTGAAGTTGAATGTAAAGAATTGCCATTACTGTGCCAAGTACACCAAGGGCAACAAGGTTGAAATCAGTAAAGGCGGCCACCACGAAACCAGTATAGAAGAACGGCATTAAGTGACCTGCACGCATCATATTGATCACCATGGCATAACCCACTACGGCGATAAAACCACCTGCGATTTTCAAGCCAGTTGTCACCACATCTGGAATCGCATTTAACATCGCTTGTACGCTATCCGTGCCTGCGGTCATCGCCACGATTAACGCAGGAATCGCAATACGCATTGCTTGAAGTAATAAGGCGGAACGGTGAATCCAATCTAATTTATTCAAATCGCCGCTTTCCACCACTTTATCCGCAGCGTGTTGGAAACCAACGGTAATTGCACGCACGACATAGGTTAAAACTTGACCAGCTGCCGCAAGTGGAATCGCTAGAGCGATTGCGGTTGGAATATCTTGACCGCCCACGATCACTAAAATCGTAGAAACCACAGAAGCTAACGCCGCATCAGGAGCAAGGGCGGCACCGATGTTCATCCAGCCAAGGGCGAGCAATTCTAACGAGCCGCCAACGATGATACCCGTTGTTGCATCGCCAAGCACCACACCGATTAAAGTACAGGCAATCAATGGACGGTGAGTTTGCCATTCATCAAGGATCGATCCCATTCCTGAAATACAGGCAACGATGAAGACCAGAACGATTTGTAACGTAGAAAGTTCCATAATAATTTCCTTAAATTAAGTTATTTTTCTTTAACAAATCCATCATATATTGACGGCTGTCGTTTGATACTTTACGCACATCAAGCTCAATGTTATTCGCATCTAACGCTTTGAATGCCGCAATGTCTTTGTCATCGACCGACACAGCACTGGTGATCATCTTCTTGCCGTCTTTGTACGCCATTCCGCCGACGTTGATCGACTTAAATTCCACGCCCGCTTCCATTAAACGCACCACATCCGTTGGATTGGTAAATAACAACATCATCCGCTCGCCAGCGTATTCAAGGTTGTTATAGACACGGATCATTTTTTCCACATTCACCACGTGAGCGGTTACGCCTGGAGGAGCAACGCTTTTCAGCATGGTTGAACGTACGCTGTCTTTGGCAACCTCATCATTAACGACCACAATGCGAGTCACACGGCTCTCTTTTGTCCAACGGGTTGCCACTTGGCCGTGGATTAAACGGTCGTCAATACGGGCTAAACCGATTTCCAAGTGTCCAACGCCGTTCGGAGTGACCACTGACGGTTCACTTGCGACTGGTTTTGGCTGCTCTTTTGCAACGGGGGTGGTTTCTGGCTCTTGATAACGCAATGCACGCACGCCACCACGACCCGTTTCAAGGGCGACTTCCACCAACTCTTCAAGAGACGGATTATCGTCACGAGCCATAAAAGTTTCGACTAACATCGGCACGTTCACACCCGTCACAATGTCCATATTGGTCTGCTCGCCAATCACACGGTTCGCCGCATTAAACGGACTACCGCCCCAAGTATCCACCAAAAACAGTACCTGATCGCAATGGGCAAGATCAGTGCTTAATTTTTGTTGATATTTACCCATAATGGTTTCGGCATTTTCGCCTGGCACGAAGTCGATGTAAGCCACATCGCTCTGTTCGCCGATCAACATCTCAGTCGTTCTGAGAAGTTGCTCCGCCGCCACACCGTGGGTTGCAATGATAATTGCAATGCTCATTTTTGTGTTTCCTCAATAAAATAAAATGAAACGGTAAAATTATTTTCAAATAGAGTGAAAATGGGCGTGAATTGTAACCTTTTCGGACAATTCAACAACTAAAATTTGCTAAAAATGTGATCTTGATCGTGTTTTTTATAGAGATGTACTAATGAAAGATAAGTAAAGATGCTGATTATTTATTTTATTCTAAGAAATAATTATAAAATGGAATAATAACTAACCGTGATGTCGTGGTACTTAGAACATTGATTTGATAACGATAAGAAATGTAGAGTGGAGGAGTGAATGGGCGTTGAATTTGATAATTAACTATTTGATTTTAAATAGTTTTATAACTTGGTTTTAAATTCATCATCTTTCAACATTTTAGCCGTTGGATTGTGTTATACGGCCATTATACAAGCCTAATATAGTTATATTTTCTACAATGTTTGGCGGTGGTTCTTTTTTGCAGTTTGATCATCATCTCAAGCCTTGCTATATCTCACTTTTGGGGTGGTTTTGTGGGGGATTTGATCAAGGGTAAAATTAAGGGCGATTTTCTCGCCATGCAGTGTGGTTTAATTATGGCGATTTCGCCTGTTTTAAGTGCTTGCTGTCTGTGTTGCAATCGGCTTTAAACGCTCTGCAAATAACCGTTGAGATAGTCCGCTTTTTGTTCTGATTTCTGCAATAGGCGATAAGGGAATTTTATTTACTCGTGCATAGCTTCCCTGTTAACGCCATTTTTCTTTACCATTAAACGCAATCCGCCACCGTCTGACAAAATATAGTTTTTCTCTGCTGGTTTTGCCTGCTTGATTTTGGTATCTGTGAGTTTCATAAATCGCTTGCTGGGAGTGTCAAAAAACAGAAAACAAAGAAAAACAATAAAGCTAGATTTGAAAAGGGTTTATAATGGATTGGAAAACAAGGAAAAACAAAGAAGAATATGGATTGGCGGAAGTGAATGGGAGTTGAACCCACCCAAGAACGCTGGCGTCCTTAACAGGATTTGAAGTCCTGCCGCCTCACCGGAGACGACTCACTTCCGAAAAAGTGGCGATATTCTACTGAAAATATTAGAATTGTGCAAAATTTCTCAAAGAGTATCGCCCGTATGCAACATCTTTTCCGTTCTATTCCTTCCGTGGATAAATTGCTCAAACTGCCACAGGGCGAGTGTCTTGTACAACAATTTGGGCATACCGCTTGTGTGGATCAGGCTCGCCAGTTGATTGAACAGGCTCGCCACCTTATCCAAACCGAACAAAGATTGCCTGATTTTTTGGCTGATGAGCTTGGGATTTTTCAGGCGTTATCTGACCGCTTGCAAGCCCAACGCCAAGTGGCGATCAAAAAAGTGTTCAACCTAACAGGCACGGTGCTACACACCAATTTGGGGCGTGGGCTGTGGTCGCCATCCGCCATTCAAGCGGCGACCGATGCAATGAAGCATAATGTGGCGTTGGAATTTGATATTGATGCGGGTAAACGTAGCCATCGGGATTTGGCGATTTCCCAACTACTGCAACAACTTACAGGAGCAGAAGCCGCTTGCGTGGTAAATAATAATGCCGCCGCAGTGCTGTTGATGTTGGCGACCTTTGCTCAAGGCAAGGAAGTGATTGTCTCCCGTGGCGAGTTGGTGGAAATTGGCGGGGCGTTTCGCATTCCTGACATTATGCAGCAAGCAGGCTGCAAATTGGTGGAAGTTGGCACGACCAATCGCACCCATTTGCGTGATTATCGTAACGCAATCAATGAAAATACCGCCTTTTTGATGAAAGTTCACACCAGTAACTTTCACATTCAAGGCTTTACGGCAAGCGTAAGCGAAGAAGAATTAGTCGCTCTCGGCAACGAATTTAATTTACCTGTAATCAGCGATCTTGGTAGCGGATCATTATGCGATCTCACTCAATTCCATTTGCCTGCCGAGCCGTTGGTGCAACAGAAAATCGCCGCAGGGGTTGATCTGGTTTCCTTTTCGGGCGACAAATTACTTGGCGGCCCCCAAGCTGGGATTATCGTCGGTAAAAAAGCGATGATCGACCGCTTGCAACAGCACCCATTAAAACGGACATTACGCTGCGATAAAGTGATTTTATCAGGGCTAGAAGCAACCCTTCGCCACTATCTTTTCCCCGATACTTTGAGTGAAAATTTGCCGACCTTACAACTGCTCACCCAATCCCTTGAAACCTTGCAATACAAGGCGGAACGTCTGAAAGCAACGCTCTGCAAGGGGTTAGATCTTCGCTATTTTCTGCAAATTGAACCAAGTCTCTCCCAAATTGGCAGCGGAGCCTTGCCAACGGAGCAAGTTCCGTCCGTGGCGGTTACCATTTCAGCAGACAAACAGAGCGATCTGCTCGCCCTTGAACAACAATTCAAAACCTTGCCCCAACCGATTATCGTTCGGCTATATCAACAAAAAATGTGGCTCGATCTGCGTTCGGTCGCTGAATTTGATGCGTTGATTAATATACTAGAGAACTATTTCAACCGTTCAAAAACAGCCAAAATCGTTTTATAATAAGCCGCTCTTTATAAGGTTACTCTTTTTTTGACAAAGGAAGAATTGACATTATGGATAGCCCCATTTCACAATGGAATCACATCATTACGAAAAACTACTTACAAACGGAAACAGAAAACCAATATTTTGAACGAAAAGGCTTAGGCGATAGTGGCATTAAGCCGACCAAAATTGCCGATGAGCTTATCGGAATGCTCAACGCCCAAGGCGGTGTCCTCGTGTTTGGCGTGAGCGATACTGGCGAGATCCAAGATCTACGCTGTCTAGGTAATAAATTAGACGATTATCGCCGCTTAGTCTTTGATTTTATTGTCTTTCCTTGCCCCGTACGGCTTGAAGAAATCGAGCTTGATGGCAAACTCATTTTTCTTTATCACGTCCCTTTGGATTGGGAGCATCTTTATTGTCGCAAAGACAATCAAAAAATCTTTTTACGTGTTGCAGATAGCAATATGGAATTAAACTGGGCTCAAATTAAACAGTTAGAATACAGCCGAAATTTACGCCGTTTTGAAGATGAAACGGTGGCAGATTTTGATCCCACCGATTTAGATGAACATTTGCTTTCTCAATATAAGCAAGCAATGAATATGGAAAAGGGCGATGCGTTGGATTTGCTCTACTCTCGCCATTTAATCGACAAAAAAGACGGACGAATTTGCTTTAAGAAAGCGGCGGTGCTACTCTTTGCCCGCAATCCTGAACGTTATATCTCATCGGCATCGGTGCGATATATTCGCTATGCCAACCGCCGAGCCGATAGCGATAAGCAGATTGTGCAAGATCGGTGGTTTGAAGATAATATCCCAAGTTTAATCAATACCTTAGGCAATGTATTGCGAGATGAACTGTGTGGCAACCACTGCGACATATCGGGGGAGTGCTTATATCCCGAAGAAGCGTGGATGGAAGGCATTATCAATGCCCTATGCCATCGTTCCTACTTTATTCACGGCAATGCGGTCTATATTCGCCATTTCGATGATTGCCTTGAAATTTGCAACAGTGGCTCACTACACGCCCCTGTGACTATTGAAAATATGAGAAATGCACGTTTTTCTCGTAACCCACGCATCGCACGGGTGTTGGAAGACTTCAAATTCGTCCGCCAACTCAACCAAGGCGTTTCTCGCATTTATCGCTCAATGGCACAAGCGCAACTTGCCGAACCCGAATATTGCACGCAAAACGGCAATGTATGTTTGATCTTGCGAAGAGAAAATCAATAAGGTAACCACATAAAAATAAGGATATATCAATGATATATCCTTATTTTTGCTTAGTTTAATAAGAAATAGCCAGTTTTCGTTCTAAAACCGCTTTTTTCCCTTTTTCTTCAGAAACTTGATTGATATTCGCGCCTCCCACAAACACCCCAGGGCGGATATATTGCTCAACGAAATAATTTTTTCCGCTTTGCATATTCAGATGTAAATCGTTATTGCTGAATTCAGATTCTGTCGAGATTTTATGTTTTCCTGCTTTAAGCAGTTTATAAAAATACACGCCGTGAGCCGTTTCGCCGATTCGTTTATCATCCACATAAACGTCTTTTTTCAAGGCTCTGCCACCGCCTAAAAAGGCATCACGATACACATACAATCCAGAAAAGCCTTTGCTCGGTGCGGTGAATTGTTTCGCTTTTTGATCTTCTTCAGGTGATGCCATTGGCACAGTCGCACAGCCTGCCATCAACAGGGGTAAAAACAACAGTAAGCGTTTCATTATGCACTCCTAGAAATCAAATCTTAAACCTGCGTGCAAGCCAAATTGCCCCACATCTTGTGCGATGCGGTTATATTCTAAGTTGGTATTCAGGGATAAATGCTGACCTAAACGATATTGCACACCGCCTAATAGCCCGATTCCCATAGATGATGCCGATTCGGAATCGTCATAACGTCCTGTTGCGACAGCGGTATATTTATTACTTGACAAACGAGCACCAATATACGGTGTTAAGTTTGAACTGTTGTTGAAATCATAAATGGCGGATAAACCTAAAGCACGTGTTTTTAAAGAAACACTTGTACCAACATCAGGCAAATTAAATGCAGCGTTACCAAATTTGGTGTAATCCCCTGCGATTCTTAGATTGCCAGAACGATAACCTACGCTCAAACGTAATGTTTTCACTTTATCATTCAGTACATCAACATTATTGATGCCAATATCAGCACGTAAATTCGATTTCCCTAAATCCCCTTGTACATACCAGTTTGATGCGGTTGCAGGTAAAGCGAAAAGGGCAACCATTGTTGCGATAGCCAGTTTTTTCATTGGATAGCTCCTCATTATCAATATTGTGAACACATATTTTGCTTATAAAGCAACACTATTATAAATCTGATGCCTGAAAATTCAACATAAAAAGTTGTCTTTAATTCATCTTTTTAAATCCTGTTTATCGACAAGGGTTTTCTATTCACTACTGACCTATTTCTAGGGGTGAGTATGAATATAGATAAACAACATTTTGCCAAGCAGTTGGGGCAGAACATTGCCAGTTATCGGCAGAAATTGGGGCTGACCCAAGAGCAGTTGGCGGAAAAGGTCGATTTGGGGAATGAAGCCGTTTCACGGATTGAGCGTGGTGTTACGTTGCCCAGTTTGTTGCGTTTATTTGAATTTGCACAGGTTTTTCATTGTAATGTGTCGGATCTGCTTGAACCCAAGATCGATCAAAATGAAATGGCATATCTCGCCGTGTTGCTACAAGGCTTGTCGCCAGCCGATAAAAAATTTGTGCTGCGTGCATTACAACAGCTAGTGGATCATCTCAAACATAAATCTTGAACTCTTATAAAATCAGGCTAGTATGTGTTTTTCTTTTTTGATTAAGCGAGAAACAATATGATCATCGTCACCGCCGGCCACGTCGATCACGGTAAAACATCGTTGCTACACGCCTTAACGGGCACGCACACCGCCCATTTGCCCGAGGAGAAAAAGCGTGGGCTAACCATTGATTTGGGCTATGCCTATTTGCCGTTAGGCGATGAAATTTTAGGCTTTATTGATGTGCCAGGGCATCAACGGTTTTTGTCGAATATGTTGGCAGGGCTGGGCGGTATTCAGCACGCTTTGCTTGTGGTGTCTGCCGAAGAAGGGATTAAACCACAAACGGACGAACATCTAACCATTCTGCAACAGCTTGATTTTAAACAGATTATGGTGGCGATTACCAAAGTCGATCGGGTTGAACCGAGCCAAATTCAAAGCGTGATCGAAAGCCTACAACAGCGTTATCCACCGCTTGCCGAGTTGCCATTTTTTGCGACATCTGCTCATACGGGTGAAGGCATTGAACCGCTCAAACAGCATTTGTTGAGTCTGCTTGCCGAGAGTGAAAACACCGACAAACCATTCCGCTATGTGATTGACCGAGCCTTTAATGTCAAGGGCAGTGGCTTGGTGGTCACGGGCACGGCGGTGGCAGGCAAGGTGGCGGTGGGCGATGAATTTTTTCTTTCCAACGGCAAAAAAGTCCGCATTCGCCAACTGCACGCCCAAAATCAGCCAGCCACCGAAGGCTTGGCGGGGCAACGGCTGGCGTTAAATTTAGCCAATGTGGAGAAAGACGATGTGGCTCGGGGCGATTGGATCACCCAACTCGAACCGCAATTTGCCAGCGATCGGATTACCGTCCAACTCAATCCCAATACGGCACTGAAAGAAAACAGCGTGGTGCATTTGTACCACTACGCCAGCCACATCACGGGCAAACTGAATCTGCTCACGCCACTACAAGGGGGGGAGAAAAATGGCGATTTTGCGAATGCCGTGCAAGGGGGCAGATCTTGGCAAAAAAGTGCAAAATCGGTGCTTGCCGAGATCATCTGCGACCAGCCGTTGCATTTCGCCTTGGGCGATAAGCTGATTCTCCGCAACGGCGATGATAGCCAAACCGTGGGCGGGGCGGTGGTGCTGGAAATTCACTCGCCGAAACGGCATAAACGCAGCGAAAGCCGTTTGGCATATTTGCAGGCATTAACGCAAGCGGCGAGTTTGACCGAACGTTTAGCCTTATATGTTCGCCATCACGCCGTGAAATTGAACCAACTGCTGTGGGCGGAACAGCAATTTTTGGCACAATTACAACCGCTTGCGGAACAGCACCACTATTCGCTCCACGCCCACTATCTGTTTGATGCCGCCTACAAACAGCGGATTCAACAGCAACTGATCGACAAATTGCAACACTACCACGCACAACACGCTGATCAACTTGGCGTAACCAAAGCCCGACTGCACCGCATTGCCGCTCTCGACCAGCCTGAACCTTTGGTGTACAGCTTGATTGAGGAATTGCTCGGATCAGGTCAACTGGCACAAACTCGTGGCTGGTTGCACACGCCCGAACACCGCATTGAGTTCGCTTCCGATGAGTTGCAATTATGGGCGGAGATCCAACCGCTTTTCGCTGCCACTAACCAAGCCCTATGGGTGCGAGATGTTGCCAACGCCCTGTCCGTGGACGAAACCGTAATGCGAAATCTGCTCTACAAAGCAGGCAAACTCGGCTATTTGGTGCCGATTGTCAAAGACCGCTTTTTACTGCACGAGCAGATCAGCGAATTTGCTCAACTCATCAAACAGTTCATCGCACAGCACGGCGAGATTTCGGTCAATCAACTGCGAGATGAAATCGGCTACGGACGCAAACTCACGGTGCAACTGATCGAATACTTCGACCGCTCGGGCTTTCTTCGCCGCAAAGGCAACGTGCATTTATTGCGAGATCGGGAAACCTATTGAGTGATGACAAGGGGGGAAGAAACCGCGAGGTTGTACAAAAAGGTACTCAATGCGATCGACAAAAATCAGGAATTCGCAGATTTTTAATAAAAGATCGTGGCAAGCACAGCAGAAAATGCTAGAATTGAACGCTTTAAAAAGTTCCGATCCTCTCTTTTTACTCTTTATTTAGGTTTATTATGTCTAAAGAAATTCAAACAAAAGCCCCA
Organism: Pasteurellaceae bacterium; assembly: GCA_030528525.1. Lineage (GTDB taxonomy): Bacteria > Pseudomonadota > Gammaproteobacteria > Enterobacterales > Pasteurellaceae > JAUMYT01. Next base: position 10,448 of record JAUMYT010000026.1, read on the forward strand.
GAACAGCTCGAAAAAGGGCAAAAAAGTAAAGGGGTAAATAGCGTATTATGGGTGTTAGCCATCGCATTACTTGCCGTTGCCGCCATTGGAAACGCTTATTTCGCAAGCCACTTCGCCTTTGTCGTGCGTGTTTTATTATTGGTGGTGTTATTGGTTGGTGCAGTGGTGTTTGCTGCATTGACGAACCAAGGTCAAAAAGCGATTAGCTTTATGAAAGAATCTCGCCACGAATTGCGTAAAATTGTGTGGCCAACTCGCCAAGAATCGACCCAAACTACCTTAATGGTAGGGGCAATTTGTGTGGTGGTAGCGTTAGCCTTATGGGGCATTGACTCTATCATCGTGTCTGCGATCACCTTTTTAACGAATTTAAGGTTCTAATCCTATGAGCGAAGTCGAAGTAAAAGAAACATCATCAAAACGCTGGTATGTATTGCAAGCCTTTTCAGGCTTTGAAGCCCGTGTGGCAATGACCTTACGTGAATACATCAAGCTCCACAATATGCAAGATCAGTTCGGCGAAGTGTTAGTGCCAACCGAAGAAGTGGTGGAAAATGTAGGCGGTCGTCGCCGCAAAACCGAACGCAAATTCTTCCCAGGTTATGTGTTAGTGCAAATGGAAATGAATGACGACACTTGGCACTTAGTGAAAAGCGTGCCACGTGTAATGGGATTTATCGGCGGCACAGCAGATAAACCTGCACCGATTTCCCAAAAAGAAGCGGATCGCATTCTAAACCGTGTTCAAGAAACCGCAGACAAACCACGCCACAGAAAAGAGTTCCAACCAGGCGAAGAAGTGCGTGTGACCGAAGGACCATTCGCAGACTTCAATGGTACGGTAGAAGAAGTGGATTACGAAAAAGGCAGATTGAAAGTGTCTGTATCAATCTTCGGACGTGCAACGCCAGTTGAACTTGAGTTCGGACAAGTGGAAAAACTCAACGGCTAATTTTGCAGATTCTTACTAAAAAGTCCCCCCTTGCAGAGTGCAATGGGGGATTTTTTTGCCTTGTATTTTGCTTGACTACACAATCAATAATCCACATCACTCACATAAATAGGGAAGAAAGCATTTTTTACCTTATTTTTAAAAATTTCATTTAGACGACATAACCTGTCGTAATCTATCCTTATAATATGCTACATCTTATTGTTACAAAGGAAAAATTATGTTTGGGTTATTTGGTAATAAAGTCGATAAATTGATTAAACAAATAGAAAATGCTCGTGCGAGTGCAAATTATTTTGATAATCCTGTGATTTATGCTCGATTAGAATTAGCTTTATCGCAATCTAATAAATGGACAAATAATAAAAAGAGTCGTCTTATTGAGGCTGTTATACAAGTATTTGAAGGTATGGATGGGTGGAATTTTATTTCTGCGGAAAGCTCTCAAACTATTTTTGAAATTACACAATCAGAGATGACATTAAAATGCTTAAAGCTAATTGCTGAGTCTATTGATGATGTACCTGAAATAAAAAGACTAAATCGCATTCTAAAAGAAGTTGAACGCATTCAACATCGTCAGAAAAATCCTATTTATGATTTAAGTCAAAGACCCAGTATTACCTTTAAAGATGAGGGATTAAAATTGGCGATTATCCATCAATTGATGTTTATAGAAAACAAATTGCATCCAAAATTTGATATTCAATTATTTTCGGAGGAATATACAAAATATTGTATTGATCTTGATTTGTGTGGAGCAAGTTCAGAAGCAATGGAATATTTATTGAATTTAGAAATTCCACAAACATTATTAGATCAAATAGAAATATTATATGTGGATAGTAATGCAGATTTATATAAAAGAATTTGTTTTGAGCACACTTTTATGGTTAGTAGGTATCGTGAGGGTGGGTATGTTCCATTGACTGACAGAGCTATCTCAGATTTAAAATTATTACCGAATTTGAAAGAAATTCATTTGCTTTCAGAAGATAGGTTTATTGTGATGTCTAAAATAATGGATGAAACTCCTTTCAAAATGTACGATTTAGAAAGCATAATGAATTATAAGGATAAGGGAAAAATATCAATAGATTTTATCAATGCGTTGAAAGGACGTGATATTAGAGTTATCCAGAATGGGAAGGAGCAGAATTTATTTTTTGAAAGCAAGGGGTAAGATCTTGACTATTTTCTGCAAAATATAAAAACCGCTTGAAAAACACTCACGTTTTCAGTAAAATCCGCACCCTATTTACGAGCAAGGCGATCTTGCTCGTATTTTTATGTGGCACGCAAGTGTCGAGTATCATTGGGGAGCTAGTCATAGCGTTATTACCCATTTCAGAGGAAGCTAAAAATGGCAAAAAAAGTACAAGCCTACGTTAAGTTGCAAGTTGCAGCAGGTATGGCTAACCCTTCACCACCAGTTGGTCCTGCATTAGGTCAACAAGGTGTGAACATTATGGAATTCTGTAAAGCATTCAACGCTCGTACTGAGAGCTTAGAAAAAGGTTTACCAATTCCTGTGGTTATCACGGTTTATGCAGACCGTTCTTTCACATTCGTTACCAAAACTCCACCAGCAGCAGTATTGTTGAAAAAAGCTGCAGGTATCAAGTCTGGTTCTGGTAAACCAAACAAAGACAAAGTGGGTAAAGTAACTTTAGAACAAATCCGTCAAATCGCTGAAACTAAAGCAGCCGATATGACAGGTGCATCTATCGAAACCAAAATGAAATCAATCGCTGGTACAGCTCGCTCAATGGGCTTAGTGGTGGAGGAATAATACGATGGCTAAATTGACTAAAAAAATGAAAGCAATCAAAGCTGGCGTAGATTCTACTAAAGCGTATGAAATCAATGAAGCGATTGCCGTTTTAAAACAATTCGCAACAGCAAAATTCGTTGAAAGCGTTGATGTGGCGGTAAACTTAGGTATCGATCCGCGTAAATCTGACCAAAACGTGCGTGGTGCAACTGTGTTACCACACGGTACAGGTCGTACAGCACGCGTTGCGGTGTTCACACAAGGTGCGAACGCAGAAGCAGCAAAAGCGGCTGGTGCAGATTTAGTGGGTATGGAAGACTTAGCGGAACAAGTGAAAAAAGGCGAAATGGACTTTGATGTGGTTATCGCATCACCAGACGCAATGCGTGTGGTAGGTCAATTAGGTCAAATCCTTGGTCCACGTGGTTTAATGCCAAACCCGAAAGTAGGTACTGTAACACCAAACGTAGCTGAAGCAGTTAAAAATGCAAAATCAGGTCAGATCCGTTACCGTAACGACAAAAATGGTATTATCCATACTACCATCGGTAAAGCAGATTTCGCTCCTGAGCAATTAAAAGAAAACCTTCAAGCGTTGTTGGCTGCTTTAACCAAAGCAAAACCAACCACAGCGAAAGGTGTCTTCATCAAGAAAGTAAGCATCTCTACCACTATGGGTGCAGGTGTGGCTGTTGATCAGTCTTCACTCTAAT
>JAUMYT010000027.1 GCA_030528525.1 Pasteurellaceae bacterium
AAAGCAGCAACCACGCGTTTCGGCTCTGGCTGGGCGTGGTTAGTATTAGAAGATGGCAAATTAGCTGTGGTGTCTACTGCAAACCAAGACAACCCATTGATGGGTAAAGAAGTGGCTGGCGTATCAGGCTATCCAATTTTAGGTTTAGACGTGTGGGAACACGCTTACTACTTAAACTACCAAAACCGCCGTCCAGACTTTATCAAAGCGTTCTGGAACGTGGTAAACTGGGACGAAGCTGCAGCACGTTTTGAGAAAAAAGTAGCCAGTTGCTGTTGCTCATCAGAGAAATAATTTGTAGAAAATGTAGCGAGAATTCACTACGATATAAAGTATCAAGAGCTATTCCTAAGGGGATAGCTCTTTTTTCTTATTGCTCAATACTCTTGTTTGAATGTTGACATTAGATTCCATACTGTTTTTTGTGCAAACCCCAATCGGTTGGCGGTGTGTTTAATGCGAGTAAAACGAATTTCCCACACATCGCTCGTTGGGAGCATTTTCGCAATCGGGTGGCGTTGGTAATATAAAGCTAACGCCAGCGATTTTTCGTGAGCCGTTTCAATCAGATTGGCGGTGGCAGTAAATTGAATGCCTTCAATCTCTCGCAACGTTTCCGTTTGATTGGCGATGGTGCCAGCGATATTCGGGTTGGCTAACATCAACTCGCCGTGTTTGGTGCTAGTTTTTGTGAGAATTATCAGACGATAATTAGCTGGGTCAAAGGCATAAAAACAATTTGCTGCCCAAATTTCGCCGTTGGCGGCACAGGCAAGGCTGACAACGTGCTGTTTAGCGATAAAAGCAGAAATCGGATCAGGCATTGGCGACATTATTCGCTCCCTTCGCTCTCTTTTCGTTTTTCAACGCCTTTTCCCTGCCAGCGTGGAATCTCCAAATCCAAATCAAACAGATCTAACGCACGGCTGACGCTATGAGTAATGATTTCATCCACCGTTTCTGGCTGATGATAAAGGGCTGGTACAGGTGGAAAAATAATGCCACCCATTTCCGTGACTTTTCGCATATTGTCCAGATGAGCCAAGTTCAACGGCGTTTCTCGCACCATTAGCACCAACTTCCGCCGTTCTTTCAGCACCACATCGGCAGCACGGGTTAGCAAATTATCGCTAAAACCGTGGGCGACTGACGCCAGCGTTCGCATTGAGCAAGGGGCGATCAACATTCCCAAGGTTTTAAATGAACCGCTGGCGATACTGGCTGCCACGTTGCTGATGGGATGAACCACATCGGCAAGCTCCAGCAACGCCTGCTTGCGGATTTGAGTTTCATATTGGCGGGTCATTTCCGCCCCTTTGGACATCACTAAATGGGTTTCAATGTCGAGATCTTTCAGCAATTCCAAGGCTTTGTAGCCGTATTGAAAACCGCTGGCACCGCTGATGCCAATAATGATTCGTCTAGTCATTCTTTATCCGTTGAGCATTTTGCACTTTTTACTGAAGAAGTTACCCCTTGTCAGGGAAAGCAAGGGTTCGCTACTTGAAAAAAATGCCAAACCGTTTACTATGTTCAGCTTTTTCGTACTTCAAAAATTCGCCCTATTATGAACCAAGAAACCACTCAACACACGCAAAAAGAGAAAAAAGTTGCGTACAATTTGAATAAATTGCAAAAACGCCTACGCCGAAATGTGGGCAATGCGATTGCCGATTTCAGTATGATCGAGCAGGGCGACAAGGTGATGGTCTGCCTGTCGGGCGGGAAGGACAGCTACACCTTGCTTGATATTCTGCTGAATTTGAAAATTAACGCCCCAATCGATTTTGAGATCGTGGCGGTGAATTTAGACCAAAAGCAACCTGGATTTCCTGAACACGTTCTGCCTGAATACCTTGAGAGCATTGGCGTGGCGTATAAAATTGTCGAAGAGAACACCTACGGCATTGTCAAAGAGAAAATTCCTGAAGGCAAAACCACCTGCTCGCTCTGTTCACGCCTACGCCGTGGGATTTTGTACCGCACGGCGACCGAACTGGGGGCGACGAAAATCGCCTTGGGGCATCATCGTGATGATATGCTCGAAACGCTGTTTCTGAATATGTTTTATGGTGGCAAAATGAAAAGTATGCCCCCGAAATTGATCAGCGATGACGGCAAACAAATTGTGATCCGACCGCTTGCTTATTGCAAAGAAAAGGACATTGAAAAATACGCCTCAGCCAAAGGCTTCCCGATTATTCCGTGCAATTTGTGCGGTTCGCAGCCGAATTTACAACGCCAAGTGGTCAAGGAAATGCTGCAAACGTGGGATCGCCATTTCCCAGGGCGGATTGAAACGATGTTCAGTGCCTTGCAAAACGTGGTGCCATCGCACTTGTGCGACCCGAATCTGTTTGATTTCAAAGGCATTCAACGTGGCGTGCTGTTAGACGGCGTGGAAGGCGACATTGCGTTTGATAAAGCGGAAATCCCCGCCGTGCCTGTAGTGCAAGATGAAGACGCCAGTGAATACGCAGAAAATGGCGTGATTCAGATTAGAGAAGTTTAAAAAATATTCCCTCCCCTGCTTGCGGGGGAGGGTTTGGGAGGGGGGAGAATCTATCTCTTGCCTGACGGCAATCCCCCCATCCTAACCTTCCCCCGTAAACGGGGGAAGGGACTTAAAAATCAAAAGGACAAACAATGAAATTTATCTCTTTTAATATCAATGGCTTGCGTGCCAGACCGCACCAACTGGAAGCCTTAATCGAAAAACATCAGCCTGATGTGTTGGGGTTACAAGAAATCAAAGTGGCGGACGAAGATTTTCCCTATGATTTAGTGAACCACTTGGGTTACCACGTTTTCCACCACGGGCAAAAAGGGCATTATGGCGTGGCGTTATTGACTAAAAACGAGCCAATCGCAGTGCGAAAAGGTTTCCCAACGGACGATGCCGATGCTCAAAAACGAATGATTATGGCGGATCTCGACACGCCTTTCGGCACCTTGACGGTGCTAAACGGCTATTTCCCGCAAGGTGAAAATCGCAGCCACGAAACCAAGTTCCCTGCCAAGCAAAAATTCTATGCGGATCTGCAACGCTACTTGGAAACCGAACTTCGCCCTGAAAATCCGGTTGTGATTATGGGCGATATGAACATCAGCCCGACCGATCTCGACATCGGCATTGGCGAGCCGAACCGCAAACGTTGGTTGCGTGACGGCAAATGCTCGTTCTTGCCTGAAGAGCGTGAGTGGCTTGGCAAATTGCACAGCTATGGCTTGGTGGACACTTTCCGAGCAATGCACCCAACGGCAGACGATAAATTTTCGTGGTTTGATTACCGCTCCAAAGGTTTTGACGATAACCGTGGCTTACGCATTGACTTGGTGCTGGCATCAAAAGTATTAGCAGAACGCTGTGTGGAAACGGGGATCGATTTAGAGATTCGAGCAATGGAAAAACCGTCCGATCACGCGCCTGTGTGGGCAGTGTTTAAATAGCTAAGTGAGTAAGAAAGAGGAAGCAAGGGGGTGAGAATTAAGCTGATTTTGCAAAAAGTCAGCGGTTCTCACCCCCTTGTTTTGAGTGGGGTTAGATATGCGAGAGGCAATCTGGTAAGTTACCTTCAATTTCGTAAAGCAGATCACCGTCTTTAAAGAACACATAACCACCGTTTTTCATTTTTGTCCATTGCTCATTTTTGGTGAGCGGTTGGGTGGTAATGATGGTGACTTTATCTGTTTCTTGAGTAAATTGGCTGAAGTCAATGACGACATCATCATCACGTAATGCTTTGCCAAAAGGGGCTTTGCGGCAGACGTAATGTAAGTTGGTTGAGCAGCGGGCAATCATCCATTCGCCATTTGATAAAATGAAGTTAAATACGCCATTTTGGGCAATTTCCGCCGTGATTTCGACGATCGCATCAAAAATCTGTTTTTCGGTCGGTTTTTGTGGAAAGCGTTTTTTTAATTCTGCGGCAATGCAACAAAATGCCACCTCCGAATCGGTTGTCCCAATCGGTTGGTAGTGGTTATTTGGGCAAACGTGAATGTTAACCGTTCCATTGTGTGCAAATACCCAGTTCTCTCCCCAAATTTCACGGATAAATGGATGAGTGTTTTCTAAATTCACTTCACCACAGGTCGCTTTACGAATATGAGCAATCACATTATAGGATTTGATGTGATATAAACTGACTAAATCTGCCATCGGCGATGAAGCACCAGGGCGATTATCTCGAAAAATCCGCACACCTTTGCCTTCAAAAAACGCAATGCCAAAGCCGTCAGTGTGTTGATCGGTCAGTCCTGCACGGCGGCGAAAGCCTTCGAAAGAGAAAGTGATGTCGGTTGGGGTGTTACAATTCATTCCAAGTAGTTGGCACATAGGTTACTTCTTCGTGTTGATAATGAGAAAGGCGGAACTCCGCCTTTTTAAATGGGTTCAGCTGTTTTTATGCACAGAAAAATAATACAAATTTTGATCAATATTGATCAAAATAGCAAGGGGGATATCCGGTTTTATTGGGATTTTTTGCATAAAGAGAGCAGAAATAGTACGCCTGCCACAATGACGACAGAAGGTCCTGCGGGGGTATCCTTTAATCCTGATAATAATAAGCCACCACTGACCGATAACATACTGACGCCAATCGCGATGATGACCATTTGTTCGGGTGAGGTGGCAAAGCGTCGAGCAGTCGCAGAGGGAATAATCAGCAACGAAGTGATAATTAATGCTCCAACAAATTTCATGCTTAATGCAATGGTTAAGGCAGTTAACAGCATGAGTATTAAACGAAGTCGATTAACGTTTAAACCTTCAATTTTTGCCAGTTCAGGGCTAATGGTGATGGACAATAATTTTTGCCAGAAGATGCCGAGCAGAGAGGCGATAATCAATACACCGCAGGCAATAAAGAGGACATCATCGAAATTGATTGCAAGGAGATCGCCAAAGAGATAAGACATTAAATCAACACGCACATTTTCGAGCAGGCTAATGGTGATAACACCAAGCGAAAGGCTACAGTGAGCGATGATACCGAGTAATGTGTCTAAGGCGTGGTGAGAGTATTTTTCGAGCCAAACCAACCCAAGTGCAAGCAATAATGTCATGCCGATGACAGCGAAATAGGGATCGACATTCAGAAAAATGCCGAATGCAACACCCAATAAGGCGGAATGTGCCAAGGTATCGCCAAAATATGCCATTTTTCGCCACACTACAAATGCCCCGAGTGGAGCGGTCACAAATGCCAAAAGTAGACCTGCTAACCACGCAGGAAATAAGATTTCAACCATAATTTTTCCTTTTTAATGTTGGCATTCGCCTTGACATACATCGCCGTGCAGATTGTGATGGTGGTTATGCTGATGGCGATAAAATGCGACGTTGTTGGCAAATTGGTCACCAAAGAGTCGAATAAAGCTCGGTTCAGTAGAAATTTTAGCGGGTGAGCCAGCACAGCAAATGTGACGGTTAATACATAGAACTTCGTCAGTATTTGCCATGACAATATTGAGATCGTGGGAAACCATTAAAATGGCACAATTTAACCAGTCGCGTGTTTTATTTAATAGTTGATAGAGCTCCGTTTGCCCTGTAATATCCACCCCTTGCATCGGTTCATCTAATACTAACAGTTGTGGTTTGGTGAGAATGGCACGTGCCAGTAACACGCGTTGCAGTTCGCCACCAGACAGTTTTTGCATAGATTGCCCACTTAAATGCGAGATAGAAAACAATGCTAACGCATCATCAATGAGATTGCGTTGGCTTTGTGGCTTAAGAGATAGGAATTTTCGCACGCTAATTGGGATAGACGGATCAATATGCAGTTTTTGTGGTACATAGCCGATGTTTAAGCCTTTTTGGTGTTGTACTGTGCCTTGTGTTGCAGGTTGTAATTTCAATAGCACTTTGAGTAGCGTTGATTTGCCTCCACCATTAGGCCCCACAATCGTTGTGATGGTATTGGGATAAATATTTAAAGTAATCTGTTGTAAAATAGTCTGTTGCCCAAAGCTAACGTGAATATCATGCAAGCTGACTAAAGGGGGGGGGGATGATTTTGTTTGGATCGGATTAAGTTGCTTAATGTGCATCACAATAAAAATTTTATGGGTATAATCTGCACTTAAAAGTAGCGGATTTTATGCCGTTTGACAATAGATGAATGGCAGGGAATTTTTCATGGGTTCTTCTGTCAGAGGTAAACTGTGTCAAATTGTCGTATGAACAAGAATAATATTAGGATAATCCTTTGAAATATGTTGTATTTGCCCGTGATCGTCGTCGCAAAAAAATTAGAATAAAAGCGTTGATGGCGATCATGGTGATCGTTTCTCTTTTTATTGGTGCAATGCTGATGCTCCAGCAAGAACAGCAGACCAATGAAATTCCGATTACATTGTCAGAGATCGCACCTACGATTGCAGATAAGCATGCACCTAAGCAAGCGGAGAGTACTGTAGCTGCTGTTGATTCTGTAAATTCGCCCTCGTTATCTGCAGCAATGCTGCAAGTAGACGCTCCAGCAGATAAAACGGTGAAATCAGATACAGTTTCTCCTCCTAAAGTGGATATTCCTGTTGTGCAATCTTCAACGGATCACGCAGTAACTTACCTTGATATTCAAGATGGTGAACTTGATGAGCCAGAATCTAAGGAACCGATCGATGAGAAAGCAACGTCTTATGAAGACGACTTTGTTGCGGAAGATGATATCGACGACGAAACCATTCAACGCATTCAAGCAGAAGCAGCAAAAGCACAAGAAGACAAGTTATCGCCCGAAGCAGAGCAAGCACTGGATAGTTTTTTAGATGTTGCTGATCAAGCCATTCGGATTCAAAATCAGTTTAGCTATACCGTAGCACGAGGAGATAAGCTTCAAGATGTACTAGCCCAATCCGGTATTGGTGCTGCAACGGCAGCCGTGCTAGAGCGTAAACTGCCGCAATTGGCAAGCTTGCGTTCAGGACAGCAATTTTATTGGATCTTGGGTAAAGATGGCGAGTTGGAGTATATGAACTGGCTCGTTTCTGAAAAAGAAGAAAAGATTTTTGAGCGGACATCAAAAAATCAGTTTAGCGTTCAAACTATTCAGAAAAAAAGTGTTTGGAAACAAGATGTAGTCAAAGGCACTCTCAATGGCAGTTTTCAGGCCAGTTTGAAAGCACAAGGATTATCTAATCGCCAAATCAATCAATTAGTTGCGGGATTACAATGGCAAGTGCCTATGAATAAATTAAAAAAAGGCGATAAATTTGTGATTTTAGTAAAACGTGAATATATCGATGATAAGGTCACCGATTTAGGCAATGTTGAAGCCATTCATCTTTTCACAGGTAATAAAAGTTATTATGCAATTCAAGCCGATAACGGACGTTACTACAGCCGAAATGGTGAAACTTTAGGCAAAGGATTTGCACGTTATCCATTACAAGCACGTCCTCGTATTTCATCGCCGTTTAACCCTAGACGATTACATCCCGTCACTCGTCGTGTTGCGCCTCATCGCGGGGTTGACTTCGCCGTCAAAAGCGGTACACCTGTGATTGCTCCTGCAGATGGTGTGGTTGAACACGTTGCTTATCAAGCCAATGGGGCGGGACGCTATATCAAAATTCGCCACGGTAGACAATATACTACTGTGTATATGCACCTAAGCCGAGCGTTGGTCAAACCAGGACAAACGGTGAAAAAAGGCGAACGCATTGCCCTTTCAGGCAACACTGGGCGTTCGACGGGGCCTCACTTACATTATGAATTTCATATTAACGGACACCCTGTAAACCCAATGACGGTGAAATTACCAGGGACGGGCTCAAGTATGCCAGAAAAAGAGCGTAAAGCTTTCTTAACCAAGGCTCGTGCGATCGAAGCCAAACTGAAATTATAAGGATTTGAAATGAAATATTCTCTCTCATTCTTAGCGTTAATGACGCTATTGACCACAACCGCCTCAGCAAGTACTGCGTTACAACAACAGCTTGAGAAAATCGGTGCAACCAATGTGGTCGTTTCTGACTCATCGCTTCCGCATTTTAAAACGGCGGTGACCGATCAAGGGGTGTTACATATCAGTGAAGATGGGCGGTTTATCATTCAAGGCAAAATTTTCGAGTTAAAAGACGGCAAAGTGGTGGATATTTCCCAACATATTTTGCTTAAAGAGCTGGAAAGTTTGCGTGATGAAATGATTGTCTATCCCGCTAAAAATCCAAAACATACCATTACGGTCTTTATGGATATTAGCTGCCACTATTGCCATTTACTCCATTCGAAAATGAAAGAATATAATGATTTAGGCATCAGCGTGCGTTATTTAGCTTTCCCAAGAGGCGGAATGAATACTAATACGGCAAAACAGATGGAGGCAATTTGGACGGCGAAAGATCCAGTATTTGCCTTAAATGAAGCGGAACAAGGTCGCCTACCGAAGACACAGAAAACCCCGAATATCGTTAAAAAACATTACCAACTGGGTCTAAAATTCGGGGTGAATGGCACACCGAATATTATCACCGCCACAGGCGAGGTGATCCCTGGTTATGTTGAACCGAAAGAATTACTCAGTATGTTGAACGAATAAATCGGCAAGCGGTGAGATTCGGCTGCATATTTGCAAAAATGCCGTTTTTCTCACCCCCTTGTTTCATCGGACGAACGCCTTTCTCTTATGCAAAAAATCATCAAAACACGCTTGCCTCTAACCACCAACACGGTTTCGCCTCATCCGCTGTTAAATCGCATTTATCAAGCACGGGGCATTACGAATAGCGAACAATTGTTGCTATCATTAAAGCAACTCCATCACCCCAACTTACTTGCCAATATTGATCAAGCGGTAGATTTGCTGTATGCCGCCTATCAACGCCAAGCTCGCCTTGTGATTGTCGGTGATTTTGATGCTGATGGTGCAACCAGCACCGCCCTTGCCTTGCTCGCCTTGCGTCAATTCGGTTTTGAGCAGGTCGATTACCTGATCCCCGACCGCTTTTCCCAAGGCTACGGCTTAAGCGTTGCGGTGGCAGAAATGGTACTGGCAAAAGGAGCAGAGTTTGTCTTAACCGTGGATAACGGCATTTCCTCTTTTGATGGCATTGCGTTGCTGAAAGCCAATCAAGTGCAAGTGTTGGTGACCGATCACCATTTGCCAGCAGAATCACTCCCCAATGCCGATGCAATGATTAACCCAAATCTCACCGCTTGCACTTTTCCTTCCAAATCCTTGGCTGGCGTTGGCGTGATTTTCTATGTGATGATCGCCTTACGCACTAAATTACGCCAAGAAAAGGCGTTTACCGACAAGCCCGAACCGAACATTGCGGACTTATTGGATTTGGTAGCATTAGGTACCGTTGCCGATGTCGTGCCTTTCGATCACAATAACCGCATCCTTGTGGCACAAGGCTTGCAACGGATTCAATCAGGGCATTGCCGAGTCGGTATTCAAGCCCTCGCCGAGGTCGCAAAACGTGATTTGCACCGTCTACAAGCAAGCGATTTAGGCTTTGCGATTGCCCCGCGTTTGAATGCCGCAGGCAGGCTAGAAAATATGGCATTAGGGGTTGAGCTGTTGATTTGCGAGAATCTGAATACCGCCCGCCAGCTTGCCCTGGAACTCGACTCTCTTAACCAAACTCGCAAAGAGTTTGAACAAGAGATGAAAGCCGAAGCCTTAGCCATTTGTGCCAAACTGCCTGATTTAAGTGACAATACGCAAGCAAAAGGCATCGTGTTATTCCAAGCGGACTGGCATCAAGGCGTATTGGGGATTTTAGCATCTCGGATTAAAGATCAGTTCCATCGCCCCGTAATTGCATTTGCCCAAGACGATGAACAAGGGCACTATTTGAAAGGATCTGCCCGTTCTATCGCAGGCGTGCATATGCGAGATTTGCTTGAACGCATTGATCAACAACAACCTGATCTGATCGTTAAATTTGGCGGTCACGCAATGGCAGCAGGATTAACCATCGCCAAAGAAAAACTACCTGCATTCCAACAAGCATTTGACCACACTCTTCAACAATTTGTGGCACCTGACCAATTACAAGGCGTGATCTACACCGATGGCGAGCTTCAGCCTCACGAAATGACATTAGACACCGCCGAATTGCTCCAACAAGCGGGTCCTTGGGGACAACATTTTGCCGAACCCGTATTTGAAGGGCAATTTCGCATTCTGCAACAGCGCCTAGTCGGACAAAAGCATTTAAAAATGATGGTGGAAAATCAAGCGGGTATGCTATTTGATGCGATTTGGTTTAATGTCGATTTAAGGCAGTTTCCAGATTTGTCGATTCAACAGGCTCGTTTGGTTTACCAGTTAGATATCAATGAATATCGAGGGAACCGTAGTGTGCAACTCTTTATTGTGTACCTATCTATCTAAATAATGAACAAAAAGCTAGAATAAAGCGGTTTTGTATTGTAGAATCTTGTGTGTTTGTATTCCGTTATAGGGTATGCAACATACTCTTTTTTGATTCATCTTTCAAAAGGAACTCCCTCAATGAAAAAAACAACTCTCTCTCGTAGCTTGTTATTAACAAGCATCGCATTAGCTGTTACAGCGTGTGGTAACTTAAGCAAAGTGTCTGATGAGGGTACAACTGAAAATCCAGTATTCCCAAAAATTTCAGAATCGGAATTTAACCACGATGGCTCACAATTTGGTTCTTGGCCAAATTGGGAAAATGTTCGTCAAATTGAACGTGGTATGAACAAAGACCAACTTTACTACTTAATTGGTCGTCCTCATTTTGAAGAGGGTTTGTACGGCGTGCGTGAGTGGGATTACGCATTCAACTACCGTGAAGCAGGTGTACACAAAATTTGTCAATTCAAAATTTTATTTGACAAAAATATGAATGCACAAAGCTTCTTCTGGTATCCAAATGGCTGTAATGGCAATGCATCATTTAACTTAAGTGGTGATTTCCTATTTGACTTTGATAAAGATACCTTAACAGCGAAAGGTAAAGAGGTTGTGGACAATGTTGCAGCGCAATTGAAATCTTCTGGTGCACAACAAGTGAAAATTGAAGGTCATACAGACCGTTTAGGTTCAGTAGCTTACAACTTAGACCTGTCACAACGTCGTGCTAACATGGTGAAAGCACGTTTAATCCAACAAGGTGTAACTGCACAAATGACAGCGGTAGGTTTAGGTAAAGCACACCAAGTGAAAGCGTGTAATGAATTTCCACACGGCCAAGCACTAAAAGATTGCTTACGTCCTAACCGTCGTGTAGAAATCTTCGCAAACGGTGGCGTGTTAAAACAAAATGAAAGTGGCAATGTTGCTGGTCCAAATGGTCCTGCACCACTTTATCAAACACCTGCCTACAATACTGGCAAATAATGTTTGATGATTAATCAATAAGAGAAGGGTGAGGTAATCACCCTTTTTTCTTTGCTGATGAAATCTATTGCACTGTATGTATAAGGAGAGTCTGTGCAAATCCGCAAAGCTAAGCCCAGTGATTTTGAGGCGATTTTAGCCATTTATAACCAAGCTATTCCTACCCATCAGGTGACGGGAGATTTAGAGTTGGCAACCAAAGAGAACCGTCAACAATGGTTTGACTTCCATTTACACAGCGAAAAATATCCGCTGTGGAGCATTGAAAATGAGCATGGTGTTGTTGGTTGGTGTAGTTTTTCACCTTTTTATGAGCGTACTGCATTCCAATATAGTAGTGAAATCAGCATCTACCTTGATCAAGCTGTAAAAGGTAAAGGTTATGGTTCACAGATTATTGAGTTTATGAAAAATGAGATGGCATCTCGTCAGATTTATACGCTGATTGCCTATGTTTTTGAGTTAAATCAGGTGAGTCTGAATTTGATGAAAAGACACCACTTTGAGTATTGGGGAAAATTACCACACATTGCCAATATGGGCAAAGATGGGCAAGGGCAAGATAAATGGCGAAGTTTGGTGATTATGGCATACCAAATTGCCCCTGCAAGGGGGTGAGAAACTTGGATTTTTTGCAAAATGTGTAGAAATTGCTTGCATATTTCGGCTGAATTTTGCAATCTATCGGACAATTTTAATTACTCAAAAAATATACAGGAGCTAAGTGATGGCATTACCTCTGTTTTCGGGGAGTATCGTAGCGTTAATTACCCCAATGCGTGATGGCGAGATTAACTTTGAAGAACTGAAAAATTTAATTGAATTTCATATTCAAGCAGGCTCACATGGGTTGGTGTTAGTGGGGACAACGGGTGAATCTACCACGTTGACCATTGATGAGCAGGTCAGACTGATTCGTAAAGGCGTAGAATATGCCGACGGACGCATTCCCATTATTGCGGGTACGGGCTCAAATGCCACGAGTGAGGCGTTGGTTCTGACCAAATTATTAGGTGATAGTGGTGCGGTAGGCTGTTTAACCGTGGTACCTTATTATAATAAGCCAACGCAAGAAGGTTTATATCAGCACTATAAAACCATTGCAGAATGCACAGATTTGCCACAAATTCTTTACAATGTACCAAGCCGTACTGGCACCGATTTATTACCAGAAACGGTGGCCCGTTTAGCGGAGATTCCTAATATTGTCGGTATTAAAGAAGCGACAGGCGATTTAAGCCGTGTGACGCAGATCAAACAACTTGCAGGCAATGACTTTATCTTTTTAAGCGGTGATGATGCAACAGGCTTAGAATCCATGAAATTAGGTGGACAAGGGGTCATTTCGGTAACCAATAATCTTGCACCAGCAGAGATGGCAAAAATGTGTGAGTTAGCATTAGCTGGCAATTTTGCCGAAGCGGACAAAATTAATGCTCGTTTGATGGATTTACATCGTGATTTGTTTGTGGAAGGCAATCCAATTCCCGTAAAATGGGCGGCGTATAAAATGGGATTAATAGCCCAACCAAGTTTGCGTTTACCTCTCACACCATTATCACAAGATAACCAACCTAAAATCTTGGCTGCTCTTACCAAAGCAGGGCTTATCTAAGAGACTTGATGAATAAGCTACTCACTTCTTATTTGCTAAGTAGCTTTTCAAGGACGGTGTTGGGTATGATGTAGGACATCGTCCTTTTCTTTGATTGCGTGTCTTCATTGCATATTTAGGCTATTTCCTTTTCTCTATATGTGGCACTATTAATGGTATTCACAGTACTAGGAGAGAAAGTACCATTTAGCGATGAAAAAATCTGCTCCTTAATCGGTTGGTATATGAGTCCAACTTTTGGGAGCAGATCATTTTTCTCTTGGTATTGTTTATTAATAGGCCACTGCTTAAACCACTTTCTCTCCACGAGAAAGGCTGATCACCCCCGATCGCACGATTTCCACAATGGTCGTTTCGGCTTTTACTGCTTCAATAAAGGCGTTGAGTT
>JAUMYT010000028.1 GCA_030528525.1 Pasteurellaceae bacterium
GCCAAACTTCGTGTTTACGAACTCACCAAAACCAAATTAGCTAACAGACGCTAATTTGGGAAACCAATAAAACGCTTTAGCCGAAAGGCTAAGGCGTTTTTGTTTTGCAAAGGGGAGGATTTTTCGAGAGAAAATGCAAAAACTTCCCTTTGATGCTATATACATCTAGGATATACTATGAATATGGTTTGATATCAGGAGAAAATCATGGAAACATCCGTATTTATCACTAACCGAACCCAAGCAGTTCGTTTGCCTGCCAAAATGCGTTTTGATGAAAGTGTTAAAAAAGTCAGCGTTCGTATTGTTGGGCAAGATCGCATTTTAAGCCCTGTTGAACATCGTTGGGATAGCTTTTTCCTTGCCGAACAAGCGGTGAGCGATGATTTTATGCAAGAGCGAGAAATTGCTTTCCAAGTGGAACGCGAAAGTTTGGATTAGGGGTCAAAATGCTCAAATATATGCTGGATACCAACATTGTGATTTATGTGATGAAACGCCGTCCAATTGAGGTGCTGAATACGTTTAATCGTTATGCAGATCAAATGTGCGTGAGCAGTATCACAGTGGCAGAGCTATTTTATGGGGCGGAAAAGAGCCAATTCCCAGAAAAAAATGGGCAGGCAGTGGAAGATTTTCTCTCTAGATTGGTCGTGTTGCCATACGACATAAAAGCAGCATCGCATTTTGGTAATATCAAGGCTGAACTGAGTAAACAAGGCAATATAATTGGCGAAAATGATTTACATATTGCCGCCCATTGTCGCAGTCAGGCATTGGTTTTAGTTAGCAATAATTTACGAGAATTTCAGCGAGTAGATGGATTGCGTTTGGAAAATTGGTTGAATTAGAAGGAGCAACAAGTGACAACAATGAAAGACATTGCCCGTATTGCTGGGGTTTCGCTTTCCACGGTGTCGCACGTGGTCAATCGCTCTCGTTTTGTCAGCCCTGAAATTACCGAACGGGTGCAAAAGGTGATTCAAGAGCTGAATTACAAGCCTTCTCTGCTTGCCCGTAGCCTGAAAATGAAAGAAACCAACACCATTGGGATGTTGGTAACGGCCAGTAATAACCCTTTCTTTGCCGAAGTGGTTCGCCACGTTGAACGTTACTGCGAACGGCACAATTATCATCTGATTTTAGTCAATACGGACGGTAATTCCGACAGCCTGAAAAAGCACCTTGAGCGGCTGCTTTCCAAACAAGTGGACGGTTTGTTGTTGATGTGTGCCGAACCGCAAAATTTTGACCCCGAGATTATGGCGACGATTCAACTGCCAATGGTCGTGATCGATTGGTGGCAACAGCCGCTAAATGCGGACATTATTCACGAAAATTCAGAATTGGGTGGCTATCTGGCGACAAAAGCCTTGATTGATGCAGGCTACACTGAGATTGCAATCATCACAGGCGAAAGCTCTAAACCGCTGACCGCCAACCGCTTGAAAGGCTACAAGGGGGCACTTATTGAGCAAAATCTGCAAATTCGCCCTGAATGGATCGTGGAAAGCCATTTCCACTATGACGGCGGTATTGAAGCCACCGCCAAACTGCTCGCCTTGCCAAACCGCCCACGAGCCATTTTTGCAATGAGCGACAGCATCGCCATTGGTGCCTACCAAGCCATTTGGCAGGCAGGTTTACGCATTCCGCAAGACATCGCCGTGATTGGCTACGACAACATCGAACTCGCCCAATTCCTAGCTCCACCGCTTTCCACCATTCATCAGCCCAAAGCTCGCTTGGCAAAAAAAGCGATTGAACAGCTGATCGCCCGCATCAAAGAGCCAACCAAACCCGTGGAAAATATCCAACTCTCGCCTGAATTGATTGAACGGCAGTCGTTCTAAATTTGCAAAATATGGCTCTTTTTCAGCCCCCGTTGTTTGGGAGATAAAATTTACTTTACCTACTCTAGCTCTGCCACCTGCATTTCCAACACCGAAGCATAAATGCCGCCGTGATGGACTTTATTAGTGGCAATGCGTTTGATATTGGCGAAGCCTTCGGGTTCTCCGCTGTTTGGGTTGCAGTCGAAGTGTGGGAAGTTACTGCCTGCGATGTCTAAACGCAAGCGGTGTCCTTTCTTAAACAGATTGCAACTTTCAAAAGGACGAATAGTTACTTCGACGATCTTGCCTTTTTCCAATAATTCAGGCTTTTCCCACGAATTTCGGTAACGACAGCGAATAATGCCATCGGTAATGTTCATTGCGTAGCCTTGAGGGTAGTCCTCGTTCGGGGGATAGACATCAATCAGTTTGGCGGTGAAGTCGCAATCTGGGGCATCACTTTCAATATAGAGATGGATTTTCACTTCGCCAGCCAGTAACAGATCTTGCTCAAGTGGGGCGGTTTGGTACACCAAAATGTCGTGTCTTGCACTCAGTGGCAGATTGTTTTGTTGTGAGCCGAAAAAGCCGATCTGTTCTCGTTGGTCAAAAGCTCCGCCAACAAACACGGGTTTGCCAGAGGTGATCGCTCCGCCAATAGTTGGGACAGGATGATTCGGGTCGGATTGGAATTGGTGATAACCTGCAACGGACGGCTCGGTTTTTAGGCTGAAATCCGTTTGTAAATACCATTTCTGCCTGCGAGTGTGTGGCAGTGGATAGGTATGGGTGTGCAGCCATTTGCCACCGTGTTGCATTTTGCCTTGGTCGTTTTTTAAACCATTGCCACCTCCCATCACAAAGAAAGAGATTTGGTGTTGCGAATGGGCGGATTTACCTTTGAGATGCGTTTCAAACCAATCAAGGCGGCATTCCAGCCAGTTTTTGGCAATATTGCCATCAAAAGCGGCCGCTTGTGAAAATTCCACATCACCACTATGAGTGATGTTGCGATCACCGTGTAGCCAAGGCCCCATAATTAAACGTTGTGGGGCTTGTCGCCCTGATTGGGTAAAGGCGGTAAAGTTAGCTAAGGTGGAAGGCACATAGGCATCATACCAGCTAGACATAAACAGCACAGGAATATCAGGCAAGGTGTGATACCAGCCTTCGGCGTAAATTCCCAGTTGTTGCCAGTATTCATTAAAGGTGCCTGCTTGCCACTGTTGGAGGAGATAATCTTCATATTCAGGCACATAGCGAATCGGCGAATGCCCCGCTTTCCACGGCATTTTGGCAAACCATTGGTGAATATTTTCTTGAGCAAGGGCATCGGCAATGAGCGGATCGCTTTTCGCCAACGGGCTGAGTGCGGCTTGTTTAAACGCCCAAGTCGCTTGTTTTAACTCAAAGGCACCGCCTTGACGAATCCCACATTGGTAGGAATTGGCAAAGCCGCCAGAATCTAGCACCATAGTGGTCAGCCCTGGGGGATTTAAACAGGCTGCGGCAAGCTGTGTGTGTGCAGCGTAAGAAAGCCCGTGACTGCCAATCTTGCCGTTGCACCAAGGCTGTTGCATAATCCATTGGTAGGTGTCGAAGCCGTCTTCGCCTTCACGGGTGTATTTAATAAATTCCCCTTCAGAGCGATAACGCCCACGGCAATCTTGGAAAATGGCGACCATTCCGCGTTGTGTGAAGGCTTCTGCCATTTCTTGGCGAGAAATTTTTTTGCCGTCTAACTGAATTTCTGAACGTGAATGAGCAGATTTATTGTAAGGAGTGCGTTCAATCACAACAGGCCACATAGTGGCATCAGATTGTTTCGGTAAGTAAATGTCCGTTGCGAGGTGTACTCCATCTCGCATTGGCACCATAATATTTTCAAGTAAGGTAAAATGTGCTGACATAAGGTACATCTAAAATGAGTGATAAGGTATCGGGAACAACGATTTTTGTTCCCGATTTTGCAAAAAGTGGGGAAAAACGCCCCCCGTTGTCTTGGTGTTTAGTAGCCAGTATAGACTGCAAAGGTCAATAAACCAATGGCGGTAATGGCTAACATAATAATGAGTGGCCAAACGAATTTCGCCCATTGTGTCCAACTCACTTGAGCCGTGGCTAGGAAGATCAATAAACCGCTAGAGGTTGGCGTGATCACGTTAGTTAAGCCATTCCCCATTAAGAAAGCTAATACCGTGGTTTGTGGAGAAACGCCAGAAAGCTGACCGACAGGTCCCATAATTGGCATTGTGACTGCCGCTTGTCCAGAGGTGGATGGAATGGCAATATCAAGCAATAATTGTGAGGCAAACATACTATACGCAGACACATAAGCCCCACCAGAGCCGATAAAGTCCACCAAATAGTGAATCACGGTGTCTAACACTTTGCCTTTGGTTAATACGATTTCAACAGTAGTTGCCAAGCCGATTAAGATCGCCGCAATCATCACTTTTTTCATTCCTGACATAAAGGCATCTGCTGCTTCACTCGGACGCATCCCTGCAATGGCGGCAAACACCATACTCAAGAACAGATAATACCCTGATAATGCACTGGTTTTCCATTTCCATTCGTTAGATGCGTACACCATAAAGGCAACCCCAGCAATTAACACAATCAGCAGTGCGGTGTGTTGATTCGATAGTGGTTTGCTGTCAAAGGCAACGCTGGTATGTTGTAGATTGTGTTGAAGGCGTTCTTGCTTGGCTTTCCATAAAATAAACCCAATGCCTAAAATCATCATAATCACGTAGGTCAGAATACGCAGATTTAAGCCACTAAACACGGGCAAACCAAGTAACGGCTGAGCCACCGAAAGTGCGTAAGGGTTTGTAATGGAGGCTAAGTAACCCACTTTTACTGCAATGGTAACAATTCCTAGCCCTAACACTTTGCTATAACCGAGGCGAGAGGTGAGGGCGATCACCATTGGAATAACCAACAAATACTCTTTGGCTAAGCCCATAAAGGTACTGCCTGCGGAGAAGATAATCATAATCACGGGCACGAGGAGATAGATATTGCCTTTGGTCAGCACCAATGTGCGTTCAAGCCCCGCTTCTATTGCCCCTGTTTTGTTTAAAATCCCAAACATACCGCCGATAAATAGCACCATAAAAATTAAACCGCTTTGCTTAGCAATGCCTTCTGGAATGGATTGCAACATATCGGCAACCCCCACGGGTGCGGCTTGGTTTTTGGCTTTTTCCACTAATGAAGCACTGACTAAATGCCCTGCGGAAATTGGTTTTTCAATTACTTGATAGCTGTTGGGTACGACGAGTTTCCCTTCTCGCTGATATTGCCCTGACGGCAGCACAAAGGTGAGAATGGTCGTAATAATAACGATGAGCAACATCATAATCACTGGGCTCATTCCCGATCTTTTTTTGGTTTCGGTTGGTGTTGTCATAAAGTTCTCCTAACTGGATGTGTAATTTGCCCCTAACAACTGGGAGAGATGTTTAGAAGCCTGTTGCATTGCCTCAATGATTTCCTGTAAACGTGTTTCCGTGGCACGAACTTCAGGCACACTTAAACTAAAACAAGCAATACAACGCTGTTCGGCATTAAAAATAGGCACGGCGACCGCATATACGCCAGCGGTCAGCTCCCCTTGTGAGAGATAAAAGCCATCACGCTGAATCGTGGTAGTCAAGGTGGCTAATCTCTCCGCTTGCGGTGGAGCGAGCTGGCTGAGATAGTGTTGCTGAAAATCGGGTGTTGCAAAGGCGAGTAGCACCTTGCCTGCTGCCCCAGCGCCAAGCTCACGCTGATTGCCCACATTGCTTCGCACTTGTAAGGCTTGGGTCGAGGTTTTTCGCCAAATTTGCACCACCTGCTGATGATCTAAAATTCGCAGTTGCAGATTTTCATTAAAACGCAAACTCAACGTCTCGCTGACTTTTTCCACCGCTTGGATCAGGTTTGTCTGCTGGCGAGCATATTGCCCCAAAATCAACAGCTGATGCCCAAGCTGATAACTGCCATCGGCATTTTGCAACACAAAATGTTGATCAACTAAGGTGCATAACATCCGAAACGTGCGAGATTTATTTAAGCCACTTAACCGAGCAAGCTCACTTAATCCCCGATTTGGATACTGTGCCACCAATTGGAGCAGTTTTAAGCTTTCTGTCACGCTGGAAATCGTATTACTCATACTGTTTTGGTTCGCTAGATAAACCATTGGTTTGTTTTACTGGGTAGCGTGGAAATTATGCCTAAATGGAAAAATTAGCAATGGAAATGTTAATAAAATGTGAAATTGATCACAAAAATAAAACATTTTGCATAATCTCATTAAAAAACAGCCCCCGTTGCAATGCTTTAACCGATCAGCGGCACTTATCAAGTGGTGAGATTTTGCACTTTCTTACAAAATCTCACCCCCTTGCAGCTCCTCTACTTTGCACCTACAAAAATTTTTTGAACCACTTCACATTTTCAACAAAATTCATTTGTCTTTTGGAGCGAAATTTTCTACTCTTTGTCTATCGAAACGTTTCGATATGTTTTTTTGATCGAACGTGAGCAGTAAGGAAGTACAATGAAAAAAACAACGATTTTAAATGCTTCGCTTTCGCAGTTGATTGCGACAATGGGACATACGGACGGGCTGACGATTTGTGATGCGGGTTTGCCGATTCCTACCGAGCAGCATTGCGTGGATTTAGCCTTAACTCAAGGCGTACCCGATTTTTTATCTACATTGAAAGCGGTGGTCAGCGAGTTATTTGTGGAAAAAATCCTATTGGCTTCGGAAATTAAGCAACATAATCCACAGATTGAGCAACACGTTTTAGCGTTAATCGCAGAATTGGAACAGTCACAAGGCAAGCCGATTGCGGTGGAATATGTGCCACACAGCGAGTTTAAGTATCAGAGCAATCAAGCCAAAGGCGTGGTCAGAACGGGCGAATGTTCGCCGTATGCCAACGTGATTTTGTATTCGGGCGTGCCATTTTAGGGCGAAAAAATGAACACATTACTCAATATTAACGGAATCGACAAAGCCTTCCCGGGCGTGCAAGCCTTGAAAAATGCCTGTTTGAAGGTGTACGCAGGGCGTGCGATGGCGTTGATGGGCGAAAATGGGGCGGGTAAATCGACCTTGATGAAAATTCTGACGGGGATTTATCAGCGAGATGCAGGTACGATTGAGTATCTCGGGCAAGCGGTCAAATTCGCCAATCCCAAAGCGTCGCAAGAAGCAGGCTTGAGCATTATTCACCAAGAGCTGAACATTTTGGGCAATTTGTCGATTGCCGAAAACATTTTCTTAGGGCGTGAATTTACCAACGCTTGGGGCGGTATTGATTGGCGTAAAATGTACCAAGAATCTGACCGCTTGTTGGCTCGTTTGGGCGTTTCGCACTCCAGCCGAAAAATGGCGAGTGAGTTGTCCATCGGTGAATTGCAAATGGTGGAAATCGCCAAGGCGTTGAGTTTCCAGTCCAAAGTGATTGTGATGGACGAGCCAACCGATGCCCTAACCGACACTGAAACCGAAGCCTTGTTTGCGGTAATCCGTGAGCTGAAAGCCGAAGGCTGTGGCATTGTGTACATTTCGCACCGTATCAAAGAGATTTTCCAAATTTGCGATGATGTGACGGTGTTGCGTGACGGGCAATTTATCGGCGAGCGTGCGGTGGCGGAGCTGACTGAAGACGATCTGATTGAAATGATGGTCGGTCGCAAACTGGAAGATCAATATCCGCATATTGATGTGCCACAAGGGGCAGTGCGGTTGCAAGTGAAGAATTTGTCGGGCTGTGGTGTGAACGGCGTGAGTTTTGAGCTACGCCGTGGCGAAATTCTCGGCGTATCGGGCTTAATGGGGGCAGGTCGCACCGAGCTGATGAAAGTGCTTTACGGTGCGTTGCCCCATACGCAAGGCGAGGTGTTGCTAGACGGCAAACCGATCAACAACCGCTCCGCTCAAGACGGTTTAAGCAATGGCATTGTCTATATTTCCGAAGATCGCAAAGGCGATGGGCTGATTTTGGGCATGTCGGTGAAAGAAAATATGTCGCTCACCGCCTTGCAACATCTCTCCCAACTTGGGCGGATTAACCCCGAATTAGAACGCACCGCCGTGGACGATTTTATCCTGCTGTTTAACATCAAAACGCCACATCGGGACAAGCTGATCGGCGAACTGTCAGGCGGTAACCAGCAAAAAGTGGCGATTGCCAAAGGCTTAATGACTCGCCCGAAAGTGTTGATTTTAGACGAGCCAACCCGTGGTGTGGACGTGGGGGCGAAGAAAGAGATCTACCAGCTCATCAACAAATTCAAGCAAGAAGGCTTGAGCATTATTATGGTTTCGAGCGATATGCCCGAAGTGTTGGGAATGTCCGACCGCATTTTAGTGATGCGTGAAGGCAAAATCAGCGGCGAGTTTTCTCGTGAAGATGCTACCCAAGAGAAATTATTGGCGGCGGCTATCGGGAAGTAAGCGAAATAATTCTGCCCCCGCTTGCGGGGGAAGTACCGCCGAAGGCGGGGTAGGGGGCAACAAGGGGTAAGATTTTACGAAAAATCTGCAAAATGCCCCCTTCGGTTTCGCTACGCTCAACCACTTCCCCCGCAAGCGGGGGCAGAATGGGGCTTCCGATTTCAATTGAATATGGAAAAAATACAAATGAACAAACAATTCAACCTAACCAAATTTCTGATTGAACAGCGTTCGATCATTGCACTACTGACGTTGATTGCGGTGGTGTCGTTTTTAAATCCAAACTTTTTCAGCACCGATAACTTGCTCAACATTTTGCGACAAACGTCCGTGAATGCGATTATTGCGATCGGGATGACCTTCGTGATTTTGATTGCAGGGATCGACTTGTCGGTCGGTTCGGTGCTTGCCTTAACAGGGGCGGTGGCAGCGACGTTAGTTGGGATGGATTTACCCGTCTATGCCGTGATTCCAATGGTGCTGATTTTCGGCGGTTTAATAGGTTTGCTGAACGGCTCGTTGGTGGCGTTCGGCAAAGTGCAGGCGTTTATGGCGACCTTGATTACGATGTTGCTGTTGCGTGGTATTACAATGATTTATATGGGCGGTCGCCCAATTAGCACGGGTTTTTCCGACAGTGCCGATGCCTTTGCGGAAATCGGTACGGGCGTGTGGTTCGGCGTGCCTGTGCCAGTGTGGTTGATGTTCGCCCTGTTTGCCTTGGGCTGGTTTGTGCTGACCCAAACTCGCATTGGTCGCTACATTTACGCCTTGGGCGGCAACGAATCGGCGACAGCGTTGTCTGGTATTAATGTCAATAAAGTGAAACTGTTCGTGTTTGCGGTCAGTGGTGTGTTGGCAGCGTTGGCAGGGCTAATCGTCACTTCTCGTCTTGGCTCGGCTCAACCAACCGCAGGCACAGGCTATGAACTGGATGCGATTGCCGCCGTTGTGGTCGGTGGTACATCGTTAATGGGCGGTAAAGGACGTATTATCGGCACGCTCATCGGGGCGTTGATCATCGGCTTCTTAAGCAACGCCTTGAATTTGCTCGACATCGACTCGTACTATCAATTAGTCGCCAAAGCCCTTGTAATTTTGGCAGCGGTCGTTTTAGATAACTTTATTGGACGGAAAAAGGCGTAGAAGAACGCTCCCTCCCCCGCAAGCGCAGGAGGGGACTTAATTCGTAGGATGGGCTTTAGCCCATCATAAAACTTAAATTGTTGTGATGGGCTAAAGCCCATCCTACCTTTAACCCAAACAGGAGACTCCTATGAAAAAATTAACTTCTCTCGCATTAGCCTTAGGCTTAACTTTCAGCGTATCGGCAATGGCAAAAGACACCATCGCCCTTGCGATTTCAACCTTAGACAACCCATTCTTCGTGACCTTAAAAGAAGGGGCGGAGAAAAAAGCCAAAGAGTTGGGCTATGAATTGGTGGTGTTAGATTCACAAAACGACCCAGCCAAAGAGTTGGCGAACGTGGAAGATGTTACCGTGCGTGGGGCGAAAGTGTTGCTTATCAACCCAACGGATTCTGAAGCGGTGGGCAATGCCGTTGCGGTGGCGAACAAGAAAAATATCCCAGTGATCACCTTAGACCGTGGGGCGAACAAAGGTGACATCGTGAGCCACATTGCGTCTGATAACGTGGCAGGCGGTAAAATGGCAGGCGACTTCATCGCTGAAAAAGTGGGTAAAAATGCCAAAGTGATCCAATTAGAAGGGATTGCCGGTACATCTGCGGCTCGTGAGCGTGGTGAAGGTTTCAAACAAGCAGTAGAAGCGAACCAATTTGAATTACTTGCCAGCCAACCTGCGGATTTCGACCGCACCAAAGGCTTAAACGTCATGGAAAACTTACTCGCCAGCCACGGTGCAGCCAAAGCGGTGTTCGCTCAAAATGACGAAATGGCATTAGGGGCATTGCGTGCCATCAAAGCGGCAGGCAAAGACATTTTAGTGGTCGGCTTTGACGGCACCGATGATGCGGTAAAAGCAGTTGAAGGCGGCAAATTGGCGGCAACGATTGCTCAACAACCTGAAAAAATCGGCGAATTAGGCGTGGAAACCGCAGAAAAAGTCTTAAAAGGCGAAAAAGTGGAAGCCCAAATTCCAGTGCCGTTGAAGGTGATTGCTAAATAATTTTTATATAAGTTAGGTAAGTCAATTTGTAGGGGCGGATCTATGTGTCCGCCCGATTAATTGTAGATTTTCCTTACATTTTGAGTAGATTTATGTTTTTCGGGCGGACACGCAGGTTCGCCCCTACATAATTATTATTCCGTAGTATTAAGAGAAATGGTGAGATCGAAATGAACAACAAACTTTGTGTACTCGGCAGTATTAACGTGGATCACGTGATTCGTGTGCCTTATTTTCCCAAAGCAGGCGAAACGCTGACAGGCTATGACTACCAAATTGCGTACGGCGGTAAAGGGGCAAATCAAGCGGTAGCGGCGGCACGACTTGGGGCGAAGGTGCAGTTTATCGGCACCATTGGCGATGACCAAATCGGACAAGCGATGAAAGCCGCCTTTGAGCAAGACGGCATTGACACTTCGGCAATTACCACTATTCCCAACCAAAGCACAGGCTTGGCGATGATCCAAGTGTCAGACGAAGGCGAAAACAGCATCGTGATTTCCGCAGGGGCGAACGGTGATTTAAGCACTGAGTTAGTCGAGCAACACAAAGGCGTGATTGAACAAGCGGACATTCTGTTAATGCAGCTCGAAAGCCCGTTACAAGGGGTCACTTTCGCAGCAAAAACTGCAAAATCCGCAGGCACCAAAGTGGTGCTCAACCCTGCACCTGCCCAGCCGTTGCCAGAAAGTTTGCTTTCGCTAGTGGATATGATCACACCGAACGAAACCGAAGCGGAAATTCTCACGGGTGTAAAAGTCAGCGATGAAGCCACCGCTTGCCAAGCAGCAAACCATTTCCATCAGCTCGGCATTGCTACCGTGTTGATTACCCTTGGTTCAAAAGGTGTTTACCTAAGCGAAAACGGCAAAGGCGAAATTATCCCAGGTTTCCGAGTAAAAGCGGTCGATACCACCGCTGCAGGCGACACCTTCAACGCAGGTGTAGTAACGGCGTTACTGGAAAGCAAGCCATTAGCAGACGCCATTCTCTTTGCCCACGCCGCCGCAGCAATTTCTGTGACCCGAATGGGTGCACAGACGGCGATTCCGACTCGACAAGAAGTAGTCGAGTTCCTTGCTGCACAAGTCGGGCGATAGGCATAGATTTTTACCCTAAATCTCGTTATGCTTCTTTCTTTTTGAAAGGAGGTACTATGCACTCACATTCTTACCCGAAGCCGATGATTTATTTACATTGGATAGTAGCGGTGTTGGCGGGCGTGGCGTACAGTTCTCACGGCAATCCGCTGGTGAGTGAATGGCAAGGGCAAATTCACGTGGCAAGCGGTCTGTTGCTTGCCCTTTTTTGCCTTATTCGTTTAGGAGTGAGGCTCAAATTCCGCCACGCCATTCCGAAGCACCCATTATCCAAATGGCAGTTGGTGATCGCCGCTTTGGTGCACGGGCTGCTCTATCTTTGCTTATTGGCTGTGCCTGTTACAGGTTTGTTTGCCCTGTCGTTAATGACCGACAGCTTCTCTGTGTTCGGCATTTCGTTCACGTTACCCTTCTTCCCTGAATGGCAAATCGATTTTAGTGAACTTCACCAACGGCTTGCGAACGGTTTCGTACTGCTGGCAGGCTTGCACGCATTGGTCGCTCTTGCTCACCATTTTTTATGGAAAGATGGCGTGTTGCGGAGTATGTTGGGGATGTGATAACCCTTGGCTTACAAGGGGGTGAGAATCATAGCGTTTTTGCAAAACAGGGAATTTAGCAAATTTTTAGCGTTTTGATGCAAATTTCAGCGAAAGTAAACTTTTTTCAATTTTTTTTCAAAAACTGCTTGCGTTGTTTTTGAATTTGCCTATAATGCACCGCACACAACGACGCACTGTTGTGAAGCAGTTAAAATTACAGTGCGTCGTTCTTTT
>JAUMYT010000012.1 GCA_030528525.1 Pasteurellaceae bacterium
CAGGTAAAGCGACGGTGTTCGTCTTCCCAGATTTGAACACTGGTAACACCACTTACAAAGCAGTACAACGCTCTGCGGACTTGGTCTCAATCGGTCCAATGCTACAAGGTATGCGTAAACCGGTGAACGACTTATCTCGTGGTGCCTTGGTGGATGACATTGTTTACACCATCGCCTTAACGGCAATTCAAGCGACACAATAACTTTCGTCGAACCAAAAAACAAGTATGAGGCACCATAAGTTGGTGCCTTATTTTTTGCAAAAATTTGCAAAAAATCACCCCCTTGTAAATTTACAATAAACACAAACATCTGTATAATCCGCTCGCAATTTTTCCAGCTTAACATTTAAATTATAAGGAACTATTGCAATGCTACGAGTCATTAAAGAAGCCCTCACATTTGATGATGTTCTTCTTGTCCCTGCACACTCCACCGTGCTTCCAAACACTGCCAACCTTTCAACTCAATTAACCAAAGACATCCGCCTAAACATTCCCATGCTCTCTGCTGCAATGGATACCGTCACAGAAACAAAATTAGCTATCTCACTTGCTCAGGAAGGTGGTATTGGCTTTATTCATAAGAATATGTCTATCGAGCGTCAAGCAGATCGTGTACGTAAAGTGAAAAAGTTTGAAAGTGGCATTGTGTCTGAGCCTGTCACTGTTTCTCCTTCATTAACCCTCGCTGAACTCGCTCAAGTCGTGAAGAAAAATGGCTTTGCTGGTTTTCCAGTGGTGGATAATGTCGGTAACTTAGTCGGCATTATTACTGGGCGTGACACTCGTTTTGTCAGTGATTTAAACAAAACAGTCGCTGACTTTATGACCCCAAAAGATCGTTTAGTCACCGTAAAAGAAAATGCAAAACGAGAAGAAATTTTCCACTTAATGCACGAGCATCGTGTAGAAAAAGTGCTTGTGGTAGATGACAGCTTCAAGCTCAAAGGAATGATCACGCTCAAAGACTACCAAAAAGCAGAAAGCAAGCCGAATGCGTGTAAAGATGAATTTGGTCGCTTACGTGTGGGTGCTGCAGTGGGTGCAGGTCCAGGCAACGAAGAGCGAATTGAAGCTTTAGTCAAAGCAGGCGTAGACGTATTGTTGATCGACTCCTCTCACGGACATTCTGAAGGTGTATTGCAACGCGTGCGTGAAACGCGTGCGAAATATCCAAACTTGCCAATCGTAGCAGGTAATGTGGCAACTGCAGAAGGCGCTATTGCATTAGCAGACGCCGGAGCAAGTGCGGTAAAAGTGGGGATCGGTCCGGGTTCAATTTGTACAACTCGTATCGTCACCGGTGTAGGTGTGCCACAAATTACCGCCATTGCGGATGCGGCAGAAGCCTTAAGAGAACGTGGCATTCCTGTGATTGCCGATGGCGGTATCCGCTACTCTGGCGACATTGCCAAAGCGATTGCTGCAGGGGCAAGCTGTGTGATGGTCGGTTCCATGTTTGCAGGGACGGAAGAAGCACCAGGTGAAATTGAGCTTTACCAAGGTAGAGCGTTCAAATCTTACCGTGGCATGGGGTCACTCGGTGCCATGAGCAAAGGCTCCAGCGATCGTTATTTCCAATCGGACAACGCTGCCGACAAGCTCGTACCAGAAGGTATTGAAGGTCGTATTCCATATAAAGGCTATTTGAAAGAAATCATTCATCAACAAATGGGTGGACTACGTTCTTGTATGGGGCTAACGGGTTGTGCCACCATTGATGAACTTCGCACCAAAGCACAATTTGTACGCATTAGTGGTGCAGGCATTAAAGAGAGCCACGTTCATGATGTGACGATCACTAAAGAAGCCCCGAACTATCGAATGAGCTAGTCAAATAGAAGAGCGGCTGCAAATCAACAGATCGCTCTTTATTCTTTTTTAGAAATTTAAAAATGAATATCCAATTATTTGAACAAAAAGAAGTGCGTTCCATTTGGGACGAAGAACAGGAGAAGTGGTATTTTTCCATTGTTGATGTGGTTGAGATTTTGACGGAAAGTCCAAATCCAAGAAAATACTGGAGTGTTCTTAAAACACGTCTGAAAAAGGAAGGAAGTGAGTTGGCTACAAATTGTAGTCAACTGAAAATGCCTTCTCGAGATGGTAAATCATATAAAACCGATGTGGCAGACGTACCACAACTTTTACGCTTAATTCAATCCATTCCATCGCCGAAAGCGGAGCCATT
Source organism: Pasteurellaceae bacterium (assembly GCA_030528525.1). Lineage (GTDB taxonomy): Bacteria > Pseudomonadota > Gammaproteobacteria > Enterobacterales > Pasteurellaceae > JAUMYT01. The sequence goes on from JAUMYT010000012.1 coordinate 2,194, forward strand.
TAAGCAATGGTTGGCTCAAGTAGGTAGTGAACGCATTGATGAATACCAAGATCCTGAACTGACGATTAACCGAGCAATGCAGGATTATTTGCGTTTGGGTTATTCGGAAAATTGGATCAATCAACGCCTGAAAAGCATTGAAATCCGCAAAGAATTGACGGACGAATGGAAACGTACAGGCGTGAAAGAAGGGCAACAATTTGCGGTGCTGACTGATATTATTACCAAGGCTTGGAGTGGCAAAACCACCAAAGAATATAAGCAATTCAAAGGCTTAAAAAAGGAAAACTTACGGGATAATATGACCAATACCGAGCTAATTTTAAATATGTTAGCTGAAGCCTCTGCGAAAGATATTTCCCAAGCTGTTGATCCGCAAACCTTTGAAGAAAATCAACAGGTTGCCCAACAAGGTGGCAATGTTGCGAAAGTGGCGTTGCAAGAGTTGGAAAGCAAAACGGGCAAAAAAGTCGTGAGTGAGTTGTCGGCTAAGAAGATGTTGGCGGATAGGAAAAAAATCAAATAGCAACGGGGCAAATTTTTAGAAAAATTTGCAAATACGCTTAACAAAACGAAGGAATAAAAAATGAAAAAATTATTTTTAATTTCTGCACTAGCGTTAACTGGTTGTGGTCTTTTAGGTCCAACTTATACTGGGGAAACAACTGCGGATAGCCTTTTAAAATCGGATACTGAAAAGAACATCAATCTCATTTTTAGAGCATTACATTATTGCCACCCTGAAAAAATCCATACTAAAATCGAGAGTATTCTAAAACCGAATATGGCTGAAGAAACTTGGATTGCAACAGGTTGTGGTCATACTGAAAACTTCAAAGTCAGTTATATCCCTGATGGTGTCGGTGGCACTTTTATTCGGATAAGAAGATAAGCTAACTAATTAACTAAATTGAAAGCATTAAAAAAATAATTGGCAGATAAAAAACAGATAACTGATGAGAAAGGCAATTTATATATCCTTGCTCAAGGAAAAGCAACAAAGCAATTTGAATCAGTATTTGTTAGGAGTTGTCGACAAGGAGCCTTTACTATTTTTAAAAAAGAAGGCTTACAACGTTTATATACTAGCGACTGCGAAAAATAATTTTTTAAAAAATTTATTTACAAGAGAAAAACCAATGAAAAACATTCACAATCATAAAATTTTAATTTTGGACTTCGGTTCACAATATACTCAACTTATCGCTCGCCGTGTGCGTGAAATTGGCGTTTACTGTGAACTGTGGGCGTGGGACGTAACGGAAGAACAAATCCGTGAATTTAATCCAACAGGAATTATTCTTTCGGGCGGCCCTGAAAGCACCACCGAAGAAAACAGCCCTCGTGCTCCTGAATATGTGTTCAACGCAGGCGTGCCTGTGCTTGGCATTTGCTATGGAATGCAGACAATGGCAATGCAGTTGGGCGGTTTGACAGAAACCTCTGACCACCGTGAATTCGGCTACGCAGGCGTGCAACTGACTGAAAGTGATGCGTTATTTGCAAAACTGAACGATGATCTCACCGCTTGCGAGCCAAAATTAGATGTTTGGATGAGCCACGGCGACAAAGTGACTCGTCTGCCTGACAATTTCAAAATTACTGGCGTTACGCCAACTTGCCCGATTGCGGCAATGTCGGACGAAAGCCGCCGTTTCTATGGTGTGCAATTTCACCCCGAAGTAACCCACACCAAAAGCGGTTTGGCATTGTTGAAAAACTTCGTGGTGGGCATTTGTGGCTGCGAAACCAACTGGACAGCAGAAAATATTATCGAAGATGCCGTCGCTCGCATTAAAGCCCAAGTCGGCGATGACGAAGTGATTTTAGGCTTATCGGGTGGGGTGGATTCTTCTGTGACTGCATTGCTTTTACACCGTGCGATTGGCAAAAATTTACATTGCGTATTCGTAGACAACGGCTTGCTCCGCTTAAACGAAGGCGATCAAGTAATGGAAATGTTTGGCGATAAATTCGGCTTGAACATTATTCGTGTGAATGCGGAAGACCGTTTCTTAGACGCTCTTAAAGGCATTGATGAGCCAGAAGCGAAACGCAAAACCATTGGTAAAGTGTTCGTGGACGTATTCGACGATGAATCGAAAAAACTCACCTCGGTTAAATGGTTAGCCCAAGGTACGATTTATCCAGACGTGATCGAATCTGCCGCCAGCAAAACGGGCAAAGCCCACGTGATCAAATCACACCATAACGTAGGTGGATTGCCAGACTATATGAAACTCGGCTTAGTCGAGCCATTACGTGAACTATTCAAAGACGAAGTGCGTAAAATTGGTTTAGCCCTTGGCTTACCTGCAGAAATGCTCAACCGCCACCCATTCCCAGGCCCAGGCTTAGGCGTGCGAGTGCTAGGCGAAATCAAAAAAGAGTACTGCGATTTACTCCGCAAAGCCGATGCCATTTTCATTGAAGAACTCTACAACTCAGGCTGGTACTATAAAGTCAGCCAAGCCTTCACTGTGTTCCTGCCAGTGAAATCCGTGGGCGTAATGGGCGATGGGCGTAAATACGACTGGGTCGTCAGCCTGCGTGCGGTGGAAACCATCGACTTTATGACTGCACATTGGGCTCACTTGCCGTATGATTTACTTGGTAAAATCTCCAACCGCATCATCAACGAAGTGAACGGTATTTCCCGTGTGGTGTATGATGTTTCAGGTAAACCGCCTGCGACAATTGAATGGGAATAGGAAGAATCCTTTTCAACACATTTCACTGCATTTCAACATCAAGTCTAAAGCCCTGTTTATCTAGGTTTTAGACTTGATTAATGGGCTAAAGACTATGCTCGCCTTATCGTTTTCATTTGAGCCATTTCCTGCTGCACAATGGTGGTAGGTTCTTGGTGGATAATCACTTCCGACATCGGAAAAGCCTCGAGCAATTTTTGCTCAAGACTATCGGTGATTTCGTGGGCTTCAAGCAATGGTAGGTGATCGTCCATTTCTAAATGGAGTTGAATAAATCGCACTGCCCCTGCTCGACGAGTTTTGAGGTCGTGAATGCTGATAATGCGAGGATGTTCCAGTGCAATAGTCCAAATCCGATCCAGCTCTTCTTGTGGCAGGGCTTGATCGAGCAACGATTGCATCGCTTCCCACAGCATTTTACCCGCGTTGTAGAGAATATATACCGCAATACCAATCGCAAAAATGGCATCAGCATAGATAAAGCCTTTCATATTTAAAATCATTGCTAACAAAATGGTGGCATTCATATAGAGATCGGTTTGGTAATGTAACGAATCCGCTTGAATGGCAGGACTGCCCGTCTGTTTGACGACGTTGCGTTGATACAGCACCAACACGCCCGTTAAGGCAATCGATACGAGGCTTATCACAATGCCGACTTCACTTTCTAACACAAAAACGGGATCGCTTAGGCGTTGGAAACCTTGTAGTAACAGAAACGCTGCCGAGCCTGTGATGAAGGCACTTTGAGCTAAGGCGGCCAAAGATTCTGCCTTGCCATGTCCAAAACTGTGGTCTTCGTCAGCAGGTTGCAAGGCGAAACGCAGGACAAAAATGTTGGTTGCCGAGGCGAATAAATCGACCACCGAGTCTGTCATGGCGGCTAAGATCGCCATCGATCCTGTTATCCACCATGCAATGGCTTTGATGATAATTAACACCATCGCCACAATAATAGCGAAGGTGGCAGCTTGTTTGACTTGGGTTGCGTATTGCTGTTCCATTATCGACACTCCAATTGCCAAGCTAACTGATTAAATTGAGTTGCCAGTTGTTGTAGCTGTTGATCACAAGGGGGGGAGAAAATGTCAGTTTTTGCAAATTTTTGTTTTTGTGCCACTTGCATCTGTCCATAGCCACAGCTCAAATTTCGCCCTCGGGTTACTTCCAACTGCACATTCGGAAAGCGTTCAGTCGGTAGGTAGACGCCTTGGCTGCGTAGCTCGCCTTGTGTGAGGTGATAGTCTATCGCTGCCTGCGTGGTTGCGGTGTGCTGTTGTCGAGTTGCCAAACGTTGCGCCAGCGTCTGTTCTGCGGTATTTCGGTCGGAAAACAGCAAAATGCCCTGCTGCCATTGCTCTGGATTTTTGTCGCTGTCACGGAGTAAATAGAGGGATTGTCGCATTTCGCCTAGACGGTTGTCGGTGACTTGCTGATAGGTTTTTCCTTGGAAATTAAGCTGTTCAGGAAAGACCAATTCAGGCACACGAGTGGTACAAGCGGTAAGAAAAAGTGAAATAATGATAGCGAATAATAAATAACCGCTTAACCGTCCCGCCTCTTTGCCAAAGAGGGAGATTTGATCTTTAGAAATGTGAGCAGCCATCACTGCTCTTCTCGCTTAAACACGAGCTCGGTCTCTGTGGATTGATCAGCATCGAACCAATAACCGCCTAAATCAAACGCTTTTAGCTGCTCCACGTTGGTTGGCTGGGTTTGCAACATAAAGCGAACCATCATTCCACGGGCTTTTTTGGCATAAAAACTGATCACTTTAAACTTGCCATTTTTTTCGTCTAAGAAAATCGGTTTGATGATCTTAGCATTTAACTGATTTGACTTGATCGCACCGAAATACTCATCGGAAGCTAGATTCACTAAAATATTATCGCCTTGTGCGTCAATTGCTTTCTGCAACGCCTCGGTAATTCGATTGCCCCAAAATGCGTAGAGATCTTTACCTTTCGGATTAGCAAGCTTTGTCCCCATTTCTAAGCGGTAAGGCTGCATTAAATCAAGAGGCTTAAGTAAACCGTACAATCCAGAGAGCATTCGCAAATGAGTTTGAGCATAGTGTACTTCCACCGCCGTTAAACTTTCTGCCTCTAATCCTGTATAGACATCACCCTTAAAGGCAAACAACGCGGCTTTCGCATTCTGTTCTGTATGTTCAAGTTGCCAGTCAGCAAACCGTGCCACATTAAGTGCGGCTAATTTGTCGCTGATAGACATCAATGAAGCAAGTTGTGCTGGAGAAAGCTGTTGACAAATATCAATGAGTTGCTGACTGCAAGCGGTGAGCTCAGGTTGAGAAAATGCAAAGCCATTAACTTTGGTTTCAAAATCCAGAGTTTTGGCTGGAGAAATAATCGCTAACATAATAATTCCATTATAAAAGGGGATAAGTAGATCATTATAACGGATTTATCTGTTGAAAGTGATCTCTCATAATTATTATAGCGAGATGATAACTTTTTGTTATAATTGCCAAGCTCTATCTTAAGGAATCATTATGTCGCATTTCAAAACGATCTTATTTAGCTTTTTGCTACTATTGCACGCATCAAGTTATGCGTGTTCCTCCCAATCAACGCCGATTAAAATTGGGGCGTTAGATTGGGAAAGTGGTCAATTTTCAACGGCATTAGTTGATCTGATTTTACGTGAAGGCTATCAGTGCCAAACTGAAATTGTTCCAGGTGCTGTCAATGCCTTAGAAAATGCACTCGCCCACGATGATATTCAAATTATTACCGAACAATGGGTTGGGCGTTCGCCAATTATTGAGAAAGCGGTTGCCGAACAAAAAGTACAGGTTATTGGCGATACCTTAAAAGGCGGGGCGACCCAAGGTTGGTATATTCCCGATTATGTGCAACAAACTTATCCTGCGTTGAAATCCGTGGATGATCTCGCCCAATTTGCCTTTTTATTTGAAGATCCTGAGCAGCCCGAAAAAGCCCGTTTTCTCAACTGCCCGACAGGTTGGACTTGCGAAATTTTCAACAGCCATTTGCTCAAAAACACGGGATTGACCAAGAAATTCAACAACACCCTACCTGGTACAGGGGCGGCTTTAGATGCGGAAATTTCTTCTGCCTACGAGCAACGTAAACCGATTTTGTTTTACTACTGGCAACCGACGGGGCTGATGGCAAAATACCCTTTTGTGCCACTTAACTTCCCTGCTCACAACGATGCCTGTTGGACAGAATTATTACGCAAAGAGAGCCAAACTTCCTGTGTCAGCGGTTTTCCAAGTTCTAATCTCGCCTTTTCAGTCTCCACGCCTTTTGTGCAGAATCAGCCTGAATTAGTGGCATTACTCAAAAAAATTCAGTTCACGCCACAACAGCTAAATCAAGCCATTTTAGAGATGACGGAAAACAAACGTAGCGGCACCGAACAAGCACGCCTATTTTTGCAATCTTACCCTGAAGTGTGGCAATCTTGGCTTTCACCCTCTGCGACAACGCATTTGCAGCAAGCCTTGGGGCAACAAGCAAAAGAAAGTGGGGGCATTTTCCCTGAATGGTCAATCGCCAATGGTCTGAATCAGTCTCTCGTCAAAACCGTCAAAAATTACGGTGAGCAATTCCGCCAGATCAGCCAAGCCACGCTCAATTTCCTGTTACTTCCTGTGGAAAAGCAATTACTAAAAATGCCTGAATGGCTGGTCTTGGGATTGATTTTCCTACTGGGTTGGCACGCCACTCGTCAGCTATGGTTTGCTACATTATGTGTGGCAGGATTCTACCTAATTGGGGCATTAGGTTTATGGGAGGCCTTGATGCAAACCCTTGCCTTACTGATTGTTTCAGCAGGTTTTATCATCTTACTGGGAATTCCTCTCGGTATTGTGATGGCATCTAGCCAACGGTTACATCGTCTGTTTCAACCAGTGTTAGACGTAATTCAGACAATGCCAAGCTTCGTCTATTTAATTCCTGTGCTGATGTTATTCGGTATCGGCAAAGTGCCTGCGTTATTTGCGACCGTGGTGTATGCCATTGCACCGCTCATTCGCTTAACGGCACTCGGCATTCGCCAAGTCAATCCGCAAATGATCGAAGCCGCCCAATCTTTTGGTACCACTCGCTGGCAACTGTTGCGTTGGGTATTGCTGCCTCAAGCGAAAGCAAGCATTATGGCAGGGATCAACCAAGCGATTATGATGTCGTTAGGGATGGTTGTTATTGCCTCTATGATTGGGGCAAAAGGCTTGGGCGAATATGTGCTACAAGCGATTCAAACGCTGAATATCGGACAAGGTGTCGAAGCAGGCTCTGCGATTGTGATTTTGGCGATTATTATCGACCGCATTACCCAAGCCTACGGACGTGGCACCGCTCGCAAAACAAAAGGTTAAACAGATGACGCAAATTTCCCTAAAACATATCAGTAAAATTTACGGCAAACAGTGCGAAAAAGCCCTAGCATTACTACGGCAAGATGTTCCAAGTAGCGATATTTTTCAGCAAACTGGCTGCCAAGTTGGTTTACGCAATATCAACCTTGAAATCGAAGGCAATAGCATCTTTTGTATTATCGGTTTGTCGGGATCAGGCAAATCGACTTTGGTACGGCACATCAACCGCCTGATTGAGCCAACCTGTGGCGATGTTTGGGTATGTGAAACCAACGTTACCGCGCTAGATCAAACCGCATTACGCACCTTCCGCCAAGAGCGTGTTAGTATGGTGTTCCAACACTTTGGGTTATTGCCCCATTTAAGTGTGAGTGAGAATGTGGCTTACGCCTTACGAGTGAAAGGCCTCTCGAAAAAAGAGCAACACGAACAGGCACGCTATTGGCTGAATGAAGTGGGGTTATCTGGCTATGAACAAAGCTACCCCGATCAGCTCTCGGGCGGTATGCGACAACGGGTTGGACTGGCTCGAGCGATTGCGGCAAACACCGACATCATTTTAATGGACGAAGCTTTCTCCGCACTGGATCCGTTAAATCGCATAAAACTGCAAGATTTGGTGCTCGATCTGCAACAAAAATTGCAAAAATGTATCGTGTTTATTACCCACGACATTGATGAAGCAATCAAAATGAGCGGACAAATTGCCATTCTCAACGCAGGCGAATTGGTTCAAACAGGCTCCCCGCAAACGCTACTCAATCAGCCTGCAAATGAATACGTTGCTGAATTTATGCGAACAGCAAAAAGCGTGAGCGGATAGATTTTGCGGTTTTTCATCAAGATCTTACCCCTTGTATGACATAGGTCACCACATAAAAAGGCGAGATATTTCTCGCCTTTGTTGTTTTTCGCTCCGCAATTACTCAATATGACGCAACGTATAACCTGTATAAATCTGTCTTGGGCGGACGATTTTCAGACTTTCTTCGTACATCTCTTTCCAGTTTGCAATCCAGCCGACCGTTCTGCCGAGGGCAAAAATCACGGTAAACATTGAGGTTGGAATGCCGATAGCTTGTAAGATAATGCCTGAATAGAAATCCACATTCGGGTAAAGTTTGCGTTCGATGAAGTATGGATCGCTTAACGCAATACGTTCTAATTCCATTGCCACTTCAAGTAATGGCGTGGTTACGCCTAACTCTTTTAACACTTCGTGGCAGGTTTCACGCATCACTTTGGCTCGTGGGTCGTAGTTTTTGTAGACACGGTGACCAAAGCCCATTAAGCGGAAAGGATCGTTTTTGTCTTTGGCACGGGCGATAAATTCCGGAATGCGATCCACCGTACCGATTTCCTCTAACATTTTGATACAGGCTTCGTTTGCTCCGCCGTGGGCTGGCCCCCAAAGAGACGCAATCCCTGCCGCAATACAGGCAAATGGATTCGGCCCTGATGATGCGACACCACGCACCGCAGAAGTGGAGGCATTTTGTTCGTGGTCTGCGTGAAGGGTAAAGATTCTATCCATTGCACGTTCTAGCACAGGGTTCACTTCATACGGTTCGCACGGAGTGGCGAACATCATATATAAGAAGTTGCCTGCGTAAGAGAGATGATTTTGTGGATACATAAACGGGCGACCGATGCTGTATTTGTAACACATCGCTGCCAAGGTTGGCATTTTTGCCAAGAGGCGGATTGCCGTTTTGTAGTGGGAATCTTTACAGTTTAAGTCCACAATGTCGTTATAGAATGCAGCTAACGCACTACTTGCCGCACACATTACCGCCATTGGGTGAGAGTCACGGCGGAAGCCTTGGAACAAGCGAGTGAATTGCTCATTGACCATATAATGGGAAGTGATCTCTTTTCTAAATTCGGTTAACTGCTCTTCCGTGGGTAATTCACCATTGAGCAATAGATAACACACTTCTAGATAACTTTTGTGCGTGGCAAGTTCATCAATCGGATAGCCACGGTGCAATAAAATCCCTTCATCGCCGTCAATGTAAGTGATGCTTGATTCGCATAATGCCGTTGATGTCAATCCTTGGTCGTAAGTAAACAACCCTACCTTTTGCAACGATTCCACGCCAATTGCATCATAGCCTAGATTGCTCTGATACACTGGCAAAGAGAATTTGCGACCGTCGCTTAATTGAAGTTCTGCGGTGAGGGTTGGATGTAGTTTTGGCATATTCGCTCCCTTTTTGTGTCAAATAATTCAGTGTTGTGGTGGCAATGGGGATTTTGCACTTTTTCGGCAAAAACTCCCCCCTTGCATTCGCAGTATTAATGACAGCTTGTCTGGAAAATCAGCCCGTCTGCCTTTTTCATATAGCTGTCGATTTCGTTGAAGTTCATATAACGATAAGTATCCGCTTTATCGCTGTCTAAACTGTTCACGTACTCTAAATATTCTTCGGTGGTTGGGATTCTGCCCAACAAGGCACAGACTGCCGCAAGCTCTGCCGAGGCGAGATAAACAAACGCCCCTTTGCCCATACGGTTCGGGAAATTACGGGTTGACGTGGAAATCACGGTTGCACCATCAGCCACACGGGCTTGGTTCCCCATACAGAGTGAGCAACCTGGGATCTCAATTCTCGCCCCACTCTTGCCGTAAATGCTGTAATAGCCTTCTTCGGTCAATAATGCGGCATCCATTCGGGTTGGCGGTGCGACCCATAAGCGAGTCGGCAACATTGAGCTGCTTTGGTTGAGCAATTTGCCTGCGGCACGGAAGTGTCCGATATTGGTCATACAAGAGCCGATAAAGACTTCGTCCACTTTGTCGCCTGCCACCTCAGATAATTTACGAGCATCGTCAGGGTCGTTCGGGGCACATAAAATCGGCTCTTTGATCTCATTCAGATCGATCTCGATAACTGCGGCGTATTCCGCATCAGCATCGGCTTCCATCAGTTGTGGATCGGCAATCCACGCTTCCATTCCTTTGATACGGCGTTCGAGGGTGCGAGCATCGCCATAGCCTTCGGCAATCATCCATTTCAACAAGACAATATTGGAGTTGAGATATTCAATGATTGGGGCTTTGTCGAGTTTAATGGTACAAGCCGCTGCTGAACGTTCCGCAGACGCATCAGAAAGCTCAAACGCCTGCTCCACTTTCAAATGCTCTAAACCTTCAATTTCTAAAATTTTGCCCGAGAAAATGTTTTTCTTGCCTGCTTTTTCCACGGTCAATAAACCTTGCTGAATCGCATAGTACGGAATGGCGTGAACCAAATCCCGCAAGGTGATCCCTGGTTGCATTTCGCCTTTGAAACGCACCAACACCGATTCTGGCATATCCAGTGGCATTACACCTGTGGCAGCGGCAAACGCCACCAAGCCAGAACCTGCTGGGAAAGAAATCCCGATTGGGAAACGAGTATGTGAATCGCCACCTGTACCGACCGTATCAGGCAATAGCATACGGTTGAGCCACGAGTGGATCACGCCATCGCCTGGGCGAAGGGACACACCGCCACGGTTCATAATAAAATCAGGTAATGTGTGGTGAGTCGTTACATCAACAGGCTTCGGATAAGCGGCGGTGTGGCAGAAGGATTGCATCACCAAATCTGCCGAGAAACCTAAACAGGCGAGATCTTTGAGTTCATCACGGGTCATCGGGCCTGTGGTATCTTGTGAGCCGACTGAAGTCATTCGTGGCTCGCAATACTGCCCTGCACGAATGCCCTCCACGCCACAGGCACGCCCCACCATTTTTTGAGCAAGGGTGTAACCTTTACTGTTGTCGCTAGCGGTTTGCGGTTTCACAAACACATCGCTTTCAGGTAAACCCAATTCCACACGGGCTTTGTGGGTCAAACCACGTCCAATGATGAGCGGAATTCGTCCGCCTGCACGGACTTCATCAAGTAATACTTCCGTTTTTAAACTGAATTCGGCTAACACTTCATCGGAATTGTGTTTGCAGATTTTGCCTGCGTATGGATATAAATCGATCACATCGCCCATATGCAGTTGGCTGACATCCACTTCGATCGGTAGCGATCCGGCATCTTCCATTGTGTTGAAGAAAATCGGGGCAATTTTGCCGCCAAGCACCACACCACCGCCACGTTTGTTTGGAATGTACGGAATATCGTTGCCCATCAGCCATAGCACCGAGTTGGTCGCCGATTTGCGTGAAGAGCCTGTGCCGACCACATCGCCCACATACACGAGCGGAAAGCCTTTTTCTTTGAGTTTTTCGATCTGTTTCATCGGGCCGACCACCCCTGGCTCATCAGGCTCAATGCCATCACGCTCATTTTTGAGCATTGCCAAGGCGTGCAATGGAATATCAGGACGAGACCACGCATCTTGGGCTGGCGATAAATCGTCCGTATTGGTTTCGCCCGTCACTTTGAACACGGTCAAGGTAATTTTTTCGTCTAATTTCGGGCGAGATAAGAACCAATCGGCATTCGCCCAAGATTCAAGAATTTGTTGAGCAAAGGCGTTGCCTGCTTTGGCTTTTTCTGCCACATCGTGGAAATTATCAAACATCAACAGCGTTGAAGAGAGGGCTTCCACCGCAAGGGGAGCAAGTTCCGCATTGTCTAACGCTTGGATTAACGGCTCAATGTTGTAACCGCCTTGCATTGTGCCAAGTAATTTTACCGCTTTTTTGGCACAGACAAGCGGTGAAGAAACATCGCCTTTTGCCACTGCCGCTAAGAATGAGGCTTTGACATAAGCGGCCTCGTCCACGCCTGCTGGAATCCGCTGTTCAAACAGTTCAAGCAAGATTTCATTATCTTCAGTAGGGTTTTTCAGTAATTCAATCAGCTGTGCGGTTTGCTCCGCATTTAAAGGCAAGGGTGCAACGCCAAGGGCGGCACGTTCTTCAACGTGTTTTTGGTAATCATTTAGAAAGGACATCTGAGATAATCTCCACAAAAAAACTAAAAATACAAACTGTGAGATGAGCTAATAATAGCGAAGGAATCAAAAATAACAACAAATATTGCTATTTATTTTTACAATTTGCCAACAACTTCACAAAATTCATTAACATTTACAAAAAAGGGGGCTTTCTGCCCCCCTTGTCATCACATATTATTCACAATATCTTGTGCAAATTCTGACGTTGAACGTAGCGTTGCACCTTCTAATGTTTCAGCAAAATCGAAGGTTACGGTTTTATTGGCAATGGTTTTCGACACCGCATTGACCACTAAATCCGCTGCTTCAAGCCAACCTAAATGGCGTAACATCATCTCGCCACTTAAAATAATCGAACCTGGGTTGGCTTTGTTCTGCCCTGCAATTTTCGGTGCGGTACCGTGAGTGGCTTCAAAAATTGCCGCGTCAAACCCGATATTCGCCCCTGGAGAAATGCCGATCCCGCCCACTTGTGCTGCTAACGCATCGGAAATGTAGTCGCCGTTCAAATTCAAGGTGGCAATCACATCATAATCGGTCGGGTGCAATAAAATTTCCTGCAAGAACGCATCGGCAATGCTGTCCTTAATTACAATTTCTTTGCCTGTTTTCGGGTTTTTCAGTTTGTGCCACGGACCGTTATCAATCGGCTCTGCCCCAAACTCTTTCGCCACTTGGTAGCCCCACTCTTTGAATGCCCCTTCGGTAAATTTCATAATATTACCTTTGTGAACGAGCGTGAGAGAATCGCGATCATTGTCGATCACATATTGCAACGCCGCACGTACTAAACGCTGTGTGCCTTGCTTAGAAACAGGTTTGATCCCGATACCACAATCTTCAGTAAAGCGAATTTTCTTCACGCCCATTTCGTTTTGTAAAAAGGCAATCACTTTATTCGCTTCATCAGAGCCTGCCACCCACTCCACGCCTGCATAGATGTCTTCCGAATTTTCACGGAAAATCACCATATCGACCAATTCAGGGTGCTTCACTGGGCTTGGCGTACCTTCATAATAGCGAATTGGGCGTAAGCAGTTGTAGAGATCCAACCCTTGACGCATTGCCACATTTAACGAACGAATACCGCCACCAACTGGGGTCATCAACGGGCCTTTGATCGCCACGTGATAAGCCTTGATAAGCTCCAAAGTTTCATCAGGCAACCAGGTGTTTTCGCCATACACTTGGTTGGCTTTCTCCCCTGCATAAATTTCTAACCACTCGATTTTACGCTCGCCACCGTAGGCTTTTTCTACTGCGGCATCAATCACCGTTCGCATTGCAGGGGTCACGTCCACCCCGATGCCATCGCCTTCAATAAACGGAATGATCGGCTGATTTGGCACCTTGAGTGAACCGTCTGTGTTAAGTTGAATTGCTTCGCCTGAAGTTGGTTTTTGTACTTTTTGCATAGGATTTCTCCAAATAAAATGAAATGACGAAAAGAAGCGCAATTATCGCTCGTTTGAATGGGGCAATATCATAATACAAGCGGGTTAATTTTACAATTTTTTTACAAATAAGAAACAAAAACGGCGTGAATTTTTAAGCCCACACCGTTTCTGTTTAGATAGCTAAACGCAATTATTGTTTGGTTGCACCAAAGACCGCAGATTCAGCGGTATCATCTTTTTCTCTTTCCCAAACACCGCCTAACTCGGCTGCATTTTTACCAAAGAAATAACCACGCATAAATTCTTGAGTTTTTTCTTCTCGTTGATGAGAATGATGCCTGAAGGTATTTTCACTGATGGTTGCCACAGCAAGATCAATCTGTTTACCTGCCACGTTAAATCGACCACTTACCGTTTTTTGTCCAAAATCAACCGCAAATGAAGAGATTCCTTTTATTAAGTCTCTTGAATGCTCCGTACCATAAAACACCTGCCCCTGATAATTAACCACACCTGATTGTGGCATCTGTTTTTCACTGGTTAATTCACCACGTACTAGGTTATAAGACCATTTATTATCTTTAGAAAAGAAAGAACTAAATTCCAAATGGTTCAATTTAGCCACACTACGAACTGCACCAACAACTAAATCAACTGGTTGACCATCAATGGTTAATTCAGCAAGGCTAGAAACAGGAGTAAAGAACTCATTTTGACCAAGTTCAGTGTAAAAATAAACACCGCCATATTGGTTTTTTGGATCGGATTGAGAGGAAGGGGATTGCGAAGAAGGATTACCTACTTGCGGATTGGTGTTGGTTGTGGGTTGTTGGTTGTTGGTTGTTTAGCATTATCTGCCATTTTTCCACTATGAGAAGCACTATTTCCACCACCACTACACGCAGTGAGAGCAACTAACATGGCCATTGCAAGAGATTGTTTAAACATAATTAACTCCATAAAGTGATTAAAATAACTAACATTGGCGTTTAAATAATAAACACCAACGCCATTCTACACCCTATTTAATCCAATGTCAGCGATAAATGTGCCAACCAAATAGTACCTGACTTTACCGAAAGCAAACATTCGGTTTCGTTGAGAGCATCAACGTCAAATATTGACAATATCTCACAATTTCTCCCCCCCTTGTAGTAATACTGAACGTCGTCATAAGCTGAGACTCACTGACTTTATCTAAAAATAAATGACAAACATTTACAAAATTTTCTTTATTTTATAGAATATGAAAATTGTTTTTATTTACACCTGTATTCTACCCTGTGAGACAGGCATGACATCATTCAAAAAATGTAAGTTAGGATAAAAGTTAATGATGCAAAATAGAGTGCAATCTATTGTAGTTGTTGTCTTCGTTAGTTTATTCCATTTTTTACTTGCTTGGGGAATAGCACATATTCCCCTTAAAAGCGAGTATGAGTTTGAAGATTTAGGCAACTTACAAATGGTTGAGGTCAATTTAGGTGTTCCCACACCACCAGAACCTGCCCCTCTCCCTGAACCAGAGCCAATTCCCGAAGAAAAACCACAGGACATCATCACAACAGCGGCAAAAGATGAGCCGGTGGATATTATTAAGGAAGTGCCAAAGCTACTACCTCCAAAGGAAGCCCCCAAACTTAAAGAGAAGCCTAAGCCGAAAGAAAAACCAAAGCTAAAAATCGAGAAAAAATCTGACGTTGCCAAAAAAACGGAGAAAGTAATCACTTCTCAAGGTACAAATCAGCCAATTGGTGATCCTAGAGGACGCGAGGGAAGTACCTCAACTCAAGGTAACAGCCATACAAGTGCAACATTAGGTGCGGGGTTTGGGCGATCAATGAAAGGACAGTGTTCCGATATTTCAAACGATGCGGATGATCACGGTACTGTTGGTCTGAAAGTCACCATTTCAGACACGGGCAAAGCCGTCAATGTTGAAGTCATTTCATCTTCAGGCACAAAACGTTTAGATAATCAAGCCAAACGTATGGCATCTTCCCACACTTACAGCCCAGCAAAAGCCAACGGTAAAGCTGTTGTAGGCACAGTTACCTTTAATATCGTCTTTAAATGCGGTAGTTACAGTTAGTTTACTTTATTAAGAGGTTTTTATTTATGGATTTACTACATATTCTCGAACAGCAAGACATTGTATTAAATATTTCTTTCGGTATTTTAGTACTCATGAGCGTCATTTCTTGGAGCATTATTGTGATACGCTTATTAAAAATGCTGAACGTCAAACGACGTAACCACGCAAGTTTGAAAAAGTTCTGGCAAGCCAAAGATTTAGGGCAAGCTCAACAAGCTATCAAACAAGATCGCTCAGTGATTGCAAATGTCTTACACAATGTATTGCCCGCCTACCAAACCTATCAACAAAATAAAACCGCCGTATCGGGTTTACAAGCTGAGCTATCACTTAAAGATTATCTCACCTTAAATATCCGCAACGGTATCAGCAAAGCGTTACGCCCATTTGAGAGTGGCCTAGTCGCATTAGCTTCTATTGGTGCCGTCGCCCCTTTTATTGGATTATTTGGAACGGTGTGGGGCATTTTTAATGCTCTTATGGATATTAGCCAGCAAGGACAAGTCAGTATTGCGACGGTCTCTGCCCCAATTGGTGAAGCATTAGTAGCAACGGCAGTAGGTTTATTCGTCGCAATCCCTGCTGTACTTGCTTATAACGCAATTACACGTTTAAACAGTAATTTATCCAAAGATCTTGATGCTTTTGCACACGATCTCTATGTGTTCTTGCTTAACCGTAAAGGAGAATAACCATGGCATTTGGCTCTTTTGACAAAGACTCCAATAGTGTGATGTCTGATATCAATGTCACCCCACTGGTTGATGTCATGTTGGTATTACTGATCGTTTTTATGATTACCATGCCAGTATTAACACAATCCATTCCAATGGAATTACCTACTGCTAGCGTAGAAAAACAAGCCGACGAACCAAAAAAAATCGTCCGCATTGCGATTAACCATTCTGGTACTTACATTGGTGAGCATCTCGTGAGTGAGGAAGAACTACAAAGTGCATTTGAGCGACAATTTAATGAAGATAAAGATGTAGTAGTGGCGATTTCAGCTGATGTGGCAGTGGAATATCGTCATGTCGTTAAAGTACTGGAAATCGCCCAAACAACAGGTTTGAAGAAAGTCGGTTTTGTCACCGAAGTGAAAGAAATAAAATAAATTAGGAGAAAATCTAATGAAATTAATCGCAAAAAGCAGCATAGCCTTGCTAGTCTCCTCTGCCCTTGTGGCGTGTGGTGGTACAAAAGGCAGTTTTGAGGTTGATGATGTTGAAACGCCCCAAAAAGAGATAGCTATACCAAGTTCAAAAGATATTACCACCTCCCGTGAGCAAGAGGTTGAATTAGATGAGCTGATGAAGCCTGCTTATGGGTATAGTGCTAAAATTCCGAGAAGGGAACGTGTTCCTTTACCAAAAGGTCAACCTGAAGCCAATATTAAGCAAGAAGATATTGTGCCTTTAACCGATTTTACCGAGGCGATCCCTTATCTGAAAGAATTAATGGAAGACCAAGATAGCAATGGCATTCAATATACGCATAATGAATCAGGAAAGAAACTGCAACAACGACAAGGTTATCAGTATATTAAAACAGGTTACACTGCGGCTTCAGCGACAAAACGAGTAGGGGAAATAAGTAATCTCTCCCATTTTTCTACGGGAAACATAGGCTATGTGTATTACCGAGGACAATCTCCTGCCTCTTCCATTCCTGATACAACGGATACAGTAACCTATCAAGGTACATGGGATTTTGTCACTGATGCAAAAACACCTCGAAAACGTCAAGATGGCTTTGTACGCGGTGCAGGAATAAATTCTGGTGCCATTTCTTCCGATGAGTCCGTTTATGATGGTCGTTTAGGCGATAATCATTCGAACGGCACACCTTACAAACTGGGACACACGAGCGAATTTAGCGTTAACTTTAACGATAAAACCCTCACAGGTAAGCTGTATAGAAACTCTGATCCTCACTCAGAAACGAAAGAGCAAACCAGTACAGAGCGTTATGCCATTGAGGCGAACATCTACGGCAACCGTTTTAGAGGTAAAGCCACTGCCAAAACAGAACATGAATTATTTAAAGACTCTTCAGACTACCTTGAAGGCGGTTTCTTCGGACCAAATGCAGAGGAATTAGCGGGTAAATTTGTGGTGCCTAAGACAGCGACTGATGGCAGTACGGCATATTCACTGTTTGCGGTGTTTGGGGCAAAACGTGAAAAGGCTGAAAATGAACAAACAACAACATTGTTTGACGCTGTAAAAATTAATCACGATTTTCAAGCGAATTCCTTAGATAACTTTGGTGATGCTCGTAAATTATTGATTGATGGTCAAGAATTGTCATTAATTGGAACAGATGATCAATTTATTTATACCAAATCTTTAGGTAAAGAAGGAGCACAAGTGGTGGTTTGTTGCAGTAATTTGCAATACACCAAATTCGGACTAATTCAGCAAGATAATCAGCTTGCCATGTTCTTACAAGGAGAGAGAACCAAAGCCAGTGAAATGCAACAGCAAACAGGTTCTGTACAATACAAAGGGACTTGGGAAGGACGTATTGATGCCAGTACAGTTTGGGGAACTTCCGCAGGTAATAGTCATGGTAGCAGCCGATCTGAATTTGATGTTGATTTTTCTAATAAAACAATTGAAGGTCGTTTGATTGCGGAAGATAGTATCAATCCAGCATTCACTCTTGTTGGTGAAATTGATGGTAGTCGCTTTAATGCGAGAGCATCAACGGGGAGCAATGGTTTAAATTTAGATCGCCAAAATTTATTAAACCCTAAATTAGTTCATTTTACTAATGTACAAGCAAGCGGTGGCTTTTTCGGAAAAAATGCCTCAGAGCTAGGCGGTTCATTCTCATTAAATGAAGAAGGCAAAAAAATAGGTGTGGTATTTGGTGCAAAACGCCAAGTCAATGAATAAAAGGATAAACTATGAATAAATTCAGATTAAATGTGATCAGTCTTTCGCTATTATCTGTGCTATTTCTGCCGGCGTATGCCCAAGAAACTACAATCAGCCAACAGCTCAATGATGTGATCGTTACCGGCAAAAAGAAAGCACATCGCAAAGAAAATGAAATTACCGGCTTAGGGAAAATTGTAAAAAATAGTGATGCGTTGAATAAAGAGCAAGTTCTCAGCATTCGTGATTTAACCCGTTATGACCCTGGTATTTCCGTGGTTGAACAAGGGCGAGGGGCTTCTTCAGGTTACTCTATTCGTGGTGTAGATCGTAATCGAGTAGCATTAGTCGTCGATGGCTTACCACAAATCCAATCTTATGCTATTCAACACTCAAGCGGTGGTAGTGGTGCTATTAATGAAATTGAATATGAAAATATTCGGGCTATTGAAATTAGTAAAGGAGCAAGTTCTGCCGAATACGGAAGTGGCTCAATGGGTGGAGCGGTTGGTTTTACAACTAAAGAAGCCCAAGACATTATTAAACCTAATCGTCAATGGGGATTACACTCAAAAACAGCATATAGCGGTAAGAATAACCAATTTACCCAATCTATTGCCTTTGCTGGACAGTCAAATGGCTTTGATGCTTTAGCTATCTATACACAACGTAGGGGCAAAGAGTTACAGGTGCATAAAGATGCGGGAAATCGTAAATATAATGTGACAAAAACTCATGCGTACCATCACGATTTCCATCTATTAAGAGGGTTAAACGAGAAAACCAATCTAAACTGGTTTATTGTCGAAGGTGAATGTGAATCGAATACTACTTGTACACCTAAATATTCTGCAGATCTCACTCGAAGCACACTAAGAACTCGTCGTGCTGATCCGCCGCTTTCTCCTGAGGAAGAAATTGCCTATCAATCTGAAGTCCATCCAACTGAAATACTCAGTGGTTCAGAGTATACTGGACCTAATCGAATCAAACCTAATCCAATGGATTATCGCACACAATCTTGGCTTATACGTTTGGGGTATCATTTCACGCCAAACCACTATATAGGTAATGTTTTTGAGCACACTCAACAAAGATACGATATTCAGGATATGTCACTTCCGAAATATTTCAGTGCCGATGAACGCAACAAACAGCTTACTCACATTGGCCGTGCTGCATATTCTGGTGACAACTTCTTGGATGGTGCATTTATCTATAACCAAAATACAACAAGAGCACCAATGGGGCTTCGCTGGTCAAGAACATTGTTTATTGATGAGCGACATACTAAAACCCGTAACGGCGTGTTTTATCGTTATCAGAACCCAAGTAAAGATACACTATTAAATCATGTGCAATTATCGTTCGATAGACAAAAAATTGAATTGAATAATTTCGTTCACTTACATCATTGTTCTGAATATCCAACAGTGGATAAAAATTGTCGTGTCAGTTTAGATAAGCCTTGGTCATTCTATGAGTCTGAACGCAATGTATATCAAGAAGTGCATAATATTGTGAAACTCCATTTAGATAAGTCCGTAAACTGGGGGATCACTAAGCATAATTTAGCACTTTTAACTGGATTTGATAAATTCAGCTCTACGCTACATCGTGGCGATTACTTCAACCAACACTATCACGTTGAATGGGATTCCATTTCTGGTGGCTATACTTTTAATAATCCTGTTGTATATCGAAAATCAAAACCAGAAATTATTACAAAGCATTATTGTGATTGGGATGAACCATCAGGACTATCTGATTGCTCAACTCGCTTAATCAAAGGCCACAATGTTTTTATTGCATTACGTGATCACATTTCGTTTGGCAAATATGTCGATATAGGTTTAGGAGCCCGCTATGACAGACACCTCATGCAGTCTAATGACAAATGGACAGGTTCTGGCAAGTATGATACGTTCTCGTGGAATACGGGGTTAGTTGTTAAACCAACAGATTTTATGTCGCTTTCGTACCGAGTTTCTACTGGTTTTAGAGTACCAAGCTTCCAAGAGTTGTTTGGCTATCGTATTTCAGGCTTCAAAAAAGGTGTAAATGATAACGATGTTTACGTAACTAAAGTAAGACCAGAACGAGCATTTAACCAAGAAATCGGGGTGAATTTCCGCGGTGATTTTGGTTCCCTAGAAACGAGTTTCTTCAAGAATGATTATAAAGATATGATTGGCTTAGCTTCTCGTTTAGAAAACGGATCGGCTGGCAGCCATGGTTATCATAATACCCAAGAAATTCAACTTACTGGCGTAAATCTCTTAGGTAAAATTGACTGGAATGGCGTATATGACAAAATTCCAGAAGGATTTTATACTTCACTAGCTTATAACCGTATTAAACCGAAGAAAGTGAAAAACGATCCACGTTATACACATATTCGTAGTCCATTATTAGACTCCTTGCAACCTTCCCGTTACATTGTCGGTTTAGGCTATGATGAACCTGAAGGTAAATGGGGAATTTTAGGTTTGATGACCCATTCACAAGGCAAAAATAATCAGGAGCTTCTAGGCACCATAGAGCATGGTCAAGCAATTTACGATCTTAAATCAACCAAGAAGCGGACAAAATCATGGCGAGTTTATGACTTAGTCGGTTATGTGAATGTGAAAGATTTCCTCACCGTACGGGCGGGCGTATATAACCTGTTTAACACCCGCTACGTTACATGGGAGTCCGTACGACAATCTTCGGTTAACTCACTACACAGTCACAGAGGAGTAGGCAGTTATGAACGTTATGCCGCACCAGGTCGAAATTATACACTTTCACTTGAGATGAAGTTCTAACCCTTTTTATCGCAGCCACCTTCACTTGAAGGTGGTTTTTTACACAAAATGCATCGTATTTTCCTGAAATAGGTAAGCATATAGCAATTTTGCATTTTCTCCATTTTTCTCGCCCCCTTGTTCTTCACCTTCCTCCACTATTTTGTGATACTTGTCACAAATTTGAAACAAAACAGATGACAAAATAAACAACTCTGATTACCCTAGCCTCGCTATTCTTCATTCAAGCAGGATTAAGTCTATGCAAGTGACACTCTCCATATCACAATTTTGGATCACTATTGATCCAAAACTCTCTTTCTTCTTTCCCATAGCCGTCTAATCTTTTAGGCAATTTTACATTTTCTCTATTTTTCTCACCCCCTTGCAAAGTAACGCTTTGTTATTTTGCCTAATGCTCTACAACAAATTTAAGGATTTTATGATGGAAAACTTCAAACATTTACCAGAACCGTTTCGTATTCGTGTGATTGAACCTGTTAAACGTACCACCCGTGAATATCGTGATCAGGCAATGCTCAACGCAGGTATGAATCCATTCCTGCTTGATAGCGAAGATATTTTTATCGATTTATTAACCGACAGTGGCACAGGTGCCGTTACCCAAGAAATGCAAGCGGCGATGTTGCGTGGGGACGAAGCCTATAGTGGCAGCCGTAGTTATTACGCTCTCGCCAATGCGGTGAAAGAGATTTTTGGTTATGAATATACCATTCCTACTCACCAAGGACGTGGTGCGGAGCAAATTTATATTCCTGTATTGATCAAAAAACGGGAGCAGGAAAAAGGGTTAGATCGCAGCAAAATGGTGGTGTTCTCCAACTATTTCTTCGACACCACCCAAGGACACAGCCAAATCAACGGGGCAACCGTGCGTAATACCTACATCAAAGAAGCCTTTGATACGGGCGTTGAACACGATTTCAAAGGCAACTTTGATTTAGAGAAGTTAGAGCAAGGTATTTTGGAGGTTGGGGCAGAAAATGTGCCTTATATTGTCTGCACGATCACCTGTAACTCCGCCGGCGGTCAGCCTGTTTCGTTGGCGAATATGAAAGGAATGTATGCCATTGCACAAAAATATGACATTCCTGTGATTATGGACTCCGCCCGTTTTGCGGAAAATGCCTACTTTATCCAACAGCGTGAAGCGGAATATAAAGACTGGACGATTGAGCAAATCACCTTTGAGAGCTATAAATATGCCGATGCCTTGGCAATGTCAGCGAAAAAAGATGCGATGGTGCCAATGGGTGGCTTATTATGTTTTAAAGACAAACGTATGGAAGATGTGTATAATGACTGCCGTACTATTTGCGTAGTACAAGAAGGCTTCCCAACCTATGGCGGTTTGGAAGGCGGTGCGATGGAGCGTTTAGCGGTCGGATTGCGTGATGGTATGCGTCAAGATTGGTTGGCATACCGTATCAATCAAATCGAATATTTGGTCAAAGGATTAGAGGCCATTGGTGTCGTTTGTCAGCAACCGGGCGGACACGCTGCCTTTGTAGACGCTGGCAAATTATTGCCACACATTCCTGCAGACCAATTCCCTGCACAGGCATTAGCTTGTGAGTTATACAAAGTCGCAGGCATTCGTGCGGTGGAAATTGGTTCTTTCCTACTCGGACGTGATCCGAAAACAGGCGAACAACTGCCTTGTCCTGCTGAACTATTACGATTAACCATTCCGCGTGCCACTTACACCCAAACTCATATGGACTTCATTATTGAAGCTTTCCAAAAAGTGAAAGAAAACGCCCCAAATATCAAAGGCTTAACTTTCACTTATGAGCCAAAAGTGTTACGCCACTTCACCGCTCGGTTGAAAGAAGTGTAATTTGCAGAATTTATCATTAATCTACCCCCTTGTTGTGGGTAACAGTGGGCGAATATGCCCACTTTTCGAAAGGAATAGCGTATGAAAAAATCACCTTCTATTTTTGGCGGTGCTTGCATTATTGCGAGTGTCTGCGTTGGTGCAGGTATGCTTGGCTTGCCAAGCTCAGGCGCAGGCGCTTGGACAATTTGGTCGATCTTAACCGTCTGCTTTACGATGATGATGATGACGATCTCAGGTTGGTTATTGCTTGAAGCCTATAAACATTACGATATTCGGGCATCATTTAATACCGTGACCAAAAATATGCTTGGCAGCGGTGTCAATATCATTAACAATCTATCGGTCTATTTTGTAGGTGGGATTTTGCTGTATGCCTACACCACGGCTTCAGGCGGGATTTTAAGCGGCTTGGCAGGTGAGTGGTTAAGCCTTGATTCTCGAATTTGGTCGATTCTGTTCGTGTTAGTGTTCTCTTTCTTCGTGTGGCACTCCACCCGAATTGTCGATCGCATTTCGGTGATTTTAATCATTTTTATGGCGTTATCCTTTATTTTCAGCGTATCAGGACTCACCGCCAATATTGATCTTGCCACCTTGTTTGATACCCACGGCACAAACTCTAGCTATGCAATGTATGCCCTCGGTTTATTGCCTGTTGCGTTAACCTCGTTCGGTTATCACCACTCGGTATCCACAATGCGAGCCTATTATGGTGAAGAACGCAAAGCCAAATATGCGATTTTAGGTGGCACATTGATCGCCCTTTCTCTTTATTTGCTCTGGATTGTGTCCATTTTTGGTAACTTACCGCGTGATCAATTCGCACCTGTATTAGCAAGTGATGGTAATTTAGACGTACTACTTGGAGCGTTAGGTAATGTGATTGAATCTGGTACAGTTAAACAAGCGATTAACGCCTTCTCCATTGCGGCAATTTTGTCTTCGTTTATCGGCGTAGGCTTGGGCGTGTTTGACTTCTTGGCGGATTTCTTCAAATTCGATAACAGCAAAGCTGGACGTGCCAAATCTTGGGCGGTCACCTTCTTACCACCGTTGATTTTATCCGTTGCCTATCCACTCGGTTTCTTAAAAGCGATTGGCTATGCCGGAGCGGTTGCAACCATCTGGACATGCATTATCCCTGCGTTATTAGCCAAAAAATCTCGCTCGATGCCAAATGGCAATGTTGGATTTAAAGTCGGAGGCGGTAACTTTACCCTCATTTTATTGATTATATTTGGCATTGTCACTGCCGCTTTCCACTTCTTAGCGATGTTTGAGAAACTCCCTGCATTTAAAGGCTAAACTGACAAAATGGCAGAGAAATACGTTACATCGGCTCTGCCATTTATTCATATGCCAGTGCAGGAGGTGAAAATCTGTTACAATGCCTCGTTGCAACTGTCATCTCAGAAACTATGTTATCTTTTACTCAAGCTCTCAATGCAAAACTGGCAATTTTCTCGCCATATTTAAACCATTCAATAACGGTCTCCTCTACTTTATTTTGTTTAAGCCAGGGTAAAGTGGCAGATTTTGTCGCAGAAATTGAACGAACCGGCGAACTCGCCGCCCAGCAGCAAGACAGCCTACACGTTGAATTTTATAGCCAACGCGTAGTGCAACAATTTGATTACTTAAAAAAAGCCATTGATAAGCTGGAACAAACGCAAAAACAGACCACACCCGTGGTGTATCGCACATCTTATCGTTTTGCAAAAAGTCCGCACAACTTACCCCCTTGTAAACGGCTTAAGGAGTATCAAAAAGCCTTGCGAGCATTAAATGACAAACTCAGCTGGCTTATCGAGCAAAATTATGCTACGCAAGATCCAAACCATCAACGCCATTTCCAACTTCAAATTCAAGAAACTGAATACCGCAAACAGAAATGTCTAGCCGCTATTCACACATTAGAAGATATGATGAATAAAAAAGCGGGGGGCTAATTTCTGCCCCCTGCTTTCGTTTGCGTGATTTACTGTGATTTATTCTGACGACTCTTCTTCCATTTCCAAAAGACAAATAAGCCACCAATGAGCAATAACACCCAAATGATCATCTGCCCACGATGAATTTGCTCTTCCAACCAATCAAGATTGCGTGCCCCAAAATCACCCAAGTAGACCCAAATTGGTACCGAGATAATCGCTGCAAAGAAATCCACGAGAACAAAACGTGTGAAACTCACGCGGCGGGTGATGCCCGAGACCAGATACACAACCGCGCGTAACCCTGGCAAAAAACGAGCGACAAACAGCAACTTCCAACCTTCTTTTTCAAAACGTTGCTGTACTAAATTAAAACGCTCTGGTGTCGCAATCTTGCGGATTAAGGGGAATTTTAGGATTTTCTCGCCATAAATTCGCCCAAGCCAATACATGGTGCTATCCCCCACCAACACCCCAATCATACTGACTACCAACATCCAATGTACATTGGTATAACCAAGCCCTGAAATCACGCCACCTGAAACCAGCGTAATATCTTCAGGAATCGGCACGCCGAACCCACAAATCAGCAAAACAAAGAAAACCGCCCAGTAGCCATAACTACTAAAAAATTCAATAAGATACTCCATTAAAAATTCCTTTTATTGTTGATTTAAATGACGAACAGATTGGCGAACAACTAACTCGGGATAAAACTCCAACGTTGTTGGTTGATGTTTATCCTCTGGCGACTCAATCCTCTCCAGTAAAATATCTAATGCCATTCGTCCAACCCGTGCTTTTGATTGGTGAATCGTGGTTAACGGTGGAGCATAAAACCGAGAGTTGTGAATATTGTCATAACCGATCACCGAAATATCTTGCGGCACCTGCAATCCCTTTTCCGTAATCGCTGAAATAGCACCCAGTGCAACCGTATCACAAGAACAGACGACCGCCGTCGGTAATTTTTCCTGCTTTAAAATTTGATTCATACTTTCATAGCCTGCTTCTGGCTCAAAATCATTTTCGGCAATCCATTCATCTCGAATAAGCAAGCCTGCCTCGGTCATCGCTTTCACATAACCATCAAAACGCGATTTACTGATCGTTTTAAACAGATCGCCAGCAATAATCGCAATATCTCGATGCCCGTTATCAATTAAATAGCGAGTTGCCATATAGCCGCCCTCTAAACCATGATCGATAATGCGATCACTTTTATGGTCATTTGGCCCCCAATCCATCACGACCATCGGTACATTAATCGCATTGAATAAACTAAATGAGTTTTCAGCATATTCAGAGCACATCACTAAAATGCCGTCCACTCGTTTCTTCACTAACATATCTAGATGATTTTGAATTTTTTCAGGATCGTTTTGTGTATTACACAAAAATAGCGAATAACCTTTTTGGTAGCAATACTCTTCCACTGCCAATACAATTTCAGCAAAGTATGGTGCTTCACTTGTCGTAATAATCATACCAATTGATTTGGTGGTATTCACCTTCAAACTGCGTGCCACCGCACTGGGCGAATAATTTAGGGCTTCAACTGCCTGCCACACCGCTTTTGAGGTTTCTTCAGAAACAAAACGCGTTTTATTAATCACATGGGAAACGGTTGTGGTTGAAACGCCTGCCAATTTGGCAACATCTTTGATCGTAGCCATAAAGTAGATTCCTCACCATAAAAAAATTACGCCATTATGCCAGTTTTAGCCAATTTCTTAAATCAAAATCACGGTTCACATTGCTTTTTTATGAGATCACTTTAAAATAGTGACAATTTTTATACTATTATTCACAGGAGTCATGATCATCATGGGTACATTCGGTTATGCAATGTTAGCGGTCGCAGGTGCATTAGGTATGCTTGTTGCATTTGCCATTAACATTTTCTAATTTTGATTGATGAAAGAAGCGTCTTCGGACGCTTTTGTTGTTTATAGACTATGAAAATTTCGTTTGCTTCCCTTTCCTTTAATGGCTCAAATACGCCTGTGTCTGAGCAATTTGATGATATCTATTTTTCTACTCAAGACGGACTGGCCGAAAGCCAATATGTATTTCAAGAAGGAAACCAACTTTGGCAAAAATGGCAATCTCACCACCACGCGTACTTTGTCATCGCAGAAACGGGCTTCGGTACAGGGCTGAATTTTTTTGCTGTCGAACACCGATTCCGTCAGTTTCGCCAAGCCTTCCCGCACGCACCGTTGAAACGGCTTTACTTTATTTCTTTTGAAAAATATCCATTAAAAGCAGAACAGTTCGCTCAAGTGCATCGTCACCATCAGGATTTTGCAAAATCTCTAAGTTTCTTACCCCCTTGTTGGAAACCAAAACAAACTGGCTGCCAACGCTATCATTTTGATGAGACTTATCTCGATGTCTGGTTTGGTGATTTAACAGAGAACCTGCCTCAATTAGGTGATTATTATAATAACTCAATCGATTGTTGGTTCTTAGATGGTTTTGCCCCTGATAAAAATCCTGAAATGTGGAATGATACACTTTACCAGCAGATGTTCCGCCTCACTCGAAATGGCGGCAGCTTTGCCACTTTTACCGCGGCCAGTGCGGTTCGAAAAGGCTTGCAACAGGCGGGTTTTGTGGTGAATAAACGCAAAGGTTTTGGTAAAAAACGAGAAATGCTATGGGGAGAGAAACCACTCTCAGCTGAATCTTCGGCATTAGCCTTTCCTTATTTTTACCAACAAAATCAAACAGAAAGCAATGACATTGCCATTGTTGGCGGCGGTGTAGCGAGCCTCTTTTTAGCCTGGTCATTACTTGAGAAAGGTAAAAATATTACGCTTTATTGTCAAGACAACACCTTAGCACACAATGCCTCTGGCAATCGACAAGGTGCAATTTATCCGCAGTTAAGCGATGATGACAACCGCAATATTCGCTTTTATCTGCATAGCATTGATTACGCCCTGCAACGGTTAAGATTACTGGCAAAACAGGTGGAATTTGATCATGATTTTTCAGGTGTTGCACTATACGCCTACAATGATAAAACGGCACAAAAATTGGAAAAAATCGCTGCACAAGGCTGGGATCAGGACGTATTTACGCTGTGCAATTCCGCTGAATTAAGCGAAAAAATCGGATTACCCGTAACCAATGGTGGGGCATTTATTGCACAGGGTGGCTGGCTCTCCCCGATACAGCTAGTTCAAAATGGTTTTACCTATCTACAACGTTTAGGGCTTAACATTGTTCTCAATCATCAAGTTTCCAGTCCCGTATTCAGAGATAGAAAATGGCATTGGCAGCATCAAGGCAACGCCTTTGCTCACGACACCTTGGTCTTGGCAAACGGACACCGTCTAACCGACTTCCCACAAGCACAAGGCATTCCGCTCTACCCTGTTCGAGGACAAGTCAGCCACCTGCCAAGCAACGCTGAATTGGAGAAATTAAAAACGGTGATCTGTTTCGATGGTTATCTCACGCCGAAGGCTGCAAACTACACCCATTGTCTTGGGGCAAGCCATATACGAGATAACGCAACCCTTGAGTTTAGCCTTGCCGAACATCAACAAAATTTTGCAAAAACGGCGACTAACTTACCCCCTTGTCACTGGGTAAAGCAGCTTGACAGTTCACATAATCAAGGCAGAGTCGGCATTCGTGCAGCCTTGCGTGATCGTGTACCAATGGTAGGTGCGATGCCAAATTTTAACGAGCAAAAACAACAATTTGCCAACCTTTATAACCAACTTCGTCGAAAAGAAGTGGTAACTCAAGCCGAGTGTTATCCGAATTTATACCTCATTGCAGGGCTTAGCTCTCGAGGTCTGACTACTGCGCCTCTATTAGGTGAGCTACTCGCCAGCCAAATTTGCGGTGAGCCGATGCCAATCAGTGAGGACATTCGACAAGCACTTAGCACCAATCGCACATGGATCCGATCGTTATTACGAGGTAAAACACTCGACTAATCACATAATTGGGTGACTTGACTGACAATTTTGCCTTGGGCTAACTGTGTGATCAGTGTTTCACCCACACTCACCTGCTGGTTAGACAGTAATGCTTTGCCCATTTGATTTTGTGTCACGGAATAGCCTCGTGCCAATATCTTTAATGGGCTAAGTCCTTCTAGTTGAGTGCAAGTTTGTAAAAACTGCTGCTGTTTTTGAACAAACTGCTTTTCCAAGGCATACTGTAGCCGTTGGGTTAACTGCTGCCATTGCTGCTCGGTCTGTTCAATCCGATATGGCAACGGATTGCGATTAAGACGTTGTACTGTGGTTTGCCAACGCTGTTGCTTATGCAAAAAGACTTGCTCAATCTGATAGGCCACTCTCTGTGCCAACTGTGTGAGCTGACGTTGCTGACCAGCCAATTGGCGACTTGGGTGCTGTGCGGCTAATCGGCGACTCAAATAATTCAATTGGCGATATTTTTCTGTCCAAATCCGATCAAAGGCGAGGCTGGCTCTGTCTAATTGCTGCTGTAATTGGAGCACCAGATCTCGCCGATCACGACTCACTAATTCTGCCGCCGCTGAGGGTGTAGGTGCTCTCAGATCAGCCACAAAATCTGCAATCGTCACGTCTGTTTCATGCCCCACTGCACTAATTATCGGAATAGTTGAACGGTAAATAGCTCTTGCCACACTCTCCTCATTAAAACACCATAAATCTTCCAGTGAACCGCCACCTCGACCAACAATGAGCACATCACATTCTTGTCGCGAATTCGCCAAGTCGATCATCTTAACAATATCACCTACGGCCTCTTTTCCCTGCACTAAAGTTGGATAGATGACTACCTGCAAACTGGGATCACGCCGTTGCAAAATATGTAAGATGTCTTGTAGCACAGCACCATTTGACGAGGTAATCACACCGACTCGTTTAACAAAGGTTGGCAAACTTTTTTTATGCTCTTGTGCAAACAGCCCTTCCGCTGCCAATGCTATTTTGAGCTGCTCAAACTGTTGCTGCAACATCCCATCACCAGCCGGTTGCATACTTTCAATAATAATTTGATAATCACCCCGAGGCTCATACAAACTGACACTGGCACGAACCAGTACTTGTAGTCCATTACGAGGCTGAAATGTCACTCGCTGATTCTTCAGACGAAACATCGCACACCGCACTTGTGCTTGTTCATCTTTCAGGGTTAAATACCAATGCCCTGAAACAGGCTGACTAAAATTAGAGATTTCACCGACTAACCAAATATGACCAAATTGCTGCTCAAGCTGGTGACGCACCGAATAATTTAACTGACTAACACTAAAAATGTGATGTTGCATAAGTTCAATAATGATGTGGCAGATAAAGAAAAAGGCAGGTAATCCCTGCCTTTTTGTGAAAACGTAACAATTAACGTTTTGAGTATTGTGGACGACGACGTGCTTTGTGTAAACCCACTTTTTTACGTTCAACGCGACGCGCATCACGGGTCACGAAGCCCGCAGCACGCAATGCTGGACGTAAAGTCTCATCGTACTCAATCAATGCACGAGTGATACCGTGACGGATTGCACCCGCTTGACCAGAGATACCACCACCTTTAACGGTGATGTAAAGGTCTAATTTATCAGTTAATTCAACTAACTCTAACGGCTGACGAACCACCATGCGAGCGGTTTCACGACCGAAGTAAACTTCTAAAGAGCGTTGGTTAATGGTAATGTTACCACTGCCCGGTTTGATAAATACACGAGCTGAAGAGCTTTTGCGGCGACCTGTGCCGTAGTTTTGATTTGCTGCTGTCATTTTTCTGCTCCGTGATTAGATATCTAAAACTTGTGGTTGTTGTGCTGCGTGATTGTGCTCTGCACCTGCATACACTTTTAATTTACGGAACATTGCACGGCCTAATGGACCTTTTGGCAACATACCTTTAACCGCAATTTCAATCACTGCTTCTGGACGACGAGCAATCATTTCTTTGAAGGTTGCATCTTTGATACCACCTACATAGCCAGTGTGCCAGTAGTAGATTTTGTCAGATTCTTTTTTACCTGTTACGGCAACTTTATCCGCGTTGATCACGATGATGTAATCACCTGTGTCAACGTGTGGGGTGTACTCAGCCTTGTGTTTACCACGAAGACGACGTGCTAATTCAGTAGCTAAACGACCCAAAGTTTTACCTGTCGCATCTACTACATACCAGTCACGTTTCACTGTTTCTGGTTTTGCTACAAAAGTTTTCATTTAATTAAATACCAAAATAAATAGTTTTAAACCCAATATCCGAAGATATTACCTAACGGTAGAATTTAACCCCTTCGAGTCAATTCTGACCAAACTTGCATGGCGGGAAAACCATACAAAAACAGGGTGGCAAAATTATACAGAGATTTAAAGCAAAAAGCGAAGATTTTTTGCACTTTTTTTGAAATTTGTGTGAAAGCTCAAATTTTTAACATTTTGTTGAAAAATCATCTTCTCAACAAAAACAGAAAATGGTAGAAATAACAAGGTTCTAACATCAATGAAGGAGAACGATTATGGAACAATGGTCAAATGAAATTTGGTTAGCTATCGTGGCAGCATTAGTTGTGGGCTTTATCGTGGGCTATGTGACGCTTCGGGTTACTAATGCGAATGTGCAGAAGCAACAGCAACTTGCAAACGAGTTAAAAGTCGCAAACGAAAAAATTGACCAGCAAAAAGAGCAACTAGAAGAACACTTCCACCAATCAGCACAACTTTTAGCAACCTTGGCGGAAGATTATAAGAAACTTTATACCCATTTAGCTCAAGGTTCTCAAACATTGTTACCTGAAGAGACTAATAAAAAAATTGCGTTTTTTCAGCCACAAATTGAAGATAAAAACAATCAGGAACATCCGCCAAAAGATTACTCGGCAGAAGGCTCTTCTGGTCTATTTAAATCTTCTTGAATAGATTATCTATCCCATTCTATGTCAAAAACGGCTACCTTTTGGTAGCCGTTTTCATCAATTAAGCATTAAAGAAATTTCGCTTTTAACTCTTTCACTACTTTTTTCTGTGCTTCATTAAGCTCTTTAGTCATTGGCTCACGGCAGTAGCCTGCTTGAACGCCTTCTTCTTCTAATAAGCCTTTGATAGTTTGGTATAAGCCGTTGCCTAAGATACCTTCGATTAAATCGTTGGTGACGTGTTGGATTTCTATCGCTTCTTTCACTTTACCTTGTTGGGCTAATTCAAAGATTTGGCGAGCACGGATACCGTTTACGTTGAAGGTTGAGCCGATGGCACCATCTACACCTAACACAGTCGCTGGTAACATCATTTCATCGAAACCTGCGTAGATTAAGTGGTTCGGGAACGCTTTACGCAAACGCTCTAATAGGTAGAAGTCGCCAGCGGTGAATTTCACGCCGATGATTTTTGGATTTTGGAATAATTCAGCAAATTGTGCCACGCCGATGTTTACGCCTGTTAAGAACGGAATAGAGTAAACGATCATTGGGCTGCCTGTTTCACGAATGATGGTTTCGTAGAAGTTTTTGATTTCTGCGAAGCTGAATTTATAGTAGAACGGCGTTACCGCTGATAAGCTGTCGTAGCCCAATTCGGTGGCGTATTTACCAAGCTCTACCGCTTCTTTTAAGTTTACGCTACCAACTTGGGCGATAAGGGCGATCTCGTCTTTGGCTTCGTCTTTTGCAATGCGGAAGATCTCTTTTTTCTCTTCCGTTGAAAGCATAAAGTTTTCGCCTGTTGAACCGCCAACGTATAAACCGTCCACTTTCATTTTATCGATGTTGTGGCGGATGATTTGGCGTAAGCCTTTTTCGTTGATAGTGCCGTCTTCGTTGAATGAAACGAGTAATGCACTGAAGATACCTTTTAAGTTTTTCATTTTGTTTTCCTTTTAACGAAGTGAAGATGAAAGCGGTGAGATGCACTCACACTTTTGCAAAAATGTCAGATTTTCTCACCCCCTTGTATTATTTAATCCATTGTTCTGCGATTACATTGAGCGTCTTCTGCTTCTGCTGCATTGCCTTGCTTGGTTCAGCTTTGACTAACAACGCATAAATGAGATCGAGAATAAAGAGCTGTGTCATTTTTGTGCCGATGGAGTCTCCTTGCATCTGCCCTTGACGATTACCATTAATGAGCACGTAGTCGGCAACTTCGGTGATCGGCGAGCGAAGATTGTGGGTGATCGCCACGCAAACAGCGTGATTTTCTTTTGCGATGCGTAACGCTTTGGTGGTCTCTTGGGAATTGCCTGAGTGGCTGATGCCGATCACCACATCACCTTTTTTTAACAAGGCGGCTTGCATATACATAAAATGGTTATTTGTTACCGCATCGGTTTGTAAGCCAATACGCATCAGTTTGTGTTTTGCATCTTCGGCGGTGAGCCCTGATGATCCCACACCGAATAAGAAAATCCGTTTGGCTCGGCGTAACTCCGTCACCACTTTTTCTAACTCATTGAAATTTAATAAGTTGATCGTTTCGTTGATGACGTTATTCAAAGTAGTTTGTAATTTAACGGCAATCTCTTTGGTCGTATCTGTTTCAGCCACATCGGTATCCAGCAAGGTATTGCTCTCTTTTTCTTGCGTCGCAAGTTCAATGGCTAAATCTAATTTGAAATCGGTATAGCCTTTGAACCCTAGGGTGCGACAGAAACGGATAAAGGTCGCCTCTCCGACATCCAGTTGGGTCGCCACCTCGGAGAGTGAACATTGGCTCAATAGATCAGGCTGAGATAAAATAGCTGAAGCGATTTTTTTCTCCGTTTTGGTTAAGCTGTTTTGCAATGCACCGATAGTGTCTAAAATGCGTCCACGAGATGACATACGTTACTCCCTACAATAACGTTACAGGTACTTTTACCACTAATTTTTTGAGGAGTTTATCACCATTGACCGAGATACCTGGTTTGTGTGGCTCATTGGGGAGGAAAATCGCAAACATATTAGGACGAAGTACGACCACATTTTTGTGTTCCACATCCGGAGTGAGTTGGTAGTCATCTTGTTCGTTGTAGTCGGTATAGCGGGTTAAATCAGGCTGAGCAACACTATATTCGATCGCTTCTTCGCCTGAAATAAGCACTTGAATATCAATAAATTGGCGATGCAATTCCGCCTGTTTGGTCGAGGCTTCAGCGGTTTGGAACTCCATCACATTCATTTTGATGCCTTCCATCAGTTCTTGTTGACCTAATGGTAAATTGATCAAATCTAAGGTTTTTAATTTTTCACAAAATGGTACAAAGGCAGGTGGCAATGAGCGGGCGTAGTCATCACGGGTTAAATCACCAAATAGCATAAACATTTCTCCCTATTTTGAGTATATTTTCGGTTTTTCAGTGCATTATCGCAAATGGTTGAGTGAAATACTCCACAAATCTTTAACCAAAAGAAGATATACTCCATAGATTAAAAGGTTCTGCTTGGAATAACAAGAGGCAAAGAAAAAAAATGAGAAGTAGATCACTTTTTTTGTCTGCTTTACCAAAATAAGAGGGGTATTTGTTGAAAAGCCCCCTCAAATCTGCAATTGCAATTCAAGTGTCGCAAGCTGTTTTTGTTCTTCCACTAACTCATCATAAATGAGCGGATTTTGTGTCAGAAAATGTGGCTCAAAGGTGAGTTGCCACATTGTTGATTCCGTCGTTAAACACAATATATTGGGAAAAATCGTGGCCTGTCGAGAGCGATTGAGCAATACGGCTAAGCGAAATATGCGTACCAAATTCAGCACATCACGCTGATGAAAGCGGTGCGTACCACGCAAATCTGCCAATTTGAAGATTTTTAAGTGCGTTCGCATCAAAATGGCGAGTAATTGCTGCTGTTCAAAATCAAAACCCGGTAAATCGCTATTAGCAATAATATAGGCAGAATGGCGGTGTGCGTTCTTATGGTTAATACTAATCCCGACTTCATGCAACATCGCTGCCCAAATCAACACAGAACGTAATTCTTTGAGTTGCTTGTTATTTTTCCAGTTTTTGATCTGATCAAATAGCAACAATGCGGTTTGTTTGACCCGCTGTGCCTGCTTTTGATCGATATTGTACTGCTCTGCCAATGCCTCTGCGGTTCGTTGACGAATATTCCCCACCTGAAACCCTTTTTCCAGCCCATACATCACACCTTCACGCAGTGCACCATCGGAATATTTCATGGATTGAATATGAAACGTGTGAAATAACGCTAATAAAATCGCTAATCCAGGCACCAGCACATCTGCACGCTCCTCAATTAAGCCTTTGTGCTGAATATCGCCTAAGTTATTAAAGGTTAAACAGTGTTCAATTAGACTTTGTAGGCGTTTTTCGGTGATCAAACCATCTTTATACCCGTTCGCTAATAATACTTTGCTCACGGTTTTGATGGTGCCCGATGAACCAAACACATGCTGCCAACCTAATTCACGATATTCCCAACCAAGATCTTCAATTTTTTCCAATGCACTCTGATAAGCAGATTGAAAACGTTCTTGGGTTAATTCACCCGCAGGAAAAAAGCGTTT
This sequence comes from Pasteurellaceae bacterium, assembly GCA_030528525.1. Taxonomy (GTDB): domain Bacteria; phylum Pseudomonadota; class Gammaproteobacteria; order Enterobacterales; family Pasteurellaceae; genus JAUMYT01. Next base: position 37,612 of record JAUMYT010000012.1, read on the forward strand.
GGCAAAACTCACGCAGCCCATATGGCGACTTTCTGCACGAAGTGGCTGGAAATCATCACCCACGCACATTTCCGTTGAGCCGCCGCCAATATCAATCACCAATTTTCTCCCGGTTTGAGCTTGGGTGTGGCTCACGCCTGAATAGATAAGACGAGCTTCTTCTTGCCCTGTGATAATGTTGATCGGAAATGGAAATACCTTAGCAGCTTGGGCGAGAAACTCTTGATTGTTGCTAGCACGACGTAAGGTATAAGTGCCAACAATTTTGACATTTTCTGGGGAAAATCCTTGCAATCGCTTAGCAAACAATGCCAAACACGCCACCCCTCGCTCAATCGCTTCTTGGCTCAGCTGGTTTTGAGCATCCAATCCTTCGGCTAACCGAACCCGACGTTTTAAGCGAGATAAGACCTGAATCGAACCATTGACAATTCGAGCGACAATCATATGAAAGCTGTTTGAGCCTAAATCAATGGCTGCAAATTCACGGGGAGTATTCAATTCAAACGACATTGCAATTTCTCTCATCTACAAGGGGGTGATTTTTTCCAACTTTTTGCAAAAAATAGCGTATCTATTCTAACCGAATATTGACAGTTAATCACTCACCTTCAACCTTAACCTAAATCGTGTATAAAAAGCCCCGTACATCATATACAGGGCTTTCAACGTTACTGAACTTGCTGTGCAATACGATCGGCAAATTTACCAATACTGATTGCAAAATGGTTAGAACGATTCCAATTGAGTAGCGTACGATAATTATTTGATACTAAAAACGTACGCCCTTTCTCACCATCTGGACGAACAAGCCATAATTGACTTTGGCTTAGTGCGGCAAGTTTATGATTCTCTTGACCATTCGGGTAAGCTAAATACACGCCTAATGCTCGCCACTCTGCTAAATTTTTTGCTTTGAATGGTTCTACCCCCGCAAAGGCAAGATCCATTGGCTGAGCCAACTTCACTTCTACCCCCCAAGGCAACCGTTTATCCCAGCCCACTTGTGACAAATAGTTCGCCATTGATGCAAAAGCATCAAATTGATTTTGCCAAATATCTTTTTTGCGGTCACGGTTACCATCAACAGCATATTTCAAATAAGAGGTCGGCATAAACTGTGTTTGCCCCATTGCACCAGCCCAAGAGCCTCTCATATCTGCACGAGAAATTACCCCCTGCTGCAACATCTTTAAGGCATTGACAAATTCTTGGGTAAACAATGCTTCGCGCCGTCCATCAAATGCCAAAGTAGCCAGCACCGAGAGCACATCAAAATTGCCCTGATACTGCCCAAAACTGCTCTCCATACCCCACAACGCCATAAGATAATTTTTCTGTACGCCATATTTTTCACTAGCGTAGCTTAGTGGTGCTTGTTGCTGTGTCCAGTGAGTTACCGCATTTTTTATTTTGCTTGGTGTTAACACTTTATTTAGGTAATTAGTCACCCCATTTGGGTTCGGTTTAGGCGCAGGTAAATTCGGATCACGCTTACGTGCAGCCTGCTGTTTATCTAATTGCACCGCTCTTGCTACATAGTGGATCTGCGTTTGGCTATTTAACACCTGATTAGAGACACCCTGCCCTGCTGCTTTACGTTTTAGAAAATAGACATAATCATCAAAGTGTTGGACAGCACGACTATTTGTGTAAGTTGCATCAAGCGCCAACTCGGTATAATGAGGCTCATGACTTGAACAGGCTGAAAGCAATAATACCGCCCATACAAGCCCAATACGGTGGCGTAAGTTTTGCTGATTCATCGCTTAATTCTCACTCCAATTCACTAGACGATGTGGTCTGATCACATTGTGTAAATCAACTTCGGCAATGCCAAGAAAACGCCCATTGACACCAAATAAGCGCACCTGACCACGCAATTGTTTCGGGTTATCAAATTTTACACGCTGACCGAAACTCACTGCTTTAGTTTGTTCGGCATCTAACCGTAACTCAGGTAAGTTTGCCACAGCAGAATCCATCGGTAACAAATACTTATCCAACTCTACAAGGGGGTGAGAAACGCTGAGATTTTGCAAATCGTCTATTGTCATCATTTTTTCGGCAGGATAATGTGCCACGGCGAGTCGTCTAAGCATTGCTACATGTGCACCACAACCTAACGCTTCACCTAAGTCATCGACCAACGTTCGAATATAAGTCCCTTTCGAACAATGCACTTCCAATGTCAAAAACGGCGCCTGATACTCAATGAAAATTAGCTCAAAAATCGTGATTGGACGTGCCTCTCTCTCCACCGTAATGCCTTGGCGTGCATACTCATACAACGGTTTTCCCTGATGTTTGAGTGCAGAGAACATGGTCGGCACCTGTAAAATCTCACCACGGAAAGGCTCAAGAGCAGCTAAAATTTGCTCAGTAGTCACCTCTACCTCACGAGTTTGTACGATTTGCCCATCGGCATCGGAAGTATCGGTACGTTCACCTAATTTAGCAATGACTCGATAGCGTTTATCCGAATCTAACAGAAACTGCGAAAACTTGGTAGCCTCGCCTAAACAGATCGGCAACATACCTGTCGCCAGCGGATCTAACGCCCCCGTATGCCCTGCTTTATTGGCATTAAACAGCCGTTTGACTTTCTGCATAATATCGTTGGAACTCACGCTCTGCGGTTTATCCAACAAAAAAACACCGTGGACATCACGCCCTTTTTTACGCGGTCTGCCCACAGTTATTCCTTCTCGTTTTCAACGGTATCAACGTGACGAGCTTGGTCATTACGCACGGTTTGCGTCACCAAATTTGACATGCGCATACCTTCCACCAACGATTGATCGTAGAAGAATTTCAACTCTGGCACGATCCGCAAACGCATTGCTTTGCCAACCAAGGTGCGAATGTAACCTGATGCGTTATTCAAGCCTTCCAAGCCTCGTTTGACCGCTTCAGGATCGTTATCAAATAAAAACGTCACGAACACTTTGGCGTAGGCTAAATCACGGCTGATTTCTACATCGGATACGGTTACCATTCCGATGCGGGGATCTTTCACTTCACGTTGTAAAATAATTGCGATCTCTTTTTGTAACTCTTGTGCCACACGGTCAGCACGACTAAATTCTCTTGCCATTTTTACTCCTTTTATGCAGTTATTTGGTCAAAATGCAAAATTATAGCAGAGATTTGGGAGATTGCTCCGTTGAGCTTAAAATATTCAGGCGAGAAATTTTGCAAAAACGCTCATTTTCTCACCCCCTTGCGAGTTCACTAAAACAAATCCTGCTGCCCAAGTAAAAATTCAGGTGTGGCTTTCACAGAAAAACCATATTCCGCCAAGTCGATTTTGAGTCGCTCGATATTGTAGAACGAATGGCTTTTCGTAGTGTTTTGGAAATAAAGATACAGGCGATCAAATTCCGCTTTGCGTTGGTTGAGCAACTGTGCCAAGCCTTGCAATTCCGTTTCACTGTAACGGTAATCGTGCCGTTCGGCAGCGGATTGAGCTTTCCACCAGTTTGGATTGCGACCGTGCAGACGCAAATAGGCGGTGCGTTGGTTGGCATAAAATTGAAAGGCGGGCAAACCGATGTTTTGCGGATAATCAACATTGCACCAAATCAGATTTTCCTTGCCTTGAAAATAGTGCAACACAGACGAGCAATGCCAACTGGGGTGGCGAAATTCAATCGCCAGCGGATATGCCGCAAACCACGATACCAGTTCCGCAAGATAGTAGCGATTGGCAGACAGTCGCTCAAAACTGGACGGAAACTGAATAAACAAATTCGCCAAACAATTATGCTCCACCAACGGCTGTAATGCCGCTAAAAATACGTCCGCCTGCGTTTTGGTTGCTGTGCGTTGATGGCTAAACGCTTGATGCAACTTCACCGAAAACTGCAACCGCCCTGCCACCTTCTCCACCATTCCCTGCAACGCCTTCTGCCCGATTGGGGCGTGAAAGGTGCTGTTGATCTCAATGGTGTCGTAATGTTGGCTATACACCGACAAAAATTCAGATTTGTCCGTGCCAAAGGGATACAGCGTACCAATCAAATCCGTATCGCTATAACCGCCTGTGCCAAGGTAGATGTGGGGTTTATTCATTCTGAAAATCATTAAATAAAATTGATTGGCAATGCAATCAGTTGTTCACTTAACCACAATTTCTGTGGATATTGATTAAAAATCACACCGTGACTAATGTTAATTTCCTCTTTTGGTAAATTATCCCGCAAAATATTGAAGGATTTTGCCATCTGTTTGGTCGGCTTTGCGGTCACTTTGATTTCAATTGGGTACAACACACGATCATATTCGATTAACAAATCGATCTCTTTTTGGTTTGTATCCCGATAAAAATAAATCGGTGGTTCTATTCCGTTGTTATAAAACGATTTAATAATTTCTGTTACCACAAAGGTTTCAAAAAACTGCCCACTTTTTGCCCCTTGTTGAATTGTTTGCGGCGTGAGCCATTTCGTCAGCCACGCCATTAACCCTGTATCCATCATATAAATTTTGGGCGTTTTAATCGCTCGTTTTAAATGATTATGATGATAAGGCTTGAGTAGATAAACAATGCCCGATGCCTCTAAAATCGTCACCCACCGTTTAATCGTATCTGCAGAAACCCCCACTTCTTGAGCAACATTGCTATAATTCAACAACTCTCCACTTCGTGCGGCAATCGCAACCATAAATCGGGTAAAATCGCCTAAATTGGTGATATTCGCCAAGGCTCTCACATCTCGTTCAATATAGGTAGAAACATACGATGCGTAGAAAATATCCCAATTCACTGGGGCTTGCCATAGACGTGGCATACTGCCTCGATGGATAACGTCCCAGATATTTTCAGTTGGCGTTAAATATGGCTCTCTTTGCTGTAAATACTCAATGGTTGGAATAAATGGCAAATGGAACGGAATATTTTGGATCTCTCGCAACGAAAGCCCAGCTAACTTCAACACTGCAATTCGCCCTGCTAAACTTTCCGTTACATTTTGCATCAGTTGAAATGCTTGCGAACCTGAAAGCAAAAACATTCCCGATTGTTTATGTTTATCAATGGCTAATTTCAAGCTACTAAACAAGGCGGGAACATATTGCACTTCATCTAAAATCAGTTTGCCTGGGTGATTGAGCATAAATAAGCTAGGTTCAGTTTGTGCTTGCTCTAATAACAAAGGATCATCAAACGTGATGTATTGATAATTATCTCCAAATTGTTGCAGTAACGTTGATTTACCCACTTGTCTAGCACCAGTGACTAAAATAGCAGGAAACTGTTGAAGCAACTCATTCAATAGCGGTTGCATTTGGCGAGAAAAATGGTCTTGATACCCTAGCATTATTTTAGTTCAACTCCGCATTCAATCTTGAATTAAACTAAAGATAAGCTAAAAAAATAGAAAAATCAAGTTTAATTCAAGATGGCATCGTGAATTAAACTTAGAAAGCAAAAAATAAATGGGTAAACTCTCAGAAAATTTTGCAGATTTTTCTCAAGATCTTACCCCTTGTTATAATAAAAAAGGTGGGCTAAAGCCCACCCTACGCATTAGATTATTAGATTGAACGTTTTACTTCAACGATTTCAAACACTTCAATTTGATCGCCGACTTTGACGTCGTTGTAGTTTTTCACGCCGATACCGCACTCCATACCGTTACGCACTTCGGATACGTCATCTTTGAAACGGCGGAGAGATTCGAGTTCGCCCTCAAAAATCACCACGTTGTCACGCAATACACGGATTGGGTTGTTGCGTTTCACGATGCCTTCAGTCACCATACAACCTGCGATAGCCCCAAATTTCGGGTGTTTGAACACATCACGCACTTCTGCCAAGCCGATGATTTCTTGCTTGAACTCAGGCTGTAACATACCGCTCATTGCCGCTTTGATTTCGTTGAGCAATTCATAAATGATGGAATAATAACGTAAATCAATGTTTTCGGTTTCAATCACACGGCGAGCCGTTGCATCGGCACGGACGTTAAAGCCAAGGACGATAGCGTTTGAGGCAGCGGCTAATGTGGCATCGGTTTCGGTAATTCCACCTACGCCAGAACCCACGACTTTCACTTTCACTTCCGCAGTAGAAAGTTCGTTCAACGCTTGGCAAATGGCCTGTACTGAACCTTGTACGTCGGCTTTTACAATCACGTTTAACTCTGCCACATCGCCTTCCGCCATATTGGTAAACATATTTTCCAACTTGGCTTTTTGCTGACGAGCCAATTTCACATCACGGAATTTGCCTTGACGATATAACGCCACTTCACGGGCTTTTTTCTCATCACGCACCACGGTTGCTTCATCCCCTGCGTCTGGCACGCCTGAAAGACCAAGCACTTCCACAGGAATAGAAGGCCCTGCGGATTGAATGTCTTTACCGTTTTCATCACGCATTGCACGCACACGACCGTACTCAAAACCACAAAGCACGATGTCGCCTTTGTTGAGTGTGCCTGATTGCACCAAGATAGTCGCTACTGGGCCACGACCTTTGTCGAGATAAGATTCGATCACCACACCGCTTGCCATACCGTCTTTCACCGCAGAAAGTTCTAACACTTCTGACTGTAACAAAATCGCTTCGAGTAACTCATCGATCCCCATTCCTTTTTTAGCGGATACCGGTACGAATTGCACATCGCCCCCGAATTTTTCGGAAATCACTTCGTGCTGTAATAGCTCTTGCTCAACACGATCTGGATTGGCTTCTGGTTTATCGATTTTGTTCACCGCAACCACTAACGGAGCACCTGCTGCTTTGGCGTGCTGAATCGCTTCAATGGTTTGTGGCATCACGCCATCGTCTGCAGCGACCACCAACACCACGATATCGGTCGCTTTCGCACCACGGGCACGCATTGAGGTAAAGGCTGCGTGTCCTGGGGTATCTAAGAAGGTGATCATCTTGCCATCGTCGGTTTCCACGTGGTATGCACCGATGTGCTGAGTAATACCGCCCGCTTCGCCTGCTGCCACTTTCGCTTTACGAATGTAGTCAAGCAATGAGGTTTTACCGTGGTCAACGTGTCCCATAATGGTTACAACTGGGGCACGGGTCACTTTCTCGGCGTGAACATCACGATCTTCTAACACCGCTTCTTCTAACTCATTCTCTTTACGGAGAATTACTTTGTGTCCCATTTCTTCGGCAACCAGTTGAGCCGTTTCTTGGTCGATCACTTGGTTAATCGTCACCATTTCGCCCATTTTCATCATTGTTTTGATGATTTCAGTGGCTTTTACTGCCATTTTGTTGGCAAGTTCAGCTACGGTAATCGTTTCACCGATTACCACATCACGAGACACTGGTGCTGCTGGTTTGGTAAAGCTTTGCTGTAATGCACTGCCTTTTTTGCCTTTGCCCTTGCCTTTAAAATCTTTTTGATTACGGCGGTCTGACTGGCGTTCGTTTTTATCATCACGGTCGCCTTTTTTCGCTTTGGCAACGCCTGCTTTGCCACGTCCACGGCTTTCACTACGGCGATCCGCATCACGATCGGCCTCTTTGGCATAACGTGATGTGAATTTATCATCGTCAAAATCATCACTCACTTCGCCTGCTTCTTCACGGGCAATTTCCGCTAAACGGCGAGCATTTTCGGCAGCACGTTTGGCTTCCATTTCCGCTTTTTCACGAGCCAGCTCTTCTTGCTTACGACGAAGGGCTTCTTCTTCCTTGCGTTTTGCTTCTTTTTCAGCGTCCACCACTTTTTCCACTTTTTGAGCAGGTTTCGCTTCCGCTTTTGGTGCCGCTTTTGGCTGTTTATTTGGCATAACCGGCGGTTGATGTACCGCTTTTTTCGCTTCTTCTGCTTTTTGAGCGTCTAACGCTTTTTTCTCCGCTTCTGCTTTCTCTCTAGCCAGTTTTTCTGCCTCAGCCTTCTCTTTTGCCTTTTGCTGCTCTTTTTCTGCTTTTGCTTTTAGTGCAGCGGCATCAATAGGTGCTTTTTTTGTATGCAATTCAACGGCTTTCGTTTTACCGCTTGTCGTCGTTGTACTCACCGTCTCGCCATTGTCTTTTTTACGACCTAACGACAATTTTCCTTTTTTTACTACTGTTTCTGACATATTCTTTCCCCCAATTAGCTAAACCAACAGATTTGACGAGCAGCCATAATTAACTCGCCCGCTTTTTCTGCTGACAGCTCTTCAATATCGGCTAAATCATCAACACCTTGTTCAGCCAACTCTTCTAATGTCGTAATTGATTTTTCTGCTAATTTCAATGCAATATGGCGATCCATACCGTCAAGAGTTAACAATTTATCTTCAATCTTCGCTTGTTTTAATGCTTCTTCCTCAGCAATCGCTTGGGCAGTGAGTGCATTTTTGGCACGGCTTTGCAGTTCTTCAACCAGATCTTCATCTTCTAAACCATCAATTGCCGTAATCATACTGATTGAAGCATAAGCAATCGCTTCTAATGACGTAAAGCCTTCTTCAATCAATACTTGAGCAAACTCTTCATCAATTTCTAATGCGGTCATCAACGATTTAATGATTTTGCCATCTTCTTCTTGATGCTTCGTATTAAATTGCTCGGTGGTCATCACATTCAATGTCCAACCCGTCAACTGAGTGGCTAAGCGTACATTCTGACCATTACGCCCAATAGCCTGTGCAAGCGTATTTTCTTCAACGGCAATATCCATTGTGTGATTTGCTTCATCGACCATAATTGAACTCACGTCCGCAGGTGCCATTGCGTTAATCACGAATTGTGCAGGGTTATCGTCCCAAAGCACAATGTCCACACGCTCACCGCCTAATTCATTACTGATCGCTTGCACACGGGCACCACGCATTCCCACACACGCACCCACTGGGTCAATGCGTTTATCATTACTTTTCACCGCAATTTTGGCACGAGAACCCGGATCACGGCTCGCCCCTTTAATTTCAATCAACTCTTCAGCAATTTCTGGCACTTCTAATTTGAACAGCTCTTGCAACATCACCGGTTTGGCACGGGTAATGAACAGTTGTGGGCCTTTGGATTCAGGTTTGATTTGGTATAACACCCCACGCAAGCGGTCACCTGGGCGGAAGTTTTCGCGTGGTAACATATCTTCACGCACCACAATCGCTTCGGCTTTCACTTCGTTTTTGCCTGCCAGTTCCACAATGATGCTGTCACGAGAAACTTTTTTCACGGTCGCCACCACGATTTGCCCCTCTTTGGAACGGAACTCATCGATCACCTTATTACGCTCGGCTTCACGAATTTTGGTGCTGATCACTTGGCGTGCGGTTTGCATCGTAATACGATCGAAGGCGATCGACTCAATCTCATCTTCCACATAATCGCCTAACTGGAGAGTCGGGTCTTCAAATTGTGCAGCTTCTAGGGTAATTTCACGGGTTTGGTGACGCACTTCTTCCACCACTAACCAACGGCGGAAAGTCGTAAATTCGCCCGTTTTGCGGTTGATTGAGACACGCACATCAATATCAATGCCCGTGGCAGAACGCATATCTTCACGATCAGCCGCCGCTTTTTTCTTGGTTGAAATGGCTAATGCGGTTTCTAAGGCTTCAAAAATCGCATCTTTTGGTAATAATTTTTCATTGGATACCGCTTCAGCGGCTAATAAAATCTCTTTACTCATTGGGTTGCTTCCTAGAAATTAAAAACAGGGATCAAATTGGCTTTTTGGATATTGCCAAAGGCGAAGGTTTGCTCATTGCCGTCCACATTTAAGGTAATCAAATCGCCTTCCACACGCACCAGCTTGCCTTGCCATTTACGGCGATCGAACATTGGAATACGTAAATGAATCACCACATCACGTTCAACAAAACGCTCATAATGTGCAAGCGTAAACAGCGGACGATCTAAACCTGGCGAAGAGACTTCCAAGTTATATTTATCCGCAATCGGATCTTCCACGTCCAAAATCGCACTCACTTGACGACTGACATCACTGCAATCATCAATGGTGACACCACCTTCTTTATCAATATATAAACGGAGCGTTAAAAACCGCCCTGCTCGTTGGCTTTCCACGCCAACTAACTCAAAACCCATTGCTTCAATTGAATCCAGCACAAGGTCTTGAATTTTTTGTTCTAATGTTGCCAAGATATTTTCTCCTTAAGTTTTGCTCTCTCTTATGCGAGAGAACTCGTAGGATGGGCTTTAGCCCATCATAAACCTTAAATCGTGTGGTGGGCTAAAGCCCACCCTACCACGTTGTACACAAAATTCAGATATAAAAAAAGAGCTATAAAAGCCCCTTTAAAACAACAAAGCTGACTAAACCCTATAAAAAAGCCCTAAACGGTATCGTTAAGGGCTTACAAGGGGGGTACTTTATTAAGAAAATCTGCAAAATAGCAGCCGTTTCATTCTCTTAATAAAACAAAGCTCATTGTTATCCTTATAACAACGAGCTTCTGAAAACTGGTTGCGGGGGCCGGATTTGAACCGACGACCTTCGGGTTATGAGCCCGACGAGCTACCAAGCTGCTCCACCCCGCGTCTGATGTGGCCCATTATAGGGACTTCAAAAAAGTTTGCAAGCGTTTTTTTTCAATTTCACTCCAAACGACCTTTTTTTAACCACTCAAATGATTTCTATACTTCAATTAATCGATGCAGATCAGCATCTTTACGATCTAAATAGTGGGAAGATTGAATTTTACGAATGGTGCGAGAGCGTCCACGAATCAGCAAGGTTTCTGTTGTCGCCAAATTGCCTTTGCGTTGAATGCCTTGCAATAAATCACCTGTAGTAATGCCTGTTGCAGAGAAAACTAAATGATCATCACGCACTAGCTCTTCTAATTTCAACACTTGATTGATTGGCACATTCAGTTTTTCACAATGCTTAATTTCTTTTTCGGCAAAACCGAAATTCTCAAGTGTATCGCCTTTCACTTGATTGCGAGGAAGTAAACGCGCCTGCATATCGCCCCCCAACGCTCGTACCGCAGCCGCAGCCACAATACCTTCAGGCGCACCACCAATACCGTATAACATATCCAAATTCGCATCAGGCAAGCAACATTGCACTGCGGCTGCAACATCGCCATCAGGAATGGCAACCACACGCACGCCCAGCTGTTGCATTTGAGCAATCACTTGGGCATGGCGAGGTTTGTCGAGCACTGCTATCGTCATTTGCGAAAGCAATTTACCTTTTTTCGATGCCACACGACGAAGATTCTGCTCTAGCGGCAAGCTGAGATCGATCATACCCTTTGCTTCACTGCCAACCACTAATTTTTCCATATACATATCAGGCACTTGTAAAAATGTGTTTTTACCGCCAGCCGCCAACACAGACAAGGCATTCGCCTGCCCCATTGCCGTCATACGTGTGCCATCAATCGGATCAACCGCAAGGGTAACCACTTCGTCTTCTGGACGATTCAAACCAACCTTCTCGCCAATGTAAAGCATTGGGGCTTGGTCAATTTCGCCTTCGCCAATCACAACTTCGCCTTGGATTTCCATTTGATTGAGTAAAATTCGCATCGCTTTGACGGCAGCATCATCTGCTGCATTTTTATTCCCACGACCAAGCCACGCAAAAGCCGCCAACGCAGCGGCTTCAGTTACACGGGAAAATTCAATAGAAAGGGATCGTTTCATCTTTAGCTCCTTAAGAGAAATGCTTTAAAAGAAGGGTTAAAAAATCGGGCGTAAGAATAGCATATTTCCCTCATTGCAAGGGGGTGATTTTCATTGATTTTTTGCAAAACTTGCCAATTGCTTTCATCATATGCAGTTTTTCACACATAAAGTGTGAGCCATACCGCATTTTTAACGTTTCGATTGCAAAAATCCACGCTGGGTAAACATTTTTATATTAGAATCTACCTATTTAAATCAAGTAGATAAGAGTTGCCAATGCACACATTCAAAAAACTTCCCCTATTGCTCGGACTCACAACCGCCCTTTTTAGCTCATTTGCACTTGGTGCGGATATTCCTGCCAATACCAAACTTGCCGCCAAACAAGAAGTGCATCTGCACTACACCAACGATGTGATCACACTCGATCCACAATTTGTGGAAAGTTTAAGCGACCGCCATCTTGCTAATCAGTTATTTGAAGGTTTGGTCAGTATTGACCCTGAAGGCAATGTGATCCCAGGTGTGGCAACGCGTTGGGAAATCAGCGAAGATGGCAAAAAATGGACGTTCTTTTTGCGTGATAATGCAAAATGGTCGAACGGCGATGCCGTGACCGCTCAGGATTTTGTATTCGGCTGGCAACGCTTAGCCAACCCGAAAACCGCAGCCCCTTACATCAGCTATTTAAAATTGACCAAACTCGCCAATGTGGAAGAGATTACCCACGGCAAAAAATCGGTGGACGAATTGGGCATCAAAGCCATTGGTGATAAGACATTGGAATTGACGCTCTCTGAACCCGTGCCATACCTTGATTTGCTGTTGCAAAATCCTGTGTTGTTCCCTGTGCATCGTGCGACGCTGGAAAAATATGGCGAGCAATGGACAAACGCTAAACATATCGTCAGCAACGGTGCTTATAAAGTACAAGATCGCACGGTCAATGAGAAAATCACGCTTGTGCCGAATTCGCATTATTGGGACAACGCCAGAACGGTGATCCAAAAAGCCACGATTTTGATGCTTGAAAAAACACCTGCTTTTGCTCACTACCGTGCGAATCAGTTGGATTTGTCCAATATTCCTGAAAATTTCTTTGTGAATAAAAAATTCCGTGAGGAGTACAAAGATCAAATTCAAGCCAATTTACAACTGGCGACTTATCGTTATGAAATCAACACGACCAAGCCACCGCTCAATGATGTGCGTGTGCGTAAAGCATTGAATTTAGCCTTGGATCGTGATCTGATTACCCAAAAAATTCTCGGTTATGATGAACACACGACCTTCACTTTTACGCCCACGTACATTCATTTAGGCAATCAAATTCAGCAGCCTAGCTATGCCAAGTGGACACAAGCACAACGCAACGAGCAAGCGAAAAAATTGTTGATGGAAGCGGGTTATAGCAAAGAAAAACCGCTTGTCATCGAACTGACTCACAGCACTAACCAAAACACCAAACACGTTACGCTGACCAGTAAAGCGGCGTGGGAAAAGAACTTGGACGGTATGGTAAAAGTGAATTTAAAAGGCTTGGAATGGAAGATTTTGTTTGATGCTAAACAGATGCAGAATTTTGAGCTGATTACCTCATCGTGGTTTGCCGATTATAACGAAGCCAGTACCTTTTTAAGTTTCTACCACTCTCAAAATCACAAAAACAAAACAGGCTTTGCCAGTGCAAAATTTGATGAATCGCTGGCACAAGCCAATCAAGTCAAAGACAATGTGGAACGAGCAAAACACTATGCCGCTGCCGAAGCAGAATTAGAGACAGAACAGCCATTCATTGCGATTTATCACTATGTGGATTTGATCGTGAAAAAACCAAAACTCAAAGGCTATGAAGGCAAAAATCCACAAGGGGATTATTTGATTAAACATCTATATTTTGTGCAATAGACTTGGTTATGCGTAAATAAGGGGTAAATGCCCCTTATTTACAATGAGCGTAAATTTTTGCAAAAAGTGAGCATTTCTCCCCCCCTTGCAAGATGCCTCAACCTTCAATTTTCACCAACAACGCAACCGCCTCACAAGCAATCCCTTCCCTTCTCCCTGTGAACCCGAGCTTTTCTGTGGTGGTGGCTTTCACATTAACTTGATTAATGTTGCACTGCAGATCATCTGCGATCGCTTGTCGCATTTGGTCGATATATGGACGCATTTTCGGTGCTTGGGCGATAATGGTCACATCAACATTACCGACTTTATAGCCTGTTGCCTGTACTTGGCGATAAGCCTCAATCAACAAACTACGACTATTTGCTCCTTTATATTGCATATCGGTATCGGGAAACAATTTTCCGATGTCCCCAAGAGCCGCAGCCCCCAATAAAGCATCTGTTAACGCATGCAAAGCAACATCGCCATCTGAATGCGCTAGAAAACCTTTCTCATAGGGAATGGCTACCCCACCAATAATTAATGGTCCTTGTTCACTAAAAGCATGAACGTCAAAACCATGCCCAACTCGAATCATATTTTATTCCTTATGTCTTAAATGTTTTGAAAGATAAAATTCAGCAAGAGCCAAGTCTTCAGGACGGGTGACTTTCAAATTATCACTTCTGCCCACCACTAACTGCGGTTGAAAGCCAGCCAACTCCATTGCAGAGGCTTCATCGGTAATATTCAACCCCTGCATTACCCCTTGTTCAATTGCCTCTATTAAAGGCTTAACAGGGAAAAATTGTGGGGTAAGCGCATGCCAAAGCGTGGAGCGGTCTTCAGTTTGTGCGATCTGTTTCCCATCTAAACTACGTTTCATCGTATCTACTGCTGGCACCGCTAAAATGGCTCCATTGGGATTGGTAATTTGTAATATGTTATCCAAATCCTCTCGCTGGCAACAAGGGCGAGCCGCATCATGCACCAGTACCCAAGCTTCTCCATCAATGGCTTTTAATGCATTCAAGACCGAATCTGCTCGGGTTTTTCCACCAAAAACTAAAGTGATTTTGGGATGTTGTAATATCGGTAACGAGGTATAATAAGGATCTTGTGGCGCAACTGCCACAATGATTTTTTCAATTTGTTCATGATATAAAAATGGTGTTAGCGTATGCTCTAAAATGGTTTTAGAACCAATTTTCAAATATTGTTTAGGCATTGCCAACCCCATACGGCTACCCACACCTGAGGCAGGAATTACGGCGATAATTTTTCGTGGCACGATTCAGTTCTCTATTATTGGTAAGGAATAATGCGATAGAAAATTTCATCTTCTTTAACCATCTCATAGCTATGGCGAGCACGTTCCTGCAGTGAATCACCGCCAATGGTTAAATTTTCAATCTCTGCTCGAATTAGATTATTTCGAGCGATTAACTGCTTATTTTCTTCTTTTACTTGAGCTAAACTCTGCTTAGCCTGCTGATAGTCTACCCAACCATTTTTACCAAACCAAAAACTATATTGGGTATGTGCCAATAAAAAGCCTAAAAAAATAATTAAAATCCGCATAAACTCCCCAAAAAAGTAATACGCACGCCCATTTTGTCACCAACAGACCGAAAAGCACATAATGATTGTGCTACTTATACTCATTCTAGCAAATCAAGTCTTTTATTTGTAAATTTTTCAACTTTTTTTCAAAAATTTGATTTAGATAACATTTTTTAATTTGCGAATGCTTTACAATACCCTCAGTTTTTGATTTTAAACTTTAACCAATATGAGGTATTTACTATGTCAAATCGTGTTATGCAAGAACTTGAAGCCTTAGGTATCACAAACGTTAAAGAGATCGTTTACAACCCAAGCTACGAGCAACTTTTTGAAGAAGAAATGAAACCTGAACTAGAAGGTTTTGAAAAAGCCCGTTTAACCACTACAGGTGCGGTTGCGGTGGATACAGGAATTTTCACTGGTCGTTCACCGAAAGATAAGTTTATCGTAAAAGATGAAAATACCAAAGACACCGTTTGGTGGACAAGTGATGCCGTGAAAAACGACAACAAACCAATGACCCAAGCAGCGTGGCAAGATCTTAAAGAACTTGTGACTAAACAGCTTTCTAACAAACGTTTATTCGTGATCGATGCGTTCTGCGGTGCAAACCCAGACAGCCGTGTGGCAGTGCGTATTGTCACGGAAGTTGCGTGGCAAGCTCACTTTGTGAAAAATATGTTCATTCGCCCATCAGAAGCAGAATTAGCCACATTTACGCCTGATTTCGTAGTAATGAACGGCTCTAAAGTGACTAACCCGAACTGGAAAGAGCACGGTTTAAATTCTGAAAACTTCGTGGCATTCAATATCACAGAAAAAATTCAGTTGATTGGTGGTACTTGGTACGGCGGTGAGATGAAAAAAGGTCTATTCTCACTCATGAACTACTGGTTACCATTAAAAGGCATTGCGTCAATGCACTGTTCTGCAAACGTGGGTAAAGATGGCGATGTAGCCGTATTCTTCGGCTTGTCAGGTACTGGTAAAACTACACTTTCAACCGATCCAAAACGTAAATTGATCGGTGACGATGAGCACGGTTGGGATGATGATGGCGTATTCAACTACGAAGGTGGTTGCTATGCGAAAACCATCAACCTTTCAGAAGAAAATGAGCCAGACATCTACCGTGCAATCAAACGTGATGCATTATTAGAAAACGTAGTGGTGCGTGAAGACGGTTCAATCGACTTCGCAGACGGTTCAAAAACAGAAAACACCCGTGTTTCTTACCCAATTTATCACATTGATAACATCGTTGAGCCAGTGTCAAAAGCCGGTCACGCGAAGAAAGTGATCTTCTTAACTGCGGACGCATTTGGCGTGTTACCGCCAGTGTCTAAATTGACCCCAGAACAAACCAAATACTACTTCTTATCTGGTTTCACAGCGAAATTAGCAGGTACAGAGCGTGGTATTACTGAGCCAACCCCAACCTTCTCTGCGTGTTTCGGTGCAGCGTTCTTATCACTTCACCCAACACAATACGCTGAAGTGTTAGTTAAACGTATGGAAGCAGCAGGTGCAGAAGCTTACTTAGTGAACACAGGTTGGAACGGTACAGGTAAACGTATCTCAATCAAAGATACTCGCGGTATCATTGATGCAATCTTAGATGGTTCAATCGAAAATGCAGAAATGAAAACCTTACCAATCTTTGATTTAGCGGTGCCAACAGCGTTACCTGGTGTGAACGCAGACATTTTAGATCCGCGTGATACTTACGCAGACAAAGCTCAATGGCAGGCGAAAGCGGAAGATCTTGCAGGTCGTTTCGTGAAAAACTTTGAAAAATACACCACAAACGATGAAGGTAAAGCATTAGTAGCGGCAGGTCCAAAACTATAATTTACTGAAGTTAAACGGATTTAATTCAAGGGCTAGGTTCTGTACTCAACAGGACTTAGCCTTTTTAATTTCGCCTGAATACGGCTCATTACTTGTAGTAACATAAATACTTGCTCAAGATCAGCAAAACGCTCAAACCGCTTGCCAAAATAGCATTCTTAGCTCGCTGAAAATAAAATTCGATGATCTGTTGTTTGAAAAATTGGTTGAATATAGTCATAAAGATCTGCACCTTAATTTGTTGGAAGTTAAGTCCAACTTTTGCGGTGCAGATCATCTGTCACGGGGCTGTTTTATCATAACAAAATGCATTTTGCATTTTTGCGAAAAAAGTCCCCCCCTTGCATTCGGCTAGAACTGATAACTCAACCCTGCATTAAAGGTTGTGCCTGCAATCGCTTGTTTGCGAGCCACGTCTTGGCTAACGTAAGCGGTGAGTTTAAATGGTATTTTTGCAAATTGGTAGTTCACACCTGCTTGTAGATTGACCCAGTTGCGATCGGCAGTAGGTAATTTCACCTCAAACTGTCCGCCGTTTAAGCCAACACGCAAGATTTGGTTTGGCGTGAGCCAATTTTTGATCCAACGAGCTGATACAAACGGTTGGAACTGTTCGCCTTGGAAACGATATGCTACGCCTAAACCGGTTTTTAATTGGCGGTTAAGCTGTTGAGCGAAGTCTAAACGAGTCGCACCAGCTTGGGTTTCGCCAAATGGGGCGATTTTTGCGTGGCTGTAAGTGAGATCGCCAAGGGCAGACACCACGTTTTTATCCGCTTTCCATTCATAACCAGCAAAAAGTGAGGTTGAGAGCGTTGCACCTGATGCTTCGCCGTTTTGGCGGTGGGTTGCCGAACCTAATTTTACGCTACGTTGCGTTTGGTAATCCGTGGCAGCGATTTGCACCGCAGAGCCAAGCCACCAATTTTCCGCATCACGGCGAAGAGTGGCATTGACCGCTTTGGTTTTACTGTCAGCTTGAGTTGCCCCTAAATGGGCTTTTTGCGTTTGTTGGCTGGCAAGTACGCTAAATTGCCATTCTGGCGAGAACTGGGCTTTTAAGCCTAAATGTATGCCGTTGCCGCCATTTTGTTGTTGATAATGTGCCACTGCCGCCACGGTTTTTTCTGCTTGGCGATGTAAGCGATTCGCATTACTTTCATTGCGAGCCACATCTAATACCATTTCGCTGTTACGTTCAGCTAAACGAGCCAATACCGCCATCTCTTTTGGCGAGTTGAGCGTGGTGGTAATGTAGTCTGCCATCACTTGATGTGCGATCAGATTTGGGTGGAAATTATCCGCAAAGAGCATCGTATCCGCCGTTGGATTGGCTGGGCGACATTGTGCTTGAGTGGTGGTGTCACACGCCACGCCCACGGTATTGGTTAAGCCGTAAGCCTGCGGACGGCTCAACATATCTTTAAATAGGCTGTCCACATCTAAACGCACCACATTACCGCCCACGTTGTTTAACGCTTTCGTGGTAAATTCGTTGAGCAAGGCAGTGGCTTTAGCCGCTTGTCCTGCCGTTTGTTGATATTGCTGAATCAGCATTTGTGTCGCAGTTTGTTGATCTAATTTCGCTGACAATGCCGCACCTAATGGGCTTTGATAAAGAGCGGACACAGTGTTTTTCAGCACGGCTAAACGAGCTTGTTCAAAGTCTTCAAAGGAGCTTTGTTTTGCCACATTGAGTGCTTGGGAATGGGCGTTAAAGGCGTTTTCAAAGGCATTCGCCACGATCTCGGCTTGGGCTTCAGGCACGAATTGCATTGCTTGTTTTTTGAAGCCTTGAGCAGCAGATTTGCCGAATTGTTGGAATAATGATGGGGTATAAACCACATTTGGCACGGTCGGGAAAATGGCGGTATCCACGCCTGCGTGACGTAACGTTGCCCACTGTTTTGCATTGGCGGTCGCAAATTCTGTCGCCCCTTCTAGCACTTCACTCACCGCATTGCCCGTGGTGACTGCACGTTGCAAAATGGCTGCCATATCATTACCGCCAGACCAAACGATATGTAAATCCGAAGGTTTCGCCCCCACTGCTAAATAGGTTTCGATCTGTTTTTGCACCACGACATTCGGTTGTAACGCCGCTTTATCGCTATTTCTCGGCACTGAAACGCCTGCACTGTACGCATAGTTTGTACCGCCTTGGCTCGACGCACGGATTTTGCCACCAAACTCTGTGGCTAGAATTTCATTATAAAGAGGGTTTGCCACACCATTTTGGTAATAGCTTGATTTGTGAGCCCAATTTTGTTGCCCAATATCGCTTAAACTGTCGCCAAAGACCACGATATTTTGAGCAAATGAAAGGGTTGAGATCGTGGAAAGAGCCACTGCAATTGCCGTTTTTTTCATTATTTTTCCTTTATTGTTGGCGAGTAAAAGGGGTATTCTAATCGATTCAAGCAAGATAACTGGTTAGAGCAGTTTATACGGCATTATATCGCCGTTACATAGCGATAGGGGTAATACCTAGCCGTCCGGCAATTTTGCAGATTTTGGCAAAGATCCTCCCCCTTGTAACAAGGACGCCAATGTGGCGTCCTTCCCTGTTCGTTTGAGATGTCTTCTTTTGAATTTGCGACAGAATATCGCACTACTGTATGACAGTCCCCCTAATATTGATGTGGCTAGAAACGGTATTGAAGTTGCAAGCCAACCGCAGTGTGACGCTGGCGTTGATTTCCTTGATCTAACCGCATATCTGCCTGGACTAACCATTGTTGGGTTTGAGCCGTCAAAGCAAACTGCTGTAAAAAGCGTCGTTCAGTAGGGTGATCCAAACGATGGTTATTCACCACCATTTTTATGCCTTGACGGTTGAATCCCGTGTAGCCCATTTCCACGCTTGGCGTGAGTGTTACGTCTCCAATACGCCACACTTTCCCCACCTTCACCCCAATCTGGTAGCTGGTCAGGCTGTGGCTTGGTTGGCGGATACGGGCTTTATCAAGCGCATAATCCGCTCCGCCTGCACGATGATAGCGGATGCCGGCCGACGGTGTGATGTCGAAACCGGCGGCTGTCCACGGGTGGGCGATGCTGATGCCGGCCTGCAACAGGCGGCGGTTGAAGCGGCTGTCGTTATCCGCTTCGGTCAGGCGGTGGCGGGTTTGGCCGTAGCCGAGATCGAGACTGAGTACGGTGTCGGTCGGCAGGCGGAATTTGCCGTAGGCGTTCAGCATTGTCAGCTGTGCGTTGCCGCTGATGCCGTCGTCGAATCGGTTGCGGCTGCGACTGTGGCTGAATACGGCGCCGACGGCGGTATTATCGCTGACTGCGGTTTCGCCGCCGAGTCGGGTCAGGCTGTTTTGCTGGCGGTATTCGCGGAAGGCATCGCTGTGTCGGCGGTGGCGGCTTTCGTTGCGGTTGAGCCAGACTTTGCCGCTGCCGGTAAAGGCTTGGGTCAGTTCGGCGTGCAGGCTTTGGTTGAGACGGCGGATGTCGGCCAGTCGGGCGGCACTGTCGGAGACGGCGGCGTTGGCGTAGCGGCTGAGCAGTCGGGCTTGGGTGAAGTTGCCGAGCAGGCTTTGGGCTTCGGGGCTTAATTCCACGTCGTCGCTGATGCTGCGGGCGTGGACGGCTCGGTTGCCGAGTGCGGCCAGGTTTTGTTGCAGACGGCTTAATTCGCTGTCGGTTTCGCCCAAGCGGTTACGCAGTGCGTCGGCTTCGTGTTGCAGGGCATCGGCACGGCGGCTGGCGGCATCGGCCTGTTGGCGGGCTTGGTTGCGGCGGTGCCGGCTGTAATACCATTTGTTGGCGATGTCGCTTTGTTGGGCGGCGTGCCGGCGTTCGTTTTGTGCTTGTTGTTCTTTGTTGCGGATTTGTTGCCGGATCTGCGATTTTTCGCTCTCTTTTTCTCCGATCAGGCGGTTCAGCTGCTCGATTTCTTGGGCGTTCTGTTCGGCAAAATAGTCTTTAATCAGGCCGTTGCAGTGTTCTGCGGTGATGCCGTTGTGTTGGCACAGCTGTTCGGTCTGTCGGCGGATTTCGCCGGCATCGGCAACGGGGCTGCCGCTGTTTAGGGCATTGAGCTGCTGTTGGGCGGTTTGTGCCTGTTGTTGGGCTTGGCTGAGCGATTGGCGGAGTGTGTCGACCGACTGGTTGTGGGCGTTCAGGTTTTGGTTGAGCCGGTTGATTTCCTGTTGTGCCCGATCGGCTTTCTGTTTGGCCTGCTCGGCTTGTTCCAAGGCTTTGCGGCGGCGGCTTTCCAGCCAGTAGCGTTGGGCGTTGCGGCGGTGGCGGGCTTCGTTCTGGCGTTCGGCGTTGATGATGTTCTGCTGGGCGGTAATGCGATCCTGCCAAGCTTTGGCTTCCTGCTCTTTGGTTTGGATTTGGCGGGCGTATTCGACGGCCAGCTCGGTTTGCCGGCTTGCCTGCTGTTCCAGCCGGCGGCGTTGTTCGCTGTTGTCAGACGGGCTGTAACGGCCGACGGCATCTCTGACGGGGCTGTACAGGCGGTATTCGTGTCCCTGTTTGGCCAGTACGTAGCGGTAGGTGCCGAGATCGACAAAGTGGTCGTTGAGATAGAGATTGAACCGGCGGTAGTCGCGGCGGCTGTCGAGCTGTACCAGTTTGAGCGGGGCGGCGGCATCGGGTTCGGCACCGGTGTTTTTCAGGCCGACGGCGAAGCTGCCTTGGGCGTTGCCTTGCAAATCAATCCAGTCGCCGATGCCTTCGGCGGCGTTGCTCAGGAAGTTGAAACGACCCGAACCGCTGAGTTCGCCGGTGATGGTCAGGCGGTTGAAGTTGCGGATGCCGTTTTGCAGTTGGGATGGGCTGATGCTGTGGTACCAAGGGTGCAGGTTGATTTCGGAGCCTGCGTGCATCACGACGTTGCCCAGACGGCTGCTGCCCGGCATCGTCCAGCGGCTGTGGGCATCAAATTCGGCGTGCGTGCCGCCATCGGCGAAGATTTTGCCTTGCAGCCGGGCTTTGCCGAGTTGCAGACGGCTTTGATCCCGCAGGTGGAGATGGCCGTGAATGTCGGTGGTCGGCAATTTTGCAAAATCTTGCTCGAAAAGCACCCCTTGTAACTGGCAGTCGGTCTGGCCGGTGTGGTCGGAGCGGATGCAGATCGGGCTTTGGTTCTGGATAAAGCCCAGTTGCAGCGTGCTGTTGCCCGAGGCGTGGATGTCGCCTTGCAGCCGTTCGACATTGCGGCCGCTGATGAGTGCGGCATCGCCGAAGACGTGGAAGCGGTCGGCTTTGAAACGGCGGTTCTGCCAGTCGTGATCCCAAACGACTTCCTGATTGGCGGGGCGGTTGTGGGCGTGCGGGGTCGGCCGGCCGGAGAGCAGCAGCGTGCCCCGGCTGATGTTGACGTCGCCGTTGAGATTCATACCGCCGGAAACCATCAGCCATTGGTCGGTGCTCGGCGAGTAGTTGACGTTCAGCCGTCCGTTCGGCTTGGCCGGGTCGGTTTCGCCCCAATAACCGTTGAAGCTCTGGTAGCGGGTGTGGCGGTCGAGCAGGGTCTGTACGGCGGCGGCTTTGTCGGCACCGAGATATTCCCAGTTGGCGTTGCTGTGTCCTTCGGCCGGGAAATAGCCGTTCGGGTTGCCGGTCAGGCGGAAATAGTCTTTGCGGTTGTTTTGGTAGATGTTGGTGTATTCGTACAGGGTCAGATCGTCGGGGGCGTGCTGTCCCCAGCGTTGCCAGGTGATGTCGCGTTCGCTGCGTTGCTCGCCGCGCAGATTCAGCGTGGCGGTGTGGTGGCGGTGATGGTTGACAATCATCGCCCCGTCGTCGCTGTTTTGAATGCGGTTGAAGGATTGGGTGTAGCCGTTGAGATCCAACCGCCCGCCACGGAAGCCGAAATAGAAACGGTCGGGATCGAACTGGTTTTCGCCGTTGAGCGTCAGCGTGCCCCGCCCGCTGGTCAGCCCGATGCGGTGGAACGCCTGTTTGCGGTTGTCGGCATCAGGCTGCTGTGCCAGCACGACCTTGCCTTCGCCGATGCTGATGTCGCCTTCGTTGATGCCCTGACCGTTCACATACAGCGTGCCTTCGCCCAGCTTGGACAAACGGTCGCCCTGCGGATTTTTCACCTGCCAGCTCACCTGTTTGCCCGATGCCACCGACACACCGCTGCCGAGCCAGCTGAATTCCGGACGGCTTGCCCGCACGGTAAAATCATTGTGGAAACGCAGAAAGCCCGAACCTTGGTTGATGGCCGTCTGCAGCTCCAACACCCCCGGATTGCCGGTGAAGTCAATCGATTTGCCGTGATCTTCCCCGTTTGCCCGACTGCGGTCGGCGAGATCGACCCGACGGGTTTCACTGCCCCGGTAAGTCAGACTGCTCGATTTGTCGCCTTCCGCCCGCCACGTATACACGCCGTGCGGGTGGTAGCCGTGCATTTCGACTTGGTGTTTCTGTTCGACTTCCCGCAGAAAATCCGGACGGGACACCACATACAGATTGGTATCGAATTCCTTACTCAACGTGCCCTTGCCGATCAGCCCCTGTGCGTGGCCGACCAGCACCCAGCGGTTTTTCCGACGGTCGAAACCGAACAGCGGCGACCCGCTGTCGCCCGGATTGGTCGAGGTTGCCATCGGGCCGTAATCATCGCCGTACACACTGCCGGTTGCCGACAGCAGCCCCTGATGGTTCACAATCCGACTGCTCGGCACTTCCAACCGCGTCGGCGTACCGCCCGCCAAAAACTGATAACTGCCCGCAATCTGCGTATTATTGCCCTGACTGTCCTGCAAATTGTGCCTGCCGGAGCCGACCCGCACAAAATGCGAAAAACGGCTGCGGTCGAGATACGGCGTGGCCGTCGTGCCCGCATCCGCCATCTCGACAGGCGCTACTTCGGTAACCAGTTTCTTCAAACGGACGATTTTATAATCAGGATTCAGATCGGAACGGGGGTAAGCGTGGTCGCTGGAATTGCGGTAGGAAAAATGGTGGAGATCGGGATTGTTGTCTTCGGCGCCGAACTGGGCTTCCCCCACCCCGCCGTGGCTGACCGTACTGACATACTGCTGCGACACCAACGCCGCCACCCCCGTATTGCGGTTTGCTGCCTTCAAATCCGGCACCGGCACCCCGTCAAACATCGTCCCGACAAGGGAGCCTGACTTGTTGTGGATCGGCACTGCCCCTGCTCCCGCCGCAAACGGGCCTTTGTTTTCCGCCAAATCGCGGAAGAGCTGGTAATCGACGTCGTTGCGGACAGTGGTGGCGTGGGCATAAACGGAAAGCAGTGCCGAAATCAAACAGGCAAGCGGTTTGGGTTGGAAGTGGTGTGTCATAAGGCCCCCTTGAAAATAGAGAAAATGGGAGAGAAAAGAATGTAAACGAAAAAATTTACATAAATTGATAATAGTAAAAATAATGTTAATATTCAATCGGTGAGGTTTCATAAATTGCTGAAAAATCAATCAATTAAATATACTGTTGCGAATATTGCACGAATGCTATTTTGTGTTAGATCAAGCGATGAATGGAATTTGTTCGCTATGATTTAAAACGTGAAAAAATTGAAAGTAGGCGGTTTTCCTATTTTGCTACGACATCGATTGCC
This sequence comes from Pasteurellaceae bacterium, assembly GCA_030528525.1. GTDB lineage: Bacteria > Pseudomonadota > Gammaproteobacteria > Enterobacterales > Pasteurellaceae > JAUMYT01. Next base: position 62,040 of record JAUMYT010000012.1, read on the forward strand.
TATTAACTATAGAACAAGGGGGAGAGTAACTCATACTTTTTATAAAAAGGGGCTGGGTTCACATAACCTATTTGCAGTGGAAAATGACCTTTTCCCTTTTACTGTATTAGGAACGGGTAATGCTTTGTTAAATGTGTGAACTACCTTACATTTTTGAGCTGTGAGGCACCCTCGCAAGGGGGGACTTCTTCGCATTTTTCTGCAAAAATGAAGTTTTACGATCATACTATTCTTTTTTTTTGGTGTTTTGATGCAATTTTTGAGAAAGATCAGAAAATAGGCGGCGGCTTTTGCATAGAATAGGATTTATTTTTATTCAATCGGAGTGAATTATGCAGCTCAAACAACTATGGACGGAACTCAATCCAACCCGAAATCGTCAATTGCTCTCCTTTGTCTTGTCATTTTTGGTCGCAATGGTATTAACGTTGCTCCTGTCCGATGCCAGTTTTACCAAAATTCAGAATTATGTCTTATTTCTGCTGTTCTTTGCGATTGGTCTATGGGTAACCGAAGCGATTCCGCCTTTTTCTGTGAGCATTCTCATTGTGGGTTTTTTAGTGCTTATTATGGGACGAAGTGAAGCACACGATGCGATCCAATATTTGCAAACGTGGTCTGATAGTGTGATTTGGCTCTTTTTAGGGGGATTCTTCCTTGCCGAAGCAATGAAGAAAACCAAACTGGATTTGATGTTGTTAAAAGCCGTATTACCGAAATTTGGTCACCGCCCAGCCTATGTATTGTGGGGGTTAATGCTCTTAACTGCCATAATGTCAATGCTAATGAGCAATACCGCAACCACGGCAATGATGATTGCCACTATCAGTCCGTTATTTGTTCAGTTAGATAAAGAATCCAAACTCTCAAAAGCCTTATTACTCGGCATTCCAGCCGCCGCATCGGTGGGGGGTATGGGGACGATTATAGGCTCTGCCCCGAATGCGATTGCGGTGGGAGCCTTAGAAAAATTAGGCCACCCCATTTCCTTTCTTGAGTGGATGATGGTAGGCACGCCATTGGCATTCGTATTGCTCTTTATTTTTTGGCGAGTCTTGATTATCAAATATCAAGTCAACCAAGAACGGCACTTAGATTTTGCCTTCTTGAATGATGTCAAAAAAGAGGACAATTCCGATCCAAAAGCCCATCTACATAAATTCATTGTACTGGTCATTTTAGCGGTGACATTATTTTGCTGGCTAACATCGAAATGGATTGGTATTCCTGTGGCGGCCGCATCAGGCATTCCGATCGTTGGGCTAACAATGATGGGCATTTTAGATGCGAAAGATATTCGTCAATTACCCTGGGATACACTGATGTTAGTGGCTGGTGGTTTGGCGTTAGGACTTGCTATCGAAGAACAACGCATTGCCGCCCACTTTGTTGAACAACTTAGCCATATTCAAGTCAGTTTTATGATGTTACTCGTATTATTTGGCTTTATTACCGTTGTTTTATCAAACTTTATGAGTAATACCGCAGCCACCACGATTCTGATTCCAATGGGCGTTTCATTATTAGCGATGGTCGGCGGTGGTGATGTCAATCCACTCATCTTACCGCTGGTGATTGGCTTAAGTGCATCTTGTGCCTTGTTCTTACCTGTTTCCACACCACCTAACGCAATTGCCTTTAGTACAGGGTTAATTCAACAATCTGAATTCCGTTTAGGGGGAGTAGTCATTGGTGTTTTAGGTCCAATTCTAAGCATTTTGTGGGTATTAATTCTCTACTCTTTCTTATAAACATCTAAACAAAAAGAGTTGGCAACTGCCAACTCTTTTTTACTTTATTCCTTATTCAGCAGAAAAATACCCTTCTCTGCCAAATGCAGATAATGCACGGTTTGGTCTTCATCATATTGTTCAGGGTTAAGATTGACCAAGACATCTTGTCCTTGCCATCGTACCACAATTTCCCAATGAGCCCCCATATACACAGCATGAGAAATAGTGCAACGTTGATTTAACTCACCATCAGCTAACAATTGAATTGCCTCGGGACGAATGCCTACCAAACATTCTCCATTCGGCACATTGAAACGCTCGCTGTTTGGCAAATTAAACTGAAACTCACCTAAACGAATTTGATTACCGTCTTTTTGACCGCTTAAAATAGTTGATTCGCCCATAAAATTGGCTAAAAACAACGAATTTGGCTGCAAATAGAGCATTTTGGCAGTGTCTTTCTGTTTGATCACACCTTTATCCATCACAATCACTTCGTCTGATACAGCAAAGGCTTCGCTTTGATCGTGGGTGACATAAAGCGAGGTAATATTCAGCCGTTGCTGTAATTCACGGATTTTTTCTCGCATTGAACGGCGTAAATTAGCATCAAGATTGCTCAACGGCTCGTCAAATAACAGCACTTTGGGCTTGAGAATTAACGCTCTCGCCAACGCCACACGCTGCTGCTGCCCGCCAGAGATTTGATCGACATAGCGATGTTCAAAGCCGGCTAAATCGACTAACGCTAACGCCTCTTTCACTCGTTGTTCTCGTTCGGCTTTCGGCACGCCTTGCATTTTCAAACCGTAACCCACGTTATCGCCAATCGACATATGCGGAAACAAGGCGTAGGACTGAAACACAATACAAATATCCCGTTGCTGAATCGCACTTTGGGTCACATCTTCGCCATCAATAAAAATTTGACCGCTACTTGGATTTTCCAATCCCGCCACTAAACGCAACACGGTCGTTTTGCCACAACCCGAGGGGCCAAGCAAGGTCACCATTGCACCTTTTTTAATCGACAAATTTAGGTTGTCGATCACAGTCACCGAACCAAACGATTTCGTCACATTTTTTAATACAAGAAAATCATGTTGTTCCATAGTTTCTTCGTACTCACGCTTTCTTATTTTCACTTATACCAACAAGGGGGTGAGAAACTCGAAGATTTTGCAAAATCTTGCCGCTTCTCACCCCCTTGCATATTATAAACTCAATAGCACAATCTGCTCAGGATCGATGCTTACCCAAACTGACTGCCCAATTTGAAACGGTTTCTCGACCGCTGCGGTCGCATAACACCGACATGTCCCAATAGATAAAGCGAACTCTTGGGTTAAGCCATTTGGGATAATCTGTTCAATCACTGCAGAAAAGCAATTCGGAGCATCTTGTGGCTTCTGATGTAATTTCAGCCACGGAGCTTTGATCATTAACATCACCTCTTTGCCTTTCTCCAGTTGCAATCGCTCACGACTGGCTTGGGTAATG
>JAUMYT010000013.1 GCA_030528525.1 Pasteurellaceae bacterium
TGATTTTCGCCGCTCGCACGCAATTAGTCGAAACCGTGATTCAGCCTGCGTTGGCTGCAGGCAAATGGGTAGTGGGCGACAGACACAATATGTCGAGCCAAGCCTACCAAGGCGGTGGACGCAATTTACACGAACTGGTGGACAACATCGGCAAGGCGATTTTGGGCGACTTTGAACCTGATTTGACGCTCTATCTCGATCTCGATCCTGCCGTCGGTTTAGAGCGTGCCAAAGGACGGGGAGCGTTGGATCGGATTGAACAGCAACACATCGACTTTTTCCACCGCACCCGTCAGCGTTATTTGGAATTGACACAAAATAATCCAAAAGCGGTAATCATCAACGCCGATCAGCCGATTGAGAATGTCTCAACAGCAATTGAGCAAGTGGTGCAGGCGTTTGTGAGAGCCTCATCGTAGCAGAACAAGGGGGTGAGAAAATGAGAGATTTTGTAAAATGTGCCTTTTTCTCACCCCCTTGTCAGGTTACAACACCATGCGAACGCCTTCAATGGCAGAAAGGTTGGTGTATAAACGTTCAACCTGTTCAATATTTTCAGCTTGAATGGTAATGGATACGGAATGGTAAGTGCCTTTTCCACTTTCTTTGGTACTTGGGTGATAGTCGCCTTTGACGACTTTTTGAACCTCAGCGACGACATCGTCCACCAAACCATCACGTTTTAAGCCAACCACTTTAAAGGTGAAGGCACAGGGGAATTCGAGAAGGTCTTTGAGTTTTTTATCTTGTTGTAGATCAGTTAAATGAATGCTCATGAAATATCCTTGTTTAATTTAACGCATAAAAGCGGTGAGTCTTCACCGCTTGAAACCATTGTGTATGGGAAATTTGTGAAATTGCAAGTTAGTTGAATAAGCCTTTGACCGTGAGGACTAACCAATCCCACGCCTTGCCAATCATGCCTGCCTCACCCACTTCTTGCATCACCTGTAAATCGACACTGGCGATGTCTTTATCATTGAGCTGGTAAATCACCTTACCGACGACTTGTCCTTTTGCCAGTGGAGCTTCAAGGGTTTTCTTCTCTAGCACATAGCGGGCTTTGAGTTCACTTGTTTTGCCTTTCGGTACGGTGATGTAGCTGTCTTTGAGCGTGCCAAGTTGGACTTTATTGGCATCGCCATAGTAGACGCTCTGTTCAGAGACACTCTGCCCTGCTGACAGTGGTTTTACTGTTTCAAAATTGGCGAATCCCCATTGGAGCAATTTTTTGCTTTCAATTTCACGCCCTTTGATGCTAGAAACACCCATGACAACAGAAATCAATCTTGTATTGCTGTTGTACGCTGACGCCACGAGATTGTAACCTGCTTTATCAGTGTGACCGGTTTTCATGCCGTCCACGTTTATCGTTTTATCCCACAGCAAACCGTTGCGATTTGGCTGCTTGATTTTATTGAAGGTGAAATCTTTTTCTGCATAGATTTTATACTCTTCTGGCAAATCACGAATGAGATGCTGACCGATAATCGCCATATCTCGGGCGGAAGAGTATTGGTTTGGATCGTCTAAGCCATGTACCGTGGCGAAATGCGTATTCTTTAAGCCAAATTGTCGGACGTATTTGTTCATCGTATCAATAAATGTGGCTTGTGATCCAGAAATATGCTCTGCAATGGCAACGCAAGCATCATTACCAGAAACGACGATGATACCTCGATTGAGGTCTTCAACTGAAACTTGTTGATTGATATTTAAGAACATTTTTGATGAACCAGGGAATTTCTGTGCCCAAGCATTTTCGCTGATAGTCACCATATCGTTATTTTTGATACGACCGCTTTTGATCGCATCGCCAATGACATAGCTGGTCATCATTTTGGTGAGGCTTGCAGGATATTGACGTTGGTCAGGATTCAGGCTAGCGAGAATTGCCCCTGAATTATAATCCATTAATACATAGGTTTGTGCGTTAATCGCAGGCGGAGTCATACCGTAATCTACATCTTGATTCGCATAACTGTGAGCAGAGAAGATGAGAGCACCTAAGAGGGTTGTCTTATATAATGTGTTATTAAACATAGAACTGTTCCATTGTTAAGTTGAGTGCGAATTATTTTGCTTTAATGGTAAGTTTTTTACCCTCGCCTTTGGTCAGCAAAGGTAATTTCTTACGTTTGGCGATTTGATACAGGGATTCTACCCCTTTTCCTGAGAGATAGCCCTGTTTATCGACTTGAATTGCCTCGATGTTGACATTGGCAACTCCCGATTGATACATGCCAATTTCACGTGCGGCGGCGACCGAAAGATCGATCACTCTGCCCTTGCTAAACGGGCCGCGATCGTTAATGCGTACAATGACTTTACGTCCATTGCGTAAATTGGTGACCAAGGCATAAGACCCGAGAGCAAGCGTTTTATGTGCTGCGGTATAGGCATATTGATCGAAAATTTCCCCACTTGCGGTTTTTCTACCGTGAAATGAGCCTCCATAGTAGCTTGCCACCCCTTTTTGACTAAACTGACGGGAAGCGGCTTTGCTTAACGTCGTATAAGTTTTTCCTTTCACGCGGTAACGAGAGATTTTATCGCTAATGGGGGTGTAGGTGAGCGCAGCCCCTTTGACCCCATAACGGCGGTGAGTTTCATTTATTGCGTTCACAAGGCGAGATGATGTGGCGTTATTATTACTTTCCGTTGATTGTACGGCAGTTGGGTTGTTATCTGTAACGGCACTCTCTACATCAGGGCTTGTATTGTCTAATACAGAACAAGCAGAAAGGAGTAGCAAAATTATCGTGCTACAGCATAGATTAAAAACGAGTTTTAATGATGACATAAATGTTCTCCAAGTTGCTTGATTGGCAAGCAACAACAATAAATCCGTCATGAGGCAAACCTCAGACTATGATTTTAGGTGATGATATGGGTTTTGTTTGTCTTTATGTTCACGATGAACATAGGTAGACATCATTAAACCAAACGCTGCCATGAGTGTGACATAAGACGTTCCGCCATAACTAAATAGCGGTAATGGCACGCCAACCACAGGCAAAATACCACTCACCATACCAATATTGACGAACACATATACAAAAAATAACAACGCAGTGCCGCCGGATAAGAGGCGTCCAAAGGCAGAGTTGGCTTTTGCACCAATCATCAGCCCACGGGCGATAATAAAGAGGTAAATGGCGAATAAGATGAGCACGCCAATCATGCCATGCTCTTCGCTTAATACAGCAAAAATAAAATCAGTGTGTGGTTCAGGCAAGAACTCGAGTTGAGATTGTGTCCCTTCCATCCAGCCTTTTCCTTCCATACCGCCCGATCCAATCGCAATTTTGGATTGGATAATGTGATAGCCAGCGCCAAGCGGATCTTTCTCTGGGTCAAGCAAGGTTAGCACCCGTGTTTTCTGGTAGTCGTGCATTAAGTAAAACCACATGATTGGGATAAATCCAGCGAGAAAGACGACGCCTGCAGCGATCAATTTCCAGCTCAGTCCTGCCAAGAACAGCACGAAAATACCGGCGGCACACACGAGAATGGAGGTACCTAAATCGGGCTGGATCGCCACTAATAAGGTGGGGAAGATAATGATGCCGAGTGCGACAATGGTGTCTTTAAAATTGGGTGGCAAGGTACGTTTTCCCAAATAAGTGGCAACCATCAATGGCACTGCAAGTTTGGCAATTTCGGAAGGCTGAAATCGCACAAAGCCTAAGTTGAGCCAACGTTGTGCCCCTTTACTGGTTTCGCCTACGGCATCGACCAATACTAATAAAATCACACAGACTACATATAAGTAGGGTGAAATTTTTTCATAAAAACGAGGGGGGAACATTGCCATCATGATCATTACGCCCAGTCCAAGAGTCACTTGAATCACTCTGTTGATAAACATACGTTCGCTGCCACCACTTGCGCTGTATAGCACAATTAAACCATAGCCGGTGATGGCGAGTAAGCCAATCAACAGCAGCCAATCAAGCGCGAATAACTTCCATACACGGTTGAAGTAAGATTTACTCATGCTGTGTTTCCTCACTGATTACAAGGGGGGAAGAAAATGGCACTTTTTGCAAATCTTTTTGCTGTGGTGCAGGCAGTTGAGTAGGCTGTTGTAATACATAATCCATAATTTTGCGTGCGACGGGAGCGGCGGAACTAGATCCTCCCCCCGCATTTTCTAAAATTAACGCTACCACTACTTTAGGGTTGTCGTACGGGGCATAACCCATAAACCATGCATGGTCGTGCAGATGTTTGTTGATAGTGTTTTTATCATAGTCCTTGCCTTTTAAGCTAAAGACTTGTGCGGTTCCTGTTTTACCTGCAGCACGATAGGGAATGCCGGCAAAGGCTTTTTTGGCAGTACCATTGTTAGCATGCACAACATTATACATGCCTAATTTTGCGATTTGCCAAAACCGATCAGGAACGTCATTGATGTCTTCGTATAAGAGCGGATCTTGATATGGCTGGTTTTCGCCCGACATGACTTCCATCATTAAATGCGGTGTATTTACCTTGCCATTATTGATTAGCACAGCAGTAGCCTTGGCTAATTGTAACGGTGTGGAGATCCAGTAGCCTTGCCCAATTCCAACAGAAACAGTATCACCAGGAATCCATGGTTTTTTATGACGTATCTGCTTCCACTCACGGCTTGGCATAATGCCGCTGGACTCTTCTGCTAGGTCGATCCCCGTTTTCATGCCGAAACCAAAGCGCTTCATCCAAGCGGACATTCGGTCAATTCCCATGTCGTAGGCCAGTTGATAGAAAAACGTATCCGACGATTCAACAATCGCTTTATTGACATCGGTACGACCATGCCCGCCTTTTTTCCAATCACGGAAGCGTTGGGTTGTGTTAGGCAACATCCAATAACCGGGGTCAAAAATGGTGGTGTTGGGGTGAATTTTGCCCTCAGTAAGCCCTGCTACTGCCATAAAGGGCTTAATCGTAGACGCTGGTGGATAAGTTCCTTGAGTTGCTCGGCTGTAAAGTGGGCGATTTTCATCTTCAAGCAGCATGCGATAGTCTTTGCCTGAAATGCCTCCCACAAATAAATTGTTGTCGTAGCTCGGGTTTGTCACCATCGCTAAAATGCTGCTATCTTTGGGATCGAGCACAACAATTGCTCCTTTTTGTTGCCCCATTAATGACATGACATAGCGTTGCAGATCAATATCTAACGTTAGACGAATACTACTACCCGCTACAGCGGGTTGGTCGCGTAATTTGCGGATCACCTTACCACGGTTGTTGATCTCGACTTCCTCAAAGCCTGTGGTGCCATGTAACTGCTCTTCATAGAATTTTTCGATCCCCAATTTGCCAATATCGTGCGAGCCTGCGTAGTTACCAAATTTACCTTGCTCTTGCAGACGCTTTTTATCCCGATCGTTGATTTTGGCGACATAACCTAAAATATGCGTTAACACTTCACCATAAGGATAGGTGCGTTTGAAATAAGGCTGAACATCTAGGCTTGGAAAACGGTATTGGTTCACCGCAAAGCAGGCGATCTGTTCCTCAGTTAGGTCTGGTTTCAATAAAATGGGGGTATAGCGAGAAGAGCGGCTTTTCTCTTTACGGAAATGCTCAATATCTTGCTCGTTCAAGCCGATTAATAATTTCAGCTCTTCTAGTGTTTCCTCAAGATTATCGACTTTTTCTGGAATGATATAGAGTCCGAAGAAGGTGATATTTTCTGCCAACACTTTGCCATTTCTATCGTAAATTAGCCCCCGTGTTGGTGGAACAGGCAAGAGTTTAATACGGTTCCCATTAGAGCGGGTTTGGTAAGATTCGTAATCACGAATTTGTAAGTTGTATAAATTCGCCAACAGCACTGCAGTGAGTGCCAGCACACCTAAAAACGCAATCAAGGCTCTTCGCACAAACAGATTCTTTTCTGCTTGCCCGTTTCGTACTTGTGTGTACTGCTTAGGGGAGGTTGGTTTTGCGAATTTCGCCAACATCAGGGATTATTCTCTATGGTAAGGGTGGTTAGTGGTCAGCGACCATGCACGATACACACTTTCCGCTACCACTACCCGAACCAGTGGGTGAGGTAAGGTAAGCGGGGAGAGTGACCAACTTTGTTCAGCTGTAGCTTTACATTCAGGCGATAGTCCTTCTGGCCCACCGATCAATAAGCACACATCACGCCCATCGTTTTTCCAGCCTTCTAGCTGCTGGGCAAGCTGTTCTGTTGTCCACGGTTTGCCAGGAATATCAAGTGTGACAATTTTGCCACGCCCAGCGGCAGCCAACATCGCTTTGCCTTCTTGCTCCAAAATGCGTTTGATGTCGGCATTTTTGCCCCGTTTGCCCGCAGGAATTTCCACCAACTCAAACGGCATATCTTTCGGGAAACGACGTTGATACTCCTCAAAGCCTTTGGTCACCCAATCGGGCATTTTCGTTCCCACCGCAATCAACTGAATTTTCATTTACGCCCAGAGTTTTTCTAATTGATACATTTCACGGCTTTCACGTTGCAAAATATGCACAATCGCTTGCCCGAAATCGATCACAATCCAATCCGCCACATTTTTGCCTTCGTGAGCGAACACATCAAAACCTGCTTTTTTGCTTTCTTCAATGAGATTATCCGCCGTCGAAGCCACGTGGCGACTGGAAGTGCCTGTGGCTAAGATCATTGTATCAGTAATACTCGATTTCCCTTTCACATCAATGGCTTGAATATCTTGGGCTTTCAAACCTTCTAAGGTTTCGGTTAAGAAATTGACTAAATTCTGTTCCATTTTTCTCATCACTATTGGTTAAAAAAAGAGACGAATTATAGCACAGAATTGTGAAGCATTCTTGGCAACAGAAAAGAAAGCGGTCAGATTTCTGCAAAGTTTTGCAAAGGTCTGACCGCAAAAACGCATTTATTAAGCTTTAGCGGCGTCTTGCTCTTCAGGCTTGAGATACTCAATCCGAATATTCAAACTCGCCAAAATAATCGCAATCACAGGGATAGTGTAATTCAACACCGCATAAGGGGCGTATTCAAAGGCACTCACTTGTAGCATTGAGAAAGCATACACACCACAGGTGTTCCACGGCACAAGAACGGACGTGACCGTACCGCCGTCTTCCAAGGCTCGCGAGAGATTTTTGGAACTCATTCCTTTATCTTTATAGGCTTTGATGTACATCCGCCCTGGGAGCAAAATCGAAATATATTGTTCCGATGTCGTTACGTTGGTGATCATGGCTGAGACAATGGTCGAAATAATCACGGAGGATGCTTTTTTCGCAAAGGCGAGAATGGTTTCTACGACGGAACGTAACATTCCCGTTTGTTCGGCAATGCCGCCGAAGGTCATCGCTACAATCGTTAGAGAAATGGTGTACATCATTGACTCAATCCCACCCCGATTAAAGAGTTTATCGATCATTTCATGACCGCTTTCAATCTTATAACCATCGTGGAGCGTTTTTACCGCAACGCTGACATCACCACCTTGCACAAAAACATGGCATAACCAGCCCAGCAAAATCCCCGCTGCCAAAGCAGGTAATGCAGGCACTTTTTTCGCCACTAAGCCTACCACAATCACTGGCACTAGCAGCAGCCAAGGCGAAATCACAAAATGCTTCTGCATCGCTTCCATCACATCCGTAATACGAGCAGTATCCAGTTTATCTGGGGTAAAATCTAAACCGAAATAGTAGTAGGCACACAGAGCGATGATAAAAGCAGGTACAGAAGTGACAAACATATGGCGGATATGGTCGAACAAGGGTGTTTCTGTGATCCCAGCCGCAAGGTTGGTGGTGTCAGAAAGCGGTGACATCTTATCGCCAAAATAGGCACCTGAAATCACCGCTCCTGCGACCATCGGAGCAGGAATACCGACACTAATGCCAATCCCCATCGCTGCGACCCCAATAGTCCCCATCGTTGACCAAGAGCTTCCCACTGCTAGGGTGACAATCGCACAAATAATGCAGATCGTCACCAAAAACAACGACGGCGAAATCAGTTTTAAGCCGTAGTAAATCATTGTAGCGACAATCCCACCACCGAGCCACGCTCCTATGGTTAGCCCGATCATAATGATGATCACAATCGCAGGCAACGCAAGTTTAATTCCGCGATAAATGCCCTTTTCAATGGTTTCCCATTTGTAGCCATAATACATTGCAATGAAACTGGCGGTAACCGCACCAATAATCAGCGGCACGTGTGGCGACGCTTCAAATTTGATAATCGCCACTGCCATTACAGACACCATCACAATCACAGGCAAAAATGCCCAAAAGAATGGAATGCGGTTACCTTCTTGGATTTCAGGGTGCTGTTGCAGTTTTTTCGACATAAGTTGCTCCTATTACAAGGGGGGGAGTAAAGGGAAGATTTTGCAAAATGATGTTGTTTAGGTAGGATGGGCTTTAGCCCATCACATTATATTCGCAGGTTTGATGGGCTAAAGCCCATCCTACAAATCCTAACTCAACACTTCACGAATGCGTGCTAATGCCCAATCCAAATCGGCTTTCTCAATGACCAACGGCGGTGCAAAACGGATCACGGTGTCGTGAGTTTCTTTACAGAGCAAACCTTTCTCTTTCAAGGCTTCACAATAAGGGCGAGCGGCTTCGGTCAATTCCAAACCGATAAATAAGCCACGTCCACGCACTTCTTTGATTTTCGGATGCTGAATTTTTTTCAGCTCGCCCAAGAAATACTCGCCTAATTCACGGGAACGCTCGGCAAGGTTTTCATCAATCAACACATCAAGAGCGGCAATCGACACCGCACACGCCAACGGGTTACCACCGAAGGTTGAGCCGTGCGAACCTGGGTTGAACACGCCTAAAATATCTTCATTCGCCAACACGCAAGAAATTGGGAATACGCCACCGCCCAAGGCTTTGCCGAGAATGTACATATCTGGCTCGAAGCCTTCCCATTCACAAGCGAACAATTTGCCTGTACGACCAAGCCCTGCCTGAATTTCATCGGCAATGAATAACACATTGTTTTCTTTACATAATTCGTAAGCGGCTTTTAAGAAATCTTTCGGTGGGATTAAAATGCCCGCTTCGCCTTGGATTGGCTCCACCAAGAAAGCGGCGGTGTTTGGGGTAATCGCTTGTTTGAGAGCGTCTAAATCGCCATAAGGAATGAGTTTGAACCCGCCGAGTAACGGGCCAAAGCCACGTTGATAATCGGCATCAGAAGAAAGGGAAACTGCCGCCATGGTGCGACCGTGGAAGTTACCGTTACAAGCGATGATTTCCGCCCGATCTTTTGCCACGCCTTTCACATCATACGCCCAGCGGCGAGCGGTTTTAATTGCCGTTTCCACCGCTTCCGCCCCTGTATTCATCGGCAACGCCATTGATTTTTTGCCGAGTTTACAGATTTTTTCATACCAAGGGCCAAGCTGATCGTTATAAAACGCACGAGACGTGAGCGTCACACGCTCCGCCTGATCTTTCAACGCCTGCACAATTTTCGGATGGCAATGCCCTTGGTTCACCGCCGAATAGGCACTTAACATATCCAAATAACGCTTGCCTTCAGGATCTTCCACCCAAATGCCTTTGGCTTGGCTAATCACAATCGGTAATGGCAAATAGTTTTTTGCCCCAAATTGTTCAGTTTGTTCGATAAGTTGTGTTGAAGAAACGCTCATTTTTTACTCCATAAATGAAAAGAATGATAATGGTTTAGAGTTTACCAAAATTTTTTGAAGGGATTGTTAATTTTTTGTGAAAAGTTTGAAGTGCTTCGCATTTTCAATGGCACTTTTCTCTATTTGCTTCATTGAGGTGAAAGCCATGCTCGAACAGTAAAATGTGAGGCATCTCTTACCGCTTGGGATATTGTTAAAACGCTTACCGCTCTTTAAAACTCTCATCCAGCGTTGTTCTTAATGGGCTGAGCAGATAATCAATGACTCGCCGTTCGCCTGTTTTTATTTCAGCAGTAACCGCCATACCTGCAATCAGTGAGACTGCTTTTTGTTCAATGTTAAGCTGACTTTTCTCCATTAAGATGGTGACAGGAAAGACCAGCCCGAGCTTTTCATCTTGTATCGCATCAAAACTCAAATATTTCACTTTACCTTTAATGTAACCATATCGGGTATAGGGAAAGGCTTCTACTTTGATGGTGACATCTTGTCCTTCATTAACAAAGCCAACATCTTTGTTAGATACCATTGCTTCAATTTCCAGTTGCTCGCCTTGTGGCACAATGGTCATCAAAGGTTGTGCTGTTGTCACCACACCTCCAATCGTGTAGGTTTGTAATTGCTGAACGGTGCCATCAACAGGAGCATAAATTTTACTGGAGGTTTGACGTTGCTGATTTTTCTCTACTTCTAGGGTCAGCTGTTCGACTTGTTCATTCGCTTTACGCAATTCGTCTAATACATTACGACGAAAGGACTGTTCAAAGACTTGATACTCTTTACGAATTTGTTCAAGTTGTGCATTCAATTCATCAATCTTACTTTGTTGAATGCGTTTCTCATTTTCCAGCTCAATCACTCGATTTTCTTGGGTAAAAAATTCGTGTTTAGAGACATAGCTTTTTTTGTATAGAGCATACATATCGCTTCGTCGCTCTTTTTCATGTTTTAGCATTGCAGTGATTTTTTGTATTTGAATTGCGATGGTCTTTTTTTCAGTCTCTTTTTGTTGAATTGTCGCATCTAATTTTTCTTTCTCTGCCAGCCAGGTTTGATATTGGCTTAAGGCGAGTTGCTGCTCACGAATAAAAAGCGTATCTGTATTTTCAACGCTCTTCGTTGTATGAGGCTGTTTCAGCTCAGGCGTCACATTTTGTTGAATGGAGAAGAAGAGGGCTTCTTGACGGAGCTGATTTAAATGAGCTAATTTCAAGGCAGATTTTGCCTTGGAGAGATCGGATTCAACACCTAATGTCGTCAATTCAAGTAATAAATCCCCTTTTTTCACCACTTGCCCGTTTCGAACATAAGATTGTTTTACAATAGCGGTTTCAATGGGCTGAATAATTTTGCTGCGTCCGCTTGGTAAAATTTTTCCTGATGCTACGGCGACAATTTCGACTTTTCCTACATAAGACCAGATAATCGCAATGAGTAGGAAAAGCATAATGAATCGCCCAATCCAACGAGGCAGTGCAGATACAGGTGTTTCAATCAGTTCAAGATGTGCGGGTAAAAACGCCTGTTCATCTTCTTGACGAACGGGGGTGTCAAGCGATTTTCGTGCTTTCCATACCGTGTTAAACACGTGGATATAGCGTTTAATGAGTAAGCAAAATCCACTTAATGTGTGCATTATTCTCTCCCTGATGTGGATTGAAGTTGAAATAAGTAGTGATAAAGTCCTTTTTGCGATAGCAATAGTGAGTGAGTGCCTTGTTCAACAATCTTACCTTTATCCATCACAATAATGCGATCAGCATGGCTAACAGTCGATAAACGATGAGCAATAATAATGACTGTTCGATGTCGGCAAATATGTTGCATATTTTGCATAATGATACGCTCTGATTCGTAATCTAATGCACTGGTGGCCTCATCAAAAATAAGAATTTTAGGGTTATTGACCAGTGCTCGAGCAATGGCAATTCGTTGCTTTTGTCCGCCAGATAAATTAGCACCTTGTTCACCGACTAGGGTGTCGTACCCTTCGGGTAGCTGTGAAATAAAATCGTGAGCACCCGCTAATTTTGCGACTTGAATGACACGCTCCATGGGCATTGCAGGAGAACTTAAAGCGATGTTGTCTCGAATTGAGCGATTAAGCAAAATATTATCTTGTAACACCACTCCAATTTGACGGCGTAACCAAGCAGGATCGACCAATGCAATGTCATTGCCATCGACTAAAATATGCCCTTGAGAAGGCACATAAAGCCGTTGGATTAATTTTGTTAGCGTGCTTTTGCCTGATCCTGATCGCCCGACAATACCGATGATTTCACCCGACTTAATGGAGAGAGAAACTTGATTGAGTGCATTATTTCCATCTGGTCGGTAACGGAATGTGACCTCTTTTAACTGGATATCGCCTTTTATTTCGGGTGGAATTAACGTGCTTTGCGGATTTTCTGTCGGGGTATTTAAAATGTCGCCTAAGCGGCGTACGGAGATGCCAACTTGTTGAAAATCTTGCCAAAGTTGAGCTAAGCGGATCACAGGAGCGGCAACTTGGCTGGCTAGCATATTAAATGCGATAAGTTGTCCAACGGTTAAATCACCGCCTATCACAAGATGAGCCCCCAACCACAGATTAATCACCATCACGATTTTTTGAATAAGCTGTATGCCGTGTTGCCCAATGGTGGAAATTTTGGTGACCTTAAAACTAGATTGTACATAACTGGATAATTGTTTATCCCAATGTTCCGTCATTTGTGGGGTGACTGCCATAGATTTTATGGTATTCATTGCGGAAACGGACTCAACTAAAAAAGCTTGATTGTCAGCATTTCGAGCAAATTTTTCATCTAAGCGTTTACGGAGGATAGGGCTAATCAAGGCAGACCATATGGCGTAACAAGGTAATGAAATCAGCACAACAAGGGTAAGCCATACACTGTAATACCACATTACTGCAAGAAAGATAAAAGAGAACAGCAGATCAAGTATAGATGTTAGGGCTTGTCCAGTGAGAAAAGTTCGAATTTGTTCTAACTCACGCACTCTTGCAACGGTTTCACCTACTCGCCGAGCCTCAAAATAAGCAATGGGGAGGGCAAGGAGGTGACGAAATAATTTTGCCCCCAATTCGACATCGACTCGGCTAGTCGTATGGGCAAACACATAGGTTCGAATGGCGGAAAGCACAATTTCAAAGATAATCACAATACACAGTGCAATCGCAACAACATTGAGTGTGCTGAATCCTTGATGGACGAGGACTTTATCCATGACCACTTGAAAGAAAAGCGGTGTGATCAAGGCAAAAATTTGCAAAATAATGGACACAAACAACACTTCTAGGAATATCTTGCGATATTTCACGAGAGCAGGAATAAACCAAGTAAAATCAAATCTTGCAAGCTGACCTAATATCGAAGCCCGAGAAGCAAATTGGACGATTTCACCAGAATAACGTTCATTAAATTCATCATCGGATAAAATCACAGGCTGGTGGCTGTTTAAATCATGGATCAAGAAGCGTTTATGCTCTTCATCTACCTTAGCTAAAATAAAATGTTCACCATCATCACGCCAGACTAAAACGGGCAGATGTAATAAGGGTAAACGTGATTTGGCTTTTTTCATTGCTTTTACTTTAAAACCAACATCTTTTGCGGCTAACAGTAGCTGCGTTTTGGTCATGGTGTGCTGAATCGCAAATTTGTGTTTAAGTTGCTCAATATTCAGCGGAATATGGTGTAATTGAGCAAAGAGGGATAACGCTGAAAGGGCTAAATCTTGTCTATCCATGGCATACCTATAATGAATGAGGAAAAGCCTCACACTATTTTTTACTTAACAGCGAGAGGCTTTAAAATAAATGCACCGATTATCTCCAATTAGCACTGAGCATTGGATTTAATGCCGTTTGAAGAGTTGGCGGTAATGAAATTTGTCCTGCGGCTGGCGGAGAGAAGGCGGCCATCGCATTCACGAGTTGTTCAACATTGGCAGCACTGATCTGCTTATTATTGGCTGCCACCACGTTTTCGACTTTATAATTTTTACCATACCATTCGGTGATGAGGACTTTATCTTGTGTACCAATGACGCTGATTTCGAGATCATCACCAGACTTACGGAGCCACAGTTGATCATGATTGATATTGGAAAAACGCAAGGTATCCCGCCCTTGTTCATCATAGATACTGTCGATGCCGTCTCCTCGCCCGAACAGATAGGTATCATTGCCTATTCCGCCCATTAAAAAGTCATTGCCTTGTTGACCATTTAAGGTGTCATCACCTTCATACCCCATTAAGCGGTTATTCCCTGCATTCCCTTGCAGTGAATTATGGGCTGCATTGCCTGTGGCAGAAATCGCCGCAGTGCCAATCAATTCAAGGTGCTCAACATTTTCTGGTAGGGTGTAAGACACTGATGAAATGACGGTATCTGTGCCTTGATTTTCTTTTTCGATAACTTTATCAAGATGTGAATCCACCACATAAGTATCATTCCCTGCGTAGCCAATCATGGTGTCAAAACCTGCTTTGCCATCTAAGCGATTATTACCAGAGTTACCCAACAAACGGTTATTTTCACTATTGCCTGTTGCATTAATTGAAGATCTGCCTATCAATTGCAGCTCTTCAACGTAATCTGGCAAGGTATAGCTGACGCTGGATTTCACTACATCGTAACCGCCGTCTCTGATTTCGATAACCCTATCTCCCGTATTATCTACCATATAGGTATCGTCACCAAACTCACCTGCCATTGTATCTGCCCCTGTTTTGCCATCAAGCAAATTGCTAATCGCATTACCAGTGAGGTTATCATGGCCGTATGTTCCTAAAATGGCTTGCTGTAATTGAGGAAGATTGGCTTGCTCTTTAGAGAAAATAAACATCTCAGCAGTGACTTGGTTAGCGTGAATGCCTTTTAGCGTAATATATTGTGTGCCTGCTTTTGGCTCACCCAACCAAACCCGTGTATATTGTTCACCGTTTACTGAAAAAGTTTGTAAGCTAACCGAATTGAGTCCTTTAAATTGGGTAAGATCAATTTTTTCATTTTTGTCATTTATATCGAAATCCCAAATGAGGTTTTTCAATAAGCCTTTAGAGGCATTTTGGGAATTATCTTTAACGACCACAAAGCGATCGCTGCCTTTACCCCCTTCTGCTCTTGCCCAGCTGAATTCCACATTATTGTACCGTTCTAATGTCGTATATTGCCGGTTGCGATAACTTGAAGAAAGTGCAGTGTCATCGCCTTCTAAATAGAGAATGTCATTGCCTTCTCCACCGCCGAGATAATCATCGCCTGAGCCACCGTATAAGGTATCGTTACCACCGCCGCCAAACAATCTATCATCACCAGCGTATCCGTATAATCGATCATTTCCACCAGTGATGGAATCTGAGCTATTTTCGCCCACAATAATATCTTTGCCTTTGCCACCATGAAGAACATCATCCCCATTTCCACCAAATAATTGGTTTTCGGCTTCTGTTCCCCAAAATGCGACACCAAAATCAGGTAAGACAACTTGAGCATTGCTGTTATTGGAAAAGCCATATCCGCCTGTTTGGTTTAACCAATAAGGCTTAAAGACATCTGTGGTCACCACGATGTTGTTAGAGGTGATCGTATTTGCTTGTGTGTTATTTAACCGCACGGTTTGCCCGTTCTCAAGCGAAATGATGGTATCCGTGCCTCGCTGTTGTTTAGACCAACTAAAGGATTCAAACCCCGTAAACACAAGGCGATCTACCCCACTTTGGAAATCGGTGATCACATCTTGGCTATTGGATTTTTTCTCGATAATAAACACATCACTGCCTTGGCCGCCGGTTAATGTATTATTGCCTAAACCACCTACTAACACATCGTTCCCTTGCAAGCCAGTTAAGATGTCATTGCCTCGTCCTCCAATCAGAAGATTTGCTGCATCATTCCCCGTTAATGTATCGTTATAATCTCCCCCTGTTACGTTCTCTATTTGTTGGGGATTGATGATCGTCAAGGCTTTTCCTGCCAAATTGGCTTTGCCTGTTGAGAGATTGACTTCAATTATTCCGTCCATTGCGGCAGCATTAATAGTGTCTATTCCGCCATTCATATCATTAAGCACATCGACGGTTTGACTATTATGAAACTCGTCTGTGTATACATAAGTATCTGAGCCACTATAGGCTTTTCCATAAAAACTTAATGACCAATCATGTAATGTGCCTGTATTCCCTGTTGCTACATCGAAAACTTGTAATTTCCATTGCCCATTTGGATTCTCCCCTTTTAATAAGGTTGTATTGAATGTGTAATGTAATGTGGAGGATTCGCCAAATTTGATGTCACCAACTGCATTATCATCAGCGGGATTTTTTCCAGGTCTGTTCATTAAAATAGACGCTGTGCCGGATGGCGAAATGAGCTTAATAATTAAATCACTGGCTCTTGTGTGCGTCAGGTTGACTTTAACTGAAACATTCTCAAGTTGCATGGAGGAATTAGATACATTCACGGAGAATTGTTTACCGTTATGATCGGTGATCTCTTGATTAACCGCTCCAGATTGATAAATATCTTCCAGCTTCACTTCATTTGCATAAGTCTGTTGGGTATTCCAATTTTGTGCGAGCCTTACAGCCGCTTGGGCATCAATCACACCATAACCATAATCGTGACTGACATGCATGCCGGTGCCATTCCAGTTTTTGGCCCCATTGCGTTGCCATTGGCTATCAGTGATGCCTTTTGTTGTTGCGGTCAATGCAAGAATATCTTGAATATCACGATATCCAAGATAAGGATTAGCTTCAAGCATTAACGCCACCACACCAGAGACAATTGGTGCGGAGAAACTGGTGCCATTATTTCTCGCATACTCTTGCCCTAGTTTTGTGCCATTGTCATTAACAATTTCACGAGAGCTAGAGTAGACATTGGAGCCGTGAGCTGTTACTAGCACGCTTGCCCCAGGGTTGGAATAAGGGGCAATGCTCGTTTCAAATTGTGCATTGCGTTGTGCAGAAGCTGTGGCAATGCTATATCGCACATTGGTGAGTTCTGAATAGTTCGTGTTTCCACCTTCCCGTCTCTCATTTCCAGCGGAGTTCACAATGACTGTACCTAATCCATGTCGTCCTTCAGTAAGTGCAGGCTTATATACATCAAAAATGGTTTTATTTTTATCAGTAAAACTCAGCTGCTGCCTAAAATTTTTGGTATGTCCCCAGCTGTGATTTGCCACATCATAGTGTTTCATTTTATCCAAACTGGCAACACTTTCTCCCACCCAGTGGCTGGCGACTTTCGCATCATAAGCCACACCTACACCGCCTTCACCATTACGTTCTGCCACCATCACACCCGCGACTTCTGTGGCGTGTTTACTAAAGACTTTATCCTCTTCTTGGCGTTTATATTCATAATCGTGTAGCCACTGTTTATCCATTTGGTGGCGTAGTTCAGGGTGACGATAATCTGCTACTTCTTCGGCAACGGAATTTGGGCCACTTGGCTCAAATTGCCCGATACGAATATTTTTGCCCGTGTAGTGTTGCCACACTGGGCTGATATTATCCGCCTCTAAATAATATTGGCGGATCACATCAGGATCGGATGGCAATGAAGGTGGCACAAGGTAAACCTTGCCCGTGATCTCGCCACTTGCACGGTGTAGAGCTTTTATTCCTTTGGCATCTTGAATTGAATACTCAAAACTGGCAATCCCTTTGAAATTTTGGCTTGGCGTAAATTCAATATCGCCATTCGATAATACTTTAAGAGAGCCACCTCGAATATTTGATGCTTGATAAATGATGATATCATCACCCTGTAGATCGATATCATTTTTAAGCAATTGAGATTGTTTAATGATGTATGGACGAGAGCCATCAAACCGCTGCCCACGGCTGTCACGATATAAAATATCTTCAACAGGCATCGGGTTCTCCCATTCTTTTGTTGCACTTGGTGCTTGGTAGCCCGTTAAATCTTTAAAATTAAGCTTTTCGATATTGCGTAAGAAATCGGTGCCATCACGCCCTTGGGTTCTGTCGCTGACTAACACGCCATCGCCCATTTTGGTGATTTTATAGTCGGCAAAATTGCCCGAGAATTCGGCAACGTCTTCTCCCTCACCGCCGTCAAGGTAGTCATCACCGCCTTCACCAAGCAAGGTATCGTTACCCTCGCCACCGTAGAGCATATCATCATCGGAACCGCCAAACAGTACATCATCGCCTTCGTCACCAAATAAGCGGTCGTTGCCACGGTGTCCACGAATTAAATCTTTGCCGGCATTGCCTGAGATAAAATCATCGCCGTTTTCGCCTGAGAGTGCATCATTAGCAATGCTGCCGACAATGGTGTCGTTGCCATCGCCCCCTCGCACAAAAATAGAACTATTGCCTGAAGAGACAAACACATCATCGCCCCGTCCGCCGTGTGCGATTTCGACTTCAGCGGCGGCTAAATCCAGTGAAACACCTTTGTCGCCAATCACCTGCACAATGTCATCACCTGCACCGCCGTGAATATTTTCAGGCAAATCATCGCCATCAATCAGCAACACATCATCGCCCTCCCCACCAAAGAAAGTGTCCGAGCCGCCACCGCCAGCAAGCCAGTTATCTTGAGCGTCGCCGTGCAAGGTATCATTGCCATCGCCTGCCTGAATATTTGCGACCCCTAAAGCCGCGGCACTGAGCACACGGCTGCGATTATCAGAGGCGGTATAGCTACTGGTTTGTTCCAGCACGCCAGCGGCTTCGGTGATGGTTTTCTTGCCACCTGACACATTGGTAATGGTGTGTCCTCTTGGGTTGGCTAAGAAATTGACCGCAGCCGCCTCTTGCTTTTTGCCATTGCGAGTAAAATAGCCTCGGGCTAATAACTCATTGCCGCCAAACAGTTGCCCACCCATATTTTGGTAGCTTAACTCAATGGCAGTAATGCCTAAACTCGATAAGGTTTTCAACTCGCCCGAATCGGTTATGCCATTATGATTTGCATCTTGCCACACTCGAACTTTACTGAAATCACGGTCTTTGCTATCAAAAATATTGTCGTGATTGCTATCCAGTGTTTTTAGGGCTTCAAAGCCGTTTTTAAAGCGTTTTTCGCCCGCTTCACCATTTTGCCCAGCCCGCCCTGCGTAATATTCGGAAAAGACTTCCGCCATATTGTCGATTTTGCCGTTATTGTTTAAATCTCGCACCAACAACCCATCTTGATGGCTGAGCCAGCCCGTTTCTTCTAATGAACCACCGTCATTATCAATATCAAACAGTACAGGTTTTTCGGTGTAGCTCACAGTTTTAACCCCATCGCCGTTTAAATCTAAAATTAAGGGGTCAACAGGTGTTTTAAACGATTTACCTTGAGCACGGTTAATACGGGTGGCGGAATTTAATAGTGAATGGGTGATAGCGGAGGTATCAATGGCGATGTAAGGGTACAGATTCATTCTATCAGGCTGCATATCATCGGTGACGATAGCAGCGGGGGATAAATCTTTTGGTTTTGTGCTTTTATTGATGGCATCGTGATTGAATCCTGAGAATAATTCATTGGTGAGGGGGATATGATGGAAGTTGTTATTCGCCTTTTCTTCAAGAATATTTGATTTTGGGGTAAAACGGATATTATTTTTTATATTTCCATTATGATGAGGTTCTGGCCAAGGAATATGTTTTCTATAATGGTACTTATCGCTAGTTAAAAATGATTGCTTAATGAATGACTCTAGGTTAGGTTTATTGATACGATCATGTTGACTGATAAAATCATCCAATACACTATGAGCTTTATTATGAGGAGGATCAAATAATTTACCAAACTCAAATGTATTATAATATGATCTAGCTTTATTATAGTAAGAAATACTTTCCTCTAAAGTAAGATTATATTTTGATTTTAATTTTATCGTATATTCCATGGAATCTATAAAAGGAAGAATAGAGTGTTTTGGACTGCCGATATCTAATTGAATAATTTTTCCATGCTGATTGTAAATCACATTATTTGGAATAAGTCTAACACCATTACTCACATAATTTATGACGTTCTCTTTATTAAAATTAAATGTGTTTCCATTTTCTCTTGCTAACTGTTCTAAGAGCCGTCTATTTTTAATTAGATCCCCAAATCTAGAGTCAGGAATATCTGATGTCGGCATAACGGAAGAATTTACATTTAGACTTCCTCTCCAAAAAGCAGAACCCGCTCCATTAAAACCAATAGAGCCTTTTGAAAGATCGGTGGTAAAGTGAATCAAATCGGCGATGGATTTTCCGAGGCTATGTCCAACATTCGTAAATCTCCCTCTAATTACCCCTGCTCTAATTGCATTATCAACGAATAGTTTGGCATCTTGAATTTGATTTTCAGGAATGCCTTTTGTTGCTAAAACAAGATCTTCGACGAGATCGGTTCGATTCTCTGTTCCTCTATGCAACACGAAATATTCGCCAGAATGTCTGTTTTTAACAATCGTACCTGAATAGCCACTTGCTGTATTGGGTTGATGGGCGATGATTTCGTATGTATTGGTAAATTTTTCAGCATATTCTTTAGCGATTTTTTCACTCTTAAATGCTTTATGAATATTGTCCTCATTTTTAATGTCATTTAAGTTACCATAAGCAGCTGCAGCTAAAAGAGCTAAATTATCATTATTGGACATATCGGTTTCCTTATTTCAAATAATTTTTTATTAAGTTAAAAGGATCTTGCTCAAAGTGATCACATTCTATATGCTTATTAACCCCAAAAAATGGTAATGTGTAGTACCCAATAATGGAATTATATTGTACTACTTTTTCTCTCAAATTGTGATCGTAAAGAAGAGATATATCTTTTCCCAAAATAGCACTAGGGTTTGTGTAATAATAGAGATTCAAATTCGGATGCTTATTATTAACAGACATCAGCGAATAAGTAATACCATCCAAATTTATTTCAGACTGATACTGCCCTTGATTCTCAATGAAGAATGACTTTGTCTCTCCAGCTCGCTTAGTATAATGTATCCATTCTGTGTCCTTTAATGATTCATTCACCCCAGACAACTTTTGCCACTCTTCAGGCGTTAAAAACACTTCAACTTCCTTGCCTTTCCACATATCACAACGGTAAGGCGTGATAATATGAACAAGCAGCATATCGTGGAAACAGAGAAACAGTAAAAATAGAGGGATGAGAGAAAAATAACAACATTTGTGACACCGATGAAAAGATTGCTTACTCATCATCGTCTCCTATTAAAAATTCTATATTCTCTGACAATCTTAGCAGGATTTTTGCGTATACAAAACAACCAAGTTAAGAATTTGTGAACTACATCACATTTGTAACTAAAATGTATCGAGTGAGGAAAACAATGATTAAGGGGGAATAGTTGAGAGAGGAAGTTTTAGTACAGATAAGTTATAGTCTAGGACGAGAGCCATCGAACTGCTGCCCACGGCTGTCTTGATAGAGAACATCCTCCACAGGAACAGGATTTTCCGATAGGTGAAAAATAACATCCTTTTTAGATTTATATTCATTGGAAGGGTAAATTAGCTCTGAAAGCTGGCTATGTGTTAATTCAATTTCTCCATTCGCATGGATATATTTTGAATAATCGATTTTATTTCCTTGATAATCAACACCTTGGAAAAAACGATTGATAATATCAAAAGAAGCAGCTGAAACAAGCCTACCATGTCCTTTAGTCATTACCTCGCTATTCAAAAACTCGACAGAAGAACCATCTTGTCTATTGTAAACATTAATAATTTCTATATCATAGTCTTGATCTATACGTAATAATTTTCTCATATAATTTCCCTAGTACTTATTTATAGCAAAACACTACAGTATCTATATGGTTTCTATATTTTATTATATAATAATTGATGCTAGATTCATTATTGTCTGATAAAATAGAATTATATAATTTAACCTTGATTTTTTCCTCTTTTTCATTAACTTCTAAAGTAAACTCATCTAAATCATAGATAGTAATACTTGAAGCATCATCAAAAATAATGAGATTATCTTTTAATAAGTTAAATTTTATATCTTTAGGTGATATTTTAGTTGCGTTAATTTCTCTCATCAGAAATGGAAAATAGTTGACATCATAAGTCGGTCCATATTTACGAAATTCCTGATATGCTCTATATGTTTCTTGTTCTAAATTTTTGCTCAAACCATTTTTCGGGACTATCCAAGTGTCACAGCCAAAAATAGAACAATAGCCATATTCATGCTTAAGATAGTACATGTAACGTTCTAAATAATCGTTAAAGAAAAAATATACGCCTTTTTCTAAGGCTGCACCGTTACACCTTCTGTTTGTTTGGTAATGAAAGCCAGGTTCTTCGAGAGGGATTTTTAGATAAAGAATAAATACAAAATAAAAATATAGGAAAAAAAACGTTTTTTTTCTAAATCCCAAATCGTTAATATCAATACCGTATCTTTCTTTTATCATTCTATTCATAGTTGCTCACTCAGCTGATAAACATTCTTACTCTAGCTTAGCAAGAATTTTCTGCATATAAAACAACCAAGTTAAAAATTTGTGAACTGTGTCACATTTGTAACATATATGTGTCAAGTAATTAAGAAATGGAAGAGAAGGAATCATTGAAGAGGTATTTTGAAGTGGCTTACGTTATATGTAAGAAGTCCCTGCTTGAATATTGGCAACGTCTAATGCGGAGGCAATGAGCACACGGCTCCGATTATCAGAGGCGGTGAAGCTACTGGTTTGAGCTAACACGCCAGTAGCTGCCTCTTGCTTTTTGCCGTTGCGAGTAAAATAGCCTTTGGCTAATAACTCATTGCCGCCAAACAGTTGCCCGCCCATATTTTAGTAGCTTAACTCAATGGCAGTAATGCCAAGGCTAGAGAGGGTTTTCAGCTCTCCTGAATCGGTTATGCCATTATGGTTTGCGTCTTGCCACACACGAACTTGGTCTATAATCTCGGCTTGCTTTTTATAAGTACCATAAGGCGTGATAGGAACGATGAAATTACCATTTTTAAATCTTTCAATAACACTTAAATTATCAATAGGTCTCAACTTACCTTCATATCCATAAGGATTTAAGCTAGCTTTGTGTAGTCCAGTAAATACATAATCGACACAACTGTTTCCTAGCAAACCATAATTATTATGGAATAATCTTTCATGTATTGGGTTTTTGCCATGTTTAGACAATATATTATATTGTTCTTGAGTAATATTGAATGTTACCGTGTGAATTTTTCCTTTATTCGTTTCAGTATAATCAGTGTCATCAGTTTCTCTAACATTCTCTGCTCCCCCAATCCAAAGATCTTCTCCATAACCCCATCCAAATCTCTTTCTAGTTCCATTAGGATCTACTAAAACATAATACATATGCCCAAAAGTAGATTCTTCTATACCTTTATATAAAGTGCCTTTGTCAGCGATTTTTACTTCAAGAATATAATTGCTCATAGTTCCTATCCTTTGTTAAAGTGGATTAACCAAATTGATGCGTTATATATATGTTAAAATACAGCTTGCCATATTCATTAGGCGTTTTCTTTATTCCTATCACGTTAATCGTATAACACCCAGCCTTGGGCAAAACATATCTATTTAATACAACAAGGTAATATCTCTCTATAAAACTGCTTTTAATTTTTTCAGGCGTATCATGAAACAATAACTCATTTTTATTATTGTAAATAGATATATCAAAGTCAAAATGGTTGAGTAAATCTTTTCCAAACGAAAAAGGCTCTATATTTTCGTCTTCCCCTTTGACTGCTATGGAGTATTGTCCCCTATAACTCTTATAGGGAATACAAATTTTCTCAGTAAAATCAATATGATTACCTGATATAACAATATCTCTGTTAGGGAATATTATCTGCTCTAAAGCACCAATAGATAACATTCCCATAGCAGGAAGAAAAGGATATAAAACATAGAGTGTAACTGAAATGATAGTAATGAAGATTGATAATATGATTTTTTTCATTTTGTTATACCCTTTCCTATGTAGCCAGTGGGACGGGAGAGTCAGTACCGATTCTCCGTTCCTCTATGCAACACGAAATATTCGCCAGAATGTCTGTTTTTAACAATCGTACCTGAATAGCCACTTGCTGTATTGGGTTGATGGGCAATGATTTCATATGTGTCAGTAAACTGTTCAGCTTGTGCTGTTAATAGTTTTTGATCTGTTAGCGATCTTTGGACTTCATTAGTTTCATTAAATTTACCATATGCAGCTGCCGCTAATAAAGCTAAATTATCATTAGACATAACTTATTATTCTCCCAGTTAGTTTAAGTAGTTCCTAATTAACTCGCTACCCTCGGAAATCGCATTAGTATTACATTTTATACTATCAGCTAACCCACTGAGTGGTGATGTAAAATATCCTGCAATTAAATGGTATTGTAGAATAACCTGTTTAAGGTTTTGATCATAAAGTATAAATGTATTATGTCCAAATACAGTAGTTGGATTTATATATGAATATGAATTTAAATGAGGATATTTGTTGTTAACCTCATCTAAATAATGTTTATTTCCATTAAAATACATCACTGGTTGATATGTTCCCTGATGTTTTATGAAAAAAGGATTTTGTTCTGCTTTTCCTTCTGTTTTTGGGTAGTATACCCAGTTGGTATCTTTTAATGACTCATTAATTCCTGACAACTTTCGCCACTCTTCAGGCGTTAAAAATACGTCAACTTCCTTGCCTTTCCACATATCACAACGGTAAGGGGTGATAATATGAACAAGTAACATATCATAAAAACAGAGAAACAATAGAAATAGTGGAATGAGCAAGAGATAGCAACAGATATGGCGTTTTGGGGAAGATGGCTTACTCATCACTGCCTCCTATGGAAGATCCTAGATTTTGCTATCTTAACAGGATTTTTTTGTATATAAAACAACCAAGTTAAAAATTTGTGAACACGTCCACACTTTTCAGTGCGGGTAGCAAGGATCGGTGTTTGTAAAATCTCATCGGTTCTCACCCCCTTGCAAGCGTTATGAGGGGCGAATCAATGTCAGCAGTTTGGTGACGCAGTCTGCAAGAATGAGTTCTTGATTGACTGCGTTGATTTCGGTGAGATCGTGTTGAGTCTGTTGGATAAGTTGATGACTTTTTAACAAGGTGTGTGCACAGAGCGCTTGGCTAAAGGGCAAAATACCTGCTTGTAAGTCAGGATTAATCCAATCGGTGGCAATGCCGATCTTGGCTTTGATGGCATCGCTGAAAAAAGAGGCAAGCCATTCCAGCTGGGCTTGTGCTCCATCATATTCTTTATCGAAAGCAGAGAGAAGTAGCCAAGCATCGCCGTTTTTGTAGCATCGCCAGAAGGTTTGCAAAAAGCGTTTGCGATGGGTGAGTTGGTCGTTTTCTAGGAATGTTTGGCAAATCAATGGGCGGCGGTGGCAAATCCGCAGGGCAATTTCAAGATTCTCTGCTGTTTCAGTGGGGCATTGTTGTTGGAGCCAAAGAAAGGCATCGGCAGGCTCTGGCGGGTGAATTAGCCAAGTTTGACAGCGGCTTTGAATGGTGGCAAGCATGGAAGATTGAAGTGGGGTCTGTAGTAGGAAATAGATATTATCGTGGGGTTCTTCCAAGGTTTTGAGCAATGCATTGGCCGCCGATTCGGTCAGCCGTTCTGCTTGAGCAATATTGACCACAATTCGCCCGCCTTGTTGTGAAAATTGGTGGAGCTTAGCGGTGAGTTCACGGATCTGATCAACGCCAATATCTTTGCCGTCAATAGATTCTATGCGGTGGAAATCAGGGTGATTGCCACTTTGCCAAAGCAGGCAACTTTTGCACTGCTGGCAAGGTTGTGTGTGATGTGGGTTTAAGCAGAACAGCCAATGAGCGAATGTGTCTATCAGGGTTTCTGTGCCGAGTCCGAGATCGGTTTTAAACAGCAAGGCATGGTGTCCCCGCCCCTGTTCAAAGGCATGAATAATCTGTTGGTAGGTGGCAAGGTGCCAAGGGTAGAGCGTATTTGTCATATTCGCATGTTAGGTTGCTTAAACTCAGGTACTATCCTAGCGGTTATGGGGTGATTTTGCAAAAAAATACCCCCTTATTTTGCAACAAGGGGGTGAGTATTAGCGAGATTTTGCTAAATTACCAGTGGTAGCTTACTGTCGCACCGATATTCGCTTCAGAATGTCTCGCACCATATTTTTGTAATTTCACATCGGTACCCAACGCAATACCGCTGGCAAAGCGTTTTTGCATACCTGCACTTAAGCCGTAGATAATGTCGTGGGATTTTGTTTTATGCACATTTGAGTCGTCGTTAGATTGCGACAATTTCACCGCATGTTTGATCACCGCGACATTTGGACGCACATGAATGCCGAATCCATTGAGCTGATACACTAAATTCAAGCCAACATCGCCAGCGTAGGCACGTTGTTTGACGGCCACATCTTCATCAAGCAAGCTCTTATCGGAGTAAGAGAGGTAGCCTCCCACTGACGGGCTAATACTAAACTGATCGCTTAACTTGATTTGGTAAGCATAGTTTACATAAGTGTCGAAGTTGTGGCTACGCTCAAGGCTATCCAGTGGTTTTACGCCACGATAACGCATAAAGCCGGCGAGTTGATGGGCATTTTGCTGATATTTAGCTCTCACGCCCACTTCACTGCTTTTTTGTTTGCGGTTGCGATGCTCAAAGAACACACCCACTTGCAAGTTATCACTTAATGTAGTGTTCAACCCCAGTGATAAGCGATTGTATTTTGAGCCAGCATCGTAGTGAGTGAATACCTTATCAAAGGAGCGATATAAAATATCGTGATTATATTCGCTAAATTGCTTCACTTGTTTGACATACGGCATAAAATCCAACTTCGTATTTAAGGCAAGGAATGCGGCATTAAGTTGCTCTTTTAATGCATGTACACCAAGGTAGTTTAAGTAGGTTTCGCTATGAGAGGCGGTAACCTCATCAACGCCTGCAACATTTTCCAAGAATTGGCGACGTAAAGAAGGCAGTGCTTTGCTTAATGCTTTTGCTTGCTCTTGTAGCTGAACGCTATTGGTTTTGAGTGTATCCATTGCTTGATCAATGGTAAATGATTGAGCAATCGCATCGTCATTTGCTCGACGCATTTTCGCAATAAGAGTCTCTTTTTGAGCTTTGTTTAAATGTGCAAAGTTGTTGATTCGAGCGACTTCAGTTTCAATTTCATCAGGCAGTCCCCACTCAACAGCTTTGGCTTGAATGGCGTCCATGTGCTTGGTTAAGTTTTCAACAGTGATGTTACCGTCATCTTCATAAGCAATAAATAAGTTACCTTCTTTATAAGCTAAGGAAGAGTAGCCAGCACCAGCAGGATTTCCAGAACCAGGGCGAACAATGGTTACTTCGTGGACGTGGGCTGGATCTTTAGCATCAAGCATATAAAGTGCGAGATTACCCCTCGCGTAACCATCCCGATTATTACCTTTTGGCTTAGATACGAATAACACGCGTCTACCGTTTGGTAAGGTAACATAGATTGATGATCCTTGGGTTGGTTGTGCGGTACTAGAACCAAATTCTGCTTCAGTGTATGGGTGCCACGTCTTGCCCATATCTTCCGTATAATATGCCCAACGATGAGAGGCTTGATCTCTATTTACACGAGTTTCACGTCCAGTCATTACCAGTTTATTACCGATTTCAAATACCATATTTTCGAGCGAGCTTTGGTTTGGTGCAAGAGCATCAGCGATGTCAGGCATCTCCCACGTTTTGCCGTTATCACGGGAGTACATAATTGTAGTTGCAATACCATCGTTAGTTCTTGGATTGCCATCATCATGTGCAGTTTGAATTGGGAAAACGAGTGTACCATCACGCATAACAATGCCCGAACCTACACCACCTAGGAATGCGACAGTTGGCCGTCCTCTCCAGCGAACCTTAGAGAAAATATCCGCATTCATTGTTTTACTAAATTCTGCATTTTTTTCCCACGTTTTACCGCCATCAATAGATTTATAAATCGTAGTTGACCACTCGTTGTTATGAAAATATTCATAACGATTTCGGTACCAGTTGCTTGACCAATCACTTGTACCTGTCGCCCAGTTACCATGCATAACATATAAACTTCCATCCACAGCGTTATGCAAAATGGTTGGATCCATTGCTCGACGACGTGGGTGTTTGCCTTCATTAAATCTCCAAGCAGTATCTCTATACCAAGTATGGCCACCATCTTCAGAAATGGCTACGCCAGGATCAATACGATTTTGGTCATAAGCTTCATGCCAACGCAAGTCAAACATTACCACTAATTTATTATCATCAGTAATGGTCATGGCAGGAATTCGGCTGTAATACAACGGCGTTGTGCCTGGTGCTTCGCCATTTGGACCGATACCAGACCACGGTTTGCCTTCTTCAAACATAGTAAAGTTATCTTTGCCTGGGATTTTGGTGATATGAGTCAGATTTTCTTTAAGATCGGGTTTCCAAAATGACTCAGCATGCAAGGTTGGGGTGAGTGCGAGAACGATTAATGAAGGAAGCAGAGCGTGCTTGAAGGTGTTCTTTGCGTTCATAGAATCTCCTTGATCAAAACAATAGGTATCAAATAGTTGGAATGTGAATCTTAAGATTGCCATAGCAAAGCAATATATAAGTGGTATTCACATCATCATTAAAATATAAAAAATACAAAAAGTCTGTGACATACTTAACACTTTTGAAATTTTCTTATCAAAAAATAAATATAAAATGGAGCATATCTCCAAATGAAGGGTGTTAACGATAAACTTAACAAGGGGGTGAGAATTGATAAGTTTTTGCAAAAAGGATTTTTCGAAAATCTGCTTGCTTTGTCAGCAACGCTTGCGATATAATCCTCAACCTGTTTGCATTGGGTAAACAGGTTCGTCCCGAAAGGGTGTTTTTTATTTTAACGGAGCACTAATATGATCCAAGAACAAACTATGCTGGATGTTGCTGATAATTCAGGGGCTCGTAGCGTAATGTGTATCAAGGTTCTAGGTGGTTCGCACCGTCGTTATGCTGCTATCGGCGATATCATCAAAGTTACTGTGAAAGAAGCTATTCCTCGCGGTAAAGTAAAAAAAGGTGATGTGTTGAAGGCTGTTGTGGTGAGAACCAAAAAGGGTGTTCGTCGCCCAGATGGTGCGGTTATTCGTTTCGATGGTAACGCTTGTGTCATTTTAAACAATAACACAGAGCAACCAATCGGTACTCGTATTTTTGGACCGGTGACTCGTGAACTTCGTTCTGAGAAGTTTATGAAAATCATCTCTTTAGCTCCAGAAGTACTGTAAGGAGAATGTAATGGCTGCAAAAATCCGTCAAAACGATGAAGTTATTGTTCTTACCGGTAAAGATAAAGGTAAGCGTGGTAAGGTAACTAAAGTGTTACCAAATGGGAAGGTCTTTGTTGAAGGCGTAAACGTTGTAACTAAACACGAAAAACCAGTTCCAGCTTTAGGTAAAGCAGGCGGTATCGTGAAAAAAGAAGCGGCAATCGATGTTTCTAACGTTGCAATTTTCAACCCTGAAACGAACAAAGCTGACCGTGTAGGATTTAGATTCGAAGATGGCAAAAAAGTGCGTTTCTTCAAATCTAACGAGAAAACAATTTAATTAACTGGAGTAATGCGATGGCGAAACTGCATGATTACTACAGAGATACAGTAGTTAATGAATTAAAAGCGAAATTCAACTACTCATCTGTCATGCAAGTCCCACGAATCGAAAAGATAACCCTGAATATGGGTGTGGGTGAAGCATTGACCGACAAGAAGTTGTTAGATAACGCAGTAGCGGATCTAGCAGCAATTAGCGGTCAGAAACCTTTAATTACAAAAGCTCGCAAATCTGTTGCTGGCTTTAAAATCCGTCAGGGATATCCAATCGGATGCAAAGTAACCCTACGTGGTGAACGTATGTGGGAATTCTTTGAAAGATTGATTACTATCGCTGTTCCACGTACCCGTGACTTCCGCGGTTTAAATGCGAAGTCTTTCGATGGTCGTGGTAATTACAGTATGGGTGTTCGTGAGCAAATCATTTTCCCAGAAATCGACTATGATAAAGTTGATCGTGTGCGTGGTTTAGATATTACTATTACCACTTCTGCGAAAACTGATGAAGAAGGTCAAGCTTTATTAGCGGCTTTCAATTTCCCATTCCGTAAATAAGGTAGGTTATCGTGGCAAAACAATCAATGATTGCACGTGATGTAAAACGTGCGAAATTAGCTGATAAATTCTACGCTAAACGTGAAGAGTTAAAACGCATCATTGCGGATGTCAATTCTTCAGACGAAGATCGTTGGGATGCAGTGTTAAAATTACAAACACTTCCACGCGATTCTAGTCCAATCCGTCAGCGTAACCGTTGCCGCCAAACTGGTCGTCCACACGGTGTACTTCGTAAGTTTGGTTTAAGCCGTATTAAGGTCCGTGAAGCTGCAATGCGTGGCGAAATCCCAGGCCTTAAAAAAGCAAGCTGGTAATAACCTCTTTTAATTTGGAATCATGGGAGTAAATACATGAGCATGCAAGATCCAATCGCAGATATGCTGACCCGTATTCGTAACGGTCAAGCTGCGAATAAAGTTGCAATCAGTATGCCTTCATCTAAGTTAAAAGTTGCTATTGCAAATGTTTTAGCTGAAGAAGGTTATGTTGAAAGCTTCAAAGTTGTTGAAGGTTCAAAACCTGAATTGGAAATCACTTTAAAATATTTCCAAAACAAACCAGTTGTAGAAAGTATCCAACGCGTTAGCCGTCCTGGTCTTCGTATTTATAAGCGTAAAGACGAATTACCAAAAGTAATGGGTGGTTTAGGTATCGCAGTAGTTTCTACATCTAAAGGTGTAATGACCGACCGTGCAGCGCGTCAAGCTGGCTTAGGCGGTGAAATTATCTGTTACGTAGCATAATAAAGGGGTAGGAAAAATGTCTCGTGTTGCAAAAGCACCTGTTAATGTTCCTGCCGGTGTTGAGGTAAAACTCAACGGTCAGCTATTAACAGTTAAAGGAAAAAACGGCGAGTTATCTCGTGAAATTCACAATGCAGTTGAAGTAAAATACGACAATAACGCATTAACTTTCGCACCTAAAGCAGGTGTAGTAAATGCAGATGCACAAGCAGGTACTGCACGTGCACTTGTTAATGCAATGGTTATCGGTGTTACTGAAGGCTTTACTAAGAAATTGCAATTAGTGGGTGTTGGTTACAGAGCACAAATGAAAGGCAACGTCGTTGCATTAAGTTTAGGTTTTTCACACCCAGTTGAACATGCGTTGCCAGCTGGCGTAACTGGTGAATGTCCATCTCAAACAGAAATCGTTCTTAAGAGTGCAGACAAACAGTTAATCGGTCAAGTAGCAGCAGATATTCGTGCATATCGCCGTCCAGAGCCTTATAAAGGTAAAGGTGTACGTTACTCTGATGAAGTAGTTCGTACAAAAGAAGCGAAGAAAAAGTAAAGTAGGGTAACACTATGGATAAGAAAGTAGCTCGTATCCGTCGTGCAAGCCGTGCACGTCATTTAATGAGAGAGCAAGGTGCAACCCGTTTGGTTGTGCATCGCACACCTCGTCATATTTATGCGCAGGTTATTGCACCGAATGGCTCAGAAGTTTTAGTAGCAGCTTCAACTGTTGAAAAAGAAATTAAAGAGCAAGTTAAATACACTGGTAATAAAGACGCCGCTGCAGTAGTTGGTAAATTAGTTGCAGAACGTGCTTTAGCTAAAGGTATTCAAGCGGTTGCATTCGATCGTTCAGGTTTTAAATACCACGGTCGTGTACAATCATTAGCAGATGCTGCTCGTGAAGCTGGTCTTCAGTTCTAATAGAGGAATTTGAGATGTCAAACATCGAAAAACAAGCTGGTGAACTGCAGGAAAAGCTAATCGCGGTTAACCGTGTATCTAAAACCGTAAAAGGTGGTCGTATTATGAGTTTCACTGCTTTAACAGTAGTGGGCGATGGTAACGGTCGTGTAGGTTTTGGTTACGGTAAAGCTCGTGAAGTTCCAGCAGCTATCCAAAAAGCGATGGAAAAAGCTCGTCGCAATATGATTAACGTAGCGTTGAAAGACGGTACATTACAACACCCTGTTAAAGGTTCTCACACTGGTTCACGTGTATTTATGCAACCAGCTAGCGAAGGTACTGGTATCATCGCAGGCGGTGCAATGCGTGCTGTGTTAGAGGTTGCTGGTGTACACAACGTACTTTCAAAAGCATACGGTTCAACTAACCCAATTAACGTTGTTCGTGCAACTATTGATGCACTTGCAAATATGAAATCACCAGAAATGGTTGCTGCTAAACGTGGTAAAACCGTTGAAGAAATTTTGGGGTAATTGAATATGGCTAAAACAATCAAAGTAACTCAAACTCGTAGCTCTATTGCTCGTTTACCGAAGCATAAAGCCACGTTAAAAGGCTTAGGTCTACGTCATATTCGACACACAGTAGAGTTGATCGATACACCAGCAGTTCGTGGTATGATCAATCAAGTTTCATATATGGTTAAGGTTGAGGAGTAATAGAATGCGTTTAAATTCTCTATCCCCAGCTGAAGGTGCTAAACACAGCGGTAAGCGTCTTGGTCGTGGTATCGGTTCTGGTTTAGGTAAAACGGGTGGTCGTGGTCATAAAGGTCAAAAATCTCGTACAGGTGGCGGTGTTCGTCGTGGCTTCGAGGGTGGTCAAATGCCTTTATACCGTCGTTTACCAAAATTTGGTTTTACTTCATTAAAAGCATTACATGTAGCTGAAGTTCGTTTAAACGACTTAGCAAAAGTAGATGGTAATGTAGTAACCTTAGATGCACTTAAAGCGGCAAACGTATTAACTAAAGATATTTTATCAGCAAAAGTAATTCTTGCAGGTAAAGTAGAAAAAGCGTTTGTTATTAAAGGCTTGCGTGTAACTAAAGGTGCTAAAGCTGCTATCGAAGCTGCTGGTGGTTCTATCGAGGAATAATAAATGGCTAAACCAGGATATCAAGGCAATACTCAAAAAGGAACTGGCGAATTAAAATCTCGATTATTGTTTGTATTAGGTGCTTTAATCGTCTTTCGTATTGGTTCTTTTATTCCTGTTCCTGGTATTGATGCTTCTGTATTATCCGAGCTAGTTCGACAACAGCAAGGTACCATCATTGATATGTTTAATATGTTCTCTGGTGGTGCCTTAAGTAGAGCTTCAATATTTGCATTGGGTATTATGCCCTACATTTCAGCGTCAATTATCTTGCAGCTATTGACAGCAATTCACCCAGCTTTAATGGAATTGAAGAAAGAGGGTGAAGCAGGGAGACGCAAAATTAGCAAATATACACGCTGGGCAACATTGCTATTAGCATTTATTCAGTCTATTGGTATTTCATTAGCTCTACCAAATATGATTCATGGGTTAGTCCCTAATCCAACAGTCTTATTCTATATCACAGCAATAATTAGTTTAGTAACTGGAACAATGTTCTTAATGTGGCTTGGTGAACAAATCA
Source organism: Pasteurellaceae bacterium (assembly GCA_030528525.1). Classification (GTDB taxonomy): domain Bacteria; phylum Pseudomonadota; class Gammaproteobacteria; order Enterobacterales; family Pasteurellaceae; genus JAUMYT01. The sequence goes on from JAUMYT010000013.1 coordinate 33,134, forward strand.
CAGAGAGAGGAGTTGGGAATGGTATTTCATTAATTATTTTTGCAGGAATCGTTGCTGATCTTCCTTCTGTGATTGGTCAGACAATTGAACAAGCGCGTCAGGGAGAACTCTCGTTACTTGTTCTATTATTGGTAGCAGTAATTGCTTTTGCAGTAACCTATTTTGTCGTCTTCGTAGAACGTGGACAAAGAAGAATTGTTGTAAATTATGCAAGCCGTCAGCAAGGAAGAATGATGGCTCCGGCAAGATCGTCTCATCTACCATTAAAGGTGAATATGGCAGGGGTCATTCCTGCAATCTTTGCTTCAAGTATCATCTTATTTCCTGCGAGTATGACTCAATGGTTTGGACAAAGTGAAGGGCTTGAATGGTTATTTGATTTATCACAGCTGTTACAACCAGGACAGCCTTTGTATATCATTTTATTTACAATGGCAGTTATCTTCTTTGCATTCTTCTATACTGGAATGCAATATAATCCACGCGATACGGCGGATAATTTAAAGAAATCAGGTGCGTTTGTACCAGGTTATCGACCAGGCGAACAAACATCGCGTTATATTGATAAAGTAATGACACGTTTAACCCTAATCGGTGCGTTATATATTGCTTTTGTTTGTTTGGTTCCTTATATCATTACATCAGTGTGGAAAGTACCATTCCAATTAGGTGGTACATCCCTATTGATTGTTGTGGTAGTTATTATGGATTTCATCGCACAAGTACAAAGTCATTTGATGTCATTACAATATGACTCTGTGTTGAAGAAAGCCAATTTGAAAGGCTTAGGACAATAGTCCTAGATCTAGAGGATAAGCAATGAAAGTTCGTGCTTCAGTGAAGAAATTATGTCGTAACTGCAAAATTGTTAGACGTGAAGGTGTTGTTCGCGTAATTTGTAGTGATGCGAAACACAAGCAACGTCAAGGTTAATTGACATTCTTCTTGCAAAATACGAGTTGGGCAGTTATACTGCTCAGCTCATTTCGTCTGATATGCTGTTTGAGTATCCTGAAAACGGGCTTTTCAAGATCAGCATATCAATAACATTTAAGTAAAATAGGAGTGCATAGTGGCCCGTATTGCAGGCATTAACATTCCTGATCAAAAACATACCGTAATCGCACTAACTGCTATTTATGGCATCGGTAAAACTCGTGCAAAAGCCATCTGTGCTGCAACGGGTATTGCTGAAGATGTGAAGATCAGAGAATTGTCTGAAGAGCAGATTGAAAAACTGCGTGAAGAAGTTGGTAAATTTACTGTCGAAGGTGATTTACGTCGTGAAGTAACTTTAAGCATCAAACGTCTATTAGACCTAGGTTGCTACCGTGGTTTACGTCATCGTCGTAGTTTACCAGTGCGTGGTCAACGTACTAAGACTAATGCGCGTACTCGTAAGGGTCCACGCAAACCGATCAAGAAATAATCGGAGTAGATAAATAATGGCTAAAACACCAGTTCGTGCACGTAAACGTGTAAAAAAACAGATCGCAGATGGCGTAGCGCATATCCATGCATCTTTCAATAACACAATCGTAACCATTACTGACCGCCAAGGTAATGCTCTAGCTTGGGCAACTGCGGGTGGTTCAGGTTTCCGTGGTTCTCGTAAATCAACTCCTTTTGCAGCTCAAGTTGCAGCAGAACGTTGTGCTGAAGTTGTTAAAGAGTTTGGTTTAAAGAATTTAGAAGTTATGGTTAAAGGTCCGGGTCCAGGTCGTGAATCAACAATCCGTGCATTAAATGCAGCAGGTTTCCGTATCACGAACATTACTGACGTGACTCCGATTCCTCATAACGGTTGTCGTCCACCGAAAAAACGTCGCGTGTAATTGACGTTAGAATAATTGGAGAAAGAAAATGGCAAGATATTTGGGTCCAAAGCTCAAGCTAAGCCGTCGTGAAGGTACCGATTTATTCCTTAAATCAGGTGTTCGCGCGATCGAATCAAAATGTAAAATTGATACAGCACCAGGTCAACACGGTGCTCGTAAACCTCGCTTATCTGACTACGGTAGTCAGCTTCGTGAGAAACAAAAAGTTCGCCGTATGTATGGTATTTTGGAACGTCAATTCCGTAACTACTACAAAGAAGCTAACCGCTTAAAAGGCAATACCGGTGAGAACTTATTAGTATTGTTAGAAGGTCGTTTAGATAACGTTGTTTACCGTATGGGTTTTGCGGCAACACGTGCAGAAGCACGTCAGCTTGTTAGCCACAAATCTATCGTAGTAAATGGTCGCGTTGTAAATATCCCTTCTTATCAGGTTTCTGTTGATGATGTGATTGCAGTACGTGAAAAATCTAAAAAACAAGCACGTATCAAAGCATCTCTAGAATTAGCAACTCAACGTGAAAAACCAACTTGGTTAGAAGTTGATGCAACCAAAATGGAAGGCGTATTCAAACGTGTTCCAGAGCGTTCTGATCTATCAGCAGATATTAATGAACATCTGATCGTTGAGCTATACTCTAAATAATAATTAAAGCATTATTTTATTTATTGTTTAGTTTCAAGTTCAAAAGCAAAGAGAGGATAAAATGCAGGGTTCTGTGACAGAATTTTTAAAGCCACATTTAGTGAATATTGAACAAATTAGTTCAACTCACGCCAAAGTGACCTTAGAGCCGTTAGAGCGTGGTTTTGGCCATACATTAGGTAACGCACTTCGTCGCATTTTACTTTCGTCTATGCCTGGCTGTGCAGTTACAGATGTAGAGATTGATGGTGTATTACACGAATACAGCAGCAAAGAAGGCGTCCAAGAAGATATTCTTGAAGTATTGTTAAACCTCAAAGGTCTAGCGGTGAAAGTGCAGAATAAAGATGATATTATTTTGACTCTCACTAAATCTGGAATTGGCCCTGTAACCGCAGCCGACATTACACACGATGGTGATGTTGAGATCGTTAATCCAAATCACGTTATTTGCCACTTGACGGATAAAAATGCATCAATCAGTATGCGTATCCGTGTACAGCGTGGTCGTGGTTATGTGCCAGCTTCTGCTCGTGTACATTTACAAGATGATGATCGTCCTATCGGTCGCTTATTAGTTGATGCTCGTTTCAGCCCAGTTGATCGCATTGCATACAATGTTGAAGCAGCTCGTGTTGAACAGCGTACAGACTTAGATAAGCTTGTTATTGAAATGGAAACTAATGGAACATTAGATCCAGAAGAAGCCATTCGTCGTGCTGCAACGATTTTAGCAGAACAGTTAGCTGCATTCGTTGATTTGCGTGATGTTCGTCAGCCAGAAGTAAAAGAAGAAAAACCGGAGTTTGATCCGATTCTTCTACGTCCAGTTGATGACTTAGAGCTGACAGTTCGTTCTGCTAACTGTTTGAAAGCAGAGACAATTCACTATATCGGTGATTTAGTCCAACGTACCGAAGTTGAGTTATTAAAAACACCTAACCTTGGTAAGAAATCACTTACTGAGATCAAAGATGTTCTTGCTTCTCGTGGCTTATCACTGGGTATGCGCCTTGAGAATTGGCCGCCAGCAAGTATTGCTGAAGACTAATTTTAGGTATAGATTTTCTAAGAAGGAATAAGGTTATGCGCCATCGTAAGAGTGGACGTCAATTAAACCGTAACAGTAGCCATCGTCAAGCGATGTTTCGCAATATGGCTAGTGCTTTAATTGGTCACGAAATTATCAAGACTACTTTACCTAAAGCAAAAGAGTTACGTCGTGTAGTTGAGCCGTTAATCACTTTAGCAAAAGTAGATAGCGTTGCAAATCGCCGTTTAGCTTTTGCTCGTACACGCAACGTAGAAACCGTTGCTAAGTTATTCAACGAATTAGGTCCACGTTTTGCAAATCGTGCGGGTGGTTACACTCGCATCTTAAAATGTGGTTTCCGTGCAGGCGACAACGCACCAATGGCTTACATTGAGTTAGTTGAGCGTCCTGAAGTTGCAGTTGAAGCAATCGTTGAATAACCTAGAAAACTAGGTAATAGAAAACCCCGATAGCATTGATCTGATCCCAAAAAGTTAGAGGGGTTTAATTTAAGGGTTGGGTTCTGTATTTGTGCAGGACTTAGCCCTTTTAACTTTACCTGAATACGTTCATTATTATCGTCACGCACATCTTTGTGAATCCTTTGCTCCAGTTCTGCGAAAGTATCAAACTACCAGCCAGAATACTATTGTTTGCAACTGCCTACAGAAACGTTCTATTACCCAACTCGGTTTGGTTCTGCTGTAATAGATTATCCGCCATTCTTCCACTTCGCTTTGATATGAGCGTTATTTAGCATTAGCAGAGGGATGGAGCCAATGGCTAATCATACCTGAGCTAGTAACCCCAAAAGCAAAGTAAGCTGATTTTGTAGAGCATTGATCATGTTTAATGGTGTATTACGGATAATTTAACGTCGAGCGAGTATTTCTGTTTCTTCCCTAGCACAGCTAATCCATTGCTTCCATTATGGTTATTTTGTTGGAGGCTGAGTCTAACTTTGATGCAGAACACTATGAAGTGGATTTTTACTATGATGGTCTACTACTGAGATCTTGTTCAAGAACATTTGATATTTTTCCCAAAATATTTCTGAGCCATGTACAAGGGGGCGAGAAAATTAGCCATATTACAAAATGACATAGAGGGGATTTTCTTCTCAACAGTATATAAAACTATCTTTCAGCTTAAATTAAAAGGACTGAGTCCGATGCAATATCGTAAACAGTCCTTAAAATAGCGACCTCATTTGGGAGACGACTTAAATAAAAGTGGTCGGCATTCTTACTGATTTATTTCTTACACCCCGGGAACCCTAACGCTTCACGGCTGGCGTAGTAGGCTTCGGCAACGCCTTTGGTTAAGGCACGAATGCGTAAGATGTAGCGTTGGCGTTCGGTCACGGAAATCGCTTTGCGTGCATCGAGCAAGTTAAAGCTGTGAGCCGCTTTTAAAATGCGTTCGTAGGCAGGCAATGGCAACGGTTTTTCGAGAGCCAAGAGTTCGCTGGCTTCTTTTTCGTATTGGTCGAAGCAGTAGAATAAGAAATCGGTGTTGGCGTATTCAAAGTTGTAGGTGGATTGCTCCACTTCGTTTTGGTGGAATACATCGCCGTAGGTGGTTTTGCCGAGTGGGCCGTCTGACCACACGAGATCGTACACGCTGTCCACGCCTTGAATGTACATCGCCAAGCGTTCCAAACCGTAGGTAATTTCGCCCGTGACCGGTTTACACTCTAAGCCGCCCACTTGTTGGAAATAGGTAAACTGGGTCACTTCCATTCCGTTTAGCCACACTTCCCAGCCTAAGCCCCACGCCCCTAGCGTTGGGTTTTCCCAGTTGTCTTCCACGAAACGAATGTCGTTTTGCGTTGGGTCGAAGCCGAGCATTTTTAAGCTGTCCAAATAGAGTTCTTGAATGTTATCTGGCGACGGTTTGATCACCACTTGGAATTGGTAATAATGTTGTAAACGGTTTGGGTTTTCGCCGTAACGACCGTCCGTTGGACGGCGTGAAGGTTGCACATAAGCCGCCGCCATTGGTTCAGGGCCGAGGGCTTTTAAACAGGTCATCGGGTGAGAAGTCCCTGCCCCCACTTCCATATCAAACGGCTGCACAATCACACAGCCTTGGTTTGCCCAGTAATCTTGTAAGGCAAGGATCATTCCTTGGAACGTTTTTACGTTAAATTTTTCTGACATTCTATATCCCATTTAAAATTCAATAAAAAATGTGGCTATTATAGCCTGCAAGGGGGGGCTTTGGCGGAATTTTTTGCAAAATTATAAAGAAAAAAGCAAGGCTTTCGCCTTGCTTGGTAGAATAGAGAAATTACGGTGTTGGGTAATAAGTGTGTGAGCCTGGGCCTACTGGTAAACCGAGAATGAATACCCAAACGTAGAACAGGATCGTCCAGCCTACGATGAAAATGAAGGAGTATGGAATCATCATTGCCATCAAGGTTCCCACGCCTGTGTCTTTCTTATAACGTACAGCGACTGCCATAATTAAGCCGAAGTAGCTCATCATTGGGGTAATGATATTGGTGGTCGAGTCGCCGATTCGGTAGGCGGTTTGAATCACTTCAGGGGCATAACCTACTAACATTAGCATAGGAACGAAAATTGGTGCAGTTAATGCCCACTGTGCTGACGCAGAAGAGACCATCAAGTTGATGAAACCACAGATTAAGATAAAGCCAATAAATAAGGTTGGGCCTGTTAAGTTTAAATCAATCAGTAGATTTGCACCTTTTACTGCGACGATAGAACCAAGGTTTGTCCAACCAAAGAATGCGACGAATTGTGCAGCGAAGAAGACTAATACGATATACATACCGAGTGAGCTGATGCTGCCTGACATGGCTTTGATTAAATCGCTGCTGTCTTTCATTGAGCCTGTTACTCGCCCGTAAATGTAACCCGGAATCGCAAAGAAAATAAAGATAAAGACGACGATACCCCGTAAGAATGGCGAGCCTGCTACTAAGCCTGTTTTCGGATTACGCAAAATGCCATCGGCAGGGACAATTGACCAGATCAGTAATAGCGAGAAGACGAGCATTGCTAAACCTGCCCACATTAAGCCTTTTTTCTCTAATGCGGTCAGTTTTTCGATTTTATTTTCTAAAATTTCGCTGTCTGATGCGTCTTTAGGATTGTATTTGCCTAATTGTGGCTCAACGATTTTTTCAGTAACCAAATAACCTAAACCCGCTACAAGGAAAGTGCTGACAATCATAAAGAACCAGTTTGCTTCAGGACCAACCACATAGTTTGGATCAACGAGTTTTGCCGCTTCTTGGGTAATACCAGAAAGCAGCGGATCCACTGTGCCTAATAATAAGTTCGCACTATAACCACCCGATACCCCAGCAAAGGCGGCGGCAAGCCCTGCAAGTGGGTGGCGGCCTAACGCATGGAAAATCATCGCAGCTAATGGAATCAAGACCACATAGCCTAATTCGGATGCAGTATTAGAAATGACACCGGCAAAGACCACTGTAAAGGTCACTAACTTTCTCGGTGCTCCGACAACTAAACCACGTAATGCGGCAGAGATCATACCAGAAGATTCCGCAATCCCCACCCCGAGCATAGCGACTAATACCGTACCAAGTGGGGCAAAGTTGGTGAAGTTTTTCACCAAGCTACTGACCATATAGGCCACACCTTCTTGGCTGAGTAAGCTTTTCACATGAATGATACCATCGGCAGCCCGAGTGGAAGCATTCGCTGGACGTGGATCAGGCACATTGACACCAAAGTAAGTCAGAATAGCAGAGAGTACAATAAGAATTGCACACATCCACATAAAGAGGATAATAGGGTGAGGCAGTAAATTACCTAGCCACTCGACACCTCGTAAGAAGCGTTGGATTCCGCCTCTTTTTTCAGCAGTTTGTTGCATTGGAAGCTCCTATATGTAATAAAAAAATAACAAAACTGAATAATTATTGCACAGAAAGCATATAAAAACAAAAAATAAACAATTTTGACATTTTGCTGACAATTTGTTGACAATGGGTTGATTTTCTTGCGGACATCTTTTCCCTTTCTAAACAAAATAGGCTAAACTAGCTGTCGGATCAGCCATTGACACCAAGGAGCAATTTATGAACATTCCATTCTGCTTACCTGAAAACATTACGCCCGAAGACTTTTTGCAGAATTATTGGCAAAAACGCCCCCTTGTTATCCGTAACGGATTGCCACAAATCGTGGGATTGTTTGAGCCTGCCGATATTATTGAATTGGCACAGGAACAAGACGTCACTGCTCGCTTGATTAAAACACATCAGACCAGCGAAGGCGAAAAATGGTCGCTTAAACGCAGCCCGCTTGTTGCGGAAGATTTTGAAGAACTGCCTGAACAATGGTCGGTATTAGTGCAGAATTTAGAGCAATGGTCGCCAGAGCTCGGTGCCTTGTGGCAAGCGTTCAGCTACATTCCACAATGGCAACGGGACGACATTATGGTGTCCTACGCCCCCGCAGGTGGTTCGGTTGGTCGCCATTACGATGAATACGATGTGTTTTTGGTGCAAGGCTATGGTCATCGCCGCTGGCAGCTTGGCAAATGGTGCGATCCAAGCACGGAATTCAAACCGAATCAGCCCATCCGCATTTTTGACGATATGGGTGAGATTATTTTTGATGAAGTGCTTGCTCCAGGCGATGTACTTTATGTGCCATCTCGTCTGTCGCATTATGGTATTGCTCAAGATGACTGCTTGACGTTCTCTTTCGGCTTGCGTTTCCCCAATGCCGCCGATTTGCTCGAAAATGTGTGCAAAACGTTAGAGCATCAAAGCGATTTACTGCCAAATTCACAGTTTACGTTGCCGTTCCGCTTATCGCCAAGCGTGCAGCCAAATGCGTTGCTCGATCCGAAAATGGTTGCGAATTTAAAACAGCAACTGATTGATGCCTTGCAGAACTCAACGCAATTCGATGCACTATTTACCCATAGTGTCGCAACCGCTGTGAGCAGTCGCCGTTATGAGCAACTGACCGAAGAAAACGAGTTCTACCCTGATGAAGTGCAAGAAGTATTGGAAGCAGGTGGCTGGGTGCAACAAGATGCCAATGTGAAAATGCTTTACACCGAAAATCCGTTGCGAGTGTATGTGAACGGCGAATGGATTGATGAACTGAATGATGCCGAGGCAAATTTATTGATTCGTATTGCCAACGGCGATACGATTTCGTGGAATAAACTAGCATCGAAAGTGGAAAGCCAAGATCAGCTTGAGCTATTGCTCGACAGTTTGTGCGATTGGTTAGATAACGGTTGGCTGATTTTAGAAGAGGGCGAGTAGTTGCCTACAAGGGGGTGAGAAAATCGGAGATTTTGTAAAACGCCCTGTATTGATGAAATGAAAATGCGTTGTACAAGATGGCTGTACAACGCATTTTTAGTTTATGCCACAAATCCCACCGCTTGATAAACTTGCTTCAAGGTTGCTTGGGCTTTGGCTCTGGCTTTTTCAGCCCCTTCACGATAGATTTTTTCGAGCAACGCTTCGTCGTTGCGGAAATGGTGGTAGCGTTCTTGCAATTGAGTCAGCATTGCGGAGACTTCCTCTGCCACGGCGGTTTTCAAATGTCCGTACATTTTGCCTTCAAATTCTGCCTCCAATTCAGGAATGGTTTTGCCCGTGACACTGGCTAAAATGTCCAATAAGTTCGACACGCCCGGTTTGTTTTGCACATCATAACGCACCACAGGCGGCTCATCGCCATCGGTCATTGCCCGTTTGATTTTCTTCGCCACTGATTTTGGATCTTCCAACAAACCAATCACGTTGTTGCGGTTGTCGTCTGATTTCGACATCTTTTTGGTTGGTTCTAGCAACGACATCACTCTTGCCCCAGTTTTGGCGATAAAGACTTCAGGCACGGCGAAAACGCTGTCGGTTAAATTGCCCTCGGCATCTTTTTTGCCGTATAACGCATTGAAGCGGTTAGCAATGTCGCGGGTGATTTCAAGGTGCTGTTTTTGATCATCGCCCACCGGCACTTGGTTGGCTTGGTAGAGCAAAATGTCTGCCGCCATCAGCACAGGATAGGTAAATAAACCGACGTTTACGTTGTCTTCGTGGCGGGCAGATTTGTCTTTGAATTGGGTCATTCGCCCCATTTCGCCGAAGTAGGTGTAGCAGTTCAAAATCCACGCCAATTGCGAATGCTCAGGCACGTGCGACTGAATAAAAATCGTGCTTTTGTTCGGATCAATGCCACAGGCGAGATAAATCGCCAAGGTGTCGAGGGTGGCTTTGCGTAACGCTTCAGGATCTTGGCGGACGGTAATAGCGTGTAAATCCACGATGCAGAACAGGCAATCGAAATCGTCCTGCATTTTCGTCCATTGACGCAATGCCCCAAGGTAGTTGCCTAAACTGAGTTCGCCTGAGGGCTGCACGCCACTAAATACAATTGGTTTGGTCATAAATGTTCTCTCTAAATAGACGAGGTGCGTTGATACGCACCTAGTTTTCATTGGGTAGGATGGGCTTTATCCCATCAAAACAATCTCATAATTTTGTTGATGGGCTAAAGCCCATCCTACGAATACATCATTTTGGTTAAAAAACCATTTTTCACTTTATTGGTGGGCAAGAATGCCCACCCTACATTTAACGATGTTTAATCCTGGGTTGCCACGCCGCAAATTTCGGCAAGAGCTTTTAAACGTTGTTGGGATTTTGCCACAAATGAATTTTTTTCATCCCACGCATAGCCCGCTAAAATGGAGGAGATCATCTGCCGAATTTCAGGCTGCGGATTGCGTGCGTAAATCACATCTTGGAATGACGTATCATACCACCCATTGACGTAAGTGCGGAAGGCATTTACCCCCACCATCAGCGAATTAGCAAATTCTTGCTGCCAATCGACCGCTTGTCCGTTGAGTTGGCGGGCGACGAGTTCGGCAGCCAGTTGTGCCGAATGTAACGCAATGGTCACGCCAGAAGAAAAAACGGGATCTAAAAATTCTGCGGCATTGCCGAGCAAGGCGAAATGGCGACCGTGCAGACTTTTCACGTTGGCGGAATAGCCTTGAATATGGCGGAACGGGAATTCATTTTCCCAGTTTGCGTTGGCTAAAATGCGGTTGAGCATCGGGCATTCTAACGCAAATTTTTTCAGTACCGCTTCGCTGTCGCCTGCCAAGGTGTCGGGCAAGCCGACCACGCCAATGGAGCAGCGATTATCCGCAAACGGAATCAGCCACAGCCACACATCACGATGAGTCGGGTGCGTTGTGATCAAAATTTTATTGCGATCGAAATCAGGAGCGCTAATGTTATCATCAATGTGGGTGAAATGAGCTAAACGAGGCGGCAAGTGCGATGGCGTTTCTAAATCCAACAAATGGGGCAGCACCCGCCCGTAACCGCTGGCATCTAGCACAAAACGGGCGGTTAACGCATAACGCTCGCCGTGTTCGGTTTGCACTTGCAACACCGCATTTTCGCCTTGATTATCAAAGGCTAACACTTCGTGACCAAATCGCACGTCCACGCCTTTTTTGGCGGTTTCATCAATCAAAATTTTATCGAAAATGCCACGGCGAACTTGGAAAGTCGTGCCGGGGCCAGGGGTAAATTTGTCGGTGAAATCAAAATAGGTGTAGCGATTGCCCCAAGTAAATGCCGCCCCATTTTTGAATTGGAAACTCGGCTCAGCGTTTACGGCGTCCACCAAACCTGCGGCATCTAAAATTTCCATACAGTGCGGTAACAAACTTTCGCCGATCACAAAACGGGGAAAATGCTGTTTTTCTAGCACGCACACGTTCAGCCCTTGTTGCTTGAGCAACGATGCCGACACCGAACCTGACGGGCCAGCCCCAATAATCACAACATCAAATGTGGTATTCATCGTTTTTTCCTTTTCAATCATAGGAGAATTGCCCTACTTAAACATGTTTATCGCCAATAATCCGCTCAACGCCACGCCAAGGCTCACGCTTAATCCAAACTGTGCCACGGCAGGTGTGGAGCTGAGGCTTAACAGGACAAATGAAATTATCGTGGTACCGCTTGCCAATAAAACGGCTCGCTGTTTGCTGGCAAAGGGGTCGTGGACACTGTGCAAGAATGCGGTGTAATCAATGCTAATCGCAGAGACCAGCAATAAGCCAAACATTGTAAACAACCCGATCGGTATGTCCACATAGCCAAAAATAGCGATCACGCTCGCAATCGCCAGCAACGGTACGGCTAACATTTTTCCACTGGCTTGCCAGCCAAACAGTCGCCACAGTAGCCCACCAGCCAGTACAAACGACAATAACTTCAGCCAAGCGGCTTGGTTACGGGTTTGTTGAAAACTTTGGTTTAAATCTGACCGCTTGTCTTGCCAGAAAATATCCGTTTGATTGGCAAACGCCTGCATTTCAGAGGTATTTTTCACGCCCGACACTTTCACCACGCCGACTACCTGATTCGGCGACATTTCGCCCAAATAGAGCGATTGCCAGCCCTGCCCAAGCTGCGTTTGCAAGGCTTGCTCAAGGGAAACCATTGCTTGCTTCGGCAACTGTTGAGCCGCTTGAGCCAGTTCATCAGACGAGAAACCCAGCTCCACCAACGGCTGATAATCTTGCTCGAAAAGCTTGGTGGAAAGCTGTTCGGCAAATTGGCGTTGCTCTGCTTGCGACATCAGCCAATGATTGAGCGATTGTACACCGCCTAAGCTGCCTTGTTGTTGAGCCAGTTCAAGTTTTGCGGTTAATTTTTGGCTTTTGGCAAGCAGTTGTTCGCTGTTTTCGGCTTGGATCAGAAAATATTGGCTGCCAAAATCCAGTTGCGTGAGTTCACTAATCCGCTGTAATTGGGCGGTGAGTTCAGGCGGCAAATTGACCCATTGGCGAATGTCGTCTTGCCACTCACTTTTGCTGATACCAAAGAGCGTGAAGCCAGCCAGCACGAGCACCAGCCATTTTTTCTGTTTACAAGGGGGGGAGAAACGGCGAGTTTTTGCAAAAAGTGGCAAAAAACAGCCCCCGTTGCGAGGTGGGAAACGGCGGAAAAACCACGGCAAATAGAGCAAGGTGAAACCAATCGCCGCTACCAACGCCACCGCTGAAAACAGGGCGGTTTGTTGCAGCACAGGCAAGTGGGTAAAGCCGAGCAATACATAGCCCAGCACGGTCACCAGCAGGCTAATCAAAAACGGCTGTTTGAGCCGCTGCATCGCAGGTTCAGCCTGCCAATGCGGATTATTCAGTGAGCCGCTCAACCAATGGAGCGGAAAATCGATCAGCACACCGACGAGGCTCGTGCCGATCACCAAGGTTAAAATGTGAATTTGTTCAAACCATAGCAAGGTTGCACTCACACCAGCGATCATTCCAACCACAATCGGCAAAAACAGCCACAGCACTCGCCAAGTGCGGAACACCGAAAATAATAACAGCAAGGTGAGCGAAATGCCGAGCGTTGCCATCAGTTGGCTCTCTTGCTCGGCAGCTTGCTTGGCGTGTTCCGCAAATAGTGCAGTGCTCGCCACCAATAATTCGCCTTGTTGGTCGGCAACGGCTTGTTGCGTTTGGGCGATCAACGGCAAAAGTGCGGTGGCGTTTTCCGCCAAAATACCACGCAGTAGCACCCAAAATTGCCCATTCTGCTGAACATAAACCACCCCCGATTCGCTGTCCCATTCCAGTTGAGTGAAGGGTTGCGATTGGCTTAACGCAAAACGCCCAAAGCCCAGCCAGTCTTGCTCCAACAGCAACAGATTGCGAGGGGCGAAAGGATCAAAAAATTGCTCGGCATACTGTTGAAAATAGGTTTGCGGACTGGCAAGCAGTTGCTCACGCACGGCTTTGGGCAGGGTGGCAAATTTGAGCTGTTGCACTTGGCGTTGTAACTCGTCTATGTTTGGTGTGGTTTGGTAATCCAGCTGAGAAAATTGTGCTGATTGTTGCCACTGTAACGCAATCTGCTCTGCCAATTGGCTTGCTTGTGCCAAGTCAGAATGCCCAACCAACGCCACCAGTTGGCGGTTGAGTTGTTGCTCTTGGCGTTTGTCTGCCCATTGCTGGACGGGCTGCCACGCTTGTTGAGTGGGCAAAAGTGCGGTTAAATCTGTCTGAAGCCATTGGGAAAGGTGGAAAAGTTTGCACAGCAGAAACAGCGACAGCCCAAGCAACAAGCCGCCATATCCCCATCGACCAATACGCATCACCATTTGCGTTGCCTAATTTGCTTGCAATGCCGACTGTGCAAAGGCGGCAAGCGGTTGGTTCACTTGATTATTTTGCAATTCAATCACGGTGCGATCGCCTTGGGTTTCGTGCAGTTCAATGCGTTTGACCAGTGTGTCGCCGTGCAGCTGAATGTGACTAAAAATCTGTTTCATCAGCAGACTGCTTGGGGTGAGCCTGAGCTGCCAATTGTCCGCCGTGCCAGTGAGTTGCAGATTAAATTGCGAAGAAAGCCCTTCAATATTGCCCGACAGCACGCCGAGAAACAGCTGAATTTGTTGTGATTGTCCCATTTTACGGTTCTCGACCCACGCTTGTCCGTTCCATTGCATAATGCCCTGAGCAGTCACTCGCACATCGCTGGCAAAAGGTTTTTGCATTTGCCACAATAACCCTTTATTTTTCAACAGGGTAAAATTGCCTGTGGTGGTAATCGGCTTCGGCAACGCTTTTAAAAAACGTTGTTGAGTAAAATCGCCATGAATCGTTTGAGGTTGTTGCAAGATTGCCACTAAATCCTGTGCGGAAAAGGCAAACACAAGGGGGGAAGAAAAAGCGAGGAAAAGAGAAAATAGGTATTTTTTCATAGGGTTACACTTCGGCTAAAGGCTGAAATCCGTGATAATTTTCGATGGCGTCTCGCCACGATTGCGGGGTTTGGAGCTGCATTTCTCGGCTGGCAATTTCTACCGCCACTTGGGTGGTGCTACCTTTCGTGAGCGTTTGCCCCGAACTCAAATCTTTGATGAGATACTCAATTCGCAAACAGCTTTCATATTCCACCACCGCTAAATGCACCCGCACTTTTTGGCGAAACATCGCAGGTTTCACATATTTTAAATTGAGCTGTACAATCGGCCAGCCGTAGCCGTGTTGCTTCATCACATCGTAGGTATAGTGAATCTCTTCCAAAAAGGCACAGCGTGCCATTTCCAAATATTTCACATAATGCCCGTGCCACATAATGTCCATTGAATCCACATCGAAAAACGGGATCTCATAATCGGAAAAATGGCTGGCGTAATGGTGTTTTTTCAGTTTCATAGAAGAAAAGGTGCGTTCGTACGCACCTTGGCAAGTTGAGATTATTTAACAATGTCGCCTTTCAACGCAACGCCTGCAATACTGCGACCGGCATGGCACTCGTATTTGCTGGTCGATTTATACTCGTTTTTCTTGTAGTAGCTCACCAAGTTCCCAACTTTGGTTGCCCCCTCTTTTTTCGCACGCTCTTGGAATTTTTTCACCGCGGATAAGAATACCCATTGGCAGGCTTGTTCGTCTGTTTTGTTTAAGGCATTCGTTTTTGGATTGGAGGTTACTCCTTTGACTAGCACGTTGCCAGGTGCTGGTTTGCCGAAGTAGAGTTTAATGCGTGGATCTAACACCTCTTTCGCTGCTGGCGATTTTAGGGCTTCATCAATGGAAAGATAATGCACATCGTGGCGTGGGGCACAAGCGGCAAGCACTAATGCACTAAGGGAAAGAACGAGAGTTTTAGATAATTTCATAATAGCTCCTTAATGAATAGAATTGAGTTATTGATGCCAAAAGTCGTAAAAATTAAACCACAAAAGGGGCGATTTTGCACATTCTTTGGCAAGTAAATCGGCATATTGTTGCATTGCGTGCTGAATTTCCTGATTTCTCACCGCACTTCTGCCCTGTATCACACCGCAGAAGCGGCGAAGTTGCAAGCGGTATTTTCCTTGCTCTTTCAGGCAAAACACGGTGTTGATGGGGGCTTTAAGTAGGCTGGCAAGCAGCCACGCCCCTTGCGGAAACGCTGCTTTTTCGCCGAGAAAATCAATAGGGTAGGTTTTATCACCTCGAACAGGCACACGATCGGCGGCAATCGCAATCCATTCGCCTCGTTCAATGCGTTCGGCTAATTCCAGCATTTTTTGAGCGTTGAGATCGTCCACCTGAATTAACGACAATTCATCGGCACCCGCCTCCACTAACGCGTTGTTGAAGGCTTCAGCGTGGCGATTATGCACCAGCACATTGAGCTTAAAATGGGGGTGATGCCCGCTGCCGACCAAGGCTCGGCAAATTTCAATGTTGCCAAAATGAGAACAGATCAAAATCTGCCCACGCCCACCGCCGTCCATATCCGCATACAGATTATCCGTATCGTCTACGATCAGATCTTGATAGCGAATTTTTCGCTGCCACACACCAAAGCGATCGGCGATTGCCTCGCCAAAGGCAAGGAATTGGCGGAAGACCGAATAGTGAGGAAGCTGTACGTCGGGGAAACATGCGGTGAGTTTTTGTTGATAATTTGCAATATCGGCACGGCGTTTTTTGTCGGTGGCAAAAAAGTAGCTCACCACTAAAAATGTGACCAACCGAATGATCGCCAGCGGTGCATATTTAACGATGAGACGGGTCAGGCTAAGAAAAAGCTGTGTACCACGCTCTTGCTGATTTGCCCAATGCTGTTGTTTCATTTATGACGGTTCCTTGCGTTATGCTTCACCGCTTGGTTCAGCGAAATAACGTTTTTGCTGTGCCAATTTATTTTTTAGTAACGGGCGAAGTAGCCATTTGATCACGGCACTGATTGGCACCACAGTTAAAATCATTGCCACCAAAAACACGACGTACAGATAAAGCACTGTTTGGCGTAAAAGCGGAGAAATTTGTCCGCACTTCATCAGCAGCTTGCCCCACAGGTAGAAACTGCGGTGTCCGACTTTTTCGCTCATCATCAATTTTTCGTCGATGTTGACCGCCTGCATTTGGTGGAAAAGGGTGTGATCAAGGGGGTGAGAAACACGGAGATTTTGCAAAATTTTCTCGCCAAAACGGCTGGCATCGGCAATCTCGCTTTCTGCAATGCCTGCACTGGGTAGCCACGAGTACGGTTTTTTCTTGCCTGTGAACATCCACGCTGGCGTAGTGATGAAACTTGCCCAGTCGTTGGATTGGTCGACTTTCACCACATTTCCCACTAAATTTGCCCCTGCTTCCGCCAGCAGTTTTTTCATTTTTTCTTGTGCCATCAGCCACATATTGCGACAGCCAATCAGCGTAATCACGGGCGTGTCTTTCAGAATGGCTCTGGCTTGCTCGCTCTGCATAAAGGCGGTAATCGGCTGGGAAGGCGACAAGAACCACACGGTGTAGGCGATGATGATCAAGTCGTATTGTTGTCGCTGAAAGTGTGGTGGCTCAATCGGGGCAGGGCGTAAATGCACCGTTTCAGGGAAGAGGTTGAAAAACGGGGTAAATCGCCACGGAAAGGGGTAAGGCTCGCACGGCTGAATAGTAAAATGCTCTAGGCAAATATCCGCTTGCCCTTGCAGAGGGCGGACAAAACTGTCTGCCAGAGCGGTCAGTTGCCCCGTTTGTGAGTAAGAGACGATCAGAATATGTTTTGCCATTATTGCCCCGTCCAACGTTTAAAAATCAGTGAGGTGTTTACGCCGCCAAAGGCGAAATTGTTGTTCATCACGTAATCGGTGTGGATTTCTCGTCCGTCGCCTTGAATGTAGTCGAGCTTGCCGCAACGCTCGTCCACGTTGTCTAAATTGAGGGTGGGGGCGAACCAGCCATCTCGCATCATTTCAATCGAAAACCACGACTCCAACGCACCGCAAGCCCCGAGGGTGTGTCCGAGATAGCTTTTCTGCGAACTGAGCGGAATTTTGCCGAAGACGGCTTCGGTGGCTTGGGTTTCGGCAATGTCGCCTTGTTCGGTAGCGGTGCCGTGTCCATTCACGTAGCCGATTTGGTGTGGAGAAATGCCTGCATCTTTGATTGCCAATTCCATACAGCGTTGCATCGTTTATTTCTGTGGGCGAGTGACGTGGCTGCCGTCGCTGTTTGCCCCATAGCCGACCACTTCGGCGAGAATATTCGCCCCACGAGCCAAAGCGTGTTCGAGTTCTTCTAATACAAACATACCTGCCCCTTCGCCGATCACTAAGCCGTCTCGCCCTTGATCGTACGGGCTGGGCGTTTGGCTTGGCGTGTCGTTTTTGCGACTGGCGGCGTAGAGCGAGTCAAACACATAGACTTCGGACGGGCAGAACTCTTCGCCACCGCCGGCTAACATCATCGGAATTAAGCCATATTTGATCGACTCAT
The DNA here is from genome assembly GCA_030528525.1 of Pasteurellaceae bacterium. Classification (GTDB taxonomy): domain Bacteria; phylum Pseudomonadota; class Gammaproteobacteria; order Enterobacterales; family Pasteurellaceae; genus JAUMYT01. The sequence continues at coordinate 50,925 of JAUMYT010000013.1, forward strand.
AGGCGTAACCAATCGCTTGGCTACCCGATGAACAAGCACTGGAAGTGGGGATAATCCGCCCAGTCAGCCCGAAGAAAATACCGATGTTAGCGGCGGTGGTATGTGGCATCATTCGCACATAGGTGTTGGCGTTGAAACCGTCCGATTTGCCGGTCATCAGCAGCTCGGCTGCGTCTTTGATGTCGTTGGTCGAGCCCGTAGAAGAGCCGCACGCCACGCCCATTCTGCCGTCTTTGAGGGAGTCTAAAATCACGCCGTGTTCATCCAGCAGATTGGCATTGGCGAGGGCTTGCTCGCTGGCATCTACAACCAGCTGCGACACTCGCCCTAAGCTGCGTAATTGTTTGCGGTTCCAATGTTTAGGCGGGGCGTAATCGGCGATGATTGCCCCTAAACGAGCTTCCAATTCAGGATAACGCTCCGCCCAATTTTCCATTGTTTGCACCGCATTTTGTTTGCGTTGAAATGCAGTTTTGATTGCTTGCCACTCTCGCCCAAAGGCGGTAATGCCGCCAATACCTGTGACGACCACTCGTTTTGTTTTCATTTTTTGTTCTGTTCTCATTGGGTGCTGTTGCACCGATAATAATTATGGATTGATGACTTGGGGATTTTGCAAAAAGTCGGTGGTTCTCTCCCCCTTGTTAGCACAAACCGCCGTTCACAGCGATCACTTGGCGGGTGATGTAAGCCGCTTTTTCATCCATTAGGAAGCTAACGGCGTGGGCGACTTCGTCAGGATCGCCCATTCGCCCAGCAGGGATCATTTTTAAGATCTCATCAATGGGCACGTTTTCGTCCAAAATGTCCGTATCAATCAGCCCTGGTGCGACACAGTTGACGGTAATTTTGCGTTTTGCCAGCTCAATTGCCAAGGCTTTTGCCGCCCCAATAATACCCGCTTTTGAAGCACTATAATTGACCTGCCCACGGTTGCCAATCAAGCCAGACACCGAGGTAATGCAGACAATTCGCCCCGCTTTGCGGCGGCGGATCATTGGCATCATAATCGGGTGAAGCACGTTGTAAAAACCGTCTAAATTGGTGCGAAGTACTGTGTCCCAATCGCTCTCGGTGAGGGCAGGAAACGCATTATCACGCGTCAGCCCCGCATTCAGCACCACGCCATAATAAGCTCCGAACTGTTCCACATCTGCGGTTAGTTTTTCTGCCACTTCCGCTCGATTTGCCACATCAAACTGTAACACTCTTGCATTTTTCCCCAGCGATCTGACCGCTTGTGCCACCGCTTCCGCTTCTTCCACTCGTGAGCGACAATGTACCACAATATCATACCCTTGCTCTGCTAATTTCAAGGCAATCGCCTTGCCAATGCCACGGCTAGAGCCGGTGATTAAAACGGTATTGCTCATTTTGTGCCTTCCTTTTATTCTTTTTGATAGCCTTCATAGTAATAGGATTGTTTGATACCTTTGAAAATAATCTCAACGTTATCAATATCTTCCGTTAAATTTGCTCGTAATAATGTGCTAATTTCTAAATCATTGATTGGGCTACGCTCCATTGCTTGTAGATAGCGAATTTTATCCACATTTTGCCAATTCACCACTTGTTTCAGATTTTTACGCAAAATCATATCCAACCAAATTCGTGTTGATCGTCCATTGCCTTCTAAAAAAGGGTGAGCAATATTCATTTCAATATATTTTTCAATGATTTGTTCAAAGCTCTCTTCAGGCATTAACTCAATTTTAGCTAAGGCTTCTTTTAAATAAAGGGCATTCGCAAAGCGAAAATTGCCTTTTGAGATATTTTGCTCTCGAATTTGACCTGCAAAATCATATAAACCCTTAAACAAATAGTAATGAATTTGTTGTAACCCTTGGGTTGTACCCACTTCGATGTGGTAAATATCGCCACTTTCAAAGAGGCGATAGGCGTTCTCTAAACTCTGTTTATCGATCTCTCTCACGCAATTTTTTCCTTCGGACTAAACACATTCAACGCCCCTTCAAGCAAGAGGGTTTCTGTTGCCATATCAATCAGTTGGCAGTCGAACACGCCGAAGCCTGTGGCATCTTGAATCGACATGTTGATTTGAATGCGAAGTGGTGTGCCGATGTTAATTTCGTCGCGGTGAATATGCAGTTTTCGGGTGCCGAGCAGATAGCCTAAGCGTACTGGTTCGCCTGCTTGTACCGCCATACAGCCTGCCCAAGCGGCAACGCCTTGTGCCATAATTTCAATACCGGCGAAGGTGGCGAGTTTGCCGTGTTTGATCAAGGGATTGTCTGCTCGCACTTCGGTTTCGGCAGTTAAAAAATGTTCGTCAAACGCCACAATGCGATCTAATAACACCATTTCACCGCTATGTGGCAGGAGTGGGGCAACCTGATAAATCGGGCAAGTGAGATCTTGTTTAATCATTGCATTCTCCCAAAATCAGTACGCTATTGTTGCCACCAAAGGCGAAAGAACTACTTGCCCCGACACGTCTGCCTGTTTGCCACTGGCTTTGTTCGTCTGTTAAATGGATTAGCGGTAATTCGGGATCGGTTTGTTTATCCCATAACTGTGGGGGCAATTTGCCACTTGGATTATGTTGGCGGCTGATCACCGCCCAAAGAATGGCGGCTTCCACTGCCCCAGCTGCCCCAAGGGTATGCCCAGTATAGGATTTGGTGCTGGTGCAAGGGGGGGAGAAACTAAACGTTTTTGCAACGGCCAGGCTTTCCATCTGATCGTTATGGTGCGTGCCTGTGCCGTGTAAGTTGATCCAACCGATGTCTTGCGGCGATTGCTCGGCGTGGGCTAAAGCGTTGGCAAAAGCGGAAATGGCTCCTTCGCCTTCAGGGTGCGGTGAGGACATATGATAGGCATCGCTGCTTGAGCCATAACCCAGCAACGCAATGCGGTGATCGTCTAACGGCTCTCGGCTCATTATAAAAATTGCTGATCCTTCGCCAATATTGATCCCATCACGGTTGGCGGAAAATGGATTACAACGCTGTTCCGACAGCACGGAGAGTGAGCCAAAACCGCTGATGGTAAGCGGCGAAAGGGTATCCACCCCGCCGCAAATCACCGCATCGCACAAGCCGCTTTGCAATAAGCGAGCGGCACTAATTAACGCTCTTGCCCCTGAGGTGCAAGCGGTCGAAATACCGTAGGTTAGCCCTTGCAAGCCATACACTTCAGCGACAAAATCCGCAGGGGCAGAGAAAAATTGCTGTTGTTGTTTGAAGTCTGCCTTCGACCAATCTTGATGCTCCGCCCCTTGTTTGAACACATCGATGTTCTCATCAACGCCCGTGGTGGACGTACCGATCACCACCGCAATGCGTTCTCGCCCAAAGCGAACAATGGCTTGCTCAATAAGTGGTTCGATTTGTGCCAAGCTATGCCATAACAGCTGATTATTACGGCTACGGTGAATGTCCGCCAAATCCGTAGGAAATTCACGCAATGGCTGGCAAACTTCGCCAAAAAAACGTGCTTTGCCCTCCAATTGCAAGGAAGAGAAAGGATTGTCCGATAAACGCAACAGCGACGCCTTGCCCGTTAATAACTGGTCTAAATGGGTTTCAATGCCTTCGCCTAAACTGCTGACAATGGCAGGTTGAGTTAAATAGAGTGGTTGCATAGTTATTGGATAATTTCTGAAATAGACCATTGAGAATGATCGCTAAGGGTAATGGTTGTCCCGTTTGAGCGCGGCACAATGTGCCACATTTTGTGGTCTTCGCTTAATTCAAACGGCGGATTGTTTGGATTTAAGTAGGTAGCAATCGCAGAAAACAGCCGTTGAGCTTGCGAATTAGGCATCACAAAGCCGTCATTTTGCCAGCCGTTTTGACTCAGTTGTAAGCGAGCAATCGGCGAGCCGAGCGGATCGGTCTGCACCCAACGCCAATAATCAGGCAAAAATTGCACCGCTAGCAAACTTTTCTCATTTTTCGGGGCAAGTTGTTCCACCGCAAACAAACGGCTCTCCACGGGTTGTGGTGGTAGTGATTTCACCTTGAGCGATTGACTGCAAGCGGTGAGAAGCAGGCTGAAAATCAGCAAAACAAAACGCCAACGCATTGCAATATCCTACTCAATCACCTGCAAAATATCAGCGAAGTCGTCAAACACATAATCGGGATGAGACTCGCTGATCGGAATGTTGTAGTTGTAGCCGTAAGTCAGCCCCACGCTTTTGCAGCCTGCATTTTGTGCAGCGAGAATGTCGTTTTTGGAATCGCCAACAAACAAAATTTCGTGCGGATACAAGCCGAATTTGCCGCATAAATAATAGAGCGGGGCAGGGTGTGGTTTGATCGCTGGCAACGACTGTCCGCCCAAGGCTTCGGCAAACAGATGATCAATGCCAAAAGCTTTTAGCACAGGCTGAACGTGTTTGGTTGGTTTATTGGTCACCACCGCCAAGGTGTAACCTTTGGCGTGCAAGGCTTCAAGCGTTGATTTCACGTTTGGATAAAGTCGGCTGATGTTGCACACATTTTCGCCATAAAAATGCCCGAAACGGCGTTTGATTTGGGCAAGTTGTTCGTCGCTAAACTCGCTGGCTCTGCCTGTCCATTCTAGGCCTCGGGCGAACAGAATATCGGCACCGTTGCCGATCCAAGTCATTACTAATTCTTCAGGGGCTTGCGGTAACCCCACTTCCGCAAAGGCAGAATTGAGTGAAAGTGCCAAATCAGGCAAGCTGTCCACCAACGTGCCGTCTAAATCAAAGCCGATCAGTTTAAATGTTTGTGTCATTTTATTATCCTGTAATTAAGAGGTGGCGAAGCCTTTCCGTCCACCAACAGATTTACCCCTACAATTCGTGCTACAAGGGGGTGAGAACTGCGGAGATTTTGCAAAGGCTTTGCCTTTTACTTCGCCTTTTTATACGCCCAAACCATTATCGCCACACCACCAAGAATCATCGGCAACGAGAGTTGTTGCCCACGAGTGAGCAGGTCAGCGGTGGTATTCACGCTCATATCGATTTCACGCACATATTCGACCAAGAAGCGGAACACGCCATAACTGAGCAAGAACAGTCCCGCTACTGCACCCGTTGGGCGTGGTTTGCGAATGAATAGGTTGAGAATGATAAACAACGCTAAACCTTCAAGGGAGGCTTGATAAAGCTGTGATGGGTGACGTGGCAAGTTGTCCACGTGCGGGAAGATCATCGCCCACGGCACGTCTGTGGTTCTGCCCCAGAGTTCGCCGTTGATGAAGTTGCCGATGCGTCCTAAGCCCAAGCCAATCGGCACAAGCGGTGCGGCGAAGTCGGCAGTTTGCCAGAAACTGCGTTGTTGGCGACGAGATGTCCAGAGCATCGCGAGAATCACACCAATCAAACCGCCGTGGAACGACATTCCACCTTCCCAGATGCGGAACAGATAGAGCGGATCAGCGAGCAATTTATCTAAGCTATAAAACAGCACATCGCCAATGCGACCGCCTAAAATCACGCCCCAAAAGCCGTTAAACAGCAGTTGATCGACCTGTTCCGTTGTCCATACGCCGTTGGATTTTTTCGCTCGGCGTGTGCCAAGCCAATAAGCAAAACCAAAGCCAAGTAGATACATCAAACCATACCAATGAATGGCGATTGGACCGAGTTGGATCGCCACAGGGTCAATTTGGGGGAAAAGCATAAATTCTTGCATAATCATTCTCTATTTTAAAAACATATTGATCGCAATGCAGACCAACAGCACCGCAAAGGCTTTTTTCAGCACAGCCACAGGCAACACGTTGGCGGCATTAGCACCGAGTTTAGAGGTAAAAAAGGAGGTAAGCGTAATGCCCAGTAGGGCTGGCAGATAAATATAACCGATTGAATAATCAGGTAAATTTGCAACTGACCAACCACTCAACATAAAGCTAATCGTAGCGGCTAAACCGAGCAACGCCCCACAAAATGAAGAAGTGCCGATGGCACGTTTCATTTCCAAGCCCCGACCGCTTAAATACGGCACGATAAACGCGCCGCCTGCAATGCCTGCCATACTGGAAATTGCCCCGATAATAGAGCCTGCCAAAATCGTGGATTGAGGCGTGATTGGCTTCGGCTCAACGGCTTTTTTCTTCAAGGAAAACAGCATCTTAGAGGCTAAGAACAGCACAATCACCGCAAAGATTTTCGACATTTCGCCTTTGGGAATTTGGCTGACCACCAGCCCTGCCAAAAACACCGAAATCATCAAGGCAGGAATGAAATATTTGCTGATTTGCCAATCCACATTGCCGTGTTTATGGTGGCGTTGGGCAGCGGAAAATGCCGTGACAATAATGGTCGAAAAAGAAGTGCCGAGAGCCATTGACATTAAAGACTCATTCGGCACGCCGACCATTGGCAGTAGATACACCAAGGCTGGCACAATAATCAATCCGCCACCAATGCCAAATAAACCAGCCAAAAAGCCAACCACTGTACCAAGTAGCAAGCAACTGAGAAAGAAAATGATCATCGTTTTTTCCCCTTGTATGTCCGAAAATTTGCCCGATATGGCTTGCGAAACTCTCGCCGTTCACCGTCTGAATGGGCTTCAGGCTCACGAGATTTATGCTGTTCGCTCATCAAAATTTGAGCAAATTCTTTCATCACTTTGCGATAAACATCCCGTTTAAACGACACCACCTGTCGCACAGGATACCAAAAGCTCACCCAACGCCAGCCGTCAAATTCGGGGGCTTTCATCACTTTCAGATTGATTTGGCTTTCATCGCTGACTAACTGCAACAAAAACCAACGCTGTTTTTGCCCAATGCAGACAGGTTGAGAATTTTCGTTACGAATCAAGCGTTTAGGAAGTTTATATTTTAACCATTGCTTAGACGCCCAAACCACTCGCACATCTTTTTTGGATAAACCGACTTCTTCATAAAGCTCACGGTACATTGCACTTTCAATGTTTTCCCCCTCGTTAATGCCGCCTTGCGGAAATTGCCAAGAGTTCTGACCAAACCGTTTCGCCCACAGAACTTGTCCCTGTTTATTGCAGATCACGATACCAACATTTGGGCGGTAACCATCAAAATCGATCAATTTCGACCGCCTTTCGTGTAAATTTTTGAATAGGCGAATTGTGGCACAATTCCGCCTGTTGAACAATGAAAAAGCAGGATGACAAGGGGGTGAGAAAACGAAAGTTTTTGCAAATTGTGGATAAGTATGTGGAAAAGGTGGATATTTGTTGATAATTACCTAGGATCTTATTGAGGATAATCGGATCGAGTTGAAGATCGGGGCGGGATAGCATGGCGGTGCAGAGCAGAAACGGGTTATTTTCCCACGAAGTGATCGAGTTTTTGTGGTAATTTGATGGAAATTGCTATGAAATTGCATCGTTTAAAGTGCAATATTTCAAGATAGAGAAGTTATCCCCACAGGCTGTGGATAAAATTGTGATAGATCGGATAAAAGATCTTGTATAACTTAGAATAAGATCGCTTGATTATTTTTTATTGTTTAAAAACAATAGGTTATATGGAGTGAGATCTATGGATAATTTTCTGGCGATAAAATAACCAGTTTGGTGATGCATATATGAAATAAAAAAAGCAAGCTATTGATTTCTCGTTAAACGTTGGGCGAAGCTTTGTTGAGTCTAGAACTCAGCCTAACTTTTGGGGCAGATCAATAGGTTGCTTTTACATTAGTCGATAGTGATAGCTTCTTTAATTTTCTTCAAGGCTTGATTCTCAAGCTGCCGCACACGTTCGGCAGAAATGTTGTATTTTGCCGCAAGTTCGTGCAAGGTGGCTTTCTCTTCGTCTAGCCAGCGAGTTTTGATGATGTCTTGACTGCGTTCATCAAGTTGTGCCAAGGCATAGGCGAGTTGAGCGGTGGCTTTGCCGCTGTATTGTTCGTCTTCTAAATCATCGGCGAAATTAGAGCTATCATCTTCAATGTACATAGACGGGGCGTAGGCATCTTCATCATCTTCGCCCACAGGCAAGTCAAAGCCCATATCTCTGCCCGTCATGCGAGATTCCATCTCTTTCACATCGCTCGGCGACACGCCTAATTCCTCGGCAACACGCTGAATTTCGTCCTCGTTAAACCATTCCAATCGTTGTTTGTTTTTCCGCAAATTGAAGAACAGTTTGCGTTGTGCCTTGGTGGTCGCCACTTTCACAATTCGCCAATTTTTGAGCACATACTCGTGAATTTCTGCCTTGACCCAATGCACCGCAAAAGAGACCAACCGCACACCCACTTCAGGATTAAAGCGTTTTACCGCTTTCATCAGCCCGATATTGCCTTCCTGAATGAGATCCGCCAACGGCAAACCGTAGCCCATATAGCCACGGGCGATATGCACCACAAACCGCAAGTGTGACAAAATCAACTGCTTGGCAGCCTCTAAATCCTCATCGTAGTAATACCGTTCAGCGAGCTCTTTTTCCTGATCAGCGGTCAGCATCGGATATTGATTTGCCATACGAATGTAGCTATCGAGATTGCCTTGTGGCACAAGCATGGTATTGGCAAGAGCGGGATGATTGCTGTCGTCCTTCTCATCAATTAACTCGACATCATCGACTTCAATCGGCTCTGCTTCAATGTCTTCAATCTCATCATCAAGCAACTCAATATCGTTAGGATTTTTCATCGGTTTTCTCATTTTTGCAAAAATTGGTGGCAATCTTACCGCTTTCTGCTAGAATCGACAAACTTTTTGGGGCTGATTCTGGATTCGACGGGATTAGCGAAGCCCAAGGTGCACGTCGAGGTGCGGTAGGCCTCGTAAACAAACCGCAAAACAATAGTCGCAAACGACGAACAATACGCTTTAGCAGCTTAATAACCTGCGCAAGCCTTCGCTCCCCAGCTTCCGCTCGTAAGACGGGGATCAAGCGGAGTCAAACCCAAACGAGATCGTGTTGAAGCCGCCGCTTTAGGATCGAAGCACTAAATTGAATAAAGCTAGTCTCTTGATGGCGTGTCTGTCCGCAGTCAATGGATGAAATTAAAGACCAGACTAAACGTGTAGTGCTGAAGGTAGAGTAATTTCGGACGGGGGTTCAAATCCCCCCAGCTCCACCAAATCGTTAAACAATACAGACTAAAATAGACCGATAAAGCCTTGAAAATCAACACTTCAAGGCTTTTTTATTGCCTAATCCTGACTGATATAAACCAATCAAAACCGATAATTTAAGTACCTAAACAAGTACCTAAATGATATGATGTAAAAATGCTTAGGTACTTAATCACGTTCAAAGCCTTTATTTTCAACGCTTGCGAGATTTTGCTACCCCTTGTTTTTTTAGGTACTTAGAAATTGTTTTAGGTACTTGGCAGAAATTCTTTAGGTACTTACTTATGGCGAAAGTAAAAAGTTTAACAGACACGCAAATCAAAAATGCAAAGCCAACAGGCAAGAGCGGGGGCGATTGGTTACCCGATGGCGAAGGGCTTTATTTAGTGATTGCACCAACAGGGGCGAAAGTGTGGAAATATCGCTATTTTAAGCCGTACACGAAAGCAAGAAGTACCTACACCATAGGCGATTATCCAAGTATCTCACTCACAGAGGCAAGAAAAGCGAGGGCAGAAATGAAATCGTTACTTGCTCAAAATGTCGATCCACAAATACACCGCCAACAAGCAGAACAAGCCAAGCGAGAAGAGCTAAATAATACGTTTGAAAGTGTGGCGTGGGCGTGGTTCGAGTATCGGCAGACCAGAGCTAACTTTTCAACAGGCTATGCGAATGATGTCAAGCGGTTACTTGAGCGTATTTTATTGCCAGCGTTTGGCAACTACCCTATCACGCAAATAACCGCCCCAATGGCATTAAAAGCCTTTAAGCCATTGCAAGATAAAGGCACGCTAGAAACGCTCAAGCGTGCTATTCAAAAACTGAATGAGATTATGACTTATGCTCTCCACAGGGAAATTATTTTGAGCAATCCTACCGCCAACATATCGAAAGAGTTTGACAGCCCACGAGTAGAACACTTTAAGACGATAAAGCCCGAAGATTTAACCGAGTTTTTATTCAGCCTGAATAATGCCCAAATTCATTTGCAGACACGCTATTTGATTTTGTGGCAGTTGCTCACGATGACACGCCCAAACGAAGCGGCAACCGCCCGATATGGCGATATAGACGAGAAAGCGAAGATATGGACGATTTACATCAACAAGGGCATAAAGCAAGACGACAACGGACGAGAGCATAAAATCACGCTATCACGTCAAGCACTGGCACTGTTGCGAGAGATTAAAAAATTGAGTGGCGGTAAAACGTATTTATTCCCCAGTGTGAAAAATCCACAAACTCACGTCAATACACAGACGGCAAATGCAGCGATTAAGCGAATGGGCTATCACGGCAAGCTAGTGGCTCACGGCTTGCGAAGTATCGCTAGCACCTACCTGAATGAGAAAGGTTACAACCCTGAACTAATCGAGGTGGCATTATCGCATATCAATCAAGACCGAATTAGAATGGCGTACAACCGAGCGGATTACATCAAACAACGCTTTGAACTATTGCAGGCGTGGGCGGATTTTGTTGATGAATGTTCGCAGGGAGCATTACCGCAATATCATTTGAAAGTGGTAAATGAATAACTGGAATTAAAACCAGTGAAAATTGTTGCATTTTGTGAAAGATTGAGCATAATTAGCCTATAAAATTCACTACCAACAAAGGGAACGCAAAGGGGAGTTTATGCAGGAAAATCAAAGCTATTTCGCAAGATGTGATTTACAAAATAAAACAATTTGCGATCTTTCTTTAGAAAATGAAGTCATTGAATATAAACCGACAGAATTACAGCAAATTTGCTCTAGTGATGATGAAACTACAGATATTTTAATATCAAAACGAATGAAGAGCGGTTTAATCATTCCAAACTTCAAGGCTTACCTATATCAAATTTATTTCACCCCTTATCAAGCAGCTTCAATATTATTTCACTTAGATCCGTATGGAAGCGGTAACGAAGTAATAAACAGCGATATTAAAGCTATTCAGGCTGTTTTAATTCAATATATAGAGAATGGAATATTAACAAAATCTAAGATTGATACTGTTCAAGATGATACATTAGGCAATATAAAAACAGCTCAAATACACAGAGAGGATTTAGCCGAATTTGCAGAACAATTAAACATTCCTGAATTTGTAAATTTCCCTGATATTCCAAAATTCTCAAATGTTGGCAACACATTACCACAACAAGCCAACCAAACAGCCGAACTACAAGCACGCATTGCAGAGCTTGAAAAAGCGTTAGAAACCGCCAACAACCAAAAACCAACAAGCGAGCAATCTTTAGAATATGATGGAGATATTCCACTCAAAACAGATAAGGACAAATTGGCACATACATTTAAGCTAATCATTCAACAGAGCAAATTTATAGAAATGAACGATGGTAAATATCCAACTTATAGCCAACTTCACACAATGCTAAATCATATTTACCCAAACGAACCAACGCCAGCTAAAAACACCCTTAAAAAATATCTAGAACCTTAATCAACGAGCCGCCTTTATTGGCGGTTTTGTTCATTTTACCCGCCTAAAATAGTTCATTTGTTCATTGAACCAGTTCATTTGTTCATTCTTCCCCTGAACTGCTTTTTACTCTTCAAAATCCCCCTATCCGCCAATCAAGGCGAATATTTCACAAACCGAAAGAATAGGGAGCTTACTCAATGACACCAACCCAAACGACACAAACATCACAAGCACTTGCTGAAACGGTTCGCTATGGCGTAGCAGAGCAAGACCGCATTTTACGCAAAAAGGAAGTAGCACAGATTTTTAGCGTAGCACGTTCTACCCTTGATGATTGGTTAAACCCTAAATCCAAACGTTATAAACCTGACTTTCCGAAACGGATTGAAATCGGCACTAATTCAATCGGCTTTTTGAGTAGTGAAGTCAATGCCTATCTAGCCAAAATCGTACAAGCACGCAAAATCTAGGAGGCAACCAATGCAAAACCCTATCACCCAATTAAAACAG
>JAUMYT010000029.1 GCA_030528525.1 Pasteurellaceae bacterium
GTATTCTACTCCGTTGCACGGCGGTTGGCTAAGGTTTCTCAAGGGTAATTTCGCCGAGGGGGAAACGCACTCGGATAGAAGAGGGCTGGCTGTCGATCTCAAATTGCACATTGTTCTGAATAATCACCCCCTTGTAAGGCTCGCCAGCTTGTAACAAGGCAAGATGATTTTCGGCGATTCGCCAAGCTTGCTGAGTTTGGTAGTTACGCATAAACCGCTGATGTTGAATCGCTTGCCAAGTGGAATAATTCAGAAAAAGGAAACTAAACAACATCAGAGCAAACAGCAGACTCAGCCCTGTTTCAGCGTGAATACGTCGAGATATCATAAGCATATTGTAGAGAATGAGGTAAAAACTGCCAGCGAGAGAGCTGATTTTCGAGGTTTTTGAATACGGTTCTGTTCCATCTCACATCCTGATCATCATAGTGGTGATAGGAAGAGTACAGCATACCCACTATCCATCGATCCGTGATATCAAAGGGATAATCGGTGATCACGATACCATAAAAATGGCGAGGTAATCGCTCGTTGATCGGATTGAGTGCTCGCACCACTTTAGGATTATCCACTGAGCTAGGAGGCAGATCCGCCAACGTACGAATCGGGTGGATCGCCGCCGCATATGTTTTTACGTCCAACACCTGCTCAATATCCGTAAATGGGATATATTTCTCGCGAGAGCGGGGCATTCGAACGAAGAAAGAGCCTGCTTTTTCACATTCAAACTGATAGCCTTCCCGTTGTATCGGAGAACGTTTTTCTGCTTGGCAATGCTGATCCAACATCGGGCGTGAAGGTGGCATGGATAACGCCATTTTTCGTGTTAAATGCGTTTTCCAAACAGATTGTAACGATTGGTTATACCCAAACCAGTACTCTTGATGAAGTAACATGAGGCTAAATAGCCCACTTAATAACAGCAGTGCAGTGAGCAAAATATGGGCAGAGCGATGACGTGTCATGGTTCCACTCCGTTTAACACCTTGCTATATGCTACTGTTTCATACTGAATATCTGGGTATTTCTGTGAACGCAAACGAAGGCGAATACGCAAAATTTGCTCTGGTTTAAGCCAATCAAATTGGAGATTATCCAGCTGATAATCGACCAGATCAGTGGCATTTTCCCAATACGACGTCTGTTGGCAATAATCCCGCCATTCTTGGCATGCCTCTTGCCGACAGCGTTTTATATCTCGGGCAAACACCAGCAGATGCGGGGGCTGGAATTTAAAACCGAAGAACTCTTTCACCACCTCATCGGCCCGATTTACGCCTGCCTGCTGGCAAAATCCTTGCTTGCCAAATGCTCGACCAATGCAGCCATCACGGTTCACATCATAAAAAAACAGCAAGCAGTTTGGCATAAGATGGTATGCCTTGCCATTTAAGCGAAATAGCTCGTCATTGCCACCCTGTTTACTTTTCGCCACAAAACCAAGATATTGAATATGCTTTTGCATGTACGCCACCATTTGCTGGGCATGTTGTTGGAGCTGCAACCGTTCACGCAGGTAGAGCTGACTCACTACAAATTGTGATTGCCACTTGACCAAGACCATCAATAAAAAAGCCGATAATCCCAATGCAATAAGTATTTCAACCAAGCTCAATGCGGGATAACGAGTACTGGCATTGGGTTCTTTTATTTTGTTGTGCCACATTAATCACTCCGAGTGAATTGGTTTGTAAGATTTGACTCACCTGATTTAAGGTGAGCTTGAGGCAGCGTGAATCAAGTGTTCCTCTCGCATTTATGGTTAAAAAAACGCTGGGATACAGATCTCGGCTGCGTAATATGATTGATGGAAAGCTAGCTCGATAATGCAAACTCTCAGCGGATTGATGACAAGCAGAATCGATCAGGCAATTACAAGGGGGGGACTTTAGCGATGTTTTTACTATTGCTACCGCACACCAACGCTTCAATGATAAATCTTGATGAAGAAAGAGAAGATAATCTTTCTGTTTGTAATGGGAATGGGCTTGAACTTGATACAGAAATGATTTCAGCAAGTTAACCTCTTGCTGTAATTTGAGCGTATCTTGCCACTGAAATAGCACGGGTGAGAAAAAAAGCAACGCCATTGCCATTATCGTCAATGTTGTCAATAATTCAATTAGGCCTGCTGCTCGATAGATCATCTTCCCCCCGTTTCAATTAGGGAAAAGATGCCGAATTTACGGTATGCTGTAAATCAGCACATACGATTTTTGCGACACAGATCGCAAAATTAGAAAGCGGTAGTGTCTTGGAATAGACCCACTTTTAAATCCGTGGCAGTATAAATAATTCTGCCATCGACTTCGACTTCGCCGTCAGCCATTCCCATTACTAATTTGCGGTTGATTACCCGTTTCATATTGATGCGGTAAATCACTTTTTTCGCAGTCGGCAAAATTTGCCCTGTAAATTTCACTTCGCCCACACCTAACGCACGCCCTTTGCCTTTGCCGCCAACCCAGCCGAGATAGAAGCCGACTAACTGCCACATTGCATCTAGCCCCAAGCAACCTGGCATCACAGGATCGCCAATAAAATGGCAGCCGAAAAAGGGCAAATCAGGGTGAATATCCAGCTCCGCCTCGATATAGCCTTTCTCAAATAAGCCTTCAGTTTGGCTCATTTTTGTGATGCGATCCATCATTAACATAGACGGAGCAGGTAATTGCGGGCCTTCTGAGCCAAATAGCTCACCACGCCCAGAGGCGAGTAAATCCTGATAATCATAGTTTGGCTTGATGTTGGGTGTACAAGTGTTCATTATTTTTTCCTAATTAAAATGAGAAAAAGTCCGTTACTACCGATAGACTTAACTATCAACATAGTAACAGACTTTTTAAATAGCGAACAGTTGTACGCTGACTTGTCGGATCAGTGAAACCACTTTTTGCAGATTTTTTGCAATATCCCACCCCTTGTATCGGCATTTTCTTGGCTGTCGATCTGCTTATGCACCAACGCAAAGAGCGATGGCTTATCACTCTCAGCAGGCAGATCTTCATCAAAAAAGGCGTGATTTAGCAAAATGTGTAGGGCATCAAAGACATCAGACACCACCCAAATGGAAAACTGCTGTGCTTTGACCGCATCTAGCACCTCAGGCTTTAAACTTAAATGGGATTGGCACACAGCAGGAATGATAACGCCTTGTTTGCCAGTGAGTCCACGGGCTTGGCAAAGTTGGAAAAAGCCTTCGATTTTTTGGTTCACACCACCCACGCTCAACACATTGCCGAACTGGTCAATCGCCCCCGTGACGGCTATGGATTGGGGCAGTGGCAACTTACTTAGGGCACTCATCAACACGCAGAAAATCGCCAGCGATGAACTGTCGCCATCAATTTCGCCGTAAGATTGTTCGAATGCCAGTGAGGCTGAAAAAGGCAACTGCGTCGGGAATTCCAGCAAATTCGCCAGGCAAGATTGTGCCAAAATAATCCCTTTTGAGTGAATATTTCCCCCCAATTCTACCTTGCGTTCAATATCTTGAATTTCGCCATCGCCATACTGCACATTGCAACTAATACGAAGCGGTTCGCCAAACGCAAATGGCACGCCATTAAATTCAACCACCGATAAGCCGTTAATTTGCCCCACCATTTCATCTTCTGTTTCAATATAAAGTTGATTGGCTAAAATATCTTTTAAGGCAAATTGATTTAATACCGCAGCCTGTTTTTCAAGATCATCAAAATACGCTTGAATATCATCAAACTGATCGGCATCTTCATCATATTGGGATAATCCGAATAGATGTTTTTTTAATAATGTCGGAGAAATCGAAATCAGCGATTGATCCTCACTTTCTCGCACATAATAGCGATAAAATTGATTCAATCCCTTGACTGATAAGGACTTTTGGCTATATTTTTTGGCGTAAGATTGAACATAACTGCCCCATTGGTCAATATTATTTTCATCTATATTTAAATAGGATTGAATTTCGGTATATTGGCAGAATTGATATAAGGAATCATCATATTCAAATAAGGTGGCAATATCATCACGACTTCCAACCAATAATAATTTAAATTGGCAAGCCATCGGTTTTATCGGGTGGGGTAATTTATTGGCAGAAATAGGCTGAAATTCGCCAAATAATAATGCGTGCTTTAATTTGTCCCATTGCGTAATATCTAACAATAAATGATGGATATTCAGCATTAAAATCCCTTTATCGGCTTGTTCTATAGCACCTTGAATCTGTTCTACTCGATATTCTTTTTCCAAATAAAGGGTATAGCCAAATAAATGCTCTCTCGTAAATTCGGTTAATTGCACAAAAGGATCGGGGGAGAAATACTCACGAATTTCTGCTAAAAACTCCGGAAATAGCTCCGTTTTGACCACTAAGGCAGAGCCAAAATGATTGCGTTGAAATTGCGAGAAGGCGTGTTTTACATTGGGCTGAAAATCAAAAAAGCAGACATCATCTTCTGCTTTAAAGGGATATTCCAGATTCAGGGATTGCCAGTCTAATGGGGAAATTTGCACACAGTTTCCTTGAAAATTAAAATGGGGTTTATTATATCATCAACGCTCTCACTCGTATTCAGATTCCATAAAGATTTTATACAGAACAATATTTGGTTATACTTATCATCAACATTCAAATGAGCAAGGCAAATTATGCGATACCAAAAATTAGAAATGCAAGAAGCCAGTTGGAAATGGAAATATTTGCTGAAAAAATATCGTGAAGGCGAAAATGTGACGAAACACGACGAGCAAAGTTTAGTGGAACTCAAAATGCAACTGCTCACAACGCTACAACATTCTCCTGATGAAATTGAGCAGTGGATTAAAGCAGAGATGACGGCGGATCAACGTCGGCGTATGCGACAATCCATTCGAGCCAGACGCAAACGCTTTTTCAATGCGGAAAAGCAATCAACACGCAAGAAGTCCATTGATCTTGAGTACGCAAGCTGGCTCCGTTTTTCAAAACTTTCCACAGAAATGGAAATGACGTTATCAGAAACCTTACATTATTTGATTGATGAGCTTGAAAACAACCAAATTTATGCCGAACAGCTCGATAAGATGAAACAGAATCTCCAAGCCTTACTCAAATAAATAGGGATACAAGGGGTAAGATCTTTGCTTTTTTCTGCAAAATGTAAGAAATGAAAAAGCCCACAGTTGTGGGCTTTTTCTCAAGCTATTCGCTCAAAAGTCAATTACATTGCAACTTCTTTTGAACCTTGAACTTGTAACTCAACACGACGGTCTGGTGCTAAGCAAGCGATTAACGCTTTACGACCTTTAACTGCATCACAAGTGTTGCCAGTTACAGGGTTAGCTTTACCGTAACCTACTGCAGTTACGTTAGCTGGGTTAACACCTTTAGAAACAACGTAGTTAGCTACCGTTTCAGCACGTTGTTGAGAAAGTTTCAAGTTGTATGCTTCGCTACCGATACGGTCAGTATAACCAGCTACTTGAATAGATGGGTTAGCTAAACCTAATTTAGCGATTTCATCGTGAGCTGCATCTAAAGCTGCTACTGCTTGTGGTTTTAAGCTAGCTTTACCAAATGCAAATAGTACATCTGAGCTAAATGCGAAGTTTTTAGTCATAACTTCTGGCTCAACAACTGGCATTGCACCTTGACCGAAACGGTATGTTAAACCTGCATTTACAGAACCGATGTTCGGGCTGTAATCTGGCGATTGGTAATTTGGAGCATCTGCATAGCCTGCTTTGATGGCCGCTTTGTTCAAATTACCCACTTTGCTTACCCATTGATATTCAACACTTGCAGCTAAAGATGGAGTAATTGCATACTCTACACCACCACCTAAAACTAAAGACGTTTTTAAGTTGTGTGCTTTTAAACGAGATTCTTTAGCAACTTCTGGTTGATAATAGTAATCAGAACGCACCAATGCAGCACCAACACGTGCATATGCATCTAAACCAGCAACGATTGGGAAGCTACCTTTTAAGCTTAAGGTGGTACCGTGAGCAGTGTGTTTTGCAACACGCTTATCTTTCATATCACCTTCGAAAGTTGCATTGCCACGCACACGACCGAAATCGTTATAGCCTGCTTCAACTGCAAGATTATTGGTGATTTGGTAACCTGCAAATACGCCATAAGTTACAGAGTTACGGTTAATACCAAAACCTTGACCTTGTTTTTTGTGATTAAATTGGTTCACACCATCGTGGAATGATGCCCAACCTGCTTTTGCACCCACATATACAGTGTTTGGTTGTGGAGCTGCTTGAACTGAAGCGATTGCTAAACCAGAAACTGCCAATGCAATTAAAGATTTTTTCATTGTAATAATCCTCATTTTCGTCATTACAGGATAAAAAGTGATTCAACAAAAATCAGAGATCTTATGTTGAGCTAAAATGCCTTCTAAACCTAAATAGATTTAGCAAGGTCTAGAATTCAGAGCTATTCTATCAAAAAATATTCATCTGCAAATGGAACTTTTGTAAAAAAGTGTAATGCTATTAGTTCTAGACTAACTTGATAAGTCAACATAAAACACTAATGACTACACAGAAAAAATACTTTTTTATCTGAATTCAGTGTTGCACCTGCAATATTATAGCAAAATTTTTCATAAAGAAAAAATTTTGTCGTCATTTGATGAAAACATATCAATTTTATTGATAGATACCTTAAATCTCACTTCAAATCTTGCTACTATTTCGCCAATTATTTTTGAAGAACCGAAGTGAAAATGTCGATCCCCCGTTTATCCAATATTCCCGAACTTAGCCCAACCGTTCAAGCCTTTTTACAAGAGCTACAACAGCAACATTTTGCAGGCGATATGGTGTCGAGCTATGCCGACCGCCTGACCCTTGCCACCGACAACAGTGTTTATCAGCAAATCCCACAAGCCATTCTGTTTCCGAAATCAGTCGCCGATGTGGTGATTCTAACCAAACTGGCTCAACGGGAAGCCTTCCAAATGCTCACCTTTACGCCCCGTGGTGGTGGTACTGGCACGAATGGGCAGTCGCTGAATAACAACATCATTGTCGATCTCTCTCGCCATATGAACCAAATTTTAGAGCTGAATGTGGCAGAACGTTGGGTGCGGGTGCAGGCGGGCGTGGTCAAAGATCAGCTCAATCAATTTCTCAAACCGCACGGGCTGTTTTTTTCGCCCGAACTCTCGACCAGCAACCGAGCCACGCTAGGCGGAATGATCAACACAGACGCATCAGGGCAAGGCTCTCTGCGTTATGGCAAAACTTCTGATCACGTTCTCGGGCTGAAATCGGTGCTGATGAATGGCGAGGTGTTGGAAACGCAAGGGGTGAGATCTGCCGATTTTTCTGCAAATTTGGAGTCGCTCAATTTATCGCCCACAGGCAAACAGTTGCACCGTGAAATTTTTGAGCGTTGCCGTGCGTTACGCCCAACGGTGTTGCGTGAGTTGCCACAGCTCAACCGTTTTCTAACGGGCTATGATTTGAAAAACGTGTTCAATGAGGATGAGAGCGAATTCAATCTCACCCGTATTTTGACAGGCTCGGAAGGCTCGCTCGCTTTTATCTGCGAAGCCACGCTGAATTTGTTGCCGATTCCGCAATATCGCACCCTGATCAATGTCAAATACAACTCGTTCGATTCGGCGTTGCGTGCCGCACCGTTTATGTTGCAAGCCAATGCGTTGTCGGTGGAAACGGTCGATTCCAAGGTGCTGAATTTAGCCAAGCAAGATATTGTGTGGCATTCGGTGTCGGATTTGCTGACTGAAGATCCTGCCAATCCGATTTTAGGCATCAACATTGTGGAATATGCCTCCAACGATGAAGCCGAAAACGCCCAACGCATTGCCGAGCTTTGCCAGCAGTTAGAACAGCAAATCGCCACAGGTGCAAGCGGTGTGATCGGCTACCAACTTTGCAATGATTTGGCTTCCATTGAAAAAATTTATGCAATGCGGAAAAAAGCGGTCGGCTTGCTCGGCAACGCAAAAGGCTGGGCAAAGCCAATTGCCTTTGTGGAAGACACCTGTGTGCCACCCGAAAATCTCGCTGATTACATCGCCGAATTTCGCCAGTTGCTTGACCGCCACGGCTTGGAATACGGTATGTTCGGGCACGTGGATGCAGGCGTGTTGCACGTTCGCCCTGCGTTAGATCTGTGCGATCGTGAGCAAGTGCAAACCTTCAAACAGATTTCCGATCAAGTGGTAGAACTCACCGCCAAATATGGCGGGCTGATTTGGGGCGAACACGGCAAGGGAATGCGTTCGGCATACGGCGAACGGTTTTTTGGCGAGACATTGTGGCAAGAACTGCGGTATATCAAGCACCTTTTCGACCCGCACAATCGCCTCAACCCAGGCAAAATCTGCACGCCGTTAGAATGTGATCAACCGCTCTACCCGATTGATTCGCCGATGCGAGCCGATTTCGACCGCCAAATTCCGATCCAAGTGCGAGAAGCGTTCAAAGGGGCGATGAACTGCAACGGCAACGGGCTGTGCTTTAATTTTGATGTGCATAGCACGATGTGTCCGTCAATGAAAGTGTCGGGCAACCGCCTGTTTTCACCGAAAGGGCGAGCTACGCTGATCCGCGAATGGTTGCGGCTGCTTGCCGAACAAAATGTCCGCCCTGATGAATTGATTTTGCAACCCCAACGCCCAACGGCTCGGTTGGTGGAATTTGTGCAGAAAGTCCGCAATCAATGGAAAAAATCGGCGGAATACGATTTTTCGCACGAAGTCAAAGCCGCAATGGACACCTGTTTGGCGTGCAAAGCCTGTGCCAGCCAATGCCCGATCAAAATTGACGTGCCAACTTTCCGAGCCCAATTTAATGTGTTGTACCACCGCCGTTATCTCCGTCCACTAAAAGATCATTTGGTGGCGAATTTGGAATTTGTCGCTCCGCTAATGGCAAAAGCTCCGACTTTCTTCAATTTCTTTAGTGCGAACAAAGTAGCAGAAAAAGTGGCTGGTAAAACGGTGGGAATGGTGGATTTACCACAACTTTCTGTGCCGACCTTAGCCCAGCAACTGGTGGAGATTGGCTACCACGGCGACAGCTTAGAGAGCCTTGAGCAACAGCTTGCAAGGGGTGAGATCTTGCCAAAAAACTGCATCATCGTGGTGCAAGATCCGTTCACCTCTTACTACGATGCCAATGTGGTGGCGGATTTTGTCGCACTCGCCCAAAAACTCGGCTTCAAACCGATTGTGTTACCGTTCAAACCGAGCGGAAAAGCTCAACAAGTCAAAGGCTTCTTGGCGAAATTCGCCAAAACCGCTCAAAGCCAAGCGGAAATGCTCAGCCGAGTGGCGAAACTGGGCATTCCGATGGTGGGGCTTGATGCCGCCTTAACCCTGATTTACCGTGAAGAGTACAAGGACATTTTGCGAGAAAAACGGGGCGAGTTTGAAGTGTTACTCGCCCACGAATGGCTGTTGGCTCAGATCGAACAAGGCAAATTGGCATTTGGCAAAAAGTCCGATTTTCTCGCCCCCTTGCCGTGGCATTTGTTCTCCCACTGCACCGAATCCACCGCCTTGCCGAACAGTGCAAAACAGTGGCAACAGATTTTCGCCCACTTCGGCGAAAAATTGGTCAGCGAAAACACAGGCTGTTGTGGAATGGCAGGCACCTTCGGACACGAAACCAAGCACATTGCGATGTCGAAAGCGATTTACGCTCAATCGTGGCAAGTCAAACTGGCAGGCAAAGATCTCAACCGCTGTCTCGCCACAGGCTACTCTTGTCGTAGCCAAGTCAAACGAATGGAGCATCAGGTTCTGAAACACCCAGTGCAGGCGTTGTTGGAGATTGTGCGATAATCAATATCAAAATGGGCGGATACGTCTGTCCGCCCCTACGGAATAATGAGATGATCTGGAAAAAAACAACAACCCTTGCCGAACTCAACGAACTCTGTGCTAACTGTGCCGTGGGGCATTTGGGCATTGAGTTTACTGAACAAGGCGAGAATTATTTGCAAGCAACGATGCCTGTCGATCACCGCACCACGCAACCCTTCGGCTTGTTACACGGTGGTGTGAGTGCGGTGTTAGCAGAAACCTTGGCATCAGCCGCCGCATTACTTTGTTGCGAAGAAACGGAAATCCCTGTGGGCACAGAGCTGAATATCAGCCATTTAAAAGCGGTAAAACAGGGGCGAGTGACGGGCACTGCCACGCCGTTGCATTTAGGCAAAACCGCTCAGGTGTGGAATGTCGAAATTTGTGATGAAAACCACCGCTTGTGTGCGGTGGCGAGGGTAAACCTAACGCTTCGTCTGAACGCATAGTAACAAGTAAAATGCGTTTGTGTTCATGGCACTGTTAGGCGTTTACGTTCCTGTGTTGGCGAGAACGCACGAAAAAATAAAGTGAGATTGTGCCACTGCAGATAGAAACGCCAAATGCAAGCAACATCAGATTTTGATCCATAAAATAGCCTATTAAAAAGAGCATAGGCATCGCTAAACTGGAATCAAAAGCCGACATTAAAGACT
>JAUMYT010000030.1 GCA_030528525.1 Pasteurellaceae bacterium
GCGTGCCATTTTTTATTAGAGGTTTGATGCTTCAATCAAGCGTTTGGTGTATGGATCTTGTGGGCTTTCAAAGATCTGTTTCACATCGCCAGATTCGACGACATCGCCTTGGCTCATTACGATAACACGGTCGCTCAAGGCTCGTACCACAGCTAAGTCGTGGCTGATGAAGATGTAGCTTAAGCCATATTTCTTCTGCAATTTGGTGAGCAACTCAATTACGGTAATTTGAGTTGAGCGGTCAAGTGCCGAAGTAGGTTCATCTAATAACACGAATTTGGGTTCTAAGATGATTGCACGGGCGATCGCAATCCGCTGGCGTTGTCCACCTGAAAACTCGTGTGGGTAGCGATTGATCATCGCTGGTGACAAGTTCACTTCTTCCAACATTTTAGCGACTTTTTGGCGGCGTTCTTCACGGCTCATAGTTGGATAATGCACCGATAAGCCTTCGCCAATAATTTCGCCCACGGTTAAACGTGGAGAAAGGGAGTTGAACGGATCTTGGAACACCATTTGCATATCTTTTTTCAAAGCTTTGAGCTGTTCTTTGCCTAGCCCTGCAATTTCTTGCCCTTTGAATTGTAATCTGCCACGGTATTCCAAAATTTGCATAATCGCACGCCCTAGAGTGGATTTACCTGAACCTGATTCGCCCACAATGCCAAGGGTTTCGCCCACGCGTAGATTAAGCGAAATATCCTTCACCGCATTGAACACTTTTTTCGGTTTGCCGAATAAGGTGCGTTTTAACACGTAATCTACGCTGATGTTGTCCGCTTGGATAATATCGGGCACGTTTGCATCGGGTGTGATGTTCAAGTTGTTTGGAATTGGGGTAAGCAATTCAATGGTGTATGGATGCTGTGGGTTATTGAATACCACATCCGTTTCGCCACGTTCAATGAACTCGCCATACTGCATTACGCAAACGTAATCGCTGTATTTGTGCACCAAACGTAAATCGTGCGAAATTAAGATGATCGCCATCCCCATATCTTTTTGTAATTCCAGCATTAAATCTAAGATTTCTGCTTGGGTAGTCACATCAAGAGCGGTGGTAGGTTCGTCTGCAATCAATAAATCAGGTTTATTGATAATTGCCATTGCGATCATAATCCGCTGTAACTGACCACCTGAAAACTCGTGCGGATAGCAACCCATTTTTTTCTCTGCATCAGGAATTTTTACTTTCTGAAGCATTTCAAGGGTCAGCTTTTCTACCTCAGCTTGACTGATTTGTGGATTGTGCGTACTCACCGCTTCTGCCACTTGTTCACCAATCGGCATAAATGGATTAAGTGAGGTCATCGGCTCTTGGAAGATCATCGCCACACGATCTCCACGCAATTTACGTAGCTCTTCTTCCGACAGTGAGAGAATTTCTTGCTCTTCAAAGCGGATAGACGATTTTTCGCTATAGCTTGTAATATTGTCTGGCAATAATTGCATAATTGCCATTGAGGTGACCGATTTCCCTGATCCTGACTCGCCCACGATAGCTAAGGTTTGTCCTTTTTTAACCTCAAAAGACACAGAACGGACAGCGTGAACGATCTGTTCATCGGTTCTGAGAAAAACATCTAAATTACTGACTTCTAATAATTTCATTGTTCTAATTTCCTATTTGTCTTTTGGATCGAGAGCGTCGCGTAAGCCGTCGCCGATAAAGTTAAAGCAGAAAAGGGTTAAGCATAGGAAGAATGCAGGGAAAGCAAGCAACCACGGCGATGTCTCCATTTGTGCTGCACCATCACTTAATAATGCTCCCCAGCTACTCATTGGCTCTTGTGTTCCTAAACCTAAGAAGCTCAGGAACGATTCAAATAGAATTAAGGCTGGCACTTCTAGTGATGCGTAAACAACCACAATACCTAAGACATTCGGCACAATGTGCTTCCAAATGATTTGGCGACGTGGTACACCGCATACAATGGCGGCTTCCACGAATTCTTTGTTTTTCAAACTTAAGGTTTGACCACGCACGATACGGGCTAAACCAAGCCACGCAATCATACCAATAGCCACGAAAATCAAGAGAATGTTTTGACCAAAGAAAGTTACCAACAAGATCACAAAGAACATAAATGGGAATGAGCCTAAGATTTCAATTAAACGCATCATTACCATATCAACTTTGCCACCAAGGTAGCCAGAAATTGCTCCGTAAATGGTACCGATTACCACAGCGATAAATGCTCCTGCAATACCGACCATTAATGAGATACGTCCACCAATGGCAATACGCACAAGTAAATCACGCCCTGAAGCATCTGTACCGAAATAGTGTTGAGTGTAAGCATCAGGCGGCATACTCATCATATTCCAATCGGTATCTTCGTAGGTATAAGGCATCAACATCGGTGCAAAAGTGATGAAAAGCACGACACAGAAAAGAATAATTAAACTTGCGACGGCCGCTTTGTTACGGAAAAAACGACGACGTGCATCTTGCCATAAGCTACGACCTTCTACTGCCGCTTCAATACTTTGTGCGGCAAGGTTATCTGCTAACTCTTGTGTTTTTTTATTTGCTAACATTTCACACTCCTTATGAATAACGAATCTTCGGATCGATAACTGCGTAAAGAATATCTACCACAGCATTGAAGAAGATAGTGAGAGAGCCAACAAGAATGGTTAAGCTAAGAACCAAGGAGTAGTCACGGTTTAATGCACCGTTTACGAATAATTGACCTAAACCTGGTAAGCCAAATACGCTTTCAATGACCATTGAACCCGTGATGATCCCAACAAACGCAGGGCCTAAATAAGTGATCACTGGTAATAATGCAGGGCGTAAAGCGTGTTTGAAAATAATTTTACGCATTGGTAAGCCTTTGGCTTTGGCAGTACGAATGAAGTTTGAGTGTAACACTTCGATCATTGAACCACGCGTAATACGCGAAATTCCAGCCACATAACCGATAGTTAAAGAGAGAACTGGCAACACCATATAGTAGAGTTGTCCACCGTTCCAACCACCGGCAGGTAGCCATTTTAAGTAGATGGCAAAGAAGAGTACGAGTAATGGGGCGAAAACGAAACTTGGCATAATTACCCCCGTCATCGCAAAGGACATTACCAAATAATCCCATTTACTATTTTGTTTCAAAGCTGCAATGGTGCCGGCTAAAAGCCCGATAGTCACTGCACAAATAAAAGCGATAATCCCAAGTTTTAATGAAACGGGGAAAGCTGATGCAATTAAATCGTTTACCGTTTGATCTTTATATTTAAATGATGGCCCAAAATCGCCTTTAGAGAGATCTTTAAGGTAAATGAAATACTGTTTATACAGAGGTTCATTTAAGTGATATTTGGCTTCAATATTCGCCATCACTTCAGGTGGGTAAGCACGTTCAGAGGTAAACGGGCTACCTGGTGCTAATCGCATTAAAAAGAAAGAAAAGGTAATAAGGATAAAGAGTGTTGGAAGGGCTTCCATCAATCTTTTCACAATAAATTTTAACATTGGTGTTTCTCCAATCCACACAGTAAAGCAAAATTAAGCGGGGGATTATAGAGAAATTCGATTCTCTCTGAAATCCCACCGCCTAGAAATTTTATTATTGTTTGATCAAATACAAGTTTCTTAATAACGCATTATCTTGTGGATCTTTACCCGCATAGCCTTTAACGTAAGGTTTTACAAGACGTGGATTCACATAGTTATATACTGGCACTAATGCAGAATCTTTCGCTAAGATCTCTTCTGCTTTAGCATAAGCAGCGGCACGACCTGCCGCATCTGCTGCTTTGAGTGCATCAGCAATCGCTACGTCATATTCTTCGCTCTTATAGAATGCGGTGTTGTTTGAAGAGTTAGATAAGAAGTAGTTCGCAAAGGTAGAAGCCTGGTTATAGTCCGCAGCCCAACCAGCACGAGCGACATCGTAGTTACCTTGACGGCGGCTATCTAAGTAGGTTTTCCACTCTTGGTTTTCCAATTTCACTTCAACAAGCCCTTTCGTGTTGGTTTTCCATAAAGAAGACGCAGCAATCGCAATTTTCTTGTGGTTCTCACTGGTGTTGTAGAGAAGTGTGAATTTCAATGGATTTGATTTACTAAAGCCTGCTTCTTCAAGCAATTTAATGGCTTCGGCATTACGGTCTGCCATTGATTGCTCAGAGTAGGAAGGCTGTTTGATTTCGTTACCTTCAATGATGTAAGGCGGTGTAAACACGTAAGTTGGGGTTTGACCTTGACCCAATACTTTTTCTGTAATCACAGTACGATCTAACGCCAAGTTCAATGCTTTACGTACACGCACATCGTTGAATGGGGCTTTCTTGTGGTTTAACTCATACATATAAGTTACCAAACCACGGTTTACAAACACTTCATTTGGCAACTCTTCTTTTAATTTTTGGAACTGCTCTGGCGGAAGTGAGTGTGCGGTCATATCAATATCGCCTGCACGGTAACGAGCTACGTCCGTGGTTGAGTTGGCGATTGCTAAGAATGTACCTTTTTCGATGACCGTTTCTTTATCGTTCCAGTAGTTTTTATTGCGTTTGAACACAATTTTTTCATTGATCACGTGTTCATCTAACACATAAGCCCCGTTACCGACGATATTCTCTTTTTTCACCCACGCATCACCGTGTTTTTCAACCACTGCTTTTGGCACTGGTAATACGGTTTGGTGTGTAGTCATACCTACAAAATATGGAATAGGGCTACTTAATGAGATTTGGAATGTGTGATCATCAACCGCTTTCACGCCAAGCTCTTCAGGTTTTTTCTTGCCGTCAATCACATCTTGTGCATTCTCAACTTGCATATAGTTCAAATAGCTTGAGTATGGTGATGCGGTCATTGGGTTTGCAAGACGTTGCCACGCAAATACGAAATCGTGAGCAGTCACAGGCTCGCCGTTAGACCATTTCGCATCTTGGCGAAGTTTGAATGTCCACGTTTTGAAGTCTGGCGTGCTTTCCCACGATTCTGCCACGCCTGGAATCTCGTTACCGTCTTCATCTACGGTCACTAAACCTTCAAATAATTGATAAGCGATTTGCCCTTCGGATACCCCTTCCATTTTATGTGGGTCGAAACTCGCTGGCTCTGCACCATTGTTAATTACAATTTCTTGTTTCTCTGCAAGTTGTGTACCTTCAGGTACTTTCGCAGCAAAAGCAGAAGCCGATAAGCCAAATGCGATGGCAGTTGCTAATAAAGAACGGGTTAGAGTGGTTTGCATAAAAGTTCTCCTATGGTTTAACTAGGTTTATAGATTTGACAAATTTCTGCGATTATTCACACAAACTCAAGAGTTGTAAAGTTTTTGTTAAGAATAAAGTTGAGTAAATTGCGATTCTGAGAGCTAAGTCACGGAATTTTGCTCAAAATGGTCAAATATTAACCATTTTGCAGATTCTCGACGTAATTCACCCCCTTGTATTATGCCTTTTGGGTTAAGCCAAAGTGAGCATAGGTGCGAGAGGTGGCAATCCGCCCACGTGGCGTGCGTTGCAAGAAGCCTTGTTGAATTAAAAACGGCTCTAGCACATCTTCAATCGTATCTCGCTCTTCGCCAATCGCTGCCGCTAGATTGTCCAAGCCCACAGGGCCGCCGTCAAAGCGTTCGATCACGGCAGAGAGCAATTTTCTGTCCATAAAATCAAAGCCTTCGTGATCGACATCCAGCATTTCCAACGCTTGTTGAGCAATCTTGGACGAAATCACGCCATTGTTCCGCACATCAGCAAAATCTCGCACTCGGCGGAGCAAGCGGTTGGCAATCCGTGGCGTACCACGAGAACGGCGAGCCACTTCATAAGCCCCATCTGGCGATAAATTCAAATTCAAACAATCGGCACTGCGTTGAACAATGGAAGTCAGATCGTCCACGGAGTAGAACTCTAAGCGTTGCACAATGCCAAAACGATCACGCAAAGGCGAGGTAAGTGAGCCTGCCCGAGTCGTTGCCCCCACGAGTGTGAATGGCGGTAAATCCAGTTTAATCGAGCGTGCCGCAGGGCCTTCGCCGATCATAATATCCAGCTGATAATCTTCCATTGCAGGGTAAAGCACTTCTTCAATGGCAGGCGACAGGCGGTGGATTTCGTCAATAAACAGCACATCGTAAGGCTCAAGGTTGGTCAGCATTGCGGCTAAATCGCCTGCTTTTTCGAGTACAGGGCCTGAAGTGGTGCGAATGTTCACGCCCATTTCGTTTGCCACGATATTGGCGAGCGTGGTTTTGCCCAGCCCAGGGGGGCCGAAAATCAGCAAATGATCCAAGGCATCATTACGCAATTTAGCGGCTTTGATGAAAATTTCCATCTGCTCACGCACCGACGGCTGCCCGACATAATCGGCAAGCAGTTTCGGGCGAATGGCTCGGTCAATCGCTTCTTCATCACGCTTGGGCGTGGCACTAATTATTCTATCGGCTTCTATCATATTGATTTATAAAATAATTTTGTAGGGGCAAATCATTATTTGCCCTTTGTGTTTTGGGGCGAAAAATGTTTCGCCCCTACAATGGTTATGATGGCGGAATAGCGGTTACAACGAATTTTTCAAGGCTTCACGGATCAACTGTTCGCTAGTCGCCTCAGATTTTGCCACTTTCTTGATCATCTTCTCCGCATCAGCAGGCTTGTATCCCAAGGCGATTAACGCATCACGGGCTTCGTCTGCAGGATCAGGGCGTTCCGTTGCTACAATGCGTTGTGCAGGTTGCTCGGAGAACAGATCCGTTTGGGCAATGCCTTTGAATTTGCCTTTGAGTTCGACCAACAAACGTTCAGCGGTTTTTCGTCCAACGCCTGGGATTTTCGTCAGTTTCGCCAGTTCTTCTTGCTCCACCGCATTGGCAAATTCCGATACGGACATCGCCGATAAAATCGCTAACGCCAATTTAGGGCCAACACCGTTGGTTTTGATTAACTCACGGAATAGCGTGCGGTCTTGCTTTTGAGCAAAGCCGAACAGCAGATGGGCATCTTCACGCACCACCAAATGGGTAAAAACGGTGGCAGGTTCATTCACCGCAGGCAGGTTGTAAAAACTGGTCATTGGCAGGAGCAATTCATAGCCCACGCCTTGCACATCGAGCACCATTTCAGGGGGCGATTTTTCGAGAATAATGCCGTGGAGTCGTCCGATCATAGAAAGTTGATTGAAGTTGAAAAGCCGATAGGATAGCGGAAAACTGGATAAAAGAACAGAACAAGGGGGAGAGAAAATCAAAGATTTTGTAAAATTATCTTGCACGATGTCCGTTGGTATCGTGGTGAGTCGGCGTGCAAGGGGTAAGATCATCAATAAAAAGTGCAAAAAATAACCCGCAAGGTTGCGGGTTATTTGATGAGATAAAATTTAGTCTTTCTTGCGTCCAATGAGCTGACTTAGCACCACTAAGGTGAGCGAGAAGATGATCATAATGGTTGCCAAGGCGTTCACTTCCGGCGTGACGCCTGTCTTCACCAGTGAGAAGATCTTCAACGGTAACACTTCGTAGCTCGCACTGGTCACGAATGATGAAACCACCACATCATCAAGGGAAATGGTAAAGCTCAATAACCAGCCCGACACAATCGCAGGGAGCAATAATGGGAATAAGATTTTACGCAAAATCGTCAGTTCGCTTGCCCCTAAGTCTTTCGCGGCTTCCAGCATTTTGCTGTCGAAGTCGTTCAAGCGAGAAGAGACCGTGATAACCACATACGGCAAACAGAACGTAATGTGAGCGAATAAGAGCGACCAGAATCCGAGCGAGATGCCGACTAACATAAACAACGCCAAGAGTGAGACTGCCATTACAATATCAGGCGACATCATTACCACGAACAACATTCCACCAACCGCTTGTTTACCACGGAATTTGTAGCGATATAATGCAATCGATGTTAAGGCACCGATAATGGTGGAAAGCGTTGCGGCAAAAAAGGCAATGCTCACGGAGTTGATCGCCGCTTGGATTAGCGTGTCGTTATTGAATAAACGCTCATACCAGTTGGTACTAAAGCCTTTCCACGTTAAGCCGTAGCGATCCGCATTGAACGAGTTCACGACCAAAATGATGATTGGGATATACAAGAACGCATACACCACAAACATAAATAAGCTGTTAAATACGCGTCTCATTATTCTAACTCCACTTTCTTATTCATCAGTTTGTTTGCACGGTAGTAAACATACAACATCAACGCCATTAAAATGGTCAAGGCAATACTGATTGCGGCACCAAATGGCCAGTTGCGAGTGACTAAGAATTCGCTCTTAATGATGTTACCCACAAGCAAGACTTTTGCACCGCCAAGCAAGTCTGCGACGTAGAACATTCCCATCGCTGGCAATAACACGAGCAAGCAGCCTGCAACAATCCCTGGCATTGTGAGTGGAATAATGATTTTCACGAAACGTTGGAAGGCATTGGCTCCCAAGTCTTTCGCCGCTTCCAGCAAACGCCCGTCAATTTTCTCAATGGACGAGTAAAGTGGCAAAATCATAAATGGCAACAAGATGTAAACCAAGCCGATCACCACTGCTACTTCGGTGTTTAAAATCCGAATTGGCGTGTCAATAATGCCAAGCCATAACATCGCTTCGTTTAAAATCCCTTTTACCCCAAGGAAAATTTTCATTCCGTAAATACGAATCAAGGAGTTCGTCCAGAATGGCAATACCACAAGGAATAATAAGAACGGACGGAATTTCGCTGGCAATTTCGCCATAATAAAGGCAAACGGATAACCGATAATCAAGCAGATAATGGTTGAAATCCCTGCCATATAGAGCGAGTTCCACAATACTTGTGAGTAAAGTGGATCGATCAAACGAGCGTAACTGTCCAAAGAAAACGTAAACTCAATGAGATTACTGCTGTCTTTGGTCATAAAACTGGTGATTAACACCAACACATTGGGGATCAGCACGAAGAAGATCAGCCAGCCGAAAATGATCCCAACGGTCAATGTTTGGAATTTATTATTAGCAACCTTCATCGTTGATTACAACCTCCCAGCCTTCGTGCCACGTTAATGCCACTTTTTGACCGATAGAGTGGTCAATGTTTGGATCGTCTTCGTTAAAGAATTCGCTAACTAGCACGTTCATACCGTTGTGATCTAATTTGATGCTGGATTCCAACGTCATTCCTTTGTAGTTACGATCGATAACGTGACCGATGATCGCTTTAGACCCTTCGTTTTCATCAAGTTCCGTAATCACAATATCTTCAGGGCGAAGCAATACTTTGAGTTTTTGGTTCGGGTGGACAGGGATTTCGGTGTGAATTTCGCAAATACGGCCTTCCACATTCGCTTTCACGGTTTTTTCGCCGACACGCTCAATCACAGTGGCATCAAACACGTTGATTTCGCCGATGAAACGAGCCACGAACAAGTTTTTCGGATCTTCATAAATTTCACGTGGCGAACCGTCTTGCTCAATGTTGCCTTTGTTCATCACGATAATGCGGTCAGACATCGTCAAGGCTTCTTCTTGATCGTGGGTGACGAAAATAAAGGTAATGCCAAGCTGACGTTGCAACGCTTTCAATTCGTTCTGCATTTCCTTACGCAATTTGTAGTCAAGGGCAGAAAGCGATTCATCTAACAACAACACTTTTGGTTTATTTACCACCGCACGAGCAATGGCAATACGTTGTTGCTGACCGCCTGAAAGTTGCGACGGCTTGCGAGTTGCCATCTCTTCCAAACGTACCATACGCAAGGCTTCCATTACACGAGGTTTGATTTCCGCTTCAGGCACTTTTTGCATACGCAAACCGAATGCCACATTCTCAAAAATGGTCATATGGGGGAAAAGGGCATAACTTTGGAAGACGGTATTGACAGGGCGATGTTCCGCAGGCACGTCTGAAACATCTTGACCGTCCAAAATAATTGAACCGTCCGTTAATTCTTCAAAACCCGCAATTAAACGTAACACGGTAGTTTTACCGCAACCAGATGGACCTAAAACTGTCAAAAATTCGCCATCGTTAATGGTGAGATCTAAGTTATCAATGATTGTTTTATCGCCATAACGTTTCGTAATCGAACGAAGCTCAATAATCGGTTTTTGATCTAACTTTTCCATTTATTTTTGTTTTCCCCCTAGGGCAATGTTGAGAAAAGGCAAAAATCTGAATAAAAATTCAGCGTGAACTGCGTAAACAATACGCCTTAAAAATAGCTTGCAATGATATAGCGAATGGGATTTGAATGAAAGTAAAAATTTGATATTT
>JAUMYT010000031.1 GCA_030528525.1 Pasteurellaceae bacterium
GCCCCTTCAGGGACGTGAACGTGAATATCCCGTTTTTCGTGGAAATCGCTAGCAATGCCCAGTTTTTCCGCTCTGGCACGTACCACCATCATTGCCGCTTGGATCGACTCTTTCATCACATCACCCAGAGAACCTGTGTAGGAGAATTTGCCTTTACCTGCCACGGAAGCTGTTTCGATCGTGAGCAAATCGCCACCGACTTCTGTCCACGCCAAGCCTGTGACTTCGCCGATACGGTTTTTGCTGTCCATTTTGCCGTAGTCAAAACGTTGCACGCCCAAGTAATCTTTCAGATTCTCTTGGCTGACGGTAATCGCTTTGAGTGATTTATCCATTACCAAGGCTTTCACCGCTTTACGGCAGATTTTGGCGATTTCACGCTCTAAATTCCGCACACCTGCTTCACGAGTGTAATAGCGAATAATGCCTAAAATCGCACTGTCTTCAATGGTCAGCTCTTTCGCTTTCAAGCCGTTGTTTTCTAACTGTTTCGCGAGCAAATGCTCTTTGGCAATGTGCATTTTTTCATCTTCGGTGTAGCCAGACAGACGAATCACTTCCATCCGATCCAACAACGCAGGCGGAATGTGCATTGAGTTAGAGGTTGCCACGAACATCACATCAGACAAATCGTAATCCACTTCTAAATAGTGATCGTTGAACGCTTTGTTTTGTTCAGGATCAAGCACTTCCAACAAGGCAGAAGCTGGGTCACCACGCATATCCTGTGCCATTTTGTCGATTTCATCGAGCAAGAACAACGGGTTACGCACGCCGACTTTCGCCATTTTCATCATTAATTGACCCGGCATCGAACCGATGTAAGTACGGCGGTGTCCACGGATTTCCGCTTCATCACGCACACCACCCAACGCCATACGCACATATTTACGCCCCGTGGCATTGGCAATCGATTGACCAAGAGACGTTTTGCCCACCCCAGGTGGCCCAACCAAACAGAGAATTGGACCTTTGAGCTTGTTCAAACGGCTTTGCACCGCAAGGTATTC
The DNA here is from genome assembly GCA_030528525.1 of Pasteurellaceae bacterium. Taxonomy (GTDB): domain Bacteria; phylum Pseudomonadota; class Gammaproteobacteria; order Enterobacterales; family Pasteurellaceae; genus JAUMYT01. The sequence goes on from JAUMYT010000031.1 coordinate 1,011, forward strand.
CAAAATGCGTTCTTTGACACGCTCTAAGCCGTAGTGATCTTTGTCCAATACTTCTTGGGCTTTTTGCAGATCTTTTTTCACTGCCGATTTTTTATGCCACGGCATTTGTAAAATCCAGTCGATATAACCACGCACCACGGTCGCTTCGGACGAACTTTGTGGCATCGCTTTGAGTTTGGTAAATTCGTTATCGACTTTCTCTTTCACGTCCGCAGGCAGTTTCGCTTCTTCAATTTTGGCTTTGAGCTTGTCTAATTCGCTTTGCTCTTGTTCTTCGCCGTTGTTCAGCTCTTTTTGAATCGCTTTGATCTGTTCGTTGAGATAGTAATCTCGCTGATTTTTTTCCATCTGCTGTTTGACACGGTTGCGAATACGGCTCTCCATTTCCATCGTATCCATTTCCGTTGCCATTGCCACCAACAAGGCTTCAAAGCGTTTCATCAAATTCACTTCTTCCAGCAACGCCTGTTTTTGTTTGACCGATGCCACTAAATTGGCTGCCATTGTGTCAGCTAAACGCTCTTCAAACACAATTTTTTGCAGTTTTGGCAGAATTTCCGCAGGGACTTTTTTGTTGCTCTTAATGTAAGTTTCAAACTCATTTAATGCCGTTTTTGCCACTGCCTTGAGTTCATCGTTATCGTAGGTGTCTTCCGACATCAACGGCTGAATGCCTGCCCAAAAGCCGTTTTCATCATCGTGAATATGTTCAATTTTGCCACGCATTTGCCCTTCAACCAGCACTTTGACCGTGCCGTCTGGCAAATTCAACATTTGGATAATGTTCGCCATCACGCCGACATCATAAATATCGTCCGTGGTCGGATCTTCATTGTTCGGATCTTTTTGGGTGACTAAAAACAGTTGTTTATTGCCTTCCATTGCCGCTCGCAAGGCTTGAATTGACTTCTCTCGCCCGACAAACAACGGCATCACCATAAACGGAAACACCACCACATCACGCAGTGGCAGCAACGGTAATTCAATCGCTTTTTGCTTTTTTGTTCTTGCCATTTTTCTTGCTCTCTTAAATGCTTACCGAAAAAACTAATCCGCCCATTATGGGGACGGATTTGGGAAATACAAGGGAAATTTGAAAATCGTTTACAACCATTGAAAATGCAAGGGGTAAGATTTGAGTAAAAATCTGCAAAATGATTAGAGAATTGCTAAGGGCGGATTCAATCCGCCCCTACGAAAAATTTGCCAAACCGCATAGACCTATTTTAGAAAACTTAAAACCGTACGAGGCGATTGAATCGCCCCTAAAATCGCTAATGAATTTTAGCGATTTTGCAGATTTTTGACAAAATCTACCCCCTTGTCAGGCAATTTTAATCAAAGCATTCAAAACCGCCCCAAAAAATGCTATATTCACGCCCAATTTTTTGTGAGATTTTAAGAGAAAAATGGCGAATTATTCCGAAATTGGCATTGCCTTAGCTGGGGTGTGCCAAGTGGCAAATTTAGTGCAAAAATTTGCACATCAAGGCTATGCAGACAACCAAAGCCTTGAACATTCCTTGAAAAGCCTACTCGTGCTTCAGCCTGAATCTACCCTTGCTGTGTTTGATGATCAGCTTTCTCATCTTCGTTTAGGATTGGAAACCGCACTGGCACAATTTGGTGGAAAACAAGGCAAATTGGATACCGAAATTGGTCGCTATTGGATTGGGATTTTGGCATTAAGTCAGAAATTAGACCGCAATCCGCAGGCGAAAGCACAACTGGCACAACGTTTACAGCAACTTGAACGCCAATTAGCACTCTACAATGGCGATCTGCTCCACGAGCAGATGATCACCAATATGGCAGCGATTTATAGCGACATTATCAGCCCGCTTGGTTCACGCATTCAAGTGATTGGTCGCCAAGATCAGCTTGCTCGCCCTGAAATTCAAAACCGCATTCGTGCTGCCTTGCTAGCGGGCATTCGTGCAGGGATTTTGTGGCAACAAGTAGGCGGCAGCCGTTGGCAATTTTTCTTTTCTCGCCGCAACATTCTTGCAGCAATTCAATCTTTATATTCCACGTTATAATTTGGAGACTTCCCTATGCAACTTAATGCTTTAACAGCGTTATCCCCTATTGATGGTCGCTATCAAGACAAAGCGGCGGCACTTCGCCCAATCTTTAGCGAATTTGGTTTATTGAAATTCCGTGTAACCGTGGAAGTGCGTTGGCTACAAAAACTGGCTGCTCACGCCCAAATCCCTGAAGTTTCCGCTTTATCCAAAGACGCAAACGATTACCTAAACAGCATTGTGGCAAATTTCTCATTAGAAGATGCCGAGCGGATCAAAACCATTGAACGCACCACCAACCACGATGTAAAAGCGGTGGAATATTTTCTTAAAGAAAAAAGCGAAGCCTTGCCAGAACTGGCGAAAGTGAGCGAATTTATCCATTTTGCGTGTACCTCTGAAGACATTAACAACACCTCGCACGCTTTGATGCTCAAAACCGCAAAAGAAGAAGTGTTATTGCCTGAATGGAAAAAAGTGATTGAGGCGATCAAAGAATTGGCAAGTCGCTACAAAGACATTCCGTTGCTCTCTCGCACGCACGGACAACCTGCCAGCCCAACCACCATTGGTAAAGAGATGGCGAATGTAGCATACCGTTTACAACGCCAATACAAACAGCTCGAAAATTTAGCGATCCTTGCCAAAATCAACGGTGCGGTTGGCAACTACAATGCACACCTTTCTGCGTACCCTGAAATCGACTGGCACCAATTCAGCCAAGAGTTTATCGAAAGTTTAGGCGTAACTTGGAATCCGTACACCACCCAAATTGAACCGCACGACTACATCGCCGAATTTTTTGATTGCGTGGCACGTTTCAACACTATCGTGATCGACTTTGACCGTGATATGTGGGGCTACATCGCCTTGAACCACTTCAAACAACGCACCATTGCGGGCGAAATCGGTTCTAGCACAATGCCACATAAAGTGAACCCAATCGACTTCGAAAACTCCGAAGGCAACTTAGGTTTAGCCAATGCCGTGATGTCGCACCTTGGGGCGAAATTGCCGATTTCTCGCTGGCAGCGTGATTTAACCGACTCCACCGTATTGCGTAACTTAGGCGTGGGCTTGGGCTATGCGTTAATCGCTTATGCGGCAACTCTCAAAGGCATTAACAAGCTAGAAGTGAACGAGCAACATTTGCGTGATGAACTCGACCAAAACTGGGAAGTGTTAGCTGAGCCGATCCAAACGGTAATGCGTCGTTACGGCATTGAAAAACCGTATGAAAAGCTCAAAGAGCTGACCCGCGGCAAACGGGTGGACGGCGAAGCAATGCGTCAATTTATTGACGGCTTGGCATTGCCGCAGCACGAGAAAGATCGCTTAAAACAGCTGACCCCTGCAAGCTATATCGGCTATGCGGTGGAGTTAGTGGAAAAGCTACCAGTTTCTCACGCCAGCTAGAACGAAAAAAATTTGTACAATCTCTCCTTTTCTCACCCCCTTGCAAGGGGTGAGATCTGGAACAAAAAGTGCAAAATGTTGCAAGAGACAGACTATGAAGCAAACCATTCGACACAACCGAATCATTGAACTGGTCAATCAACTGGGCTATGTCAGCACCGAACAACTCGTGGCAGAATTGAACGTGAGTTCACAAACCATTCGCCGTGATTTGAACGAGTTGGCAGAAAATAACCAAATTCGCCGTCACCACGGCGGTGCGGCATCGCCGTCCAGCACCGAAAATAGCGATTATTCCGACCGCAAGCAGTTTTTCTCGGCACAAAAAAGCCGAATTGGGCAGAAAGTGGCAGAGATGATCCCGAATGGGGCATCGTTGTTTATTGATATTGGCACCACGCCCGAAGCCGTGGCGTATGCCCTGTTGGAACACAAAAATCTGCGGGTAGTCACCAATAATTTGAACGCCGCTCACATTTTGCTGCAAAAAGACGATTGCCAAGTGACGATTGCTGGTGGCGAGTTGCGTGCAGACGGTGGGATTATTGGCGAAGCAACGGTCGATTTCATCAATCAATTCCGTTTAGATTACTGCATTTTGGGCATCAGTGCCGTGGAATTAGACGGTTCAATGATGGATTACGACTATCACGAAGTGCAAGTGAAACGAGCGTTAATGCGAAACGCACGCAACATTGTGTTAGTGACCGATCATTCCAAATTCACACGCAATGCGATTGTGCGATTAGGCGACATCAAAGAGATCAATTATCTCTTTACTGATGAGCCACTCCCATTAGAATTACAACATTATTTAAGCCACAGTGATGTGGCAGTTCAAATTTGTAACGAAACGGAATGAAACCACATTTTACCCGTGATAAATGGCTTGCCTACGCCCAACTAATGCGATTGGATAAACCGATTGGCACTTTTTTACTGCTTTGGCCAACGTTGTGGGCGTTATTTACCGCAGCAAACGGCGTGCCGCCATTGGGGATTTTGCTGATTTTTGTGTTGGGCGTGATTGTGATGCGAGCCGCAGGCTGTGTGATCAACGATTACGCCGATCGCCATTTTGACGGCAAAGTAAAACGCACCGCCAACCGACCGCTTGCCACAGGCAGAGCCACGGAAACCGAAGCCAAAGTGCTGTTTGGCGTGCTGATTGCGATTGCATTCGTGCTAGTGCTGTTGCTCAACCGCTACACCATCGGCTTATCCTTTATCGCCGTGCTATTGGCAATGGCGTATCCCTTTATGAAACGCTACACCCACCTCCCACAAGTAGTGCTTGGTGTGGCATTTGGCTGGTCGATCCCAATGGCATTTGGTGCCGTCAGCGAAAGCCTACCGCTAGAGTGCTGGCTACTGTTCTTCGCCAATTTGATGTGGACAGTCGCCTACGACACCCAATATGCAATGGTTGATCGTGATGATGATTTACGCATTGGCGTGAAATCCACCGCCATTCTGTTCGCCCAATACGACAATAAAATCATTGCCTTACTGCAATTTTTAGCTTTGGCTTCTCTTACCCTATTCGGCGTTGTCCGAGCGTTTGGTTTAGGCTATTTTATCGCCTTAGCGATTACCGCTACATTGTTTATTTACCAATGCAAACTGACTAAACAGCGAGAACGCCAAGCCTGCTTCAACGCCTTTTTGAATAATCACTATGTTGGAATGGGTGTATTTATGGCGATTTTGGTTGGGGTTTATTTATAGCAGTCAAATGTAAACATCAATAACCAAGGGGGAGAGAAAATCAGCATTTTTCAAAATAGTCCGATTTCTCTCCCCTTGCTCGCTTGCTGAGATTGTCAATGAAGATAGCGTCTGTCATAAACAGTTTAGGTTTCTTTAGGAAAGACAAAACCGCTTATATTTTGACAGATTTCAATCTTTTGATTTCATTTCTACTGATTTGAATTTATTTTGATGGGTAAAACGTGTATCCTATGCCAATCTCTGTTTAAGGGTTATCAACTCTGATAACGTGTGTATTTAATTTAAAATTAGGTATTCGATTATGTCTAAAAATTTAGTTCTTATTCTAAACTGCGGTAGTTCATCTCTTAAATTTGCGATTTTAGATCCGCAATCAGGCGATGAAAAATTATCGGGTTTAGCCGAAAACTTTAACCTTGCTGATGCTCGCATTAAATGGAAATTAAACGGCGAGAAAGGCCAAGCCGATTTAGGTGCAGGGGCTGCACACAGCGAAGCGTTAAATTATATTGTTTCAAATATTTTAAGTGCCGAATTAAAAGACAGCATTGGAGCGATCGGGCATCGTATCGTTCACGGCGGCGAAAAATACACTAAATCTATCGTGATTACCCCTGAAGTGATCGACGGCATCAAAGCAGCAGCAGCATTCGCACCACTTCACAACCCTGCGCACTTAATCGGTATCGAAGAAGCGTTCAAAGCCTTCCCTGAATTACAAAGCAAAAACGTGGCAGTATTTGACACCGCATTCCACCAAACTATGCCTGAACAGGCGTATCTCTATGCCCTTCCATACTCACTTTACAAAGACCACGGCGTTCGCCGTTACGGTTTCCACGGCACCAGCCACTACTATGTGAGCCGTGAAGTGGCGAAAGAATTAGGCGTTGAAGCCAACAAAGTGAACGTGATCACTTGCCACTTGGGTAACGGTGCATCTGTGGCGGCAATCCGCAACGGCGAATGTATCGATACCTCAATGGGCTTTACGCCGCTTGAAGGTTTAGTGATGGGGACTCGTTCAGGCGATTTAGATCCTGCGATCATCTTCTTTATGCACAACACTTTAGGAATGTCTGTCAAAGAAATTGAAGATACTCTTGTGAAAAAATCAGGTTTATTAGGCTTAACTGAAGTAACTAGCGACTGCCGTTATTCCGAAGACAACTACGACAGCAAACCAGAGGCAAAACGTGCAATGGACGGTTTCTGCTACCGTTTAGCGAAATACATCGGTGCCTATATGGCGGTCATTGGCGATCGTTTAGATGCGATCGTCTTCACTGGCGGTATTGGTGAAAACGCAGGCCCTGTGCGTGAATTAACCTTAAACTACTTGAAACTGTTCGGCGTGAAAGTCGATAGCGAGAAAAACTTAGCTGCTCGTTTCGGTAAATCAGGCGAAATCACTGCCACAGATTCTGCATTCCGTGCTTTTGTGATCCCAACTAATGAAGAATTAGTGATTGCACAAGATACGGCGAAATTAGCGTTATAATCCATAAACCTGCCGTTTGGCAGGTTTTTGCCTTTATATGCCTTTCTTCACTTGAAGAAATGAGATTGTAGGATGGGCTTTAGCCCATCAGATACAAATCCAAAGGGTAAATGTAAACTTACTTTTCAACCTGCGATGGGCTAAAGCCCATCCTACATTTTGTAAAATATTGGAAAAAATATGTCTAGAACCATTATTCTCATTCCAACCACCACTGGCGTGGGCTTAACCAGCGTCAGCCTTGGTTTGGTACACGCCCTTGAACAAAAAGGGGCGAAAGTTGGTTTCTTAAAACCGATTGCACAGCCGATCAGCGGCGAAGATGCCTTAGATCGCTCAACCTGTATCATTCGTTCAGAGCAATCTACCGAAACGGGTGAACCCTTTATGTTAAGTACGGCAGAAAGCTTAATTGCCAAAAATCAATCGGATGTCTTGCTCGAAAAAATCGTAGAACGCCATCAACAACTTGCCAAAAATTGCGAAATTGTGATTGTTGAAGGCTTAATCCCAACCCGTAAAAATTCCTATGCGAACAGTATCAACTACGATATGGCACAAGCCTTAGATGCGGAAATCGTGCTCGTTTCTGCCCCTGGTGCGGACAAACCAGCGGAATTAAAAGAGCGTATTGAAGCGGTCGCATCAGAATTTGGTGGACGTAGCAATCCAAACTTACTTGGTGTGATCATCAATAAATTCAACGCACCTGTAGACGAAAGTGGCAGAACTCGCCCAGATCTGACCGAAATTTTCGATTCGTTCCATCACAGTGCCAACAATACGCAAGAAGTGGAACGCTTATTCAGTCAAAGTCCGATCAAATTGCTAGCGTGCATTCCTTGGAATGCGGATTTAATTGCGACTCGTGCGATTGATTTAGCCAAACATTTACAAGCCGCAATTATCAACGAAGGCGAAATCCAGTGTCGCCGTATTCGTAGTGTCACCTTCTGTGCCAGAAGTCTGCCAAATATGGTTGATCACTTCAAAGCAGGTAGCTTACTCGTGACATCGGCAGACCGCCCAGATGTGTTAGTGGCAGCCGCGCTTGCCGCGATGAATGGCGTAGAACTCGGGGCAATTTTATTGACTGGCGGTTATAAAATCGACTCACAAATCGCCAAATTATGCCAACGTGCCTTTGAAACAGGCTTGCCGATTTTCCGCAGTGAAGGCAACACGTGGCAAACTTCATTAAGCCTCCAAAGTTTCAGCCTTGAAGTGCCTGTGGATGACAAAGAGCGTATTGCGGCAATCAAACACTATGTGTCTGAACAATTAGACTGTCAATTCATTGATGAAATCTCTAAAGGAGCCGTGCGTGCCAGACGCCTCTCCCCTGCTGCTTTCCGTTATCAATTAACCGAATTTGCTCGTGCAGCGAAAAAACGTATTGTGTTGCCAGAAGGCGATGAGCCACGCACCGTGAAAGCCGCCAGCTTATGTGCGGAACGTGGTATTGCGGAATGTATCTTGCTTGCCAACCCTGATGAAGTACAACGTGTTGCCGAAGCCCAAGGCGTACAACTTGGCAAAGGCATTACCATTATCGATCCTGTCAGCGTGCGTGATAACTATGTAGATCGCTTAGTGGAATTGCGTAAAAACAAAGGGATGACCGAAGTCGTGGCTCGTGAGCAATTACAAGACAACGTGGTGCTTGGCACAATGATGTTAGAAGCCAACGAAGTGGACGGTTTGGTCTCTGGTGCGGTTCACACCACAGCGAACACCATTCGCCCACCGATGCAGATCATCAAAACAGCTCCAGGTAGCTCCATCGTTTCATCCATCTTCTTTATGTTATTGCCAGACCAAGTGTTAGTGTACGGTGACTGTGCGGTGAACCCTGATCCAACGGCAGAACAGTTAGCCGAAATTGCGATTCAATCGGCGGATTCAGCGAAATCCTTCGGTATTGAACCTCGTGTGGCGATGATCTCCTACTCCACAGGCACATCAGGTGCAGGGGCAGACGTAGAAAAAGTGGCAGAAGCGACTCGCCTTGCCAAAGAAAAACGTCCAGATCTGATCATTGACGGCCCATTACAATACGATGCGGCGATTATGGAAGATGTGGCTCGCTCAAAAGCACCAAACTCACCGGTAGCAGGTAAAGCGACGGTGTTCGTCTTCCCAGATTTGAACACTGGTAACACCACTTA
>JAUMYT010000014.1 GCA_030528525.1 Pasteurellaceae bacterium
AAAAGAACGACGCACTGTATTTCAAACTACTTCACAACAGTGCGTCGTTGTGTGCCGTGCATTATAGGGAAAAATTTAAGCCTTGCAAGTGGTTTTTGCAAAAAATTTGAAAAAAGTGATCGCTTGATTATTTTTAAAACGATCTTAGCAATAAACCATCAGATCTTGCTGATTTTTCGCTACAACCCTCTCATTCGTTTGCTGTCTTCTCGTGAGATCTTGGTACTATATAAGCCAATGTAATCACTTCGCTTATCGATCCCCGCATAGATTAAGCTGGAATCCTCGTAACGTTTGAATTTATACACTGCATCATTCATCAACGCTTCATTAAATACATTTAAATTCACCAGCAACTCAAAATCCTTTTGCGTTAGCCCGGTTACTTTTTGGAATAGCCTCGGCTCAAGTTGCGTAATCACATCTCGCAAGCAATGCTCACGGTAGTCAGTTAAATACATAAACACGGGAATGCGGGTAGCGAATTTGATCAGCTTTTCTTGGATTTGTTTCCTCAGGGATTTGTATTCTTTTTCCTGTTCGGTCAGCTCCTTTTTCTCTTTCGCACTCAAATCGTCGCCTTTTTCTTTTTTGGCTTTTTGCACAGCTTCGGATTTATTGATGATAGTTTCAATATCTTGATTTAACGAACGAAATCCCTCAATGCTCATCAAGGCTTTCATTGCTTGATCGTTTTGGCGAATTCTGTCCAAAGTGGCATTATCCACATTCACCAGTAAGGCACTTTCCCAACGGCGAGCTAATAAGGTTGCCGTTGTACCGCTCATTGCCATATCTAACACTCCAGCGGCATCAATTTGTTTCATTGAACTGCCATCATACGCCAACACAGGTAAAAAATGGATAAACTCCGCCACTTTCTGTTCTGGGCTAGTGTGCGTGGTGTCTAATCGACAACTGTATTCGGAAATTTGGCGTAATGCACGATCAGGGGCGAAATCGAATACATAACATTGTTGTTTAATGATCTCTTCATTATTTGGATCATTATCATCGTAACCTCGCAACACCCAAGGCGTTTGCACACGGAATGCCGCTTGGAAATAAGTTTCAGGGCTAGAGGCGTTGCGGAGCATCAAAATGCCTGTCCAAGGTGGCACCGATACACCTGTGGTCAGTTTGCCGCAAGAAAGCGTAATGGTTTTGCTGGCAAGCGGATTGTTGGTCATCGCTTTTTGCACAGGGGGCAATGCCTCCAACCCAATACCTGCTTGTGTGCCAGCCGCTACAATAATTTCATACTGATGGAAAAATTGGTTCTGCTTTTGTGCCAATAAATTTGCCATCGCATAGCAACTCGCTACATTCGGCAAAAACCAAAATGTATGCAATAAATGCCCCAATAAATTCACATCGGAAAACGGCATCGGCGGTTTTTCCGCCCGAAGTTTGAGCGTATCGAGCGTCATTTCAGGCAATTTATTTTGAATAAAATCCAACCACTTTTGCACCTCTTCTTGATAGGTAAAACGGGCATTTTTGCCGCTGCCTTTGGCTTCAAAAAACAAATTCAAATCAAATTCGTTAAATTCGCCCTTGCGTGCCACATCACGAATGCTATCAGGTAATTGATAGGTCATCATCACCATTTTCGGCAAAGCCAAATATGGATTTTTACCTTGCTTATCTTGCCAATCTGCTTTGGCTTTTTGCTCGTCCGAATACGTCCAGTTAAAAATCTGCTCTTCAATAAATTCGCCCGATGCAATCGCCCGAAATGGTGTGCCAGATAAATACAAATAGTGATTAGTGGTAATCGGTAATAAATTTTCATCGAAGGTTTTCAACGCTTCACTTTCGGCAAAATGTTGCTCTTTTTTATCGTCCTCTCCTTCAAATAAATCTTTGGCATTTTCTCTCCACGCCCCGTAGTGATATTCATCAAACACCACGCAATCCCAATTGGTGCTGTGCACCCACTCATTTTTCGGCTTGTAACCACCTGCTTTGGTTTTGCCCAAATAATCCTGAAATGAACCAAAACAGACCACAGGCGAATGAAAATCCACCGCGTCATAACTTAGTCCGCCTTTTGCGACAAATTGCCAGCCTTCAAAATCGGCGTGATTTTGCAAATCTTCCTGCCACGCATCTTGCACCGCAGGTTTAAAGGTTAAAATCAGCACCTTTTTCCAGCCCATTCGTTTTGCCAATTGATAAGTGGCAAAGGTTTTACCAAACCGCATTTTAGCGTTCCATAAAAAGTGCGGTTCTTTTTCACGGTTTTCCTGTTTAAAACTCTCAAAATACGCTACGGTTTTTTCCACCGCTGCTGCTTGTTCAGGCCGCATACCGAATGATAACGTGCGTTTTTGGGGATTTGCCTTACCTGTTTTCACTTCCAACAACGCTGCTTTCACCGCCTCTAAATCACAACGATACCACTCACCGTTCACCTTTTCCACACCGTGTTTTTTCAGCACCCGATGCACGTCAAAATCTTTAAACAGCGAACCATCATCTCGCATCGCAAACTCTTCCAGCTCGATTTTCCACGTCTGTTCAGGCATTTGGGTCGGATACTGCTCACGCACCCGCTCTTCGGCTTTTTTGCGAGTGGTATAGCCAATTTTTAAGCACCTCTGAAAACGACGGTCAGAATAGGCATAGATTTTCGGTGGGATAAATTCTTCAAAATGCACTTTCGGGGTGATAGTAGGGGATTGTTGGTTCATAGTGTTTCTCTTCGATTGATTATAGTGTTGCAGATTTTTCTTCAAATCTGACCGCTTGCAGCTGGCGTTTTGCAGAAAGTCGGGATTTCTCCCCCCCTTGTGTCAGTAAATGGTGGAATGACCCACCAACCGTCCACTCGAAATTTATGATGCCCTTTTACGGTCGGATCGAATTCTTCTACTGGTATCACCACATCAAACCCATTGCTCAAAAAGGCATCTTCGACGTAAGCATAAAAGAAAGGAGCGGATTTCATCGGTCTAATCCAAACGGCTTTTATCTTGCTTGCCTTCTTAGATTGCTTAGCCAGTTGCACTAATTGCTCTGCACGATCAACTAACATCTCGTGAATAACTGGGACATTTTTATCAAATGACCACAACTTACGAACAGACTCAGCCTCACAGCGTACCAACCACTCGCATTTTTCCGTATATTGTAGGTTAGCCATCACGCCGCTTAAGTTTAAAATTAGCCCATCATAATATTTAACTTGTTTAATCATATTGCTCCATACCATTTGACACACGTTACGTCATCAAACAGACATTTTCATCTGCACGATATTTTTAATCTCTTCGTAATCTTTTACACCTTTGCGAACTAGCTTGTTTACCTGATCCACCAACATAAGCTGTTTGGTTATCTGATCAACATCATACACAGCTTGGAACACCCGCACTTCCATCGCCCCGTTCTTACGAACATTACAACGGTGGTAATGGGTCTGAAGTGTATCGGGTTTCATAAACCCATCTGCCCCTCGCCAATTACGCCTTGCCTTACGTCGTCTACAATATCCGTTCTCATCCCGACAGGTGATGCCCTTAAAGTCATCATAAAAGTCAGGGTGATCCCAAAAATTGTGAAAGGCTTTCTGTTGCTTAATGGTGTCAAACGGGTCTACCGTAACGTGCATTGACGCATTGCCACTGTGACGTAGGTACTTACGAATGTGGTAGTCAAGCAAAATACTCTGGATAATGTTAGTAGACTTCGTAATACTCATCGCTGGTAAAATAATCTCAAACCCACGATCTAGTGAGTGATCTTCCGTAATACCGCCGTGACCCCACTTCGTTACGCTACCTAAATAATCATTCGCAATGATTGCCATATTGCGATAAAAATCATCATACTCAGTCTCACCATCAGTGGTTACTCGATGGAACTCTACCTCGAACTCCACCCCATAACGCCACTTAATGCGACTGTGTGAATTATCCCCAACCACAGGTGTGCCATACCACATCGCACCACAGATACCACAGGGAAAGCGTTTGTTGCCGTTCCATTTCTCTTCAAGCTGTTTGATACGCTGTTCTAACCGCTCTTTATCATCGAACTGAAACAGACGTTCATCAGGTGATAAACACTTACACATTGACATTCTCCGCTAGGCTATTGTTGGTTCATTCTATTTCTCTTTGATTAACGGTAATGGTTTTGCAGATTTTGAGCAAGATCTGACCGCTTGCGAGCAATATTTTGCAAAAAGTAGGGATTTTCAGCCCCCGTTGTTACTTATTGCTAGGCGTACGTTTAATTAAATACTCTTTTAATTCATTATTAGCAAACTTGACCGCACCTAACAAATCTGGATACATCGTAGTGTATTCAATACCAATATGTTTTAAATAGGCTAAAATCTCATTTCTCAAATCACTTTTTATATAAATTTTAAACGCACAAAGGTAACCTTGATTTAATTTCTCTTTTATATGTTCTCTAATGGAATAATGACTTAAAAAACCTTTTTGAGCAGTAATTCGCCCATAGTAATCCGTTGTTGGAGTAAACCAATAACGATTAGAAAATGTGCTACATTCAGGAAAAAATTTACTATTTACAATAAATACCGCACTATAATCACTAATTTCATTGTTTTCTTTTGTTTCAGAAAATGCCATAAAGAGTGCTACATATAACGACGAAGACCAATCCATTAAAGGAGTTTTTAAATCATAATGCCGACCTATTGCCCATAGCTCTCTTTCATCGTCTATATGTGTAATCTTTAATAAAGATTGATCGGTTAATTTTCCCCTTAAATTCATCTTAAAATTGTGAAAAACTTTCTTTTCTATCTCTTGAGTACAAATAGGGATACTATATTTCTCCACTTCTCTCTCCAAAGTGCAATCTAAAAACCAATCGGCATTAGATTGCCCTCTATATAAAAATTGGCTTTCTTTTTCTTGAGAGAACATTTCTTTAAATAAAAAATATAATTGTTCTACTGTGTTTATTCTTAAACATTTAAAAGGCACAAACTTTTTATTTTCACAATCTTCCGTTTGGAAATCTTGCTCAAGAAAAGATTTTCTCAGATCGATTTCTTTAATTCTTTTGCCATTATGATTTTGATGATTACACATTCTCAATCTCCATCGGTCGTACCATTTTTTCGATAAACTCAATTTCCTCTTGGCTTAAATTATATTTCTGATAAAGCTCTTCATCTGTCCAAGGTTTGGAAAAATCTTGGATTGGGACGAATTCATATACACCACGTGGACCATTCTGGGTTTTCTTCTTAATAGAAACTAAATATCTGAAAAACTTAGTTTTAATATAAGAAATCATATTTAAACATTCTTCTTTTGAAAAATTATGTTTCTCTGGATCATAACCAATCACTAAATACGTTTGAGAGCAAACACTATTAGGTTCTCCATAGAATGGATATCCCAAAATCTGCGTATCATTTCCCGTTCCACCTGCAGCAGGAATAAAGACCTTATGATTATTTTTTGATAGAATATTTTTATGCACTTGGTTTTCTGCAACCCAGCCAAAATCACGTTTTCCTGAATGGCTATAATAATATTTAACATCTTGTGTGATAGTTTTAACTTCGGAAAAACCTTTCCAAGATGAAGTTAAGCTCTCTTTTGTTGTGAAGAAATCCTTTGGGCTAACTAAAAAGCTAAAACTATTCTCTTTAATATAATTCATATCTATTTCTTCTATTCTAGACAGTATATTATTTGCTAAAGGATCTCTAATCACCACCCCCATAGAGTTTAGATATCTTGATTCATAATATGGTTCTTTATCATCTGCTGTCTGATAAAGGTAATAATCGCATTTTCCATTATGATTCTTATTCCAAAGAAAATAATTAACACCCCCTTTTGGTGGTGTTCCTGAAAAAATAGCTTCTGCACTTAAAAAATCGTGAATTTCGACAAACTTGTTAGAACTAAGCATTTCATCAATCCAACTATCAGGAATACCTTCTGTTTGTCTTGTCATCCAACGACTTGGTGTAATCATTACAATATGGTCGGGTTCTAAATTGATCGCCTGTTGAATAAATTGATGATAAATCGCCTTGGCTTTTGAACTATTTCCGCCGCTATTTCCGACACCTAATTGATAAGGTGGATTACCAATAATCACATCAAATTTCATTTTTTCTACGTCCAATACTGTATTTAACTGACTTCTGTGGATAAACGCATAAGCATGGCTTTCTAAATGCTCTCCGCGATCTAATTCAGCCTGATTAGCCCCACACTCTGTACATCTTCCATTTTCCCAATGGTGTTCAATTCTTTGATAACGAACGTTCCCTTGTTCATCATCAAACACCGTACACACCGAGTTGTCACCATTGGCTTTTTTAGAACAGTACAAACTGCGGCGAGAGAGCAAGGCGGTGAGTTCGGTAATTGCGATGCCGTAAAGTTGCCGGCTGAAAATATGGTTGATGCGTGCCTGCAAATCGGGAATTTGCGTTTCCAAGCCTTGAATCAACCGCTTGGCAATCTCCCGCAAAAACACGCCCGACTTGCAGACGGGATCGAGAAACGTGGCATTCGGGTTGCTCCATAAACTTTCGGGCAGGCGGTCGAGCATTTGATTGACAATAGTCGGCGGTGTAAATACTTCATCATTGGATAAATTTGCCAAACAACTTAATACATCAGGGTTGTAATTGAGAGCAGAGAGATCAGTCATTGCCAAGCTCCAAGAAATGGGTGAGGGGATAATCGTCTTTGATCGGTTGTGGGATAAAGGCTTGTTCGCCTTGGTCGGAAAAGAGCGGGAGATCGCTGAGGTTTTCCACTAAGTCCCGATAGATAAAATCACGCTGTTTGAATTGATTGCCGATCATTTTCCATTCGGTAAACACAATGTCTCGGTTATCGGCTGTTTTGAGCGAAAGAGCATCGCCACACAGGATATTTTTACTTAAGATGAAATCCACCGACTGGCAGCATTCTGCCTTGTAACTCTTGGGATAACGCTGTTGATAATGTTCGGCAAATTGATGAGAAAGACGCTTGCGGCATTCCGCCACGTTATCCGCCAACAATTCAATGCCGTACAGACTGCTGACGGCAAGCACCGCATTGCGTTCGTAATGGTGTTGAATTTTTTTGTGTTTGTCGGCAACGGCATTGAGCTTACGGGCTAAAATCGCCGCAAGGAAATTGCCCGTACCACAAGCGGGTTCGAGAAAGGTTTTTTCGGGATTGCTTGCTTGATCTGCCACCAAATCGAGCATCGCCTTGACTTCCCGCTCGTTGGTGTATACTTCGCCAAAATCGGCGACGCGTTGTTTGGACTTAACTTGCATGGGAGGAACTCCCGCAAGTTAAAAAAGAGTGGAAATTTAGATTAGGTGCGTGCGTGCGTGCGTGCGTGCGTGCGTGCGTTAAGCATTATAATGTCCTTTTTAAGGGTCAAGTAGATTTAAAAATAAACGCCATTATTTTATTTTTATGAGGCGAGTTTAGCAAGCAAAGTCAGCCATTTTCGTTTGCAAGGGGGTGAGAAAATCACACTTTTTGCCAAACCATTACCAAATCAATATACGTAATTCAGCAAATCCCCAGCGATCCAGTAATTGCTGAAATCCTGTCCAAGGCGTAAAAGGCTTTGTGCAGAAGATGATATTTTGCGCAGCTGCTGAACCACTTGTATCATAATTCGGCAAGAGTTGCTGCACCCGTTTAGCAATACCGTATCCTGGGTCAATGAAAAACTTCACATTCGGTAACAATTGTTGCAATTCGGTTTTCACCAGTGGGAAATGCGTGCAGCCTAAAATCACGGTATCAAGCGTTGGATGGTTTTGCCAATCTGCGATAATCTGCTGTAAACGAGCCATATCCACCTCGCCCGTCTTCTGTTTTTGTTCGACAATTTCGACGAGATCGGTCGTGCCAATTTTCTCCACGATGCAATTGCTGGCATATTGTGCGATTAAATCCGCTACATATGGGCGAGCGACCGTCCCTTTAGTCGCCAGCAGACCAATGGTTTTGCTTTCTGAGATTGCCGCAGCGGGTTTAATGGCCGGTACCGTGCCGACAATCGGGAACGAAAATTTAGCACGCAGTGCAGGTAACACCACAGTGCTAGCGGTATTGCACGCGACTACCACGAGATCAAGGAGGTAAGCATCCGCGACTTTTTGCAAAATCTTCTCGGCACGCTCAATCAACACCGCTTCGGATTTTTCTGAATAGGGAAAATAGGCATTATCGAAGCAATATAAATAGTGGGCGTTAGGCAAACTTTGGCGAATGGCATCGTAAATGGTCAAACCGCCCATACCAGAGTCGTAAAGCAAAATCGTGGGTGTCATATTCTCTCAAGATGCAAACGGAAAATCGGGTAAAAACAGTTCATAAATCACCAAGGGGTAACCGTGCAGTGATAATAAGGAACGGCGTGCGTACAAACCTGTAGTGTGATCTTGCGTCCACTCTAAACTAAGCCGAGTGGGATTTTGCGGAAATAGCCATAAGCCGATTGGCGTGTCGCCCAAGGTCAGTACCTCTTGTGCCACGTGTTCGATCGTTTCTTCGGGCAAAATCGTTTGAGCAAAAATGCAAGGGTGATTATCACAATACAGGCAAACCTCTCGCACCCAAACATTGCTAAATGATGAACAAGAAAGCAGTGAATTGTCGTCCGTCTGCCACATTTCTGCGGTGACTTGCACGGTGAGTTGTTGACAAATTTGTTGTAATTTTTGGGTAAGCGATGCTGTATCTAAAAGCCAATCTGCAACCTCTGTCGGCAGGTGTTGCGGATCGGTTTGCCATGTTCCCTGCTTGAGCAGTTGGCGGTAATGCCACAACTCGCTCATTTGCAAAATCTCCATTTTTCTTACCCCCTTGTTACGCATTGCTGTATAAAGTTTTTTGGTCAAGCCAACGTTTGATCAACAGCTCGGCAATGATAGGTTGTTGTACGATAAGCATTCTGGCGTAATGTTGCACCATTGGGATCATTTTGCGATCCCGCATTAAATTGGCGATTTTGAACTCCGCCATACCTGTCTGCTTAGTGCCGAGCACTTCGCCAGGGCCGCGAATTTCCAGATCTTTTTCGGCAATCACAAAGCCGTCTTGGCTATCTCGCAACACCGCCAGCCGTTTTTGCGAAATTTTGCCGAGTGGGGCTTTGTACATCAGCACGCAATGAGAAGCGGTGGCACCACGCCCCACACGTCCACGTAGTTGGTGCAGCTGTGCCAAGCCAAGCCGTTCGGAATTTTCGATGATCATCAAACTGGCATTCGGCACGTCCACACCGACTTCGATCACCGTGGTCGCCACCAGCAAATCTAAATTGCCTGCTTTGAATTCCGCCATAATTGCTTGTTTTTCTTGCGGTTTCATTCGCCCGTGTACCAAGCCAATGCGTAAATCCGGCAACGCTCGTTGCAGATCTTCGGCAGTGGCGGCAGCGGCTTGGGCTTCCAACACTTCGCTTTCATCAATCAAGGTACAAACCCAATAGGCTTGGCGTTGTTCGTTTTTGCAGGCGGAATAGACACGGCGGACGATTTCATCACGGCGATCATCGGCAATCGCCACGGTCGTGATCGGCGTTCGCCCTGGGGGTAATTCGTCAATGATGGAGGTGTCGAGATCGGCATAAACGGTCATCGCAAGCGTGCGGGGAATCGGCGTGGCGGTCATAATCAATTGGTGCGGATAGACCTCGCCCTTCGCCCCTTTTTCTCGCAACGTCAGGCGTTGATGCACGCCAAAACGGTGCTGTTCATCGATGATCACCAACGCCAAGTCGGCAAATTCCACTTGATCTTGAAACAGGGCGTGCGTGCCGATAATCATCTGCACCTCGCCATTTTTGATTGCTTCGAGCTGTGCGGTGCGAGCCTTGCCTTTCACTTTGCCTGCCAGCCAACCGACTTCAATCCCAAACGGGGCAAGCCAGTTGGCAAAATTGTTGGCGTGCTGTTCGGCGAGAATTTCGGTCGGTGCCATTAACGCCACTTGTTTGCCGTTATCAATCGCCAACAACGCCGCCAACGCCGCCACCAAGGTTTTGCCTGAACCGACATCGCCTTGCACCAATCGCATCATTGGGTGCGGTTTGGCTAAATCTTGCTCAATATCGAGTGTGACACGTTGTTGAGCGTTGGTCGGCTGAAACGGCAAACTGGCTAAAAATCGGGCTTTTAAATCCGTTTGATAACGTAACGGCTCGGCAAAATGTTGCTGAATGCCTAATCGTACTTGTTGCATTGCCAAATTGTGAGCCAATAGTTCTTCAAAAATTAACCGTTTTTGGGCAGGATGTTCCCCCTTGTCGAGCTGTTCAGCGGACACACTCGGCGGTGGGCGATGCAGCAGTTGCAACGCTTGCTTCAAACTGTATTGGTGCGGATTGAATTGATCGGGCAAGAGTTCTGCCACTTGGACTTTGTCGAGCAAGGCAAGGGCTTGGTCGGTCAATTTACGCAGTGATGCCTGTTTCAAACCTTCGGTAGTCGGATAAATCGGCGTGAGCGTCTCCGCCAACACAAGCGGTTCGTTGCCACGAATAATTTGATATTCAGGGTGATGAATTTCTGCCATAAACCGCCCACGTTTGACTTCGCCAAAGGCTTTCACCCGTGTGCCAACGGCAAGGCTGTTTTTCATTCCTGCATTGAAATTAAAGAACTTCAGCGTGATTTTACTCGTGCCGTCTGACAGTACCGTGCTTAAAATCGGTCGCCTGCCGAATTGCACTTCGGTCAGCTGCACAATGCCTTCAATGGTGGCGTGCGATTCGGGGCGAACATCAATAATCGGTGTAATGCGAGTGCGATCTTCATAGCGTAACGGCAGATGAAACAGCAGATCCTGCACGTTGTTGATGCCAATTCGGCTCAATTTTTCCGCAATCGCCGCCCCCACGCCCGATAATGCTGTGAGTGACACACCGTCTAAAAGTTGTTCGCTCATGTGACCTTAACTCAGGCTCGCACCGCTTGCACCACACCCGTTAAATAGCGTAGTTTGTTAAGAATCTCATTTAAATGGGATTTGTCCGTCACACTAATCAACATTTTCACCTGATATACGCCACCAGCACGGGCTTCGCTATGAATGCTAAGAATATTACTACCTAGCTTTGCCACCATACGCGTAATATCTGCCAATACCCCCTGCTGGTTGAGAATATCCACATAGATTTCCGCTTCAAATTCAGCAACTTTGTCTTTAGCAATTTCCCAGCTCACAGGCATATAATGACGTGTTTCATGCAGATGATCTTGCACATTCACGCAATTAACATTGTGTATGGTTAATCCTTTACCCGAACTGATATGAGCGATAATGTCATCTCCAGGAACAGGCAGACAGCACTTGGCAAAGCCAATTAAACGGCTTTCAACACCTTGAATACTTAAAGGCTGATTATTCTCTGGCTGACCATCGGTATCAATTTGCAATTTCTCCCCAGATAGGCGTTGAGCAACAACCCCACTCATTTGGTTGCCTAAGCCAATTTCAGCGAGTAGCTCCTCTAAGGTCGATAATTTCAATTCTGCCAATAATGCCTTCACCGCAAGGGGGTCAATTTGCTCGAGATTTTGCAAATTCAAAGAAAGCAGCAACTGACGCTTGCCGAGTAATATCGCATCAGATCGCTCTTGCTGTTTCAACGTTTGGCGAATGCGAGAGCGAGCTCGTGAAGTCACGACAAAATTGAGCCACAAAGCATTTAAACGCACACTGTCTGCAGTTTGAATTTCAATCGTTTGCCCCGATTGCAAGGGGCGAGAAAGAGGGTATGGATTTTGATCAACAATCGCTCCGATACAACGATCGCCCACATCAGTATGCACTGCATAAGCAAAGTCGACTGCTGTCGCATTGGCAGGGAGTTGCACAATTTTGCCTTTCGGTGTGAATACATAAATATCGCTTGAAAACAGATCCGATTTGACATTCTCAATAAACTCAGCAGAGTTACCCGCACTTTGCTGCATTTCAACAATACTTTTTAACCATTGCTGAGTACGAAGCTGGACACTAGTACTCGCTTGATCTTTATAGCCCCAATGAGCAGCTACGCCAAAGCGTGCCATCTGATCCATCTCCTCGGTGCGAATCAACACATCAACAGGTACACCTTTTGGCCCAATCATTGAAGTATGAAGGGATTGATAACCATTTGTTTTTGGTACCGCAATGTAATCTTTCACTTGGAAAGGGCGGGGCTTATATAAGCTGTGCATTTGCCCAAGCACACGATAGCAAGTATCCACACAATCAACGACCACACGGAAAGAGTAAATATCTAAAATGGAATTGAAGTTTTGTGCTTTTTCGCGTTTCTTTTGATACAAATAATAAAGTGGTCGCTCTTTGCCATACACACGGCAACGAATGCCGACCGTATTCAAACGTGCCGTAATATCATTAGTAATCTTCAAAATGAGGTGCTGTAAATTGCCCCGTGCTGTTTCAACTAAACGTTTAAATGTTGGATAACGAAACGGATACATTGCAGCAAAGCAGAGATCTTCAAGCTCATTTTTGATCGACTCCATTCCCAAGCGGTGAGCCAGTGGAACATAGATTTCAAGGGTTTCTTTAGCAATTCGCTTACGCTTATCTGGTCGTAGCGACCCCAAAGTTTGCATATTATGCGTACGGTCTGCCAATTTAATGAGCACCACTCGCACATCTTTAGTCATCGCCAAAATCATTTTACGGAAGTTTTCCGCTTCCGCTTCTTGGCGTGTGCGAAATTTCAGCTTATCTAATTTCGACACACCTTGCACGATCTCTGCTGTCGCTTGCCCAAACTCTGCGGCAAGCTGTGCCTGCGTATAAGGCGTATCCTCAATCACATCGTGTAGCAAAGCAGCCATCACCGCTTCATGATCAAGCTGCATCTTAGCAATAATGCATGCCACGGCAACAGGGTGCGTAATGTACGGTTCACCACTTGAACGGAACTGCCCTTCATGGGCGTCTTGTGCCACCAAAAACGCACGTTTTACTAAGTCTATCTGCTCGGTGGGCAAATAGCCTTGAATGAGCGTATCAAGACATTCAAAATATTTCATCTGCTTCCTCCTGCGATAGCTTATTACTGCGTTTCTATAAACAAAAAAGGCAATTCAATTTGCAAAATCTCGTCATTTCTCGACCCCTTGCAACTGAATTGCCCTTACCGAAACTTATGCGTTGGCTTGAATATCAGCTAAGAATGAAATGGCTTCTTTCTCGGCAATTTCTTGACGAAGCGCATCAATGTTTTCTTGCTGATCCATAATCTGGTTATTGATTAATCCTTCCTCAATTTCACGCAATGCAATCACTGTTGGCTTATCATCTTCTTCAGCCACTAATGGCTCACGAGTATGAAGTTGTAATTGTCTTGCACGGCGCGCAGCCGTTAAAATTAAATCAAAGCGGTTGCCAATTTTATCTACGGCATCTTGAACAGTAACGCGAGCCATTTTCTACTCCAAAAGTTGTCAAATTCACATATGTAAAGGGTGGAAATTATACAGAGATTTGAACGTACTGACAACCAAATAGGGCAGAGTAACGTAGCAAAAAATGGCTCTACCATCAGGAGCACAACAGGAAAATCTCCCCCCGCAGCCAATCTACCTGCACCTTATCACCCAACGCAAATTGTTTGAGTGATTCGCCACATTCAATCAAGAGTGGAATATTGGCGGATTGAGCCAGTAATGCGGTGTGTGAGAAGCGGTTGCCTTGTTGCAAGCAGATGCCTTGAAAACGCTGGGTGAGCAGTTGTGCCAAGGTGGATGGATACAGCTCATCGGCGATCAAAATCGCATTTTTGCTGAGTTCTGGTTGCTGTATTGGTAAGCCGTAAACATTGTGCAATAGGCGATGACGCAGGTCATCTAAATCCAACGTGCGTGCTTGTAAATACGGATCATCAAGGCATTGGTAACTCTGTTTCATTGTCTCAAACAGTTGCCAGCAGGCTTCGCCGACCGACTGTTGGGAAAGCTCGCCAAGCAGTTCGTCTGCCAGTTCGTCAAGCAGCATTTGATGGGCTTGGAATAGCCCTGAAAAGCTGTCGTTGAGTTCGGGCAAGGCGACCAATTCTGCCAGCTGTTGCTGAGTGATACGAATGGCGTGTTGTAATTGTTGTTGCTTTTCGGCAAGATCGCCAAGCGGTTCGGTTGGAAACTGTGCCAAGGTAAATTGTTGACGGAAAGTCACCGCTTGTCCTTCACTCGTTTCCGCTCGGACTGCGATACCTTGTACGATTTGAGTTGAGCCGTGAGTGTGTTCAATCGACTCGCCAAAATGCCCTTCTGCTAAGGTTTGTACTGCTTGCAACGCTAATTTGGCATCTGCTCCAGAGAGATAAAAATGGATCACATCGTGTTGACGTACGCCCAGTTGGATCAGGGCATTGTAGCGTTTGGCATCGGCGTAGGTACCGTTTTTTTCAAGCCAGATCTGCGATTGGAATGGCGATAAGGTTTCGATCACTTTTGCGGTGGGGCGAGCGTGTAAGCCGTGTGGATTTTGCACCGTCCAGGCAAAATGCAACGCATCGGCGGGTGGGCGATTGGCAGAATCGTCGGCTTTCTCCCCCCCTTGCGATGTTTGTCCAAGCTGGCTCTGTTTGGCAGTTAACGCAGATTCAGCTTCATAAGCAACAGTGGCGAGATCGGCTCCTGTTGATGCACTGACCACTGCCGCTAATGCCCCTTCCACCAACGGAGCCGCACAGAGTTTGACCTTTGCCGCCATTTCAGGGTCGATCAGATCTAATGCGGTCTCCGCACTTAAAATGGCACTGCCAAGATCCATTAAAATCAGCACACCATCATCGCTATACACTTCTTCGATTGCTATCATAATTTTGACCGCATCGGTACCAATGGCATTTTCAGGTTCCGACATTCCCGCTGCCACGGCAATTTGGCAACCATTATTCATCTGTTCAGCCAGCTCTGCCACGCCACACCCCAGCTGATAGCTGTGAGACACTAGGATTAGATTAACCATTGCCATTCACCACTTGATGGAGAGTTTGGATCAGTAACATTGCCGATGTCGCCCCAGGATCTTGATGTCCAATGCTACGCTCGCCCAAATAACTGGCTCGCCCTTTTTTCGCTTGCAGTGGTACCGTGTTGGCCGCCGCTTGCTCTGCGGTGGTGGCGGCAGCTCGCAAGGCAATGGCGAGATCCGTTTGAGTTTGTAATGTCTCTAATACAGGCAGCCAAACATCACACATTGTTTTATCGCCCAATTCGGCTTTGCCACGGCTCACCACGCCTGCCACACCTTCTTGCAAGGCTTGAGTGAACTCCGCCAAACTCAGGCTCTCCTTGCCTGCCACAGGTTGTGCCATTTTCATAAATAGCGTGCCAAAGAGTGGGCCACTCGCCCCACCAACGCTAGACAGTAAGGTCATTCCTGTGGTTTTTAAAATGGTGCCAATATCTTTTTCCGCACAGCTTGGCAGTTTTTCCACGACTTTGCTAAAACCCCGTTGCATATTCAATCCGTGGTCAGCATCGCCAATGGCGGTATCCAGTTCCGTTAAAAAATGTTGTTGTTGATTAAATTGTTCAGCAGATTGCTCTAACCATTGAATGAGCTGTGTTTTGGTTAATGTCATTGTTGATCCTTTAAAATAATATAGAATATTGCCCTTTCCCTGATACTCGTAAAGACGATGTTTACGAGCATCTGTCCCAATATTCGCTTCACTCACTCCTTCGGAGCCGTTGGCAAAGCCAACGTTCAAACGCAAGCGGGCGAGGTGAAAAGTACTCTCTCCCGCCTGCGGGAGAGAGACAGCTTAAAATACGTTTAGTATTTTAAGCAGAGAGAGGGCAAACAAGCGATAACTTCCTACCCTAATTTTGCAAATCTTTACCACCGCAACGCTGGAGTATCCACTGCGGCATCAAACAGGGCGAGATCTTGCTCATCGACTTTTAATAAGGTAATCGATACCCCTTGCATATCTAGCGATGTGCAGTATGAGCCGACCATATTGCGGGCAATCTCAATTCCTGCCTGCTGGCAATTGTGTTGCAAACGCCCAAATACGCCATAAAGTTCAGATAATGGCACGCTTCCGAGATTATTGACCATTGCAATGACTTTATCGCCCGCAGTTAATGCCGTCTTACTTTGGATTTGCTCTTGCCAATCGCCTGCGTCACGATCCCAGACCCGAATGGTGCGTTGATAATCGCCATTTTCCAAAATGGTGGCGAACATTTGATCAACCGTATCATTTAAATTATTGAAGGTGCGGCGTTCAATCCCAGGTTCTCCGTGAATACCGACCCCAAATTCCATCTCATTTTCGGCAAGTGTGAACGAGGGTTTACCCGCCGCAGGGACGGTACACGCCGACAACGCCACGCCGAAAGAGTGTCCGTGATTGTTTAATTTATGTCCTAATGCGACCAGCTGATCGAGATCTGCCCCTTGCTCTGCGGCGGCACCCAGTAGTTTTTCAATCAATACCGTGTTAGCAACACCACGGCGACCCGCAGTGTATAGGCTGTCTTTCACCGCCACATCATCATCCACCAAAATGGATGCTACTTTTTTACCTTCGCCGTGCAATAATTCGACAGCAGTTTCGAAATTCAACACATCGCCCGTGTAATTTTTGATAATCAACAGCACCCCTTCGCCACTGTCGACAGTTAAACCGCACTCATACATTTGATCTGGCGTTGGTGATGTGAAAATTTCCCCTGGGCAAGCCCCATCTAACATTCCTTTGCCGACAAAGCCTGCGTGCATTGGTTCGTGTCCGCTGCCACCACCTGAAATTAAGGCAACTTTGTTGGCAACGGGTGAATCAGCACGCACCACATATAGCGGTTCATTGTTAACACGTAAGCCACAATGTGCGTGAGCTAACCCTGCAATTTGTTCAGATAAGACCTGTTCTACATTGTTGATCAGTTTTTTCATTGGTATTCTCCGTTAAAGCAAGAAATAAATTTTCTGTACTTTAACGGATTTTGAGATCGGTTTCTGCGATCTACATCACAAAAACGAAAAAGAAATGTTGGTTTTCAAACAAATTCGAACGTCGTAAAAACCCTAAATCTCACTCAATTCTAGCTGTTTGGTCTCTTTCAAGCCCCATAACGCCACACAGGAGATCAGCGAAATCACAGTCAGATACAGCCCAATGCCGATTAAGCCATATTGAGCGTTGATTTTGACTGACATCACAGTAAACACGCTGCCGCCCACAATGCCTGCCACGGTATAAGCCAACGCCGCACCCGAGTAACGCACTTGAGTGGGGAACATTTCAGGCAACAATACCGCCATTGGCCCGAAGGTTAGACCTTGGATCATAAAGCCGATTGCTACGAACAGAAAGACGCTGGTTGTGCTGCCGTGGTGCAAAAAGAGTGGCAAGGTCAGCCCGAAAATCGCCATCGCTAAGGTCGAATAGAGCATCAAATTACGTCTGCCCAGTTTTTTGGCGTAAATGCCTGAAAGAGCGATAAAAATGCCGAAAATCACCGAGGTAATCAGCAAGAAAGTGGTGTAAGTACTGGCGGGTTGCCCCAAGCCGAGCGGATGTCCTGCATCCGATAAGGTGGCGGGATTTTTCCAGTAAAGTTGAGCGAATGCCGCCAAAATATAAAACAACACATAGCCCGAGGCGGCAATCATCATTCCCACGAAAAAAGGGCGGAAGTGGTCGGTGAAAATCGCTTTAAATGGCACGGCAACGGTTTTACCCTGTTTTTCCACTTGTTCAAACACCTCACTTTCGTGCAATTTGGCACGCAGATATAAGCCGATCACCACCAACACCACGGACGACAAAAACGGAATCCGCCACGCCCATTCCACCAAGGCTTTCTGTCCGAAAATCGCCCCGACCAAAAAGAATGCACCGTTAGCCAGCAACAAGCCAATCGGAGCCCCCAGTTGTGGGAAAATGCCGTACCACGCCCGTTTCTCTTTCGGGGCGTTTTCCACAGCAACCAAGGCAGCCCCTGCCCATTCGCCCCCTAAGCCAATGCCTTGCCCAACACGGCACAAGCAGAGAAAGAGCGTTGCCCAAATGCCGATCTCGGCGTAGGTCGGCAACAAGCCGATGGCAATGGTGGAAATCCCCATCAACAACAGTGATGCCACCAAGGTTTTTTTACGACCGATTTTGTCGCCAAAATGCCCGAACAAAATTGCCCCGATTGGGCGAGCGAAAAAGGTTAACGCCAAGGTGGACAAGGCTTGCATATCGTTTGCAAGGGGGTCAGAAGCGTCGAAAAACTGCAAATTGAACACCAACACCGCCGCCATTGCATAGATGTAGTTGTCAAAATATTCAATCGCCGTGCCGACCATTGTCGCCACCGCCACTTTGCGAGGATTATTGCGGAAACTGCTCATTTCAATAGCTCCTTGACGGTCTGCGGAATATCGTTCGAACGAGTGATGGCGGAAATAATCGCCACGCCGTCCGCCCCTTTTGCTCTTAATAACGAAGCGGTATCAGCGGTAATGCCACCAATCGCCACAATCGGCTTGGTGATGCCTTGCTCACGAATTTTGCTCACGAAATCAGGCGTAACAACGGGTTTGGGATCTTCTTTGGAAAAGGTTGGGAAAATCGGGCCTGTGCCAAAATAGTCCACAAACGGATTGGCTTGGGCGGCAATGCCTTGTTCCAAGGTATTGACCGACGTACCGACAAAACAGTGCCCGCCACAACGTTTTTTCACCTCTTCAGGTGGCATATCCGTTTGCCCCACGTGAATGCCGTCCGCCCCGATTTCCACCGCAAGATCCACATTATCATCGATCACAAACGGCACCTTATATTGGCGACACAGATCCCGACAGCGGATCGCCAAGGCTTTGCAAGCGGTCGGATCTTGCAACGATTTTGCCCCTTTCTCCCGAAATTGATAGCAGGTGATTCCACTTTGTAACGCCTGCTCCAAAACGTTCAGTAAATTGTCCGCAGGATCCCCTGCCAAATGCGACACGTCCTGCGTGCCAGCAATAAAATAGAGCTGCATTGCGGCTCGGACATCATAGTGTTGTGGCATTTTTGCTCCTGTTTTTATATTTGAGTAGGATGGGCTTCAGCCCATCAACTTAATTTTTCATCGATGTGATGGGCTAAAGCCCATCCTACTTGCTACCCCTTGTTCACAATGGGTGGTAAATCCCACCCTACCTTTTATTTCCCCAACTGCGAATATGCCCAATGATTAGTCGGGCCGTGTCCGTGTCCGATGTTGAGCGGATTGCTGATAGCGGCGGTAATAAAGGCTTTGGCGGTGCGTACCGCATCGACCACGTCCGCCCCTTTTGCCAGTTCAGCGGCGATACAGGCGGAGAAGGTGCAGCCTGTGCCGTGGGTGTGGCGAGTGTTGAAACGGGGGCTGTCGAAGTGCAAGATTTCTGTTGGTGTGAACAGCCAATCACGGCAGATGTCGCTTTGTGAATTGCCACTGTGTCCGCCTTTGATAACGGCATTGCGTACGCCCATTGAGCGGAGTTTCTCCGCCGCTTCGCAAGCGGTTTTGTCGTCCACAATGTGGATACCTGTTAGGGCTTCCGCTTCGGGTAAATTCGGGGTGATCACTTCCGCTTTCGGCACTAACAAGGTGCGTAAAGCGTCCACTGCATCAGGCTCTAGCAACGCCGCTCCGCCTTTGGCGTACATCACAGGATCGAGCACCATTCGCCCGAAATCGTATTTTTTCAAGGCGTTGGCGATACATTCGATGATTTCTGTGTTGCCGAGCATACCGATTTTGAACGCATTGACTTGGTAATCATCGGCAATGGCTTTGAGTTGCCCTTCAATGATATTCAACGGCACAGGGTGAATGTCGTACACGCCCAAGCTGTTCTGCACAGGAATGGCGGTGATGGTCGTCATTCCAAACACATTTTGCATTTGGAAGGTTTTTAAATCGGCTTGAAAGCCTGCTCCGCCGCAGTTATCCGAACCTGCGATGGTCAGTGCGATAGGAATATTACTCATAGGAAATCCTTGCATATTGATTGATTTGGTCTGGGCTGATACTTGCTAATTGGTCGAGCAAGCCCACATAAAATTGCCCGTGTTGGGTTGGGGTCAGAGATTGAGCAGCCATTTCGCCTGCAATGGCGTAGGCGGAACAACCTTCGACTAACGCATCGAAATACTCATCAGGTTTCGCCACCGCCAAAAACGCCCCGCAAATCGCACTTAATAAGCAACCCGATGCGGTGATTTTCGGGAAAAGTGCGGTGCCGTTTTGCAATTTGGCTAAACGGTTGCCGTCGCTGATGTAGTCGGTTTCACCGCTGATAACGGCAATGCAGTGGTATTTTCGGGCGACTGTGTGAGCCACTTCGCTCAAATCGCCCGAGCCGCTGCCAGCGTCCACACCTTTCGCATGCCACGCCACGTCCGCCAAATGGGCCAACTCGCCCGCATTGCCACGAATGGCGGTAAATTGGATTTTGCTTAATAAGGTGGCAACCGTTTGTTTGCGAAAGGTAGTCGCCCCTACGCCCACAGGATCAAGCACTACAGGAATGCCGAGTTGATTCGCCGTTTGCCCTGCTAATATCATTGCATCGACTTCTTTGCCCACTAAAGTGCCGATATTGATCACCAAAGCTTGACTGAGCGTTGGTACTTCCACCATTTCTTCGATACTGGCAGACATAATCGGCGATGCTCCGATTGCCAATAAACCATTTGCCGAAAAGTTCGCCGCCACAATGTTGGTGATGTTGTGGATTAACGGGTTTTGGGTGCGGATTTTGGGTAAAAATTTGATGTTCATTTTATTCCTTACCCTCGTCCGCTTGCGGGAGAGGGACAGATTTGAGCTTCGTTCAGAAGCGAAAATCAGGGAGAGGGCTAAAGCGGAAATTTGCAAAAGTTAAGTGAGAAATCACCGCTTGCTTGCCCTCTCTCTGCCAAAAATGCTGAACGCATTTTAAGCTCCCTCCTCCGCTTGCGGGGGAGGGCTGGGGAGGGGGGATTGCCGAAGGCAACAACGGGGGGTGAATTTGTGCCACTTTTTGCAAAACTTAACCGATTTCCCCCCACCCTAACCCTCCCCCGTAAACGGGGGAGGGGATTGGATCATTTACTTCACCTGCACCGCATAATCCGCCAATGGCAAGACTTTATCGGTCAGTCCGTGCTGTTTTAAAAATTCCGCCATTTGCTCGTAGCGGGTTTCGTCTAATGCACGTGGGCGGTGGGTGAGACGTGGTAAAGTATCTTTCCACGCACGGCGGTTGAGTTCGTTGTCTAGCTCTTTCGGCTTGTAGGAAACAAACAATTTCCACGCTTCATCAGGGTGGTTGAGGGTATAAATTGTGGCTTGTTCAAGTGCGGTTAAAAATGCCTTGATTTTCGCTGTTGGCATTCCTTCTTTTTTTGCCACTAAAATCAGCTCGTCATAGACTGGCACGCCGTGCTCTTCTGGGTAGAACGCTTTGCCTGGGTGGTTTTCGATCATCAGTTGGTTTAGCTCGAAATTGCGGTAACCGCCGACAATGGCATCGACTTTACCGCTGATCAGCGACGGTGAAAGCGACCAGTTAACGTTCACTTTTTCCACATCTTTCACACTTAATCCCACATTCGAGAGCATCGCCGTCAGCAACGCATCTTCAAATCCGCTCACGGAATAGCCGATTTTTTTCCCTTTTAAATCCGCCAATGACTTAATGCCACTACTTTCTAAAAACGTGAGTGTGTTGAGCGGGGTCGAAACCAAAGTACCAACACGCACAATCGGCAAGCCATTTGCCACGGCAAGTTGTAATTGTGGTTGATAATCCACCGCTAAATCCGCTTGCCCTGCGGCAACCAATTTGGGTGGCATAGACGGATCCGCTGGCTCAACAATCTCCACCTCTAAGCCATTGTCCGCAAAGTAGCCTTTTTGTTGTGCAACGATAATGGCAGCGTGGTCGGGATTGACAAACCAATCCAGCAATAAGGTCATTTTTTCTTTGGCATTCGCCATTTGGCTGCTGAACAGCAAGCCAGCCGTTAAGGCTGCAGTAAGTAGTTTTTTCATAGTTTCTCCTATTGTGTGATGAAATTAGCTTAAATCCAACCCCATTTGCCAAAATGCGGCTTCCATTCGGGTGGCGGTGTTAAAAATCTGCTGAAGTTTGGCAAGTTGTGTCGTGTTCACTCCTTGGCACAGTTCGTCTAGGTTGTCTGCCAAGGCTTGAGTGGCTTGTTGGAACTCTGCTGAAGCGTACATATCAATCCAGACTTGATAGGGATTGTTGGCAGGGCTTTTGCCACGGCTGGCTAAGTTCCGCCCAATTTCCGCATAGCCAATCGCACAAGGGGCAATGGCAGCGTAAAGCTCAGGCAAACCGCCTGTCATTCCGCAATCTAACACATAGCGAGTGTATGCCACGCACGCTGCCGACTCGGGGGTGGCAAGCAACGTTTGCTCATCAATGCCCCATTCTTTGCAAAAGCCGATATGCAGTTGAATTTCGTGTAACAAGGCGGCAACGGATTGATGAGCGATCTCCATTTGCTTGAAGTTGTCCGCTTTGTAAATCGCCAAGGCAAACGCTCGGTTGTAGTGCAATAAATAGAGATAATCCTGCTTCAAATAGTGCTGAAAATTCGCCAACGGCAAGGTGCCGTTTTCCAGTTTTTGCACAAATTCGTGCTCGACATATTCCGTCCAAAATGGCTCGGCGTTTTGGATTAGGGTTTGAGTGATTGACATTTTATGCTCCTAAATCTGAGTAGGATGGGCTTTAGCCCATCAATAAAAAATAATGACCTATGATGGGCTAAAGCCCATCCTACCTTTTCCTTACATTTTCCCCACCCACGGCAATAATTTCCTCAACAGATAATCGGTGCTGAAATAGAGCAGTAACGCCATCAGCACCAACACAAACAAGGCAGCGAACATTAAATCCACTTGCATTCGGGCGTTGGCGTGGAGCATTAAATAGCCCAAGCCTTGGGAAGAGCCGACCCACTCGCCGACCACCGCCCCAATCGGGGCAACAGACACGGCAATGCGTAGCCCTGATGCCAACGCAGGCAAAGCAGCAGGCAGTTTGACTTTGAGTAACATCGCAAGGGGGGAGATCTGCATTGTTTTTGCCAATTCCAGCCACGGTTTCGGCGTGTGGCGTAAGCCGTCATAGCAAGCGGCGGTGACGGGGAAATAGATAATCAAAATCGTCATCGCAATTTTCGATGCCATACCATAGCCAAACCACAGCACTAAAAGCGGGGCGATGGCAAACACTGGAATGGCTTGTGAGATCACCAACAACGGCAGTAAAAAACTTGCAAGGGGGCGAGAAAGGGAGAGAATCAGGGCAGACAACAATCCCAAGCCAAAGCCTAGCCCCAAGCCGAGAAAAATTTCCAGTAGAGTAATTTGGCTATGTTGCCACAGCAGTTCGTAATGGTTGCCGAGTTGGTCGAACACCTTGGCAGGCGGTGGCAGAAGATAATTCGGTAAAGCAAACAGGCTCACTACGGCTTGCCATAAGCCGATAAGCAATAGACTTAATAATCCCACCTTGAGTAGCGTTTTCACGTTCATCATTCGCTCTCCTGACGTTGGAAACTTGGGGCGAAAAATGTTTCGTCCCTACCGTCTAGGTCTTCAGTATCGTCAGACATCAATTCCGCCAACAATTTTTCCTGTAACTGCCACAGATTTTGATCATTCAATAAACGTGGCTTGTCGCCCTGTGGGGCGATTTTTTCAGAGAGAGTAACGGGCTGATGTTGCAGAATATAAATCTCATCGCCTAAACGGAGGGCTTCTTGCGGATCGTGCGTGATCAATAACACGGTTTTGTCTTTGAGCAAGTCACAGGCGAGATTTTGCAGTTGGCGGCGAGTGACCGCATCTAACGCCGAAAAAGGTTCGTCCATTAGCACAATATCCGCTTGTTGCATCAACACCCGAGCCAAGGCGACCCGTTGCCGTTGCCCGCCCGAAAGCTGATAGCAGGCTTTGTCAGCGTGCTCTTGCATTTTTACCGACGTAAGTAACCGCTTGGCGTGTTCGGCGGTGTCCGCATTTTTTGTGCCGTTGAGATGATGAGCCAGTTGCACATTATCCAACACCGACAACCACGGAAACAACGAATCCTGCTGTGCCATATAACCAATCGTGCCGAGTCGCTCGATCTTGCCGTGCGTGATCGCCTCATCTTCTAAGCCTGCAATAGCACGCAATAGAGTGGATTTGCCAATGCCCGATTTGCCTAACAGCACAGTCCAGCGTTTTTCAGGCAAAGCGAAATCGAACCGTTCAAACAACGGCACGCCATCGTAGCAAAGGGTTAAATCGGAGAGTTGTACCGCCGCCATTTTGCACCTACTGCAAACAGATTAAGGGCGAACAGACGGATAGGCGAAAGAGAATAGATATAAAGGTAGTGTTATAATTGGCATAATTAGTTTCCTACGTCAGTGTTAGCTGTATCAGGTTCACGGGTATCATCTCAGCTCCGCCTTTGGCAAAGCACCCCGACTAAATTGGAGATGGAGTTTAACGGAAACGATTGTGTAATACAAATCGATTTACAAAAAAGTGGGTAAGCCGATCGAACAAGAGGGTGAGCATCGCAGACTTTTTGCAAAAAGTCGGTTTTTCTCACCCCCTTGCAGGTAACCTTGTGTCAGCGTTACAGAATATTTTCGTTCGCCTCTAACATCGCTCTCGGCCAAACGCTTGATTGCACTTCGCCGATGTGGCGTTTGCGTAATAGGAACATCGCTAAACGAGATTGCCCGATACCTCCGCCGATAGAGAGTGGCAGGCGACCTGCGAGTAAATCTTGGTGCCAATCCATTTGTAAGCGGTCTTCATCGCCCGTGAGCGACACTTGCAGGCGTAACGCTTTTTCGTCCACACGAATGCCCATTGATGAGAGTTCAAACGCCGTGCCAAGTTGCTCGTTCCAGACCAAAATATCGCCGTTTAAGCCTTTGTAGCCGTTTTCCGATTCCGTTGTCCAGTCATCGTAGTCTGGGGCACGTCCGTCGTGCGGTTTGCCGTCGGATAATTTGCCGCCGATACCGATTAAGAATACCGCACCAAATTCTTTACAAATCGCATTTTCACGTTCTTTGCCTGTCATATTTGGGTAACGTTTGACCAAATCTTCGCTATGCACAAAGGTAATTTGTTTTGGCAAAATGGACGGAATATCAAAGCGAGCCTCCACCGCCAATTCGGTCAAACGCATTGCTTTGTAGATCGAACGCACGGTATCTTTCAAGTAGTCAAAATTGCGTTTGCCTTCTGGGATCACTTTCTCCCAGTCCCATTGATCCACATACACCGAGTGAGTTGGATCGAGTGAATCTTCATCAGGACGCAAGGCTTTCATATGCACAAACAAGCCTTCGCCTTCTTTGAATTGGAAACGAGCAAGGGTGTGGCGTTTCCATTTTGCCAGCGAGTGAACCACTTCATACACCGCATTTGGAATACATTTCACGTTCACTTGCACTGCTTTTTCAATGCCCGATAAGTTATCTTGCATACCATTGCCCACTTCGCTCAAAATCGGACCTTGTACTTCAATAATGTCTAACTGTTCGATTAAGTTTTGCGTAAAGGTGTTCTTCACAAAGCTGATTTCTTGTTGTTGTAAAATAAATGACTTTTTCATAAAAATTGACCTGTTTTAATGTTCTTTGAAAAAAGATGAACGCAATTTAATACAAAATGCAAAATTTGCAAAGATAATTTAATGAAATTTCCTTTATATTGAATTTTATCTAAAAAATTATGCTATATTTTAGCGAATTTCTATTAAGTGGCAGAAAAGGAACAGAAAATGCAGAAAAATTATCAAACGTCAGTACAGATCGACTTGCTCGATCAGCAAATTTTGCGTGCGCTAACTCAAGATGCTCGCACACCTTATGCCGAAATGGCGAAAAATTTTGGGGTCAGCCCTGGCACAATCCACGTTCGTGTCGAAAAAATGCGGCAGGCAGGCATTATTGAAGGCACCAAAATTCGCATAAACGAACGCAAACTGGGCTATGATGTCTGCTGTTTTATCGGCATCATTCTCAAAAGTGCCAAAGATTACGAGAAAGTGATCGCCAAACTGCAAGAGTTCGATCAAGTGGTCGAAGCCTACTACACCACGGGCAACTACTCGATTTTCATCAAAGTGATGACCCACACCATCGAAGAGCTGCACAGCGTACTGGCGACCAAAATTCAGCTGATTGACGAAATTCAATCCACTGAAACGCTGATTTCAATGCAAAACCCGATTTTGCGGGATATTAAGCCGTAGCCCACCCCGCAAACATGTTGCAAAATCTCGACGGTTCTCACCCCCTTGTTGAGACGGGATTACCACGACAACGTGGCTTTCAGCCCCTTCTTGCCCTGTGCATCAACCGCATTTTCCAAACGGAGCTGATAGTGATGCAGCTCGGCAATACGATGGGCAATAGATAGCCCCAGCCCACTGCCTTTTTCATTTTGCCCAGCCGGGCGGTAGAAACGTTGTCCGAGTTTGGCGAGATCGCTCTCGTCCACGCCGCCACCGTTGTCTTGCACCGTGATGCTATCTGCATTAAGACGAATCGTCACGGTTGAACCTTCGGGGCAATATTTGATGGCGTTGTCGATTAAATTTCGCATCAATAATGAGAGCAACAGTGGCTGACCTTGACGTACTTTGGGTGTTGCAAGCGGTTCGAAAACCAGCTCAATTTGCCGTTTTTGGGCGTGGAAGTAACGCTCGCCGATTAAAGACGAAATCAGTTGTTGCCAATCTATCGGCTCAACGCCTTCCAACTGCTGCAAATTATCTAAGCGAGAGAGTGTGAGCAGTTGCTCAATCAGCTGTGTAGCACGATCAATCCCTTGGGTAAGATTGCCCAGTGCTTTTTCTCGCAAGGCTTCATCATCGCCAGCCAGTTGAGCAATTTCGGTCTGAATTTTCAGGGCTGCCAAGGGGCTACGCAATTCGTGGGCAGCGTCTGAAGTAAATCGGCGTTCTCTCAGTAACATCGTGGAAGTACGCTCAAAGAAGCGGTTCAGTTCATTGACTAACGGCAGAATTTCTTTGGGCAGATGCTGGGTGCTAATTGCCGAATGATCTTCTGGAGAGCGATTGCTCATTTGTTCGCTCACTTGGCGGATCGGCTGCAGTTCTCTGCTGATTAGCCAAATCATCAAGCCAAGCAATAACGGCAGGCTGGCGAACCAAATCCACATTTGCCCGAAGACCATTTTTTCAATTAAATCTTCCCGATAATCCAACTCTTGCCCCACGGCAACAATCAGCTCACTCCCCGACACGGGTAGCCAAAAGATCCGCCATAAATCATCATCATTATGAATAGGCGAAACACTAAAACCTTGATTACGTTGAAAAATAAAGCGATCACCATTGCGTCCATCGCTTAACAAGATTTCACCCTGTGGCGTGAAAATCGCAAAGGCAAGAGCATCGTCATCAAAATGGTATTTTTGATGAGATTTTTGGTGAGAGTGGTATTGCTCGCTCAACAAGGTGCTTAAATTCGAGGTAGCAAGACGTTGAGCGAACAGTACTTGCTGTCCGTCAAACACGTCGTTCACTTCTTTTCTCACTTGTAGCCAAGCAACGGCGGTGGAAACGAGCCAAATAGCGATTGCGGTGATCGACAGCACCACCATCAACCGCCAACGCAAGCTATTTGATTTCATCCAGTTCATCATTTTTACCCAAAGTGTAACCCACGCCGTGAACGGTGCGGATAAATTGCTTGCCGAGTTTTTGGCGAAGATTGTAAATATGCACCTCTAACGCATTGCTACTGACTTCATCGTCCCACGTATAGAGCTTTTCTTCAATGGCAGAGCGAGTCAGCACCCGATCTTTGTTGTGCATAAACAAGGCAAGCAAGTTGTATTCACGGGTGGTGAGCGAGATTTCCTGCTCACACAAGAAGACTTTGCGTTGGTTCGGGTCGAATTTGACGAAACTGTATTCGATAATCGGGTTGGTTTGCCCGTAACGGCGACGAATCAGGGCTTGCAAGCGAGCAACCACTTCCGCCAAGGCAAACGGCTTGCACAGATAATCGTCCGCACCACGTTGTAAGCCCGCCACTCGTTCATCTAGCGTATCACAAGCGGTGAGAATCAACACAGGCACATCTTGATTAGCTTTCCGCCACTGTGCCAACACGTCCAAGCCGTCCATTTTCGGCAAGGTCAGATCCAACACGACCGCATCATAAGGGGCAGCACTCAAGGCATCTAAACCTGTTTTGCCATCTGTGAACCAATCCACGCTAAAATTGGATTTGGTCAGCCCAATTTTCAGCCCTTCGCCGATCAGATTGTCGTCTTCAATCAATAAAATTCGCATTAACTTGTCCTACAAGGGGGTGAGAATCCCCGACTTTTTGCAAAAAACAAAAGGGCGTATTAACCTACGCCCTTGCTCAACGAAACCTTAGTGTTTTTGAACGCGATACACATCTACACTGTTTTTGCCGATGGTTTCTTTATCGACTTTACCATATACGGTGATTTTGTCGTCAAAGCCCACATTCTGACCTTGCCACGCTTTATCGTCTACATCAATTTTGATTTCGCCCGTGCTATCACGGAAAATAAACTCATCATTGTCGATTTGACGAATAATGGAGCCTGTTAATTGAACAGGTTCATCATCACGTGCTTTTAACGCTTGAGCAATTGTCGTAATCACGCCAACCTGCTGACCGTGACCCACAAAGCCACCTTTTGCTTGGTTGTTACCGTTAAAACCTGCATAAGCGACAGAAGAAACGGCAAGTAAAGAGACTAAAAGTAATTTTTTCATTGGTTGTTTTCCTATTAACTAAAAATGAATAAAGGGTGTATCGTTTTGATGTGGCTATTAAATCATCAAAATCTTAAGAAAGTCTTAAGAAACCAGTTCTTCAAAAAACCTTACGAAACTATGCAATTCTCCGTGTTTCTTGACATATTGTGATAATGCTCAAATGTCGGAACGGTTTATACGTCCCAACAAGCGGTGATTTCCCCCGATTTTTTTACCAATTTAAAACTGCTTACTGGCGAGATAAATCTCCCGAGCTTTTGGCACAAGGCGTTGTAAGTTTTTCTGACGGTCAGCGTTGGTTGGGTGGGTGGACATCAACGAACCGAGCAATCCGCCAAAAGAGCCGTTGGCTTGGCTCATCTTCGCCCACACATTCGGTGCAGCTTCAGGGTTGAACCCTGCTCGTGCCATTAACATCAAGCCCACTTCGTCCGCTTCCGTTTCTTGACTGCGTGAAAACGGCTTATTCACCCCAAGTTCTGCCACAATGTCCACCGCATCATAGCCTAACACATTGGTCGAAATCCCTTGCGAAGCCAACGCCACTTTGCCAAGTTCAGCGGCAATGCCTGTTACCGCATTGAGTGTTCTGTCCGATTTTGCGTGTTCTTGCAAAGCGTGTGCCATTTCGTGCCCCATCACCACCGCAATTTCTTCATCGGTTAAGGCTAAACGTTCCACCAAGCCCGTATAAAACGCCATTTTACCGCCTGGCATTGCCCACGCATTCAATTCTTTATCCTTCAGCACCACAATTTCCCACGCAAATGGCACGCCCGTACGGTTGGCTTGTTCGGCATAGGGCTTCATCTGTTGAAACACAGCGTGAATGCGTTTGGCGGTGCGAGAATCATTGTCAATCAGCCCTGCTTGAGTCGCTTTTTGTTTCACTTGGTTAAAACTGCGAGCCGCTTCTTGGTTTAGGCTGGCAGTATTCACACAAGCGGTAAGAAAGGTAACGAGAAACGTAAAAGTAAAATAACGAGTGAATTTTTTCATAATCATATCATTGAGTAGGATGGGCTTTAGCCCATCACCATAAATTGGGAAAATCTGATGGGCTAAAGCCCATCCTACATCATCCTACCTAAATGAAAATGCCAAAGCGAACTTTGGCATTTTGTGAGGGTTAATTATTTTTTCGCACGTTCAAAAGATTCTAAAATTTCTTGGCGAGCAGCTTCCACACCTTCCCAGCCTTCCACTTTCACCCATTTGCCTGCTTCTAACGCTTTGTAGCTTTCGAAGAAGTGTTGGATTTGTGCTTTAAGTAACGCAGGTAAATCGCCCACGTCTTTAATGTGATCGTACTCTTTGCTTAATTTGGTGTGCGGCACCGCAACCACTTTCGCATCACCACCCGCTTCGTCCGTCATTTTTAACACGCCCACTGGACGGCAACGGATCACCGAACCTGGTTGTAACGGATACGGGGTTGGAACTAAAACGTCCACAGGGTCGCCGTCTGATGACAGGGTGTTGTTCACATAGCCGTAGTTCGCAGGGTAGAACATTGCGGTTGCCATAAAGCGATCCACAAATAATGCACCGCTCTCTTTGTCCACTTCGTATTTGATTGGATCAGAGTTCGCAGGAATTTCAATAACCACATAAATATCATCTGGTAATTCTTTACCAGCAGGTACGTTTTCTAAGCCCATTTTGGTTTCCTTCTTGTTGAAATTAGAGTAAAAAACGGAAAGATTATAACTGACAATCGCCGTTTGTGCGATATACGTCCGTCAATTAGCTTGGGAAATTTCGACATTTTCTCTTTACTCTTTCATAAAAACCAATATACTTTTGCACTATTCAACTAGTTTATCTTATTTTGGAGTTAGCAACTATGGCTCGTGAATCACTCAATACATTAGTTAAGCCCGATTTAAACGGCAATTTTGGTCAGCACGGGGGTAAAATTGGTCATCCAGCCCTTGCCAAAGCCTTAGACGAGATCGAACAAGGCTTCCGCCAAATTGTTGACGATCCTGAATTCATCGCCGAAATGAAACGGTTACAAGCCACCTATGTCGGACGTCCAAGTCCGATTTATCACGCTCGCACCCTTTCGCAAAATGGGGCACAGATTTTCTTAAAACGTGAAGATTTAAACCACACTGGGGCTCACAAAATCAACCACTGCATTGGTGAAGTGCTGCTGGCAAAAAAACTCGGCAAGAAAAAAGTGATTGCTGAAACAGGGGCAGGGCAACACGGCGTGGCACTTGCAACCGCAGCCGCATTGCTCGGCTTGGAATGTGAAATTCATATGGGCGTGGTCGATATTGCCAAAGAACACCCGAATGTGTCTCGAATGAAGATTCTTGGAGCGAAATTAGTCCCTGTTTCGGCTGGGGCTGGCACGCTCAAAGAAGCGGTGGACAGTGCCTTTGAATCCTATATGGCACAAATTGAAGAGAGTATGTTCGCTATTGGGTCGGTGGTCGGCCCAGCACCTTATCCTGAAATGGTCGCTTATTTTCAAAGCATTGTCGGACACGAAGCCCGCGAGCAATTTGAAACTCAATATGGCGGATTGCCTGACGAAGTGATCGCTTGCGTGGGCGGTGGCTCGAACGCACTTGGCTTGTTTAATGCGTTTATTGATGATAAATCGGTCGAATTAGTCGGCGTAGAGCCTGCAGGCGAAGGTTTAGACGCTCACGGTCGCCACGCTGCTACGCTTACGCTTGGTAAGTTCGGCAATATTCAAGGCTTTAACTGCTACTATTTACAAGAAGAAGACGGCACGCCGTCAGCGGTTCACTCGATTGCATCCGGCTTGGATTACCCTGGCGTGGGCCCGCAACACTGCCATTTGAAAGACATTGGGCGTGGACGCTATGAAACCGCTACCGACCAAGAGTGTTTAAATGCGTTTTTAACACTCTCACGCCAAGAAGGGATTATTCCTGCCTTGGAAAGTGCTCACGCTATCGCTTATGCGTTACGCCGAGCCAAAGAACTCGGCAGCGACAAACGTTTATTGGTGAATTTGTCGGGACGTGGTGATAAAGATATTGATTTTGTGTTGAGCCAACTTGATTTAAACGAAATCTAACCAAACATGGGCAACAAGGGGGTGAGAACAGACCCATTTTTGCAAAAACTGAGTCGTTCTCACCCCCTTGTATTTAACTGTTCACTGCAATTTCGCTAGTGTGCTTTACTTAACCAACTCACCTTTGGCTTGTAGATCCGCATGGTAAGAAGAACGCACGAACGGGCCACAGGCGGCGTGCTCAAAGCCCATTGCGTTCGCTTCTTCACGGAACATATCGAATTCTGAGGGGTGAACGTAACGTGCCACAGGTAAATGGTGGCGACTTGGTTGTAGGTATTGCCCAAGCGTCAGCATCGTCACGCCGTGAGCCCGTAAATCCCGCATTACTTCCAAAATTTCCTCGTTGGTTTCGCCTAAGCCGACCATAATGCCGGATTTAGTCGGAATCGTTGGAAACTCTTTTTTGAAGGCTTGCAGCAATTTGAGCGACCATTGATAATCCGCACCAGGGCGAATTTCACGATACAAACGTGGCACATTTTCCAGATTATGGTTAAACACATCGGGCGGATTTTCTTTTAGAATTTCAATCGCTTGCTCAATACGGCCACGGAAATCAGGCACTAAAATCTCAATTTTGATCCCCGGATTAATCGCCCGTATCTCACGCACGCAGGCGGCGAAGTGCCCTGCCCCACGGTCGGGTAAATCATCACGATCCACGGACGTAATCACCACATATTTTAACTTCATATCTTGAATCGTTTCCGCCAACTTGCGTGGCTCGTCTTGATCAAGTGGTAACGGCTTGCCGTGAGCCACATCGCAGAATGGGCAGCGGCGAGTGCAAATTGCACCCATAATCATAAAGGTTGCCGTACCGTGGTTGAAACATTCGTGCAAGTTCGGGCAAGACGCTTCTTCACATACCGAATGCAAGCCGTGGCGCCGCATTCCGTTTTTAATACTTTGAATTCGTTCCGAATTGGCAGGTAATTTGATTTTCATCCATTCCGGTTTTTTAA
Source organism: Pasteurellaceae bacterium (assembly GCA_030528525.1). Taxonomy (GTDB): domain Bacteria; phylum Pseudomonadota; class Gammaproteobacteria; order Enterobacterales; family Pasteurellaceae; genus JAUMYT01. The sequence goes on from JAUMYT010000014.1 coordinate 32,832, forward strand.
GTAATTCTTGGTCTGGATCGATATTTTTGACTGGAATAATGGATGTTTTAGCGGCGTCACGATATTTAACGCCACGCTCCATTTTGAAGGGTGTACCCATTGATTATCCTAACTGTTAACAATTTGTTGCGTATTATAGCCGAGAATCTGGCTAAAGTAATGAACCAATTTTGGCGAGACCAAATCGCATTCGGCTTGCTCCGCTGGCACAAAATCGGCAAGTTGGCACATTTCTAGCCCTGCATAACCGCACGGGTTGATATGGCGAAACGGGGTTAAATCCATCTTGATATTCAATGCCAAGCCGTGAAACGAACAGCCTTTGCGAATGCGTAAACCGAGCGAGCAGATTTTTTTGCCGTCCACGTAAACCCCAGGGGCATCGGCTTTGGGATAGGCATCAATGCCGTAATCTGCAAGGGTTTTGACCACACATTGCTCTAATGCCGTGACCAACTCTCGTACGCTCAAATCCTTACCATTGGCTTTGTGGCGTTTGATGTCGATCAGCACATACATAATTTGCTGACCCAATCCGTGATAGGTAATTTGCCCACCACGGTCAGACTGTACCACAGGAATGTTGGTCGGGTTGAGCAAGTGTTCAGGCTTGCCTGCCGAACCTTGCGTAAACACCGCAGGGTGCTGCACTAGCCAAATTTCATCGGGCGTGTCCGCAGTGCGAGCATCGGTAAAATCCTGCATTTTATGCCAAATGGTTTGGTAGTCTTGCACACCAAGTTGGCGAATATGAAGTGTTGTCATCACAATAGGACTTCCGTTAATCTGTTGATATTCTCATCAATGAGCAACTCACCCCATTGCTCATTCGGTAAAAGCGGTGATTCTGACAAAGATTTACCCAAAACTCAAATCCTCTTCATTGCACAAAGGGGAGAGAAACGGAGACTTTTTATAAAATATCAGCAACGGCCTGTGCCGCTTGGGCATCGGCATTGCATTGGATTTGCTGGTGCAAAGCGACAAAACGCTGTTTGAGTGCGTTGGTTTTTTCTAGATCCTCAGGTTGTTGAGATAAATACGGCTTGAGATGTGCCGCCAAGTTCTCAGGATTGCAGTCGTCTTGGATAAGTTCTGGCACAAGCGGTGCGTTGGCGAGCAGATTCGGCAAGGAGATGTAATCGGTTTTCACCAGTTTTTGGGCGAGCCAATAGGTTGTGGGCTTCATTTTGTAGCCGACCACCATTGGCGATTTGCACAGCATCGCTTCCAACGCCGCCGTGCCAGATGCCAACAATGTAGCTTCCGAGGCGATCATTGCGGATCGGGCGTTGCCGTGCAAAATGTGTAGGTCTAACTCTGGGGCAATTTGGGCTTTGAGCTGTTCAAATTGTGCGATCCGTTTTTGATTAACAAGTGGCACGAGAAATTGCAGATCGGGAAATTCGGCTTTGAGTAATTTGGCGGTTTGTAAAAAGGGTTCGGTTAAAAAATTCACTTCACTACCACGGCTGCCGACTAAGATTGCCATATAGCGTTGATTTTCATCTAAATTCAATAACTTACAGGCATCTTGACGGCTTGGCTTTAACGCAATCGCATCTGCCATTGTGTGCCCGACAAAACGGCACGGCACGTTAAATTTATCGTAAAACGCTTTTTCAAACGGCAAAAAGGCGAGAACTAAATCGGTGGCTCGGGCGATTTTGTGAATGCGATTTTGTCGCCACGCCCACACGGACGGGCTGACGTAGTGAATGGTTTTAATGCAGTTGGCTTTGAGTTTTTCTTCCACGCCAATATTGAAATCGGGGGCATCAATGCCGATGAAAATATCGGGTTTCAACTCAAGCATTGTGTCGATCACTTGTTTACGGCGTTTGAGCAAACGGGGCAAATGTTTCACCACTTCCGCCAAGCCCATTACCGCTAATTCTTCCATATCAAATAAGGTTTCACAGCCTGCTTGCAACATTCGCTCGCCCGCCACGCCGATAAAACGGGCGTTCGGGTAGTGGATTTTTAAGGCGTTGATCAGCCCTGCCCCTAAAATATCGCCCGACACTTCGCCAGCGACAATGGCAATCACAGGTGTGTTATTCATAAAAATTCCTTCGCTGTTTATTTTCTGATGTTGTAACCATCAAAAATGTAGGAGCAAATCATTATTTGCCCCTTATTCCTCCAATAGCCAAGGGGCGAAAAATATTTCGCCCCTACCATTCATTAGCTAAATGGACAAACCATTATTTAGTGAGTTGCACCAAAATACGGCGGACTGGCTCTGCCGCGCCCCATAATAATTGGTCGCCCACGGTAAAGGCTGCGAGATAGTCGCCGCCCATTGCCAGTTTGCGTAAACGTCCAACTGGAATGCTTAATGTGCCGGTCACTTTCGCTGGAGTGAGTTCACGCAAGGTGGTTTCTTTGTCGTTTGGAATCACTTTGACCCACTCGTTGTGGCTGGCGATGATTTGTTCGATTTCCGCTAATGGTAAATCTTTTTTGAGTTTGATGGTGAATGCTTGGCTGTGGCAACGTAATGCACCGATACGCACACATAAGCCGTCCACAGGGATTGGGTTATCGCTCAAGCCCAAAATTTTGTTGGTTTCCGCATAGCCTTTCCACTCTTCTTTGGTTTGCCCTGTTTCTGGCAACAGTTTGTCGATCCAAGGAATGAGGCTACCACCCAATGCTGCCCCGAAGTTGTCCGTTGGGAAGCTTTCATCACGCATTTTAGCAGTCACTTTGCGTTCAATCTCTAAAATGGAAGAGGCTGGGTTCGCCAGTTCTGCTTTAACCGAATCTTCTAATTCGCCCATTTGTGAGAGCAATTCACGCATATTTTTTGCCCCCGCACCAGATGCGGCTTGGTATGTGGCAACAGACACCCACTCCACCAAATCACGCTCGAATAAACCGCCGATTGCCATTAACATTAAGCTCACGGTGCAGTTTCCGCCGACAAAGGTTTTGATGCCTTTTTTCAAGCCTTCATCAATGACGTGTTGGTTTACTGGGTCAAGCACGATGATCGCATCGTCTTGCATCCGCAAGGCAGAGGCAGCATCAATCCAGTAGCCGTTCCAGCCTGTCGCTTTGAGTTTTGGGAAGACTTCGTTGGTGTAGTCGCCGCCTTGACAAGTGACGATGATGTCTAATTTTTTGAGTTCTTCGACATCAAAGGCATCTTTTAAATTGCCTGCGTCTTTATTTGCAAAAACGGGTGCTTTCTGCCCCCCTTGCGACGTGGTGAAGAAAACGGGGTTAATGTTAGCGAAGTCGTTTTCTTGAACCATACGATCCATTAATACCGAACCGACCATTCCACGCCAACCGATAAAACCGACATTTTGCATTGTTTGCTCCTAATAAGATGTTGTGTTTAAGTTTAAAGTGAATGGGGCAGATAAATACAAGATTTTGGTGGGAAAAGCAATGAAAACCTGAGTAAAAATTCATTCAACACATAGAAATGGAGTAAAATATTAAAATTTGAGCAGGCTCAAACTATTTTCTTTTAGACTTAAAATAAATCCAAAAATTCGGTACAATGAACAACGATTGTCAGTGCCTTTCGCCTGATTTTGTAGTAAAGTGAGCAGGCTTTTTGGGGAAATATTTTCCCAAATCACCTGAATTTTTATGTTTGATTTAACAAGAGGAACACACTATGTACTCAAAAGATGTCACAATTATCGCTCCAAATGGCTTGCATACTCGCCCTGCAGCTGAATTTGTCAAAGCCGCCAAAGGGTTTGCTTCTGATATTACGGTAACGTCAGGTGGCAAAAGTGCAAGTGCGAAAAGTTTATTCAAGCTCCAAACATTAGGCTTAACTCAAGGAACAGTAATCACCATTTCTGCTGAAGGTGAAGATGAGCAAAAAGCCGTTGATTTCTTAGTGGATTTAATTCCAACCTTAGAATAAGCCTACATTGAAGAACAGACTTTATCGTGAGACGCACGGTAAAGTCTTTTTTATCATTCGGTTGGTTAGAAAATGAAACAAGCGGTCATTTTCACTATTTACTACCGATATTTTATACCCAAGGATTAAGTATGATTACTGGTATTGCCGCTTCACCAGGCGTTGTGTTTGGTAAAGCATTAGTCTTAAAAGAAGAGCCTATCGTTTATAACACACAAAAAATCTTGCCAGAGCAAATTGATGCAGAAAAAGCCAAATTCTTTGCAGGGCGTGAAAAAGCCGTTGCTCAATTAACGGCGATTAAAGAGAAAGCAAGACGCACATTAGGCGAAGAAAAAGAAGCCATTTTCGAAGGTCATTTGATGATTTTAGAAGATGAAGAGCTGGAAGAAGAAATCCTCGGCTATCTTGAAGAAAAACTGGTCACTGCCGATGTCGCTGCTCACAAAATCATTGAAATGCAAGCCGCAATGCTGGCGGACATTGATGATGAGTATCTCAAAGAACGTGCGGGTGATATGCGTGATATTGGTAATCGCTTGGTTCGGAATATTTTGAATATGCACATTGTGGATCTTGGCGATATTCAAGAAGAATCCATTTTGATTGCCTATGATTTAACCCCATCCGAAACCGCCCAATTAAATTTAGATAAAGTGCTGGGTTTTATTACGGATATTGGTGGCCGTACTTCGCACACTTCTATTATGGCTCGTTCATTAGAATTGCCTGCGATTGTCGGCACCAATAATATTACCACACTCGTCAATACAGGTGATCTGCTGATTCTAGATGCCACCAACAACGAGATTCATTTAAATCCGTCTGAAGAGCAAATTGCCAAATTCAAAGCGCAACAAGAAAAAGAACAATCTGAAAAAGCGGAATTGGCGAAATTGAAAGACTTACCTGCCGAAACCTTAGACGGGCATCGCATTGAAGTGGTCGGCAATATTGGCACCATTCGTGATGTCGACGGCGTGCTACGCAATGGTGGCGAAGGTGTGGGATTATACCGCACCGAATTCTTATTTATGGATCGCAACCAACTGCCAACCGAAGAAGAGCAATTTGATGCCTATAAAGAAGTCGTGGAAGCGATGGACGGGAAATTGGTCGTGCTTCGCACAATGGATATCGGTGGCGATAAAGAACTGCCTTACTTAGCGTTCCCGAAAGAGATGAATCCGTTCTTAGGCTGGCGGGCAATTCGGATTGGTTTGGCTCGTCGAGATATTTTAGATCCGCAATTGCGTGCGGTATTGCGTGCGTCTGCATTCGGTAAATTAGCGGTGATGTTCCCGATGATCGTGTCTGTCGAAGAAATTCGTGAGCTCAAAGGCATTATGAATAGCTTAAAAGACGAACTTCGCAACGAAGGCAAAGCCTTTGATGAACATATCCAAATTGGTGTGATGGTGGAAACGCCGTCCGCTGCGGTGAATGCTCGCCATCTCGCCAAAGAAGTGGATTTCTTCAGTATCGGCACCAACGATTTAACCCAATATACGCTTGCGGTGGATCGTGGTAATGAAGCGATTGCCCATTTATATAATCCGCTCACGCCTTCCGTATTAAACTTAATTAAACAGGTGATTGATGCCTCTCATGCCGAAGGCAAATGGACAGGTATGTGTGGCGAATTAGCCGGTGATGTGCGAGCAACCGCCTTGTTACTCGGTATGGGCTTAGATGAATTCAGTATGAGTGGCATTTCCGTACCACACGTTAAAAAATTAGTGCGTAGCATTCGTTTTGCTGATGCTAAAGCACTTGCTGAACAAGCACTCGCTCAACCAACCGCTCAAGATATTGAGCAGTTAGTGAATGATTTTTATCAAAAAATGCACTAAGTTAGATACAAATAGCAAAATCTCGGTTAAAATGACCGAGATTTTGTTTATCGCATAACGGAGAATTGATTATGGGTTTTTTAGATAAACTTTTCGGAAAAAAAGACTCGGCTTCCAAAGAAGTAAAAATTTATGCACCATTATCTGGCGAAATCGTCAATATTGAAGATGTGCCTGATGTTGTCTTTTCAGAAAAGATCGTGGGTGATGGTATCGCAATTCGTCCGAATGGCAATCTGATCGTCGCTCCTGTCAATGGCACGATTGGCAAAATCTTTGAAACCAATCACGCTTTCTCAATTGAATCCACCGAAGGTGTTGAGTTATTTGTTCACTTTGGGATTGACACCGTAGAATTAAAAGGCGAAGGCTTTACTCGCTTGGCAGCAGAAGGGCAAAAAGTCAAAGTGGGTGACCCAGTCATCGAATTTGATTTAGCCTTCCTAGAAGAAAAAGCGAAATCGATCCTCACTCCAGTGGTGATTTCCAATATGGATGAAATCACTAATTTAGTCAAAAACACTGGCGAAGTCACCCAAGCAGAAAATGTGATTTTAACCCTCACGAAATAAACTTATCCACAGCAAAAGTGCTAATCTCCCTCTCAGAGCTTAGCACTTTTTTCTTACACCATCGCCCAGTGCATTTTGCAAAAAGTCACTTTTTCTCACCCCCTTGCCACCCCATTTCGCTAGACAATTTTGTATAATAACTGCCTTTCTTTTCTTCTGGATATACATTATGGAACCAACAACTTCACAACAAAATCTTATCAGCAAAATTATCTTCGCGAGCCGCTGGCTACAGTTGCCGATCTATCTTGGTTTGATTGTGGTACAAGGAATTTATGCGTATAAGTTCTTGAAATCCTTATGGCATTTATTGATGAATCTGAATGAGTTAGACGAAAATACTATCATGCTTTCAGTACTAGGGCTGATTGATGTGGTGATGATCGCCAATCTGCTCATTATGGTCATTGTCGGTGGCTATGAAACGTTTGTCTCTCGCTTAAACGTAGACAGCCACCCAGACCAACCCGAGTGGCTAAACCATGTGAATGCGTCAGTATTGAAAGTAAAACTGTCGATGGCGATTATCAGCATCTCTTCTATCCATATGCTGCAAACCTTTATCAACGCCTCAAAATTAAGCGAAGCGACCATGCAGTGGCAGCTCCTTCTGCACCTTGGCTTCTTAGCCTCAGCCATTGCCATTGCCTATACCGACAGGCTATTGCATAACGCACACACCCATACCAATCATCACTAACGCATAAAAAACGGTAAGTCATTAAACTTACCGTTTTTCTTGTACGACTACTTGCCAATATTATCAAAGAACCGTTTCACGCCGTCAAAGAAGCCTTGATGTTTCGGGCGGTTTTGTGCTGAACCTTCAAAACTTTCTTCGAGTTTACGCAACAGCTCTTTCTGTTCTTCGTTGAGTGATACAGGCGTTTCGATAATCACTTTGCAGATCAAATCGCCGACATGGCGGCTGCGTGCGTTGGTGATGCCTTTGCCACGAATGCGGAACAGTTTGCCTGTTTGGGTTTCCGCTGGGATTTTCAGTTTCACCCGTCCGTCTAAGGTTGGCACTTCAATCTCACCGCCGAGAGCCGCCATTGTGAAACTGATCGGCACTTCGCAGTAGAGATTTGAGCCGTCACGCACGAAAATGTCGTGATCTTTGACGTGGATCACCACATATAAATCGCCAGCTGGTGCCCCATTCTCGCCTGCCGCCCCTTCGCCAGATAAACGTAGCTGGTTGCCGGTGTCCACGCCTGCTGGAATCGTGACCGACAAATTTTTGGTTTTGTGAACACGTCCATCGCCGTGGCACGATTTACACGGTTTTTCAATCCGTTTGCCTGTGCCGTGACAGCTTGGGCAAGCCTGTTCAGTCATAAAGAAACCTTGCTGACGGCGAATACGTCCAGAACCGTGACAATGCGGACAAGTTTCCACTTTGCTACCTGCTTCCGCACCGCTGCCGTGGCAAGTATCGCATTCGGCAAGGGTTTGAATGCGAATGTCTTTTTTCACGCCACGCACGGCTTCTTCGAGGGTGATTTCAAGGTTGTATTGCAAGTCATCGCCTCGCACCACACGCTGACGGCGACCGCCGCCCCCAAATCCACCGCCGAACATTTCGCTGAAAATATCTTCAAAGCCGCCAAAACCGCCCCCACCAAATCCGCCGAAGCCGCCACCTCCGCCAAATCCACCTTGTTCAAAGGCTTGGTGACCGTATTGGTCGTACATTGCCCGTTTTTCGGCATCGCCTAACACTTCGTAGGCTTCTTTGATCTCTTTAAATTTTTCTTCTGCGTCTTTACTGCCTTGGTTTTTGTCAGGGTGATGTTTCGCCGCCAAACGTTTATAGGCACGTTTGATCTCCTGCTCACTCGCCCCTTTGCTCAAGCCAAGGACTTCATAATAATCACGTTTTGACATAGGTTTTCCGTTTTGAATTTGTAAAATTTTTGACCCGTTGTAATCCTAATTCTGCCCCCGCTTGCGGGGGAAGTACCCGAACGAAGTGAGGGGGTAGGGGGCAGATCTTCAGGAAAATCTGCAAAATTACCCCCTTCGGCTCGTTTCACTCGCCACTTCCCCCGCAAGCGGGGGCAGAATTTTTGTTCTAACAATGCGGACTTACCGCCACAAACACATCGACTCTGCCGTCTTTTTGGTACTGCTCAAAATCCACGGTCAAGGCACGTTTCAGCAAACCTTGCTGACCTTTTCGGCAAATATCGTCCCACGTTTCGCCCAACAATTCGCATTTAGTGCTGAATTTTTCATACCACGTTAAATCGTCAATCACAATCGGTGGATTGTCATTCGGTGTGGTAGTCGCAATGGCAAAATCATACCGCTTGCCGTTGTCTTGATAGTTGAAATACACGCCGTAGCATTCTGCGTTTTCAGGTAGTTTGACCGATTGCCACAGGGCGATGAAATCGTTGCTGGTGGCAGTTTGGTCGAAGGTTTTGGTGATAATTGGGTAGAGTTTTAGCATAGGTGTTTTTGCAAAATGTCAGGGCAAAACAGCCCCCGTTGCATAGGTCAATTTATTCAATTTTACATAGACTAAAGGGGCGAAAGATGTTTCGCCCCTACGGTTGTTATTCAGACAACTTATTTATTATCTTTCACTTCTTCAAACTCAGCGTCCACTACGCCGTCATCTTTTTGGCTTTGTTGGGCTTGTTGCGTGCCTTGTTGAGCCTGTGCTTGACCAGCTTGGATAAGCGGTTCAGACACTTTCACTAAGGCTTCGATTTTCGCTTCGATGTCGGCTTTGTCTTCGCCTTTCGCTGCCGTTTCTAATGCACTTAAGGCTTCTTCGATTTTCGCTTTGTCGTCCGCTTTTAACGCATCGCCTGCCTCAGAAATTTGTTTGCGAGTGGAGTGAACAATCGCATCTGCTTGGTTGCGAGTTTGAACTAACTCTTCAAATTTGCGGTCGGCTTCGGCGTTTGCTTCGGCATCACGCACCATTTGCTCCACTTCCGCATCGCTTAAACCAGAAGAGGCTTTGATCGTGATTTTTTGCTCTTTGCCTGTGTTTTTGTCTTTCGCTGACACGTGCAAGATACCGTCTGCGTCAATGTCGAAGGTCACTTCGATTTGTGGCATACCACGTGGTGCAGGCTGGATACCGTCTAGGTTGAATTGACCTAACGATTTGTTATCGCTTGCACGTTTACGCTCGCCTTGCAACACGTGAATGGTTACCGCACTTTGGTTGTCTTGAGCCGTTGAGAACACTTGGCTGTGTTTAGTTGGGATCGTGGTGTTTTTCTCGATGAGTTTGGTCATCACTTCGCCCATTGTTTCGATACCCAATGAAAGTGGGGTGACGTCTAATAAAAGAACGTCTGTCACATCGCCAGCTAACACACCGCCTTGCACCGCCGCACCGATTGCCACCGCTTCATCTGGGTTCACGTCTTTGCGTGGTTCTTTGCCGAAGAACTCCGCCACTTTTTGTTGCACCAATGGCATACGGGTTTGACCACCGACTAAAATCACGTCGTTGATTTCAGAAACTGATAAGCCTGCGTCCGCCAATGCCACTTTCACTGGCTCTAATGAACGTGCCACTAAATCTTCCACCAAGGCTTCCAATTTCGCACGAGTTACAGTGATCACTAAGTGTTTCGGCCCTGTGGCATCTGCGGTAATGTACGGCAAATTCACTTCGGTCGATTGTGCTGAAGAAAGCTCGATTTTTGCTTTCTCCGCTGCTTCTTTGACACGTTGCATCGCCATTGAGTCGTTGCGTAAATCCACGCTTTGCTCTTTTTTGAACTCTTCAACTAAGTAGTTGATTAAACGGTTATCGAAGTCTTCACCGCCTAAGTGCGTGTCGCCGTTGGTGGCACGCACTTCAAAGGTTTGCTCGCCGTCAAAGTTGTCGATTTCGATGATAGATAAGTCGAAGGTACCGCCACCCAAGTCGTAAACCGCAATGATTTGGTTCTCTTTCTTAGAATCTAAACCGTACGCCAATGCTGCGGCGGTTGGTTCGTTGATGATACGTTTTACTTCTAACCCTGCGATACGACCTGCGTCTTTAGTCGCTTGACGTTGTGCATCGTTGAAGTACGCTGGCACGGTAATTACCGCTTCAGTCACAGGCTCGCCCAAGAAATCTTCCGCAGTTTTCTTCATTTTTTTCAACACTTCTGCCGAAATTTGTGGTGGTGCCATTTTTTCGCCTTTCACAGACACCCACGCATCGCCGTTGTCGGCTTTGGTGATCTCAAATGGCATAATTTCAATATCACGTTGCACTTCGGCATCGGTAAAGCGGCGACCGATTAAACGTTTGATCGCAAAAACGGTATTTTTCGGGTTGGTGATCGCCTGACGTTTTGCTGGCTGACCGACTAACGTTTCTTTATCCGTATAAGCAATAATTGACGGAGTTGTACGAGCACCTTCCGCATTTTCTAATACACGTGGTTTGTCGCCGTCCATTACCGCCACACAAGAGTTGGTTGTTCCTAAGTCAATACCAATGATTTTTCCCATTTTAACATTCTCCAATCTAAAAATTTGGTTAGAACGCATTGCGTTCGTTTTGCAAAAAATAAACGGGAAGTGTTTGACGTTCCCGCTCAGACGGAACACTAAATAGGGCTGAAAAAAAGGAGTTCAAGGGGGTGAGAAAAAAATTTTTTCTGTCAATCGACCTAGTTATTTTCAATGTGCATTAAGGTAGCAAACTGTGGCAATAGCTGTACAATTAAACGCAGCTGCTGAATCAGCAATAAACTCTGTTGAGCATCTTGCATCGGTTGCTGCTCAAATTGTTGCAGCTCTTGCTCAACAGCACTGGCTTGTGCCAGTGTTTGTGAAGGTGCATCGGCAAGCTGTTCTAATAAGCTCGCCACTTTTTTGCTCTGTTTGAAAAAAACTGCCGCAAAATCGATCTGATGATTTAGCCGCTCACTTGCGTTTCGATACGCCCCTAATGCCGAAATATAACTCATTAAGGTATAACTCAACCCTAATAACATAGGTGCCGCTTCAAGGCTATGGCGATATTTTCTAGGCTCACCTAACATATTGGAGACCGTTGTACTTAACGTCGCTACCGCATTTTGGCTTGCTCGGCGTGCCACACGATATGAAAAGTGATCTCGTTGACCAAATTGTAGCTGAGCAATAATGTGGATCAAATAAACGGCACTGCTTTTTAAGGTATGCTGTAAGCTTTGGTGTAAATTCACATATTTCCAATCTGGCCATAAATAAGAGACGGCAAGCCATGCAATGCCTGCACCGAATAGGGTATCGAAGATGCGGGGTAGCATCGCAGCATCAGGATCAAAGCCTACAATATCAAAACTGATTAAGACTTGGATAGTAATGAAAAACGTCGAGAAACTATAATTATTGGTTCGAAAGACGAAAAAAAGCGTACTAAATGCGACCAGTAGCCCCAACTGAGCCTCTAAGGTGGGAGAGAGGTAGCGAAAACCAAAGCCAATCATCACGCCAAGAATAGTGCCAACTACACGTTGGATAAGCCGTTTTTTCGTGGCGGAATAGTTAGGCTGACAAACTAAAATTGCCGTCAGTAAAATCCAATAGCCTTGCTCTACGTGGAAGATCTCAACAAATAAACTGGAGGCGAACACCACAATAGAGAGGCGCACAGCATGGCGAAATAGCTGTGAATTAAGGTGACATTGACTACGAATTGCCTGCACAATCTCTCGCCAACTCGACAGATTTTCTCCAATGAGCCGAGCGGTTTTGGGAAGAGAATGGTTTAGGGATAAACGATCGCCACTGAATTGTTGTAGCGTTTGCTCAATGTGTTGCACATTATCTACAATGGACTGTAACTTGAAAAATTGGCGGATACCTTGACGCTGACAAGTCTGCAATGACTGGTGCAACCCATTTAGCACACGTTCACCTCGGTGAGCATGTTGATAGGGTTGAGCATACCGTAAGCTGTGTGCAATCTGGTGGCATGCCGTCGCCTGCAATTCCAAAATACGCTGCAAGCGAAAAATCAGATCACTATTTTGTAAGGCATGAAATAATTCGGCATACTGATCATAACTTGAACTCGCTTGCTCCCAAATATCTTGAGCTGCAAAGTAATAACGCAACATCTTTTGGGTCTGCTGATGGCGATGCTGTAATCGTAACCGATAAAACAGTGCCACCCTCGCTTTATCAAACGCTGTCATCACCTCGGCATTCGCCTTAGCCAGTGCAAGTTGCTTACTCTGTAGACTCTCGGTGTCATCGGGATCAAAAAAATCAGACTTCATCTGTAAATAATTGCCCAATGCCACAAAATAGTCGGCAATACTGTCTTGCATTGCACGGTGCGGAAAACAGAGATACACCAAGGTGGCGACTATGCCATATAGCAACGCCCCCAGCACAATCAGCAGTGGGTTACTATACCAAAGCGAACTGGGCGTGTAAGTTAACGTGGTATACACTGCTACCAACAAGGTGCTAAACGCAATCGTGCTATACCGAGGGCCAATAGCCCCTAACATAATGACGACAAACGTGATCATCGTAATCAGTGGGATAAATAGCCAGCCATAACTTAATGCCAACTGAGCCGATAACGCAGAAACTGCAAATGCCACCAATGAGAAAAACAGATTTTTCAGCCGTCCTGTCAAACGGTTATCCAAATCCGCCAACCCGCCGGCGATGATACCAAGTACCAACGCCATCGTGTGCTCCGACGCATTCAGTTGCCACACCGTCACTGCTGCCAAATTTGTGGCAAAGAAAATGGGCAAAATAGTGATCACATTGGTATTTAACCACTGGGTAGAAAAGGTTTTCAAAAATGTTCGCATAGCAAGGGGGTGAGAAAAAACCAGTTTTTGCAAAATAAAGCAGCCACTGCTCTGCGTGGCTGCCATCAAAGGAAAAGGATTAGGCGCAAGCCATTTCTGCCAAAGCTTTATCCGCCATTTCCAAGGTAAAGGCGATGTCTTCATCGCTGTGGGCAAGCGACATAAAGCCTGCTTCAAACGCACTCGGGGCGAGATAGACGCCTTTCTCGAGCATTTTGTGGAAGAAGGTGTTGAACGCTTGCACATCACATTTCGCCACGTCTTGATAGCTTTCGATTTTGCGTTGTTCGGTAAAGAACAAGCCGAACATACCTCCGACATATTGCACCGTGAGCGGAACGCTGTATTTGTCTGCCAAGGCTTTGAAACCTTCCGCCAGCACTTTGGTTTTCTCTGCGAGCAACTGCTCATTGCCTGCTTTCGCCAGTTCAGTTAAGCACGCCAAGCCTGCAGACATCGCAATCGGGTTACCTGACAACGTACCTGCTTGATACACAGGGCCTGTCGGGGCGATAAATTGCATAATCTCTTTTTTGCCACCGAACGCTCCCACTGGCATACCGCCACCAATGATTTTGCCAAGCGTCGTGAGATCAGGCGTAACGCCATAATAAGCTTGAGCCCCACCGAGTGCGACACGGAAACCTGTCATCACTTCATCAATGATAAACACCGCGCCATATTGGGTGCAAAGCTCACGCAGACCTTGCAAGAAGCCGTCTTTTGGCGGAATGCAGTTCATATTGCCTGCCACAGGTTCGATAATCAAACAGGCGATCTCATTCGGATACTGTTCGAAGGCTTGTTTGACGGAATCCAAATTGTTGTATTCACAAGTGAGCGTGTGCTTAGCGAAATCTTCTGGCACACCTGGCGAGCTTGGCTGACCAAGGGTTAATGCCCCCGAGCCTGCTTTCACGAGTAATGAGTCAGAATGTCCGTGGTAGCAGCCTTCAAATTTGATGATTTTATCTCTGCCCGTGTAGCCACGAGCCAAGCGAATAGCAGACATTGTGGCTTCTGTGCCAGAGCTAACCATTCGTACCATTTCAATCGACGGCATCAGTTTGCAGACTAATTCTGCCAATTCGATTTCAATCGCCGTTGGTGCACCAAAACTCAAGCCATTCGGCACGGCTTTCAATACCGCCTCAATAATCGCTGGGTGATTATGCCCCAACACCATTGGCCCCCACGAACCAACGTAATCCACATAGCGTTTGCCTTCGCTGTCAGTAATGTACGCCCCTTGGGCTTTTTCGATAAACACTGGCGTGCCACCCACGCCTTTAAAGGCACGCACAGGCGAGTTCACGCCACCAGGGATCACTTTTTGGGCTTGTTCAAAGAGAGAGAGAGAAGAGGTCATGATTCAATCCTTAATTATATTGTCATCAATGTATTATACTCCGAAGACTCCACACTTAGCGAAAACTCACCACCACATTTTGCAAAATCTTCCGTTTTCTCCCCCCCTTGTCGATCCTATTTTACTCACAAAAAAAGCCTTGGGTTTCCCCAAGGCTTTGAATTTGCCATCTTACGATTAGTCGCCAAGACGCTCTTTGATACGTGCAGATTTACCTGAACGCTCACGCAAGTAGTAAAGTTTCGCTTTGCGAACCGCACCTTTACGTTTCACAGAGATGCTGTCTACTACTGGTGAGTGAGTTTGGAATACACGCTCAACGCCTACGCCGTTAGAGATTTTGCGTAAGGTAAATGCAGAATGCAAGCCACGGTTACGAATTGCAATAACCACGCCTTCGAACGCTTGCAAACGTCTTTTACTACCTTCTACTACCCATACTTTCACTTCCAAAGTGTCACCTGGACGGAAGCTCGGTACGTTTTGTTTTAACTGTTCTTGTTCGAGTTGTTTGATGATGTTACTCATTTTGTAAACCTTCTAAAATCCTAGAATTAACTGATTTTGTGTTGTTTGATTTTTTTCAACAACACCCGTTGTTCGTCAGTCAGAGCTAGGCTATCTAAGAGCTCAGGGCGTCTTTCCCACGTTCGTTTGAGCGATTGCTCTAACCGCCATTTGCGAATTTGTTCGTGGTGTCCCGACATCAGCACATCAGGCACAGGCATTCCGTCTAGCACTTCGGGGCGTGTGTAGTGTGGGCAATCTAATAAACCTTCTGCAAAGGAATCTTCCAATGCCGAAGCCTGTTTGCCAAGCACACCTGGGATAAATCTCGCAACGGCATCAATCAATGTCATTGCAGGAAGTTCCCCACCCGTTAGCACATAATCGCCAATCGACCACTCTTCATCAATTTCCGTTTGAATCAAACGTTCATCAATGCCTTCATAACGTCCGCAAACTAAAATCAATTTCTGATTTTCTGCCAGTTCTTGTACGCCTGTTTGGTCAAGTTTGCGACCTTGCGGGGAAAGGTAAATCACTTTTGCCTGTCCGCCATCTTTGCAAGCTTCGGCTTTGGCTGCGTGAATTGCATCACGCAACGGCTGCACCATCATCAACATTCCAGGCCCTCCGCCATAAGGTCGGTCGTCCACGGTGCGATGCTTGTCGTGCGTGAAATCTCTCGGATTCCAACACGCCACTTGCAACAAATTTTGTTTTACTGCTCTGCCTGTTACCCCAAATTCGGTAATTGCTTTAAACATTTCAGGAAACAGCGAAATAATTCCAATCCACATAATTTCTCGAATGTTACTGCCTAAAAGCTCACCGCATACCTGAGATTAGAAACCAGCGTCCCAATCCACTTCAATCATTTTCGTGGTGAGATCGACTCTTTTAACTACTTGTTCATATAAGAACGGGATAAGCCGCTCTTGTTTGCCGAAAGCATCTTTGCTGTTAGCTCGCACCACTAACACATCGTTTGAACCGGTTTCCATCAACTCGGTCACCACGCCCATTGTGTAGCCTTGCAAATTCACCACTTGACAGCCGATCAAATCGTGCCAGTAGAAATCACCTTCTTCCAACTCTGGAAAACAGCGTAAATCCACGCCAATTTCCGCATTGGTTAAAAGCTGTGCGGTTTCACGGTCGTCCGTGCCAGTTAATTTCACAATCAAATCGTTATTGTGATAACGCCAACCTTCAAGTTCAACTTGTTGCCATTGCCCCTTGATTTTCAAGAACCACGGCTGATAATCAAAAATACTTTCTGTCTGTTCTGTGGATGAATAAAGCCGTAACCAGCCACGGATGCCATAGGTTGAACCCAGTTTTCCGACAACTTCGATTTTTTGTTCGCTCATATTCACCTACATAAAATAAAAAATTAAGCTGCTTTGCGTGCTTCTTTTACTAAAGTCGCAACACGGTCTGAAAGTGAAGCACCTTTAGCCACCCACTCATCAACTTTAGCCACGTCTAAACGTAAACGTTCAGCTTGACCTGATGCAATTGGGTTGAAGAAACCGATACGCTCGATAAAGCGACCGTCACGCGGGCTGCGGCTGTCCGCTACCACGATTTGATAAAATGGGCGTTTTTTAGCTCCGCCACGAGTTAAACGAATGGTTACCATAACCTTCCTCTAAATATTGATAGTAAAAAGAAAAACCCTCGTTCGAGGTGAGGGTACGAAACTTGTTCCCAATCCAGAAAAAAGAGAGAAAACAAGCGGTGGGATTATACTGATTTTTAGACAAAAAACAAGGGACGAAAGTCCCTTGTGGTTCCCTATTATAAACCCTGAGCCTTTAATCTATAATATGCACTTTCATAGTGATCAAGGTAAGGTTTGCATTGACTAGAGGTTACTTGCTGTATATCCGACATAGCACGCTGAAAAATATGCTTTCTCCTATCCATAGAACTATGAAATAAATAATCTCTTTTCATCGCTTGATAACGCCCACCTAACACACTACTGCCTATTGTTTCTCGTGCCAAAAACTGCAATTCACTATAAATGCCAATACTTGGCTGATTGCTAAGATTACGCAGTGCTTGAATGTGACTTTTATTTAAACACAGTTCAGTAATTTTAGACTCTTTCCCTAATTGATAGGCTTCTTGATCTGAGACCATATAATCTGAAAATAAGCAACCCGACAGAGAAAAAACAGGGAAAATAATTAACATATGTTTTAAATTCATTTTCTAACTCCATTATTGATGATTGCAACGAACAATTCCATTAGCCAAGCGATAGCAAGTTGTAGAACTATTTTGCGGTGGCTGATATTGATAACGTGGCATTGAATTTGCCATTGAGTTAATAAGATTCGCTCTTTGGTTCATTGAATTGGTTATGCCACTAATGCTTTGGTTTAAAGTATTAGTGAAATTTTGGAAATCTTGTTGTTGTCGTTGTTCAGCTAAAGCGTGCTCATAGGCTCTTTGCTGTGCTAGCAATGCTTGCTGATATTGCTGCCGAGCTAAATCTGCTTGACCTTGTGGGCTTGCATAATAATCCGCTCTTGCTTTACGTTCTTTTTCTTCTTGTTTTTGGCGGGCAAGTTCACGTTCTTTGGCTTTCTTTACCTCCGCTTTTACTTGTGTAAGTGATTGTTTGTACTCTTTTTTTACTGTTTCGCACCATTGTTTATCAAACGCTACTTTTTTAGAATGGTTAAATTTAGGGAATTGTTGAACAAATAAATAATTGAAAGATGGGCGATCATTAAAGATAGTTTGACTATGTATACTTCCTATCGTATTTTCTAACGATTTTCCATAAACAAATATATCGTGCAAATATTTTTCTTCATCCGATAAGCGATTAAAGGTACCTTTACTATATTCTTTAGGGAATAAACATTGTTCAAATTTATTTCCTTCAACAATCCATCTTCTTGTATCTTCATCTGAGATTTTATATTTAGGCTTAGATGAA
Source organism: Pasteurellaceae bacterium (assembly GCA_030528525.1). Lineage (GTDB taxonomy): Bacteria > Pseudomonadota > Gammaproteobacteria > Enterobacterales > Pasteurellaceae > JAUMYT01. The sequence continues at coordinate 50,775 of JAUMYT010000014.1, forward strand.
TATGTTGAATATTGGCTAGAACCACAGCCAATCAAAGCAATCACGCTTGCGATCAATACCGATTTTTTAAGCATAACATTCTCCAAAAAATTGCCTTCAAAATTTTTCTTATGCTATACTTCTGCTTTCATTTTAACCAGTAACAAACAGGCAACAAAAAAACTCAATTTGTTGTCAAAATAACTCAAATGGTAGGGAACTATGGAAATCTACGACAAGGTTCGAGTAATGCGAGAAATCCGTCAATGGTCGCAGGAAGAAATGGCAGACAAAATGGGAATGTCTGTGACTGGTTATGCCAAAATTGAACGAGGACAATCGAAATTACATTACGATAAATTAGAACAGATTGCCCAAATTTTTAATATCTGCATAAATGATTTGGTCGATATAGATAAAAAAGAGCCGACTTGGTATTTCAAAGAAAATCACTCAAATAATATCAGTGCTAATTATTATTCCGCTGATAATACGATTATTTTAGAATTAGAAAAACTCAAATTAACTATTGAAAATCAGCAACACATTTTAGCAACCAAAGATGAATTATTAGCGCAAAAAGATAATGAAATCGTCGCTCTAAAAGAAATTATAGAATTATTAAAAAAGAAGTGAGAATATAGAAAATCCCTAAGCCATCGCTTAGGGATTTTTGTTTTACAAGGGGTCAGATCTTGATAAAAATCTACAAAATTAGAATGCTTTTGCAATGCGATCTAACTCGGCTTTCGCTGATTGTTGTGCGGCATTTACTGCCTGCTCGCCCATTCCAAAACCTTCCGCATAGACAAATTCCACATCAGTAATACCGATAAAGCCTAAGAAAGTTTGTACATAGGTTTTGGCTAAATCCGTTGGACCATCTTTGTGCAAGCCACCCGTGGTTAAAATTACCACCGCTTTTTTGCCTTTGACTAAACCTTCAGGACCTTCTGAAGTATAACGGAAAGTCACACCCGCACGGGCAACGAAATCAAAGTAGCTTTTGAGTTGAGCTGGCACGTTGAAGTTATACATTGGTGCATTTATCACGACAACATCTGTTGCTTTTAATTCATCAACCAACTCGTTAGATAACGCTAATAACGCTTTTTGCTCATCGCTTTTAGGCTCGCCACGAGTCGCTGATGCGGCTTCGCCTGTGAAATACGGTAATGGGTTAGCAACGAGATCACGAGTCGTCACATCAGCGTTAATTTGAGTAAGGAAGTATTCACTTAATTGATTAGATTGTGAATAAGCCCCTAAGATACTGGATTTTAAAACTAATACTTTTTTCATTGAGAACTCCTAACATAAAAACGAGCGAAAGTGTATGCTTTCTTCGAAACGAAATAAAGTGGCATAAGATAAAAACAGAATTTACTGTTTGGAAAGAATTTTTCTGTTTTTTGAAAGATCCTGCCCCTTGCAGAAACAAAAAACCCGATAAATTTATCGAGGTTTTCTTATTACCTAACTGATTTAGGTTATTCCGTAGCTGCTTCCACTACAACTTCAGAGACCACTCTGAAATCCCGCACGGCAAAATCCGCATTGGCTTTACCGTGGACGAAGAGATCGGGCGTGGTGCGGATCATTTCGATGTGCCAGCCTTCGGTGCTGATGTTGCCTACACCTTAGACGCTGGGCCTTTAGGCGAGTTGCAATATGAAAATTTCAATGCCGATGCCGCCACGGTCACTTTATATTGAAAAAGTGCAAAATGTCAGACGGGGATTTTGCACTTTTTACTGGGTTCTTACCCCCTTGCATCACTCCACTCGGATTTGATGCAAGAATCGTTTCGTGCGTTCGTGTTGTGGGTTGGTAAAAAGAGCATCAGGCGAGCCTTGTTCCACAATTTCGCCACCGTCCATTACCACCACAATATCGGCGACCTCTAAGGCGAATTTGATTTCGTGGGTGACCACGACCATTGTCCAGCCTTCGTTTGCTAGCGCTTTCATTGTATTTAGCACATCTTGCACTAATTCAGGATCGAGTGCCGAAGTTGGCTCATCAAACAGCATCAATTCAGGCTGAATCGCTAACGCACGTGCAATGCCTACTCGCTGTTGCTGACCGCCAGAGAGTTGGAATGGATAGAGATCGAGTTTGTCGCCGAGCCCGACTTTATTCAGCAAGCTAATCGCTTCTGCCTTGGCATCCTTTTCGGTTTTGCCTTGCACGAAAACGGGCCCTTCCATTACATTTTCCAATGCGGTTTTGTGTGGAAACAGATTGTAATTTTGGAACACCATTCCTGATTTTCGACGTAATGCAAGAATATCTTTTTTGCTGGGATTCGCACCGAAATCGACAGTGAGAGAGTCACTATTAGCAAATTCAATCGTGCCTTGCTCAGGCATTTCTAATGCATTCAAGCAACGCAAAAAGGTGGTTTTGCCAGAACCAGAAGGCCCTAAAATCACCACCACTTGCCCTTTTTGAATCGCTAAGTCAATGCCACGCAAAATCGTGTTGTCGCCAAAGGTTTTATGAATATTGCGGATTTTAATCATCATTGTTCCCTATTTTGCCACATAGCGGTCAAAGCGTTTTTCTAAACGGGCTTGGATCCAAAACAGCACCCAGCAATAGCACCAGTAAATCAATGCCGCTTCAATGTACACCGGCAAGAAATCGTAGGACATATTCGCCACTTGCTGTGCCACACGGAACATTTCCGTTACCGTGACCACCGACGCCAAAGACGTATCTTTAAACAAGCCAATAAAAATATTGCTCAACGGCGGTACCGCCACCCGAAAGGCTTGTGGAGCAATGATACGGCGGAAGGTTTGCATATAGGTCATCCCAATCGTATAGCCAGCTTCCCACTGTCCTTTCGGCACAGACAAAATCGCCGCTCGAATCGTTTCTGAACCGTACGCCCCAATGTTGAGTGAAAAGCCGATGATCGCAGCAGGAATCGGATCGATAAAGACCCCAATTGCTGGTAAACCGTAAAACACAATACAAATTTGCACCAACATTGGCGTGCCACGAATGATCGAAATATAGGCTTTAACAAACCACAACAGCAGGCGGTGTAAAACACGTTTTGATGGGCTAATTCGCACTAAAGCGACTGCCACAGCAATGATCATCCCAATTAAAAAGGAGGCAATCGCAAGGGGAATAGAAACTAAAATTGCCGCTTGTACCATCGGCAAAAAGCCATTGATGACCAACTCCGCACGGGCGTCGGTCATAAATGGCAAAGAGGCTAATAAATTATTTAACACTGATGTCTTTTCCGAAGAATTGTTCACCTAATTTTTTGAGTGTGCCGTCTTTTTGTAGCTCCACAATCGCCGCACTGATTTTTGCCAGTGCTTCTTCGTTACCTTTGTTTGCGACTAAACCTGCACCCACTTTTTCAGGCGATTCCCACACTGGTTTTAACCCTGAATTTGGATTTTTCTTCAAATAATCTAATAACGCTAAAGAATCGTTGAAGGTGGCATCAACACGTTTTTGCTGAATGAGCAATAACGCTTGAGCCATACCGTCCACCGGTACGATTTGTGCTTCATATTTGCGTGCCAATTCGCCGTAGTTAGAGCTTAAGGTTTGCCCTGCTTTTAAGCCTTTCACATCTTCAGGCTTGCTGATGCGAGTTTCGTCTGCACGGGCGAGTAACATCGCACCTGACCAGCTGTATGGCTCTGATTTATCGAAGGTTGCACGGCGTTCTGGGCTAGTTAGTGCCACTTGGTTAGCCACTAAATCAAAACGCTCGCCTTTCAAACCTGCTAACATTGCGTCCCATTGCGTCTCTTTGAAATCGACTTTCACCCCCAATTTTTCTGCCACCGCACGGGTCACTTCTACATCGTAGCCCGTCAATTTACCGCTCGCATCGTGATAGGTAAAGGGTGCATAAGTGCCTTCTGTTCCCACGGTAATCGTGCCTTTATTGTTGATACGCTCTAATAAACTTTCTTTCGCCAACGCAGAGGCAGAAGTCGCTAGTGCAATCGCAGATAAGGTGATAACTGATAATTTTTTAAGCATAAAAATGTCCTTTTGATAGGTAAAATTGAATGTTTGCAAATTTAAAGGGAAATCTACCCCCTTGCAAATAACCAAAAGGAATATCTCAAAACCAAATGTATAACTTATTGATAAATAACAAAAAGGCTGATTTCAACCTAAGTTAAAATCAGCCTTTTAAGATACTTAATGCGTTAAACTACGAATATTTATTCTTCGCTCTCAGAAAAATCATATTCTAAATCAAATATTTCATAAAGATAATAAACATTACAATATAATAAACAGCAAAAAAACAAATAAAAAACTCAATGAAAAACACCCCAATAAATGGTGAAATCAAATATAAAATATAAAATATATATTTCACTCTCAAAAAAGGGAACGTATTGATATTTCTTTGGTTTAAGTATACAACTAAAATGATAAAAGCTATATAACTATTTGCATAAAGTAATGATGCTATACTATCTACCTGATAGAAATATACAGCTGAAGCAGTGAGAAATACTACACCAAGTTGATCACATATAATGTCTATAACACTACCATTTTCATTTGCTGTTTTTGTATATCTAGCAATGCCCCCATCAATCGCATCAAAGAAAAGGTAAAAAAATAAACATAATGCTATTATCCAATAGTATTCAAAAGGATTAAGAAGGCAAGCTAGAAATAAAAAACATACACCAATGAACGAGGCAGAATTCTTAGAAAGATTATTTTTAACAAAAAAAACTATGATATATTTCAGACATTTATCTCTATAACTTGCAAATTTTTTTTGTTGGACCCTCTCTTTTTCATTAAAATAATCCATTCTAAACCTCACATATTACCACTAATGGATAGTGATCTGATCCTAATCTAGGAAGAGTAAATTCTTCTATAAAATAAAATTCTTTTGATAGCAGAATCCAATCTAGTTTACCTGTATAATAAATAGTAGTATTAATATCATTACCTGATAAAAACCTAGGGCTATTTAATAATATCTTAGACTCATTAATCATATATTCATACCAAGAGTAACTCATAATACCACCTATAAAAATTGAAAGAGGAAATTTAGAAAATGTGTTTAAATCTCCAGATAAAATAAAGTAATCCGTATCGATATTAGATATGATATCAGATAATTGTGTAATCCTAACACTCGGGGATGTTGCATATTGTAAGTGACAATTCACTAATGTAATATTTTTCTCTCTTATGCATACAACAACCTTAGTATATTCTATATAGATAGACCTATTACATAATCTATATAATAGAGATCTATTTGTTTTTAACAATAAGGAATCAGACGAAAAATAATAACAGGGCAGTAATTTATTGATTAATGTTACCAAGTAATATTCTATCTCACCAGAAAATGATGAAATCTTTTCCTTAGATATAAAATAATCATAATTTACAAATATGCTTCTAATATTTTCTAAATTACATAAATTAACTTCTTGAAGAAAAATAATATCAAAACATTCATCTAATAAAAAATTACAAGCATATTCATTAAATAAATTATCCCTATTAACATTCCAAGTTAAAATCTTCAATCTTTTACTTAACATATATATTAATAGCCTAGATAAACTAGGCTATCCTAAATTAAAATTTTTTTTCAGTGCGACAAGTATTTGGGAAATCATGGTATCGAATACAATAAAACTCACCATCTCTTAACTCTAATTCAGCCCAACCTTTTGAACCATTGTTATATGTATAATTCACCCTAAACTTCATTTTCAAACCACTAGGAGATTCCCAAACAGAGCTTTTAACTAGTTTGGCACTTCCCTTATCATATCGATTAAAGAACCAGCTTCTTGAGTCTTCTCTAATAATAGACTCTGCCAATCCTTGACAATCATACTTATCGCAAGTATTTTTTGCTGATGCAAAAGTAGGAATAGAAGATAACATCATTGTAATTAATAGTGCTTTTTTGTTCATAGATACCTCATAGATAAGATTAAACTGCATAGCTATGATATACTATGCTTTATTTATAACCACTCACTCACAGAGCTAATTAAAATACTATAGGAACCCAAAAAGCACTATTGGAGCAAAACGATGAAATCTCACGAAAAGTTAAAATTAATTAGAGAAATGAATAAATTGACACAAGAAAATATGGCTGAAAAACTGGATATGTCAGTAACAGGTTATGCAAAGATAGAAAGGGGACAAACAAATGTAAGCCTAGAAAAACTAAAACAAATTGCAATGATATTTAATATTAACGTTGCACAACTTCTAGATGATAGTGACACCCCTATTATTTGTTCTATAGGAGATAACCATTCTAATTACAACAATTATTTTGGAATGAATGAAGCACTAGTGGCAGAAAATCAACGACAAAAACTAGAATTAGAGTATAAGGATCAACTGCTATTGCAAAAAGAGAACGAAATTTTAGCGTTAAAAAAAGTTATTACATTACTCGAAAATAAACCCCAGCTAAGTTAACTGGGGTTTTCTTGCAGATTTATTTATCTAAATTACTCTTCGTTTTCATCAAAATCCATCCCTGCATTTAATAATGCAGCAAGATTTTGTGTTGCTT
>JAUMYT010000001.1:0-113528 GCA_030528525.1 Pasteurellaceae bacterium
CACTCCTGCACGAAAAAGCGATCAGCATTAACACCGCAGCCGCAGGTGGCAATGCATCGTTGATGAGTGAGATGGACTAGTTCATTATAAATGGAAATAGCAAAAACCATAGGCTCAATGTAACCTATGGTTTTTTTATTCTATACTTCATCTAAAGCAGTGTTAGAGAATCCCTAGAATTACCTTCTAGGGAAAAAGGAGTTACATTAAGGAGTTATTTACGAATAAGCTAAGAATAATATCAAAAGGAATGAATTCTTGAATGGCGGTGAGAGGGGGATTCGAACCCCCGATACAGTTTCCCATATACACGCTTTCCAGGCGTGCTCCTTCAACCACTCGGACATCTCACCGAATCAATAAAAATGTGCCAGTCAGTGCACATTTCTAAGAGATGCGAACTATACTGAAATTCGGCTGCCTAAGCAAGTGCTTTTTATTCGCTAGTGTCCGTGTCCTAAACAGTTTGTTGATTTTGGAATCATCTCACCTCGCATTTGCCACTCATCGGGCGTAAAGGTATGCAACGCTAAAGCATGCACGCCATTGTCGAGTTCTTCTGCTAAGCAGTTATAAATTGCTCGGTGCCGTAGCAATGTACGCAAAGGGGTAAATGCGTGTGTGACGATCGTGACTTTGAAATGCGACTCTGCTCCTCTCCCTGAGCTGTGTAGATGGCTTTCGTTTTCTACGCTTAAAAATACGGGAGAAAATTCAACGGTGAGTTTATCAATAATGGTCTGTTGAACGGACATATGACGCTCCTTTTGCAAAAATGGTTAAAATAATACTATACTTTGCATAAATTTTCACAGTACTTAGGAACATTTTATGAAACAATCAAAATCTCTTCTCCTTCTTGGTTTACTCGCTTCAACCTTAGTAGTAGGCTGTCAAACAGCGTCTAACACTATTACATTCGCTACCCCATCACCAAGTGCGGTATTTAATACTCATAACCAAACAGCAATGGTGAATGTGATGACTCAAGATTTACGTCCATCAAAAACAGTGGCAAGTTACACTCAAATGGGTAAACTGCAGCCTTTAACTGTTGTGCCAGAAGTGGCGCAGCTGTTTCAGCAAGTCATGCAACAAAACCTAAATAGTAAAGGCTTTCCTGTGGTGCAAGGTGCTGCGAATGCGAATGTGGTAGTGAATATCAAACAGTTTTCAGCAGACGTTGAGCAAGGTAATCTTCGTTATAAAGTAACGGCAAATGTGAACGTCGAAGTCGTGGTGCAAGGTGCAAGAGGAACCGTGAGCAAAAACTTTACCACTTCTCGGGCTTATGAAGGTGCATTTGGGGCAAATCACGATGAAATTCAGAAAGTCTTAGGTGAAGCCTATTCTGCTGCCGTGTTAGCGATTTATCACGACAATGAAATCAGTCAAGCGATTCATCATGTGAAATAAAAACCATTGGTGTGAGTTATCACGGTTTCTTTGGTGGCACTTTGCAAAAAGTCCGCCTAACTCACCCCCTTGTTGTCATTTATTGTGTCAATTATTTGTGATTGCTACACGTAACCAATTTTTCTAATGAGTAGAACCATGAGAATTCCTCGAATTTACCACCCAGAACCCCTTGCAGGCAAAAGCCAATGCATTTTAAGCGAAGACGCCGCCAACCACGTTGGGCGAGTGCTACGAATGGGCGAAGGGGCGGAGCTGATTTTATTTGATGGCTCTAACCAGATTTTTAATGCGGTCATCGACACAGTGTCTAAAAAGCAGATCGTGGCGAACATTCGTGAGAGCCACCTTGATGATCGTGAATCGCCGTTGCCGATCCACTTAGGGCAAGTGATTTCCCGTGGCGATCGAATGGAATTTACTATTCAAAAATCGGTGGAACTGGGCGTAACGACCATTACGCCACTGTGGTCAGAACGCTGTGGCGTGAAATTGGACGGCGAACGCCAAGACAAAAAAATTCAGCAATGGCAGAAAATTGCGATTTCCGCTTGTGAGCAATGTGGACGCAATGTGATCCCCGAAATCCGTCCGATGATGAAACTCGCCGACTGGTGCAAAGAGCAAGATGCAATGCTGAAACTCAACCTGCATCCACGAGCAAAATACACAATAAAATCCTTGCCAAAGGTGCCTGCTGAAGGGGTGCGGCTGTTGATTGGCTCCGAAGGCGGACTTTCGCCCGAAGAAATTGCAATGACCGAAACCGAAGGCTTTACCGAAGTGTTGCTCGGCAAGCGAGTTTTACGCACCGAAACCGCTGCGCTGGCCACCATCACCGCCTTGCAAACGCTATACGGAGATTTAAGTTAATGGAAAATTTACAAGGGAAATTATTGCTGGCGACACTGGATATGGACGATGCCTATTTTGATCGTAGCGTGATCTACCTATGCGAGCACAACGAACAAGGGGCAATGGGCTTAATGCTAAATTCGCCGACCGATCTGTCGGTAATGGAATTGCTTGCCAAAATGGATTTTATGATGGCAAACGAACGCAATTACAGCAAAGATCAGCTTGTGCTGAGCGGTGGGCCCGTCAGCCAAGATCGGGGCTTTATTTTGCATACGCCGATTGCCACACCGTTACTGCACACCTATGAAACAGCCAACAACATTATGATGACGACATCAGGCGATATTTTAGACACCTTTGGGCGATTTGATGCTCCCGAACATTTTATGGTCTGCTTGGGCTGTTGCACGTGGAAACCAATGCAGTTAGAGCGAGAAATTGAACGCAATTACTGGGTTGTCGCCCCAAGTAGCCACAAACTGATCTTTGAAACGGGCTATCTCGATCGCTGGAGCCAAGGCTATGAATTACTTGGCATTGACGGCATTCTCGCCAAATCAGGGAGAGCCTAATGAGTCAAACAGTGATTGCCTTTGATTTCGGTACTAAAAGTATCGGCTGTGCAGTCGGGCAAAGCATTACTGGCACGGCACAAGGTTTGCCTGCTTTCAAAGCGGAACAAGGCATTCCGAATTGGGAGATGATTGGCAAAATGCTTGCCGAATGGCAGCCCGATCTGTTGGTGGTTGGCTTACCCTTGAATATGGACGGCACAGAACAAGATCTGACCCAACGAGCGAAGAAATTCGCCAATCGTCTAAACGGACGATTCAATCTGCCTGTTCAGCTACACGATGAACGGCTGACCACCACCGAAGCCCGGGCAGAAATTTTCGCCCGAGGCGGTTACAAAGCGTTAAAAAAAGACAAAGTGGATTCCATTTCCGCTTGCCTGATTTTAGAAAGTTGGTTTGAGAACCAAGGGTAAATTTACAGAATCTCAACGTTTCTCACCCCCTTGTAACAATAAAAGACGCCATGTCGGCGTCTTTTGGTTATTCAGCAAGTAGCTGCTGTGTTAAATGCAATACTTGTTGAATCTGCTCGGTAGATAATTTGCCTTCTGATACAAATTGAACATTTCCTCGTTTATCCAGTACGGCAATGAAACTCTCTTTTTCTTTCAAACCCCACGCTTTTTTTACACTACTTTTCTGATCTAGAACCACTTGGCTGTGTGGATTTTTCAGCTTGCCGTCTTCAGCACTGCTTTTCACAAATGCTCCTGTGGCGATAATGGCATCATCGGCATTGATAATGGTCGTGGTTTGGTATTTAGTGCGATCGAAATTGGCTTGGCGGATAGCGTTCATTAAAGGCTCATTTTTCTCTTTGACACTACTTCTGCCCGCAATGTGTTGTACCACTCGCACCTTACCCGCTAAACTGGCTGAAGACCAATTTTTATATGCCACTTTTTTACCTTGAGCGACCAATTCGCCGTCTTGAGATACGCTTACCGCAGGCAGATTGGCATTAAGCTGAACATTGTGAGCGAAAGCAGAGCTGGCAAAAAATAAGCCAGAAAGTGCAGAAATTAAGGTGATTTTTTTCATTTTTTATCCTTTTATGATTGAATTTTGCCAAATTGGCAATATATTCGGCATTCTATACGCAAAATCGCTAAGAACAGAGCCGATCAGTTTGTGGATTGAATTTCTTCTCGTTTAATGGCTGATTTTGTGCTATGTTATCAGCTGTTTTTTCTTCCATAAAAAGGAAGGAAAATAGCACTTTTTAATTGTTTTTTATTATGTTAAGGAGCTTTATATGCAACAAGGCGGCGGAATGGAAATGATCTTTATTTTGGTTGTTTTCGGTTTAATTTTCTATTTTATGATTTATCGTCCACAAGCTAAACGCCAAAAACAACAACGTGATTTATTAGCCAGCCTTGCAAAAGGCGATGAAGTGCTATTAAGTGGCGGTTTAATCGGTAAAATTACCAAAGTGACCGCAGAAAGCGATAATATTGTGATTGCGTTAAACGACACAACGGAAGTGACTGTAAACCGTAACTTCGTCGTGCAACAATTACCGAAAGGTTCATTAAAATCGCTCTAATTTTTTCCTTCTAAAACACGGGGATTTATTGTGTTAAATCGTTTCCCTCTTTGGAAGAATCTAATGGTGATCTTTATGGTCGCCATTGGTGCATTATATGCCCTGCCAAATTTATATGGCGAAGATCCTTCCGTGCAAATTTCGGGTACGCGTGGTCAGCAAGCCACTGCAGAAACCCTAACCAAAGTACAATCTGTACTCACTTCAATGAATATCTCGCCTAAAGCAATGAGCCTTGAAAACGGTTCAATTTTAGTACGTTTAAACAAAGACGAAGAACAACTTCCTGCGAAAGAAAAAATTGCTGAAAGTCTTGGCAATGGTTTTTCTGTCGCATTAAACCTTGCACCTGCAACTCCAGAATGGCTCACGTCTATTGGTGGCGAACCAATGAAACGGGGCTTGGACTTGCGTGGCGGTGTCCGTTTCTTAATGGAAGTGGATATGAACACGGCGTTAGCAAAACAGCAACAACAGTTGCAAGACAGCTTACGTAATGAGTTCCGCCGTGAAAAACTCCAATATAAAGGCGTGAGCAAAGGCGAGCATTTTGCGACGGATGTCGAATTTAATGATGCGGACACCGCTGAAAAAGCAAACCGCTATATTCGCCGTACGCATACTGATTTAGAAACCCGTTTCCTTTCTCCAACAACGCTTTCGATTGTGCCTTCTGCTCAAGGTTTATCTGTGGCTCGTGATGCGGCAATCGAACAAAACTTATCGATTTTGCGTAAACGTGTGGAAGAATTGGGCGTTTCTGAACCCACTATCCAACGCCAAGGGGCAGATCGCATTGTGGTGGAATTACCTGGGGTGCAAGATACGGCTCGTGCCAAAGAGATTTTAGGTGCAACCGCGACGCTTGAATTTCGTTTAGTCAATACTACCGCAAGCCCAGAATCAGCAGTGCGTGGTATTGTGCCAGCGGATTCTGAAGTACGATTTACCCAAGATGGAGTGCCTACTGTGCTATATCGTAAAACGATTCTTGGTGGTGAACACATTATTAATGCATCTTCAGGGATTGATGAAAAAGGAATGCCACAAGTTAGCATTAATCTAGATAGTGCTGGCGGTGACCTAATGTCTAATTTCACTAAAACGGCGATTAACAAACCAATGGCAACGCTTTATAGTGAATTCAAAGATAGCGGGCGTAAAGATCAAAACGGTAAAGTCATTCTCGAAAAACACGAAGAAGTCATTAATATTGCAACAATTCGCGGTCGTCTAGGTAGCCAATTCCAAATCACAGGGATTGGTAGTGCTTCTGAAGCCCAAAACTTAGCGGTTCTACTCCGCTCTGGTGCGTTAATTGCACCGATTGTGATTGTGGAAGAACGCACCATCGGTGCATCACTTGGTGCAGATAACGTGGCTCAAGGTATGGAAGCAGGCATTTTAGGTTTGGCTTTAACCATTCTATTCTGCTTGGTTTACTATAAAGTCTTTGGCATTTTCGCCACAATGGCGTTAGTGACTAACTTGGTCTTAACCATTGGCTTAATGTCGTTGATTGGGGCAACGTTAACGATGCCAGGGATCGCAGGTATCGTGCTTGCGGTGGGTATGTCGGTGGATGCTAACGTATTGATTTATGAGCGGATTAAAGAAGAAATTCGTAATGGTCGCTCGGTACAACAAGCCATTCACGAAGGTTACAGCGGTGCATTCACCAGTATCTTTGACTCAAACTTAACGACAGTCTTGACCTCCCTCATTCTCTATTCAGTGGGAACAGGTCCAGTCAAAGGCTTTGCGGTTACCCTTGCATTAGGGGTTATCATCTCAATGTTTACCGCAATCACAGGTACTCGTATGTTAGTGAACTGGGTCTATGGCGGCAAACGCGTGAAGAAACTTTGGATTTAAGGGGCGAAAATGAGCATTCAACAAACTGAAAAAGAGGTGGAATTTAAGCTTCCTTACCGCTTAGTTCCCTTTATGAAATTCCGCATTCCTGCGTTTATTTTCTCCATTTTGCTAACCGCATTTTGTATTTTTACTATTGCAACCAAAGGCTTTAACTGGGGCTTGGATTTCACTGGTGGCACAGTGATTGAAACCAATTTCTCACAGCCAGCGGACTTGCCGAAAGTGCGTGCGGTATTGGAAGAAAATGGCTACGGCAGTGCCTTAGTGCAAACCTTTGGCGGACAAAAAGATGTGATGATCCGCTTGCCTGCTTCAGCTGGCGACACCAGCGTGGGCACGAATGTGATGAATTTGATTCATCAAAAATTAGATGCTAAGGCTAACATTCAAAGTATTGAGTTTGTGGGGCCAAACGTGGGCGAAGAGCTGACCCAAGGGGCAATTTATGCCACATTGGCAACCCTTGCGATGTTACTCCTTTATGTCGGTTTCCGCTTTGAATGGCGTTTAGCGATTGGGGCGATTTTAGCCTTATTCCACGACGTATTAGTGACGCTTGGCGTGTTTTCACTACTCCAAATTGAGATCGATTTGACTTTCGTAGCCGCGATTTTATCGGTGGTGGGGTATTCATTGAATGACAGTATTGTGGTGTTTGACCGGGTACGAGAGAACTTCCCGAAAATTCGTCGTAGAGAGTCTGTGGAAATTATTGATATTTCATTAAGCCAAACACTTTCTCGAACCTTAATGACCTCAATCACAACGCTCTTCGTCTTGCTTGCCTTATATTGGCTCGGCGGTCCAACGTTGCATAGCTTTTCATTGGCATTGCTGATTGGTATCGCATTTGGTACTTACTCGTCTATTTATGTGGCAGTAGGTGTTGCTTTACAACTGGGCTTAAAGCGTGAGCATATGATTCAGCCAGTGGTAGAAAAAGAAGGTGCGGATCAGCCGTTTGTAGATTATTAATTCGCAAATTATATTTTCCACAACATGTCTTAAGCTCACCTTTTGGTAGTTTTACTTGTTTTATAAAAAGTGGGGAAATACTGATCTATCCTCTAAGTTATACTAATTTAGTTCAAGGACTGAGCTCTGTACTCAACAGGACTGAGTCCTTTTAATTTCACTTAAATGCAGTAACACATATAGTAGAGAATCATTTTCTCAAGTTTGGCAAAACTATCTATCAAAATAGCATTCCGTTTTCAAACACGCAAAGAAACTTTCCATTGTGTTGTTATCCAAGTAATCTCTCTTTCTCGGCATACTTTGTCTGATATCGTGTTTCCTATACATTTCCGATAGCTCGCCATTTAATCTCGCTTGAGATCCCAATACAAAATGAAGGAAAGTCTGCTGCGAGGTTTGTATTGACTCATAAAAAATCTGCACCTTAATTTGTTGGAGATTGAGTCCAACTTTTGGGGTGCAGATCACATTTTAGTAGTCTTTCATTTGGTTTACGTTTGTATTACTCATCTTCAAAGCGTTTCGCTTTGTATTTCGGATTCATTAAGTTCTCCACCGAAAGAATATCGTCTAGCTGTTCTTCAGTCAGCAAGCCACGTTCTAACACTACTTCCCGCACGCTTCTGCCTGTTTTGGCACAGATTTTGCCGACAATATCGCCTTCGTGATGCCCGATGAACGGGTTGAGATAGGTCACAATGCCGATAGAGCTAAACACATAGTTTTCGCATACGGATTGATTGACCGTAATGCCGTCAATACATTTATCACGTAAGTTTACGCACGCATTGGCGAGTAATTCAATCGACTCAAACATTGATTGAGCGATCACAGGTTCCATTACATTAAGCTGTAACTGCCCTGCTTCAGCAGCGAAGGTAATAGCGGTATCATTGCCGATCACTTTGAAACAGACTTGATTTACCACTTCTGGCACAACAGGATTGACTTTCGCAGGCATAATAGACGAACCAGCTTGTAACTCTGGCAAGTTGATTTCGTTCAAGCCAGCACGTGGGCCTGATGAGAGCAAACGCAAGTCGTTACATACTTTGGATAGTTTCACCGCAGTGCGTTTTAACGCTCCGTGAACCATTACATAAGCTCCACAGTCGGATGTCGCTTCAATCAAGTTTTCAGACAGCACGCACGGCAGTTGAGTTACTTCAGAAAGATACTTCACCGCAAGCGGTGCATAGCCTTCAGGCGTGTTCAACCCTGTGCCGATTGCCGTTGCCCCCAAGTTCACTTCGAGCAACAATTCGGCGGTACGTTTGAGATTTTTCACTTCTTCATCAAGCAAGACAGAAAACGCTTTGAATTCTTGACCGACCGTCATTGGCACCGCATCTTGCAACTGGGTACGCCCCATTTTTAAGATATTAGCAAACTCGTTAGCTTTGTTTTCAAAACTTTGTTGCAGATACAACACTTTGGCAATCAAGTGCATTACGCTGTTATACACCGCAATGCGGAAGCCCGTTGGGTAGGCATCGTTAGTCGATTGGCTAGCATTGACGTGATCCATTGGGTTCACATACTGATATTCGCCTTTTTTATGTCCTAAAATTTCAAGGGCAAGGTTGGCAATCACTTCGTTGGTATTCATATTCACCGATGTACCCGCACCGCCTTGATAGACATCAGATGGGAACTGATCCATACAACGCCCATTGACCAACACTTCATCACAAGCCTGCACAATGGCTTTGGCAATTTTTTTCGGAATCGCTCCCAATTCGCCATTGGCAAGGGCGGTGGCTTTTTTGACCATTACCATACCCCGCACAAACTCAGGCACGTCTGAAATGGTGTTTTTAGAAATATTGAAATTTTCCACCGCTCGTAGGGTATGAATGCCCCAATAAGCTTCATTTGGTACTTCACGTTCGCCCAATAAATCGACTTCAATTCGAGTTTCGCTCATTTTTGTATCCTTTTATGTTATCAAAATGTTAAAGCGATCATACCGATTTTGTGCTGAAAAAAATGTGAACTAGATCATATTTTTGCAATTGAGTGGGGCGATATAAATTGGGGATTTTGATTAGTTTTTCTAATCAATGAAAGAAAAATGGGAACAGAGTTCCCATTTTAAATGAAGTGATTATTGTAGCACGGTTAATTCACGCACTTTTAGCTCCGTTTTATTCCATTCTTTATCAATTTCTCCATAAAGACGAAGCTTATTTTGTGTCGTGACGTTTTGACCACGCCAAATGTGTTGATCAATTTCCACTCTGATCTGACCTGTCGCATCGCCAAACAGATATTCATCATCATCGATTTGGCTTAAAATTTTCCCTTCTAATGTCACGTAGCTATCATCACGAGCAGATAGAGCCTGTTGCACACTCATTGTATGTGTTGGCAGATTAGCCCCAAAAACCTGTTGTTGCGGTTGCTCACTTTGGCAAGCTGTCAGTGCAACAGTGCCGAATAAGATTGAGAGGGTAAGATATTTTTTCATATTAGCTCCTATTATTTAGAAATTCGTTTAACATCGATCTCAATTTTGCCTTTTTCTTTATCGACTGTGCCGTAAATTGTGACTTTATCTTTCGGCGAAACCGTCAAACCGCCCCAAATATCATCATCGATTTCGACATAGATCTGCCCAGAGCGGTCTTTAAAAAGGTATTTTTCATCACCTACTTTCTTCACAATATAACCTCTTAAAACAATTGGGCTATCATCATAAGCCTTCTTTGCTTGAGCAACATTACTCATTTTCTGTGATGATGTCGAATTACCTTGAAAACCTGCCAGTGATGTGGTTGAAAGTGTAATTAAAGCGATAAAAGTGACTAATTTCTTCATTTTTTAGATCCTATATAAAAGAAAGATAGCACTACAATGGCTACCTTGGATTGCATTAGACCACACAATTCTTAAAAAAATCTTAAGAAAACCATCAATCTAACGCATAACCTTGCGGTGGAAGTAAATTACCGTCTAAATAGGCTCTGCCGTCTTGCAATTTTAGGCGATCGGCACAGAACCACTGCACCACGAGCGGATAGCAACGGTGCTCTTGCTCATACACTCGCTCAATTACATCATCAAGCTGATCATCGGGGTAAATCGGCACTTTGGCTTGTAGCACCACCGCACCGCCATCGACTTCTTCATTCACAAAGTGAATGCTCATTCCGTGTTCGGTATCGCCTGCCTCCATTGCTCGCTGGTGCGTGTTCAGCCCTGCATATTTCGGCAATAACGATGGGTGAATATTCAAAATTTTGCCTGCAAAACGTTGAGTAAATTCTGCGGTCAAAATTTTCATATAGCCTGCAAGCACAATTAAATCGGCATCAAGTTGCTCGATTTGCTCGGCAATCGCCGTATCCATTGCCAAGTTACTTTCAAAATTTTTACGACTAAATACAAAAGTCGGAATATCGGCATTTTTCGCCCGTTCCAAACCGTAAGCATTGGCTTTATTGGACATTACGCCACAAATTCTGCCATTGATCTGCCCTGCGAGCGTAGCATCTAAAATGGCTTGTAAATTCGAGCCGTTGCCCGAAATCAGTACAACAATGTTTTTCATTTGCAAAATCTTATTTGAATCTGACCGCTTGCGATAAATGTAGGGGCGAACCTATGTGTTCGCCCACTACGATTGATGAATTTCGGGCGGACACATAGGTCCGCCCCTACATAGTGATGAGATAGATTAGATAATTTCAACTTGCTCGCCACCGTCAAGGGCTTCGATTTTACCGATTACCCAAGCCTGCTCGCCCGCTTGTTTTAATAAGGCAAGTGCGGTTTCCACGTCTGCTTGTGGTAAAGCAATGACCATACCCACGCCACAGTTAAAGGTGCGATACATTTCGTAACGGCTGATGTTGCCTTTTTCTTGCAACCATTTGAACGCTGGTTGCCATTCCCAGCTGCTTTCGTTGATCACCGCTTTCACATTTTTCGGCAGCACGCGTGGAATATTTTCCCAGAAACCACCACCCGTTAAGTGAGCAATAGCGTGAACGTCTGTTTGTTTGATTAACTGCAACACCGATTTCACATAGATTTTGG
This sequence comes from Pasteurellaceae bacterium, assembly GCA_030528525.1. Lineage (GTDB taxonomy): Bacteria > Pseudomonadota > Gammaproteobacteria > Enterobacterales > Pasteurellaceae > JAUMYT01. The sequence continues at coordinate 11,296 of JAUMYT010000001.1, forward strand.
TCGGGGCAAGGAAATGTTCACCTAAGGTTTTGCCTTCGAGTAAATCAGTCGCTTTCGCACCGCTCACTTCTAACACTTTGCGGATTAAAGAATAGCCGTTTGAGTGTGGGCCACTTGAACCGAGAGCGATTAACGCATCGCCCACTTTGACACTAGAGCCGTCAATGATCTCTGATTTTTCCACCACACCAACGCAGAAACCCGCTAAGTCGTAATCGCCTGCGTGATACATTCCTGGCATTTCAGCCGTTTCGCCGCCCACTAAGGCACAGCCTGACTGCTCACAGCCGTTAGCAATGCCTTTAATCACCGAACTTGCCACATCCACATCTAATTTGCCTGTGGCGTAGTAATCCAAGAAGAACAACGGCTCTGCCCCTTGTACGACAAGGTCGTTTACGCACATTGCTACTAAATCAATACCAATGCTGTCGTGTTTGTTTAAATCGATCGCTAAACGCAATTTCGTGCCGACGCCATCAGTACCTGAAACTAAAATCGGCTCTTTATATTTGGTTGGCAACGCACATAACGCCCCGAAACCACCTAAACCGCCCATCACTTCAGGGCGGCGAGTGCGTTTCACGTCTTCTTTAATCCGCTCAACCAATTCATTTCCTGCGTGAATATCCACGCCTGCATCTTTATAACTAAGTTGTGTTGTCACAGCAAACCCCAAACCAAAAATGAAACAAAAAACGGCGTGATTATAGCATTAAAGCAAACGTTTGCGGTAGAAAATTGATCGGCAAGAAAAATCACATTTTGCACAAAATCTATTTGCCAAATGAAATAACTTCTGCTATTTATACGCACTTTTTGAAGCCCCTAAAGCCAATGTTGTATCTTTTTAGGGAAAATCACAGAAACGGCATCACAAAACAGGAGTGATCTATGACGCAAGTGGCAAACACCACTTCCCTGAGCTTACTTGCTTTAGCTGGGGTGACCCCATATCAGTTGGGCAAAGATGAAGAGTATATGAATGACGAGCAAATCGAGCATTTTCGTAAAATTCTCAAGGCGTGGCACGAGCAAATTATGGAAGAAGCAGAACGCACCAAGAGCCAAATGCAAGATGATGTGACCAACTTTGCCGATCCTGCCGACCGTGCAACTCAAGAAGAAGAGTTCAGTTTAGAATTACGCAACCGTGATCGTGAGCGTAAATTGCTCAAACGCATTGAGCAAACCTTGATCAAATTAGATTCGGGCGACTACGGCTACTGCGATGCCTGCGGCATTGAGATCGGCTTGAAACGTTTAGAAGCTCGCCCAACGGCTGATTTGTGTATTGACTGCAAAACCCTTGCCGAAATTCGTGAAAAGCAAATGGGTGGTTAATGCCTGACAAGGGGGCGAGAACCCGAAACTTTTTGCAAAATGAGACTGGTGGGCAGGAATGCCCATCCTACTTTTATTTAGGAGTAACCTATTTTTAACTACATTAAATCGTTGTTTTCCAAGCAAAAAAAACAGAAAAACGAATCGCTTGTGGAAACAGAGATCGCACAACCTACCACGCACCGCCGTTCAGCCCCAAATCTGACTGAAGTCGTTCGATCTTCTGCAAAATCTAGCCCGAAAAAATCGGCAAATACTAAAAATACCCACACGCCGCCGCACATTCAGCACAAGAAATTTACCGTCAATGCCAAAGAGTACGGCATCAGCCTAAAAGATTTTCCCACTAACGCTGTGGCAATCGTCACCAAACTGCACAAACACGGCTACCAAGCCTACATTGTCGGCGGTTGCCTGCGAGATTTATTGCTCGGGCAAAAAGCCAAAGATTTTGACATCGCCACTAACGCTCGCCCAGAAGAAATCCAAAAAGTGTTCGGTCGCCAATGCCGTTTAATCGGTCGCCGTTTCCGCTTGGCTCACGTGGTTTACGGGCGAGAAATTTACGAAGTCGCCACCTTCCGAGCCGAACATCACAGCAATGCCAACGAAAAAATTTCCAAAACCAACGATGTGGGAATGCTACTGCGAGATAACGTGTACGGCACAATGCGAGAAGATGCCGAACGCCGCGATTTCAGCGTCAATGCTCTCTATTACGATGTCGCTCACAACCTAATTTTTGACTTTTTCAACGGCATTGATGATTTGCGTGCCAGCCGTTTGAAATTGATTGGCGATCCTGTGGTGCGTTATCAGGAAGATCCTGTACGAATGTTGCGAGCGGTGCGATTTATGGCGAAATTGGAGATGTTCCTTGATCGCAGCTGCGATGAGCCGATCCGCAAAATGGCACATTTGCTCAACCATATTCCGCCTGCTCGCCTGTTTGATGAATCGCTCAAATTGTTGCAGTCAGGCAACGGGTTCAAAACCTACGAATTATTGCGAAAATACGGCTTATTTGAGCAACTTTTCCCGGTGTTAAGCCCATTTTTCACCGAAAAAGCCGATTCGAATGCCGAGAGAATGATCAGCAAAGCGTTAAATTCCACCGATGATCGCATTCGGGATAATTTGCGTGTGAATCCCGCCTTTTTATTTGCCGCATTGCTTTGGTATCCATTGCGAGAAAAAATTGACGAGCTGAAAAACGAAGGCGGCTTGAACACCTTTGATGCCTTAGCGTTAGCCGCCAACGAGATTCTCGCCGACAGTTGCAAAGCCATGGCATTGCACCGCCGTTATACCGCAGTGATTCGGGATATTTGGACGTTGCAATTCCAACTGCCGAAACGCACGCCAAAACGGGCACAACAAACCTTGGAACACATCAAATTCCGTGCTGCCTTTGATTTGCTTGTGATGCGTGCCGAAATTGAAGGTGGCGATTTGGTGGAACTGAGTGCGTGGTGGCACGAATACCAATTCAGCAATGATAGCCAACGCCAAGAATTGCTGAAAGGCGTGAAGCCAACGGCTTTCCAAGACGAACAGCCGAAGAAGAAACGCAAACCACGCCGCCGTTTTTATCGCAAGAAAAAATCAGCATCTGCACAAGGGGAAAATTGATGGTAACCGTGTATGTCGCCTTGGGCTCGAACCTGAATAATCCGCTAGAGCAACTGCTACAAGGGGTCAGATCTTTGCAAAAATTTGCAAATTTTTCTGTCAGCCCATTCTATGGAAGCAAACCACTTGGGCCACAAGATCAGCCCGATTATGTGAATGCAGTGGCGAAATTCGATACGGATCTTTCGCCGATTGAACTGCTCGATCATTTACAGAGCATTGAAAACCAACAAGGACGAGTACGATTACGCCGTTGGGGCGAGCGGACGCTAGATTTGGATATTCTGCTTTACGGCAACGAACAAATTCAAAGCGAACGCCTGACTGTGCCACATTACGATATGCATAACCGTGAATTTGTGATCGTGCCGCTTTACGATCTTTCTCCCGATCTGATTTTGCCGAATGGTATGCCTGTGGCAGAGCTTTATCAGCAGTTTAAAGAGCATCAAATGGTGAGGTTTTAACAAAATACGTCAACATCCATAAATTCATGTTGACGTATTTTTTTAGAGGTATTTGGGATTATTTCCCAATACAAAACGAGCTAAAAATATTCCCCAACAAATCGTCAGAGGTAAACTGCCCAGTGATTTCACTTAACGCATTTTGTACCAAGCGGAGTTCTTCGGCGAGCAATTCACCCGCAAAAAATTGCGTGAGCTGAACGTGTCCACGCTCTAAATGCTCCGCTGCGGTTTCAAGGGCGACAAGGTGGCGGCGGCGAGCGATAAATCCGCCTTCCGTTGAGCTTTGGTAACCCATTGATTTTTTTAAGTGTTCTCGCAATAAATCCACACCCACTTTGGTTTGAGCGGAAAGGCGAATCACGGTAAAGCCGTTTTCTTCGCTCAAACTTTCCTGCTCGCCAGTTAAATCGACCTTATTGCGAATCACTGCAAGCGGTAAGTTCTTCGGCAATTTTTGCAAAAAGTCAGCCCATTCGGTTTGGAAATCGGTGCCTTGTGATTGCTGGCTGTCGATCATCAACAGCACCTGATCCGCTTGCTCGATCTCGTCCCACGCCCGTTTGATCCCAATTTTTTCCACTTCATCACTTGCATCACGCAAGCCTGCGGTGTCAATAATGTGCAACGGCATTCCGTCAATGTGAATATGCTCTCGCAACACATCACGAGTCGTGCCAGCAATGTCGGTCACAATCGCCGCATCACGCCCTGCCAAGGCGTTGAGCAAGCTCGATTTGCCTGCATTCGGCTTGCCTGCAATGACGACTTTCATTCCTTCACGCAAAATCGTGCCTTGTTTGGCTTCTTGGCGAACGCTAGAGAGTTGAGCGATGATTTCGTTCAGTTTGGCTTCGATTTTGCCGTCCGCCAAAAAGTCGATCTCTTCATCAGGGAAATCGATCGCCGCTTCCACATAGGTGCGAAGGTAAATCACATTATCAACCAATTGATTGATTTTATTTGAAAATTCCCCTTGCAACGATTTTAACGCTGAACGAGCGGCTTGTTCAGAAGTGGCATCGATCAGATCGGCAATGGCTTCGGCTTGGGCAAGATCGAGTTTATCGTTCAAAAATGCCTGCTCGGAAAATTCGCCTGCTCGAGCAATGCGAATGCCGTCAATTTTTAAAATGCGGTTGAGCAACATATCTAAAATCACTTGCCCGCCGTGCCCTTGCAATTCCAACACATCTTCGCCCGTGAACGAGTTCGGGGCTTTGAAAAACAGGGCAATACCTTGATCTAAAATCGTGCCGTCTTCGTCTTTGAACGGCAAATAGTCCGCCATTCTCGGCTTCGGGCATTTGCCAAGCACGGCGGTTGCAACGTCGCTGGCGAGCGGGCCAGACACCCGCAAAATGCCAATTCCACCTCGACCAATCGGCGTGGCTTGAGCAACAATGGTTTCTTTCATAATGTTCCTTGATGAGACATGGTTGCAGTATTGTACTGCAAGGGGGGGAGTATCTGAAACTTTTTGCAAAACAAACTTGGAAAAGTAAAGGCATAGCCCCTATCGGTATGCTATGCCTTATAAAGACTATTTATTGCCCAACTGCGGAATCACGTTATTCGTCACCGAAAGCAAACCTGTTTCAGTATAAACGCCGAGTTTAGCACGGGTGTCCACAATGTCTAAATTACGCATCGTGAGCTGACCGATACGATCCGCTGGGGTAAACGGTGCGTCTTCCACTTTTTCCATACTCAAACGCTCTGGTTCGTAGGTTAAGTTTGGCGATTCGGTATTGAGAATCGAGAAGTCGTTACCACGGCGAAGTTCAAGGGTAACGGTGCCAGTAATTGCTTTAGCAACCCAACGTTGTGCAGTTTCACGCAACATTAACGCTTGTGGATCGAACCAGCGACCTTGATAGAGCAAGCGACCTAAACGCAAGCCGTTGATGCGGTATTGTTCAATGGTGTCTTCGTTGTGGATCCCTGTGAGCAAACGCTCGTAAGCGATGTGAAGTAACGCCATTCCTGGGGCTTCATAAATGCCACGGCTTTTCGCTTCGATGATACGGTTTTCGATTTGGTCGGTCATTCCTAAACCGTGGCGACCACCAATACGATTGGCTTCCATAATCAATTCGACTGGATCGTCCAAACGCTTGCCGTTTAATGCCACAGGCACGCCTTCTTCAAAGGTGACGGAAACGGTTTCAGGTTTGATTTCCACATTTTCGTCCCAGAATGCCACGCCCATAATTGGCTTCACGATTTTGATTCCCGTGTTTAAGAACTCTAAATCTTTTGCTTCGTGCGTGGCACCGAGCATATTGGAATCGGTTGAGTAGGCTTTTTCTACCGACATTTTATATTGGAAACCGTTGGCGATTAAGAATTCGGACATCTCGTGACGGCCTCCTAATTCATCAATAAAGGTTTGATCTAACCACGGTTTGTAGATTTTCAGTTTTGGATTGGTGAGCAAGCCATAACGGTAGAAACGTTCAATATCGTTTCCTTTGAAGGTGGAACCATCGCCCCAAATGTTTACGTCGTCTTCTTTCATCGCTGCCACTAACATTGTGCCAGTCACGGCACGACCAAGCGGCGTGGTGTTGAAATACGGCATACCGCCCGTTGAGATGTGGAATGCACCGCATTGAATTGCGGCAATCCCTTCGTGAGCCAACTGCGTACGGCAGTCGATTAAACGGGCATTTTCCGCCCCGTATTCCATCGCTTTTTTCGGAATCGCATTGTAATCATCTTCATCTGGCTGACCTAAATTGGCGGTGTAAGCGTAAGGCACGGCACCTTTTTGACGCATCCAAAGCAATGCGGCACTCGTATCTAATCCACCTGAAAAAGCGATCCCCACTTTTTGACCAAGTGGCAGGGTTTCTAAAATTGTTGCTGACATAGGATTTCCTAACGTTGAGTTGTAAATCAGAAGAAAATTGACACGCGAAAACGATTGCGTTTCGGGGGCAGTATTCTAGCCGAAAATTGGCTTTTATTCTAGTTTAATGCGTGTTCTGCTGAAATTGCTGATACAGCTGATGATATTCCTCAGCCATTCGCTCAGCGGTGAAATTACGCTGTTGGCAAAACTGGCTAATCTGCTGTTTTAATTCATTGAGTTTTTCAGGATGAGTAGTAAGTTCTGTTAAATAGGCTTGATAATCGGCAAGTTGATTTTTTTCACTCAAATAACCCGTTTTATCTTGTTGCACAATTTCAGGAATCCCCCCCGTTGCGTGGGCAATCACAGGCACTTGGTATTGATAGCCTTCTAAAATGATACCGCCCAGTCCTTCGGAGTGAGAAGGCACAAGTTGTAAATCAAGTTGTTTAAACACACTGCCCATATGGTCGGTAAAAGGAATAAAATAAAGGTTATTTAAGCCATTGGCTTGTTGTTTCAGTTCGTTTTCCAATTCGCCCGAACCGACTAAATAAAAATGGTGCTGTGGAAAATGCTGTGCTAATTCAATGGTCAACGGAAAATTCTTAATCGGTTGAAAATTGCCAATATGCCCGATGTGAAATTGAGCCTTTTGTGGTGAAAAATAGCGTTGTTCAAATTCAGGATTTTCTTGCAGTGGCTTGATACAGCCGTAAATCGTCTGGCTGTTTGGATTCAGTGCTTTCAATATTTCTGTAATTTTTTGACTAACCCCAACTAATCTATCTGCTTGCTGATAACTTTTTGTGGAGGATTTTCGTTTAAAAGGAAACGCCACGTGGCGAGTAATCACGGTGGGCTTGCCTGATATTTTTTTCAAAATGGCGGCAAGATGAGCCCCTCTACCGTCTTGGGCGTGAATAATTAAAGATCGTTTGCTCAACACTAATTTGAGTAATTGCCAAAGATTCACAAGCTGAACGAATGGAGCTGTTTGGGCTAAATGTTTTTTTAATTTGCCCGAGGATTTGCCAAAGAAAAAGAGTTCGTAATGTTCTAATTGATTTAACCCTCGCATCAATTGCTCGGTTTGAAATTCACCTCCTCCAAAACCTGATGCCATATTGATGAACAAAACCCTTGTTTTTTCCAATGGTTGCATTACTCCCCCTTATTTGCCGTGATCTGTTTCACCCAAAGATTTGCGTATTTACTAAACACCGAATAGCTCGATAATATGGCTAATAACAAGCCTTGTTTGCCATCTAAAAAGCCTTTTTTCAGTAAATACATTTTCACAAAGCTATTTAAGGCGTGCAAAATGGCAGAAGATAAGGATGTTTTTTTCCCCTGTGCAAAACGTTGTGTTGCCCAAGCTTCGCTATAATTGGTGGCTTTTTGCAGGTATTGATGTAAATTTTTGTAGGTAAAATGGAGCAGATCGCCGTTTAAAGTTTTGACGACGGTACTCGGAGAGAAAACCACTTTTTCGTGTACTAAGGCATCGTTATATTGGGCAAGCTCTTTACGATAAAGTCGCACCACATAATCAGGGTACCAGCCAGAATGGCGGATTTCTCGTCCAAAGACTTCGCTCAATCGCCCGATTTGATAAACAGCATTTTGTTCATTTAAACTCACCGCTTGCAAAATGGCAGCTTTCAAGTCAGGCGTCACACGTTCATCGGCATCTAACCAAAGCACATAATCACTCGTCACATAGCGTTGAGCCAGTTGGCGTTGCTTGCCGAAGCCTTGCCAGTTAGTGTTCTCATACCATTTTGCCCCATAACTTAATGCAATGTCTTGCGTATTATCCTGACTACCGCTATCTAAAATCACGATTTCATCCACCCAATCTTTGACGGTCTCTAAAGACGCCGCAAGATCTTGGCTCTCATTTTTGACAATCATCGCAACGCTAATCGTTGGCATACTTGTTCCTGTTTCAGAGAAGAAATGACGGCATTCTAGCACAATCAAATCGCTTTAAAAATCAATCTATTTGTGCTATTTTCAGCACCGTTTTTTTATTTTTCAAGGCAAAATCAATGTCTATTACATTAACAACCAAACAAAAACAGTATCTCAAAGGCTTGGCACATCACTTAAATCCTGTGGTAATGCTCGGCGGCAATGGCTTAACCGAAGGCGTGTTGGCGGAAATTGACAACGCATTGGAACACCACGAGCTGATCAAAGTGAAAATCGCAGGGGCAGATCGTGAGGTAAAACAGCTCATCATTGATGCGATTGTGCGTGAAACCAAAGCGGCTGCGGTGCAAACAATCGGGCATATTTTGGTGCTTTATCGCCCAAGCGAGGAGAAAAAAATCAGCTTGCCAAAAGCAACGAAGGTGGTTTGATAACTCAGTTTGATCATGTAGGATGGGCTTTAGCCCATCAATTTAATTTATGATTTTCATTTTGATGGGCTAAAGCCCATCCTACTATTAAAATGTCATCATTATGCTCAAAAAACTCTCTCTATTGACTTTTCTGATGTTACTCGTGCCGCTGACTACTTGGGCGATTGGCTGGAAATGGACGTTCGGCGGGGCGGAATATGTGCTGTTCGGCGTGGATTTTTGGTTGTTTTTACTGACGGAAACAGGATCAACACCTTATGCACTCATCACTTGCGTGCTGTTTATGCTGTGGCTGATGTGGCTGACTCGCAAACGCTATTCGTGGTTGTTGGTTGGCTTTATTTGTGCCAGTTCGGTGGTTGGCACGCAAATCATCAAAGAAGGGGCGAAGGCGGTCTTTAAAGAGCCTCGTCCATTCGTGACCGAGATGTTCCAAGGCAACACCGAGCAATTTTACGCCTTAAGTAAGCTAGAGCAAAAACAAGCGGTGAAGACCGTGGCGGTGTCGGATAACTTTGCGGTGGCTCATCAAGTGGACGAGCTGGGCTATTCGTTCCCGTCAGGACACACCATTTTTGCGGTGTCGTGGCTGTTGGTTTTTGGTGGATTTTTATTTGGTATCGCAACACAAGGGGGGTACTTTGCCCAACTTTTTGCCATTTTGTGGGCGGGTTTGATGTTGATCAGCCGTTTACGCCTTGGAATGCATTATCCTATTGATCTCTTTGTCAGCACCTTGATTGCGTGGGCGTTTCATCTGCTTGTGTTCATCAGGGTCGTACCTTATCTCGAAACGTGGAACTTGTTTAAATATCGGGGGAAATAATGAGCGTTTATTACGGATTAGATATTGGCGGCACCAAAATTGAACTGGCTGTCTTCAACGAAAAATTAGAAAAATTGTCGAGCGAGCGAGTGCCAACGCCACAAACCAGCTATGCCGATTGGTTGGATACGGTAGAAAATTTGGTGCGTGCCGCTGACCAGAAATTTGGCGTGCAAGGCACAGTGGGGTTAGGCATTCCAGGTTTTGTGAACCGAGAAACGGGCTTGGCACAAATGGCGAATATCAAAGTCGCAGACGGCAAAAACATCATCAAAGACTTGAGCGAACGCCTTGGGCGAGAAGTACGAGTAGAAAACGATGCCAATTGTTTTGCCTTATCTGAAGCCTGGGATCCACAAAACCAACAGTTTTCCAGCGTGTTAGGCTTAATTATCGGCACAGGCTTTGGTGGTGGTTTAGTGTTTGACGGCAAAGCACACTCAGGTAGCATTGGAATGGCAGGCGAAGTAGGGCATATCCAACTCAACTTTGATGCGTTAAAACTGCTGGGCTGGGACAAGGCTCCGATTTATCAAGGTGCCTTTGGGGGGCGTGCTTGCTTAGACGATTACCTATCAGGACGTGGCTTTGAATGGCTCTATCGAGATTTGGTGGGCGAAGCCATTGATGCCAAAACCATCATCGCTCGTTTTTATGCAAAAGACGAGAAAACGGTCAAATTTGTCGAGATGTTCGTGGAATTGATGGCGATCTGCATAGGCGATTTAATCACGATTTTAGATCCTGAAATGATCGTCTTTGGCGGTGGCTTATCGAATTTCGATCACCTGTACGAAGCGTTACCAAAAGCACTACCAGCCCATTTATTACCAAGTGCCAAAGTGCCTGCGATCAAAAAAGCGATCCACGGAGACTCAGGCGGCGTGCGTGGTGCGGCAGCGTTGTTTTTGAAATAAAAACGAACAAAGGGGGCAAATCATCATTGCCCCTTACTTATTGGAGCAATAATGATAAAGATAACCCCCATTCCAGCCCTTACCGACAACTACATTTGGATTTTGCAACAAGATCAGAATGCGATGGTGTTTGATCCGTCTGAAGCTCAACCTGTCTTGCAATTTTTGGCAGGCAAGCGGTTAGATTTGGCGGCAATTTTGCTGACGCATAATCATCACGACCACACTGGCGGCGTGGCAGAGATTCGGGCGGCATTTCCCGATGTGCCTGTTTATGGGCCTGAAGAAACCAATGCCTTGAGGACCGAAACGGTGCAGCCTGAACAGCGATTTGAGTTATTAGGGCTGAATATTGATGTGATCGAAAGTGCAGGGCATACCACAGGGCATATTAGTTATCTGATCAACCGAGAGTACCTATTTTGTGGCGATTCGCTCTTTTCGGGCGGCTGTGGGCGAGTGTTTACGGGCGATTACCAAGCCCAGTTTGACGCCTTGCAACGTTTCAAACAGTTGCCTGATTTTGTGGAAGTCTTCCCTGCTCACGAATATACCCAAAGCAACTTAAAATTTGCCGAAGCCGTAATGCCACCAAGTTGCTATCTGCTTGAAATTCAAGAACAAGTGGATATTCTGCGAGCCAATCACCGCCCAAGTTTGCCAACTACGATTGAAAAAGAAAAACGGATCAACCCATTTTTGCAAGCGGAAACCTTGGACGAATTTATTGCCTTGCGGAAGCAGAAAGATCAGTTTTGATGACTTTTTATGGAGATGCGATGATTAACCAACAATTTCGCCATCATTTTCCGTTTTGGGCAGAAAGTGACTGGGTCTATTTAGATTCGGCAGCGACGACGCTCAAACCACAAATTTTGCTTGATGAGACCCTACATTTTTACCGTTCTGCGGGTTCAGTGCATCGTAGCCAGTACGATTTGGCACAAAGTGAATCCTATGAACTAGCACGTGATTTGGTTGCTCGCCGTTTTAATATTGCCGATCGCCAAGCGGTGGTATGGACGAGCGGTACTACGCATGCCATCAATCTTGTGGCACAGGGGCTGGAACAACATATTCAACCTAATGATGAGATTGTGATTTCAGTGGCAGAGCACCATGCCAATTTTATTCCGTGGCAGCAACTGGCTAAACGTACGGGGGCAAAGCTGATTGTGCTGCCGTTAAATGAGGCATATCAGATTGACCCGCAAGCACTTTGTCAGCAACTTTCTTCGCATACTAAGATCGTTGCCTTCAATTTAGTATCAAATGTAACAGGTGTTCGCCAACCTGCCGAGCAACTGATTTCATGTATACGTCAATATTCTAATGCGTTGATTTTTTTGGATATCGCTCAAGCGGTATGTTCAGAAAAAGTCGATGTGCAGAAGCTTGATGCCGATTTTTATGCCTTCTCCGCACACAAAATGTATGGTCCAACAGGGCTGGGTGTGTTGATGGGTAAAATACAAAGTTTGGAGAAAATTCGACCGCTTTTTTACGGTGGAAAAATGTTAGAGACACTTAGTGAGCAGCACTTAACGCTTGCCAACTTGCCTTATCGGCTGGAGGCAGGCACACCAAATATTGCTGGCATTATTACCTTTGGCAAAGTATTGCAATGGCTTGAGCGATGGGATTTTGCTGCGTTAAATCAATCTCTCTATGTACTCGCTGAGCTGGCTTACAAGGGGGTGAGAAAATTCGAGAATGTGCAAATTTTAGGATCTCACCTACCAAGTGCAACCTTTAGCTTTTTTTTTCATGATATGCATCATGCCGATATTGCCGCCATGTTAACCGAACAGAAAATTGCGCTACGTGTCGGAGAACATTGTGCTAAGCCATATTTGCGTTATTTGCAACAAACGGGCACATTACGCGTATCGCTGGCACACTATAATACAGAGCAAGACTTAAAACGATTTTTGGCTGGGCTAGCATTGGCGGTGGAATTGCTACGTGGCTAAATGGTATGAGAAAAACCAGGCTCTTTTGCCCTGCATCAAAAAAGAGTAAAATTGCACAATTTTTGCTAGAACAGAAGGGCGTTATCAGGTAATCTCACGCCATTTCTGATTTATTTTAAAATTTTAATTATTTCATTAAGGTGAGTCTTATGGTTAAAAAAATTGCTGTTTTAACAAGTGGTGGTGATGCTCCGGGCATGAATGCTGCGATTCGTGGCGTAGTACGTGCAGCATTAAGCGAAGGCTTGGAAGTATACGGGGTGCAAGATGGCTACTATGGTTTATTTCATGATCAAGTAATAAAATTGGAACGTCGTTCTGTATCTGAGGTGATTAACCGTGGAGGAACTTTCTTAGGTTCTGCTCGTTTCCCTCAGTTTAAAGATCCTGAAGTGCGTAAGCAGTGTGTGGAGAACCTAAAAAAATACGATATTGATGGTTTGGTCGTTATTGGTGGTGATGGCTCTTATATGGGGGCAAAATTATTAACTGAAGAGTATGGGATTGCTTGTATCGGTTTACCTGGTACCATTGATAATGATGTGGCAGGTACGGATTACACGATCGGCTTTCAAACAGCATTAGAAACGGCAGTAGAAGCGATTGATAGATTACGTGACACTTGTACTTCGCACCAACGTATTTCAATTGTGGAAATTATGGGACGTCATTGTGGTGATTTAACCATTAAGGCTGCATTGGCAGGTGGGTGTGAATACATTATTGTGCCAGAAAAAGGATTGGATAAGGCTTCGTTAATGCGTAACATTGAAGAAGGCTTCAAAAAAGGTAAACGTCATGCGATTATTGCCATTACTGAATTGATGACCAATGTGCATGAGTTGGCAAAAGAAATTGAAGAGCGTTTTGGACATGAAACACGCGCAACCGTGTTAGGGCATACGCAACGTGGTGGTACGCCTTGTGCGTTTGACCGTATTTTAGCTTCTCGAATGGGGGTATATGCGGTGGAATTACTGTTACAAGGACATTCAGGTCGTTGTGTTGGTATTCAAAATGAGCACCTAGTGCATCATGACATCATTGAAGCAATCAACACGATGCGTCGAGAGTTTAAAGAGGAATTATTTGAAACATCTCGCAAATTATTCTAATGGTTATATTCCAGTAGTGAAATCAGGGCACAAAATGCCCTGATTTTTTTATGGCTAGACGATGGTATTTGCAATAATGGGATTCGCCTCATGACAACAGTGAATCTTTACTGCCTCCCTCTGCCGTCGGCTTTCTGCGTTTACCAATATTTTTGCTATCTTTGTGGCGAACTTTCACTTTTTTCTTTTCGGCTTCTTTCTTGGCTTCTTTTTTCTGCTTGATGCGAGCTTTCTCTTTTTTGCTCACTGTTTTCACTTCGCCGTCTTTCGGGGCTTTGGTGCGAGGTTCTAAGCCCTCTAAAACTCTAGGTTTGAGTGGCTCTTGGGTGTAGCGTTGGATTTTGCCGAGCAATTTGTAGTCGTGGGCTTCGACAAGAGACACGGCAGAGCCTTTTTTGCCTGCACGAGCCGTCCGCCCAATGCGGTGCAAGTAGGTATCGGCACTATATGGCAAGTCGAAGTTGATTACAAAATCGACATCGTCAATATCGATCCCACGAGCGGCTACGTCCGTTGCGACCAACACATTGACCACGCCTTCTTTCAAGCGGTTGATCGCCTGATTGCGTTGGGTTTGAGCCATTTCGCCTTCCAAATACGTGGCACGAATGCCCCGTTTGCGTAGGGTTTCGCTCAATTCACGCACGGTTTCACGGCGGCGGACAAATACAATGCTCCGTTCAATCTCAAATTCGCTAATTAGCCGTGCTAGCAACTTGGTTTTGTGGTCGAGATTGTCGGCGTGGTAATACCATTGCTGAATTTTTTTGCGTTCACGGCGGCTCGGCTCGGCATCAATTTGCACAGGATCGTTTAAAATTCGCTCGGCAAAATCGACCAATAATTCGCCTTCGAGCGTGGCAGAAAATAGCCACGTGTATTTTCGCCAGCGAGTTTCGGCGGCGATTTGCTCCGCATCTTGCCCAAAGCCCATTTGTAACATTCGGTCGGCTTCGTCAAAAATCAGAATTTCGACACTACGGCAGTCAAAATTTTCTTCTTTGATGTATTGCAACAAACGCCCTGGGGTTGCTACCACCAGATCTTGATTGGTGTTGAACACGTCGCCGTGGTTTTGATACGCCACACCGCCCGTGATAGTGGCAATGCTCAAATGGGTAAATTGGGCGAGTTCTTCTGCTTGCTCTGCCACTTGCATTGCCAGCTCACGCGTTGGGGTCAGCACCAAAATGCGTGGCGGGCCAGGTTTACGGCGTGGGTGGTCAAGCAAATGTTGAATTGCAGGCAACAAAAAGGCGGCGGTTTTGCCCGTGCCAGTGGGGGCAGAGCCAAGCACATCACGCCCGTCTAACATTTCGTGAATCGCTTGTTCTTGAATCGCCGTTGGGCGAGTGTAGCCTTTTTTGCTCAAGGCTTTGAGTAGTTCAGGGCTTAAATCAAATTGGTCAAAAGTTGGAATGTTCATAAGGTTCTCATTGGTAAATTAGTCGTGAGATCGGATCGCTTGTGTGATCAGCTCTCGGTTAATCGGCACAATACCGACTTGCAATTCAAAAGGGCGTAACACTTGGTTAATAATGTCAATACTGTAATTTCCTTTATCATTTTCAAGATCGGATAAGGTTTTGCGTGAAACCTTCACAAAATCAGCATATTGTTGTTGCTTCATTGCCAGTAGGTTCAAGCGAAGTTGTTTCAATGCTTGCCCTAAGGTCAGTTGATTGAGCAAAAGTTGTTTGATCAACTGATCTCGAACTGCCACTCGCTCTTCTGGAGGCAGCATTTTTTTCGTTTTAGAGGCACGGGGCTGTTTGATTTTGTCCATAGGGTTAAATTAAATGCCAGCGTTGTAATTTTTCGGGTAAATAGTCAAAACCGATAGCAGGAAAGTCTAAAATGGAGCTTGGTACGCCACGCTCATTTAATCGCTGTTTTAAATTGACTAATTGTGCAGCTAAGGTACGTAATTCGCTTAATAATTCATCGGGCGAGCAATAGGCTGCCAAGGATTCTGCAATCAAATCAAAACGATATTCGCCGCCTAGTTCCGCATTTTGCCAAATGGTAGAACGTGGAATCCCTTCAGGATCGGCTTTCATTGGGGCGAAATCATAAATAGGTGCTAGCCAAATGCGGTGTTCATCACGTAAAAATGCGGTATTACGCCCGTGATTATCGCTGTTACCAAATGCGATATTCAATAAGTCACGCTTCACCCATTCGCAAACAAATTGAGACGTGTCAAAGGTAAAACCACTTTGCACAAGGAAAGAAGACTGGATCTTCTCAATCAACTTTTCGAGCACATTGTGATGCTCCAGTAAGGAACCCGCTCCTTTTTCAAGCAGAGAATAGACCGATTCCATTGCATAACGCTGCCATTTGCCTTGTGTATTTTTCTCAATATCAAAACGAGGCAACCATAATGAAGGATAACGTTCGCCTTCTTCTAATCGCATTTTTTGCGTATTGATCGTCTGAAAGCCCAGCGACTCTAATTCGTGATAATAATAAAATTCCGCTCGTAAAATATCGCAATCAATCGGGCTGCGATGTCCACGTGGGAATTTGACTAAATAGTAATCATCCTGTTGTTCGTGGGTTTGTTGATTATCGATCCAAATTTGATCTTCAGCGGTTCGGCGTAACAATAATTTCGGGGCTTCGCCGCCAGCTCCTGTGGCTCCGCCAGCCATCGCCCCTCGCTGATTGGCATAATCTAAAAAATCGCTGTGGCGATCTTTCACCTCCCTCAACGAAAAATATCGCTCATTAGCAAGCGGTGGCACTGAACTGACCGCTTGTTTTATCCGCAAATGCCCGATAGGGGCAATCGCCCCTTGCTTGAGTAAACGATAGTTTTGCTCTGCCAACGGCAAATGGCGAATATCGAGCTTTTCCAGCCAATAGCGGCGGCTCGCTCCTGCAGGAATAATATCATCTAAAAAGGCGAACCAGCCATTTCTAGCTTGGATCGGAAAAAGCGAAACGGGCAGATTGAGCGACACCGCATAGTGATTATCTTGCAGAAGCCGATAAGGATCCGCAAGATAGGTCAGCTGTTGTACGCTGTAATCGTCTGCAAACGCAAGCTGGGCGATGTCTTGCCATTTATCCTCTAAATAGGCTTGTAAGGTGAGCGGTTCCATCGGTACTCGGATAAACAATGAGAAAAATATCACGCATTATAAGGCTAAAATTCAGTTTATGAAACAAATAAGTATCATAAACTGCCATTTAAGTGATTTTTGAGTGATAAAAGTAACGTTATATATAAAGTGCCATCACCACCGCATTTTCTCGTTTGCCGTCGGGGGTGGGATAATAATTTTTTCGGATCGTGACTTGGTTAAAACCAAGGGATTCATACAGTTTTTGGGCGGTGAGATTGCTTTCTCGCACTTCCAGCCACAAGGTTTGGATATTGGTTTGTTGCAGCTGCAAAATCAGTTCGGTAAGTAACCGCTTGCCATAGCCTTTGCCTTGAAATTTGGGATCGACCGCAATGTTGAATAACGTCGCCTCGTCTAGCACGCAATGGCAAATGGCAAAGGCGACAGTGCGATCTTCGACGGTCAGTTTCAAATTCACATAAGCCTCGCCTTGATTATTCAACAGCGTGCCTTTGCTCCACGGCACTAAATGGGCGGTTTGCTCAATCTCAAAAAGTCGATCAAAATCGGCTGGAGTTACGTTGGAAATCATCATTTTTCGTTAAACGGTTGGCAAAATGGTTCGATCTGTTGCCAAAATTGGCGTTTGGCATCAGGCTGCTGCAGGGCTTGCCAACTTGGCGTATGCCAAGGCGAAAATTTGGCAAAAAGTCGGATTTTCTCGCCCCCTTGTGATTCAGGCAAAATCAACCATATCAGCACCGAATGAGAAATATTCAAACGAGTTGCTTGTTCTGCAGTAAACCATTGGCTTTGTTGGGGGAAGAGTCCAAGGGCACGCAAGACATCGTGGAAAAAGCGATATTCATAAGGATTCTCTTCACAAATCACCACTAATTTTACTGCATTCGACAGCTGAATTTGAGCATCGCCTTTTAGCACCTGCGGTTTCGTCAGTTGCCATTGCGAAATTTGCATCTCTTGTAACAGTAAATCACGCCGATTCATCATCTTTCTCCACAAAATTGTGGGGAATGGTAGCAAAACTCGCTACAATGCGGAAATGATTTTTCGCTTTTTCAAGGAGTAAATGATGACAAATAAAGAATGGGCGTTTTTGGTGGGTGCTTGTATTTTAATTGGTACCTTGGTTATTGATCATTTTATGGGATCGATTTGGTATGCAGTCCCCTTTATCGCTATTGGCTCTTGGATACACTCTAAATTGACTGAAAGCGTGGAAAAATCCGACCTCGCTAAATTGCAAGAAGAAAATGAAGCCTTAAAAGCGGAAATTGCGAAATTAAAACAGGAAAATCAAGATGTTAAGTAACGAAAGCGAAGTGCTAGAACGCCATTTAGGCTTATTTGAAAATAAAAATGTATTGCTGTTTGGCGATGTACGAGATCGCTTTTTTGAGCAGCTGAAACCGACCGCAAAAAGCGTAGCGGTCTTCAGCAGTTATTACGATTTTGCTCGTCAACATTCGGTGGTGGAATTTGGCTTGGAATGTGAAACATCGGCAGACTTGGCGGTGTTTTTCTGGACAAAAAACAAACAAGAGTGCCAATTCCAACTGTTTCAATGGCTGGCAAACTGTGCAAGCGGTCAGGAAATGTTAATCATTGGCGAAAATCGTTCGGGCGTGCGTTCGGTGGAAAAAATGCTCGAACCCTTTGGCGAGATTGCCAAAATTGACTCCGCTCGCCGTTGCGGGCTGTACCATTTTGCCCTTCAGCAACCGCCCGAATTTATTTGCAGAAAATTCTGGAAATCTTACCCCTTGCAAGGGCTACAAATCTTCGCCTTGCCTGCAGTGTTTAGCTCAGCGGAGTTGGATAACGGCTCGAAAGTGTTGCTCTCCACCTTTGAACAAGGCGAGAAATTGAAAGGCAAGGTGCTGGATCTGGGTTGCGGAGCAGGCGTGATCGGGGCGTATTTGAAGCAGCAATTTCCTGCGATCAAACTGACAATGAGCGATATTCACGCAATGGCGTTGGCATCCAGTCGCCGAACCCTTGCCGAAAATCAGCTTGATGGCGACGTGCTTGCCAGCGATGTGTTTTCCGATATTTCAGGGCGATTTGACTTGATTGTGTCTAACCCACCGTTCCACGACGGCATCGACACTGCTTACCAAGCGGTCGAAACCTTGATTCAACAAGCGAAAAACCACCTAAACAAAGGCGGCGAACTCCGAATTGTTGCCAACGCTTTTCTGCCGTATCCCGACTTGCTCGACAAGGCATTTGGCTCGCACCAAGTGCTGGCAAAATCGACTAAGTTTAAGGTGTATTCGGTGAAAGCTTAGGGTTTTCTTTCTTGTGAAATCCCCCCTTTTTGCCTACAATATCGCCTTTTGTTTATAGGCGGATCGAATGTCTCAGATTAAATTGATTGTGGGGCTTGCCAACCCTGGTGCGAAGTATGAGGGCACTCGCCACAACGCAGGCGAATGGTTGATCAACGAAATTGCTCGTCAATATAATGCCACGCTAAAAGACGAAACCAAGTATTTCGGCAAAGTGGCAAAAATCAATACGCCACAGGGCGAAGTACGTCTGTTGGTGCCAACGACCTTTATGAATTTAAGTGGCAAAGCTGTTGGGGCATTGGCGAACTTTTATCGGATTAAACCCGAAGAAATTTTAGTGGCTCACGATGAGTTGGACTTGCCTGCAGGTGTGGCGAAAATCAAGCAGGGTGGCGGACACGGCGGACACAACGGATTGAAAGACATCATTGCCGCCCTTGGCAATAGCAACAATTTTTATCGTGTGCGAATTGGCATTGGTCACCCTGGGCAGAAAGAGTTGGTGGCAAGCTATGTGCTTGGCAAACCATCGCCGACTGATCAGCCGTTGATTGATGCCGCCGTTGATGAAGCCAGCCGTTGCGTTGATTTGCTGTTTAAAGAAGGTATCGTCAAAGCGACTAATCGCTTGAATAGCTTTAAGGCTTAACAAATATAAAAGAGCAATGGGCGTATGCAATACGCCCCTACATTTCAAATGCAAGGGGTAAGATTTCTCCAAAAATCTGCAAAATTGCCCCGACAACAATATTCAAATAAATAAGGAAAAACTATGGGATTTAAATGTGGTATCGTGGGTTTGCCGAACGTGGGCAAATCAACATTGTTTAACGCACTTACCAAAGCAGGGATTGAAGCGGCTAACTATCCGTTCTGTACCATTGAGCCGAACACGGGCGTGGTGCCAATGCCTGATCCACGC
Source organism: Pasteurellaceae bacterium (assembly GCA_030528525.1). Lineage (GTDB taxonomy): Bacteria > Pseudomonadota > Gammaproteobacteria > Enterobacterales > Pasteurellaceae > JAUMYT01. The sequence goes on from JAUMYT010000001.1 coordinate 31,110, forward strand.
CTTGATGCCTTGGCGGAAATCGTCAAACCAGAGCGTGTGTTGCCAACCACGATGGAGTTTGTGGACATCGCAGGCTTGGTGGCTGGTGCGAGCAAAGGCGAAGGCTTGGGCAATAAATTCTTGGCGAATATTCGTGAAACCGATGCCATCGGACACGTTGTGCGTTGCTTTGAGAACGATGACATCGTCCACGTAGCAGGTAAAATCGATCCTCTTGATGATATTGAAACCATCAACACCGAATTGGCGTTGGCGGATTTAGACAGCTGTGAGCGAGCGATTCAGCGTTTGCAAAAACGTGCCAAAGGCGGAGATAAAGACGCAAAATTTGAGCTGTCGATTATGGAAAAAATCCTACCTGTGCTTGAAAATGCAGGAATGATTCGCTCTGTGGATTTAGACAAAGAAGAATTACACGCGATCAAAGGTTACAATTTCTTAACGCTCAAACCGACAATGTACATTGCCAATGTGAACGAAGACGGGTTTGAAAATAACCCTTATCTCGACAAAGTGCGTGAATTTGCGGCGAAAGAAGGCTCGGTTGTGGTGCCTGTGTGTGCAGCGATTGAAGCGGAAATTGCTGAGTTGGAAGACGATGAAAAAACCGAATTTTTACAAGATCTTGGTATTGAAGAACCGGGTTTGAACCGTGTGATCCGTGCAGGTTATGCCTTGCTCAATTTACAAACTTACTTCACCGCAGGCGTGAAAGAAGTGCGTGCATGGACAGTTTCTGTGGGAGCAACCGCACCAAAAGCGGCAGCGGTTATCCATACCGACTTTGAAAAAGGCTTTATTCGTGCCGAAGTGATCGCTTACGATGATTTCATTCAATTCAAAGGCGAAAACGGAGCGAAAGAAGCAGGCAAATGGCGTTTGGAAGGCAAAGATTACATCGTTCAAGACGGCGATGTGATGCACTTCCGTTTTAATGTATAAAGCGTGCGTAATATGAGAGGGGAAATGCTTAACATTTCCCCTTTTGTTTAAATACGAAACACTTTCACATTGCTAAAGCCTTTTTCTTTCAAATACAAGGCTTGCAATTTGCTCATCACACCACGTTGGCAGTAGAGCAAATAGGTTTTGGATTGATCCAATTCGGCAAATTGGTTGGACAATTTGTAGAACGGCAGTTCTTTTACTTCCACGCCCGCTAACTGAAACGGCGAATCTTCCGTTTCTTCAGGGCTGCGAATATCTAAAATCACGTCGTTTTGCCCCAATTCTGATGTCGTTTCCACCGAAATGACTTCTTGCTCAGTTTGCTTAGCAATGTCCCGAATATCCAAGAATTGTGCATTCGCAACGGCTTGTTCTAGCACGCTGAAATCAAAATGCCCTTCTTCTTCCAAAATTTTGCTTTCCACCGCTTTAACCGTTGGATTTTTAGAAATCACGCCACAAAATTCAGGCATTGATTTGGCGATGTCGTCCGTACCGATCTGCTTGGCAATCGCAATAATTTGCTCCTTATCGTGGCTAATCAACGGACGCAACACCAAGCTGTCAGCGGCTTTGTCGATCAAACGTAAGTTGGTCAGCGTTTGGCTAGAGACTTGCCCCAAGGCTTCGCCGGTCACAATCGCTTCAATCCCAACACGTTCAGCGATTTGGCTGGCGGCACGCACCATCATTCGTTTTAACACCACGCCCATCTGTCCGTTATCGACTTTTTCTAAAATCTCGCCCACCACCGATTCAAAGTTGATCGCCACAAAACGCACTTTGTGCGACGTGCTATAACGGCTCCAAATGTGGTATGCCATCTGCTTCACGCCGATTTCGTGTGCCGCACCGCCCAAATTGAAGAAACAGTAATGTACTCGGCAACCACGGCGGATCAGCATATAGCTCGACACGCCCGAATCAAAACCGCCCGAAATCAGCGACAACACATCTTCTTGCGTACCGATTGGGTAGCCGCCAATGCCTTCGTAGCGAGCTTTGATGAGCAACATTTTGTCGTGTTCAATATCAATTCGTACCGTCACATCAGGATCTTTCAACTTCACTTTTGCTGATTCAATCCGCTGATTCAAACCACCGCCGATATAGCGTTCCGCTTCAATAGAGGTAAAATCGTGCTTGCCTTTGCGACGAACTCGCACACAGAAGGTTTTGCCTTCCAGCTCATCTTTTACCGCCAAACAGGTTTGCTCAAAAATATCGTGAAGGGTCGAAAACGGAGTTTCTTCTACCGCTAAAATATGATGAATGCCTGGGGTGCGTTGCAATAATTCCAACACTTGCGGAGCGGTGTCAGGATTTTTCGCTCGCACTTCAATGAAATCCCAATTTCGCACCACAGCGACATCTTCAAGTTCACGGGTTAAGACATTGCGAATATTGGAAGTGAGAATTTTGATAAACCGTTTGCGAACCGAGTCGCTTTTGATCATGATTTCGGGGAAAAGTTTGACGATGAATTTCATAACAAATTAAAAATAAAGGAAAAACGGGTGAGATCCTAACACATTTTTTTGCATGATATGGCCAGTTGTTTAGCAGATTTGCAAAAAGTGCTCGGTTCTCACCCCCTTGTAGCGTAAAGATTAACGCTGTGCTTTACCTGCCATGGCTTGATACACCGCATTTTCATTTTTGATTTGGGTGAATTTCGTTTCTAATAAGGCAAGTTCTGAGCTGCGTTCAGTATTTAATGCCATCAGCCATTCGCGCAGTTCAGCGATGCCTTGTTGGTAACGTTGTTGATAATATTGGCTGACTTTTTTATCGCTTTGGTGCTTTTTGTGTAAATTATCGTAGCTTAGCTGTGATTGTTGGTAGGCAAAATAGTAGCCATCAATTTCATTTAACGCTGTTGTGATCTTCTGTTCGTAATTGAGTTTAGCGAGCTTATAGCCTTCTTCAGAAATTTTGATATTGTTTGACACGCGCTGCCAATCTAAAAAAGGTAAATGAATGGCAATCAACCCATTGCCGATCGGATTATTTGTCACATTGCTCAGTTTGAGTGCTGTGCTAGATAAGCTGCCGCCCAACGTGAGTGTTGGGAACCAGCTTTTTTCCATCGACGTGAGATGTTTAAAAGCACTTTGTAAGCGGTGTAAACTGGCGGTAATATCTGGGCGATTGGCAATCACAGAGACGGGAACATTCAAATCCACACCTTGTAATTTCATTTTCGCCAAGCTTGGTGCTGTTGTGATCAGCGGTTGATTTGGCGCTAAATTGAGTAAATTGCGAAGCATCTGTTCTGCGGTTTTTTTGCCTGTTTGCAAATTCAATAAGACATTTTGGGCACTCAAAATGGCTTGTTGTGATTGAGCAACACCAAGTTGATCGATAAGCCCGACCTTGAATTTTTGATTTAAGATACGGTTAATTTCTTGATAAGACTGGATATTTTTCTCAGTCAGTTGAATCGCATCATTAAAGTAAGCTAAGTTATAGTAGCTTTGGATCACGCCATTGATCAACGAAAGGCGAGCAGCGTGTAAATCTTCTTCTGTCGCTTTTTTCTCCCATTCGGCGGCATTGGCTGCATCACGCAAACGCCCCCACAAATCTAGTGTATAACTCAAATTAAAACCGACCTGATGATTGATTTTTGAGGTGCTAGTGGAAACTACATTGCTGCTTGAACTCACGGCTTTACTGGCAGAAGATTGCCCTGATGCACTGAAGCTGGGTACTAAATTCGCCCCCACCAAATTTGCTTTATATAATGCTGTGTTCACCGCAATGGCTGCTTTGGCGAGGTTAATGTTATTCGCCAGTGCTTGCTCAATCAGTTTATTCAGTTGCGGATCTTGATAGCCGAGCCACCATTGGTTATTGATGGGGTATTGTTGGGTAACTTGTTGATAATGTTGGAAATGTTGTTCTGCATTTACCAGTGAACCGTCTTGGCTCATTGTGCTACAGGCTGTTAAGGAGAGAAGAGCCACAAGGCTTGTGCTGAATTTGATTTTGTTCATAAGGTATCCTGCTTAAAAAATAACACCATTTTAAAGAATTTGCAGGAGTAGGGCTAGGTCTTGACTGAACGATCATTCATGTTTTGCAAAAGTTTACATTTTGCAAAAAGTCAGGGGTTCTCACCCCCTTGTGATACTTAGCAAGGTGTTCGGGAGAAGTAGATTATGGATAGCGTTTATGTTTGCTTTGCGCATCTAAATTTTTCAGCCACGCCAATTTCTCTTTGATCTGCTTTTCCATTCCCCGTTCGCTTGGGAAGTAGAATTGAGTGTCTTGAAGTTCTGGCGGAAAGTAATTTTCGCCTGCAGCGTAGGCGTTCGGCTCGTGGTGGGCGTAGCGGTATTGGTCGCCATAACCAAGGGATTTCATCAACTGCGTTGGAGCGTTGCGTAAATGCTCTGGTACATCGTAATCTTTTTCGTTTTTGGCAAGCTGTTTGGCAGCGTTGAAAGCGGTGTAAACGGCGTTGCTTTTTGGGGCAACCGCTAAATAGATAATCGCTTGGGCGATAGCTCGTTCGCCTTCGTAAGTGCCCACTCGAGTAAAACAATCCCAAGCCGCAATCGCCACTTGCATCGCCCGAGGGTCAGCATTGCCGATGTCTTCGGAGGCAATGGCAAGCAAGCGGCGTGCCACATACAGCGGATCGCCCCCTGCGGTTAAAATGCGAGCGTACCAATACAAGGCACCATCAGGGCTAGAGCCACGCACGGATTTATGCAAGGCGGAAATCAGGTCGTAAAAGCGGTCACCACCTTTGTCAAATCGGGCTTGGCGTTCGCCTAGAACTTCGGTCAGCAGATGTTTATCCAATAACTTGCCCTGTGGCAAGGTTTCCGCCATATCCGACATCAATTCCAAGCAATTCAAGGCAAAACGCCCATCGCCATTGACGTAATCGGCGAGCAAATTCAGCACATTGTCCTGCAAAATAAAGGTTTCATTGCCCAAGCCACGTTCTTTATCGTTGATCGCATTGTGCAAAAGTTGCAGAATATCGACCGCTTGTAGCGGTTTGAGAATGTAAATTCTTGCGCGGGAAAGCAGGGCGTTATTCAGCTCGAAAGAGGGATTTTCGGTGGTCGCCCCGATAAAAATAATGGTGCCGTCTTCGATATGCGGTAAAAACGCATCTTGCTGACTTTTGTTGAAACGGTGGACTTCGTCCACAAACAGAATGGTGCGTCTGCCCGATTGGCGGTTCAGTTTGGCTCGCTCAATGGCTTCTCGAATCTCTTTAATGCCGCTGGTCACGGCAGAAAGGCGTTCCACTTCGGCATCAAGGGCGTTGGCGATAATTTCCGCCAGCGTGGTTTTGCCTGTGCCTGGCGGCCCCCAAAAAATCATAGAGTGTGCGTGGCGATGTTCAATCGCTCGGCGAAGGGGCTTGTTCTGTCCGATCAAATGCGATTGCCCCACATATTCAGCCAAAGTGCGTGGTCGCATTCTTGCCGAAAGGGGGCGAAAATCTGCAGAAAAATCAAAGGCGAAGCTACTCATTGTTGCCCCCTAGCGTAAGTGCAAACCACGGCGAATTTGTCGCATCAGTAAGAACACCCAAGGCCATAAAATACCACTGATGACAGCACCGAGAAGTTCTTGTGTATTAAAACTGGCACTGTGTAACACAAATTCCACAAAGAAAATCACAAAACGGATCAAAATGATATAGAGCATAACTAAGATCCCTTGTAACCATAATGATAAATTTCGCAAAATTAAGTGGTATTTAGAAACAAAATAAATCGCAATGGAGAGAACAAGAGCGTGAATGCCAAGAATAGAGCCTAGTACAACATCCCAAACAATACCAGCGATAAAAGCAGTGCCGACACTGATTTTATCAGGTAGAGCTAATGCCCAGTAGATCAGTACGAGAGCAATCCACGCAGGACGTAGCCCTTGGAAACCAATTGGCCATGGCATAATCTCAAGCACAAACGCAACAATAAACAGAAACAGCAAAATCAGTAGTTGGAACAGGGTATTTTGTCGCATTATTCCGCTCCCTCCTCATCTTGTTGTTCTGTTGTGGGGTCTTGCTCATCTGTTGTTGGTTGTTCCGTTTCTTCTTTCATTACCATTGGGGCTTTTTTACTTGCTCGTAGGCGATCTAATGGATTGAGGCTTTTACGTCGTTCTTCCACAGCATCACGCACATCTTGAGGTGATAGACGTGCCTTGCGGTTATCTTCACCCGTTGGCCAAAGTAACAGTAAATAGCGTAAACGTTCTAAAGAGGCAAGTGGGCGAGCGGTGACTCGAGCAAAATGATTGGATCCATCGTTGCTCACGGTTTCTACGATTGCCACAGGGTAGCCTTCAGGAAAGTTGCCGCCTAAGCCCGAGGTGACTAATAAATCACCTGGTGTAATGTCTACGGTTCGTGGGAGGTTATCTAAGATTAATGCTTCATTATGTCCTGTGCCATTGGCAATGCCTCGTACATCATTACGTAGCACTTGAACGGGTAAGGCATGCGTGACATCAGTCAGTAGTAATACTCGGCTGCTTTTTTCACCCACAGAAATAATTTGTCCGACAACACCTTTTTCATCAATAATCGGCTGCCCAACAAAAGCCCCGTCTGTTTTTCCTTGATTGATAATCAGTTGTTGTCGGTAAGCGTCCATTTCTGCGGTGAGTACTTCGGCGACTTTTTTATATTCATCTTGGCGTAATGGTGAGCTGAGCAGTAGGCGTAACCGTTGATTTTCGACTTTGAGCTGATCAAGAAGCAATAAATCGGCACTTTTTTCTCGCACTTGTTCACGTAGCACTTGGTTTTCCATTTTGAGCCGTTGACTGTCGATGAAATTATTACTCACGCCATCAAGCACCACACGGGGGGTGTTAGCAAAATAGTATAGACCGCTGACAGCGGTTTCCAGCAAATTGCGAACTTGCACGATCGCAGAGCTTCTGCCATCAAGAAAAATGCAGATAAGCGACAGTATGACTGCAAAGAATAACCGAACCCCAAGAGGTGGTGCTTTAGCAAAAATAGGCTTCATTACATTTTGGACGAGGTTTGGAAAGGGACGATGGGCAGTTGCCCACCGTCATGTTTAGTCATCACTAAATACGTCGCCACCGTGTGTGTCGATCATCTCAAGGGCTTTACCGCCTCCACGAGCGACACAGGTTAGCGGATCTTCTGCAACAATCACAGGAACGCCCGTGGCATTAGAAAGTAAGACATCAACATTCTGTAATAATGCACCGCCACCAGTCAGCACCATGCCACGTTCAAAAATATCTGCAGCCAATTCAGGTGGGCATTGCTCAAGCACCGCTTTAACCGCTTCCACGATACCTGTTAAGGGCTGTTCGATCGCTTCTAGCACTTCTTTTGAACTTAATGTAAAGGTACGTGGTGCACCTTCCGCTAAATTATGCCCATGCACTTCCATGGTGCGGATTTCATCTTCATTGCGAATATAGGCAGTGGCGATCTCTTTTTTAATTCGTTCTGCGGTGGTTTCACCAATAGCAGAACCAAAATGTTTACGCACATAGGCGATGATGGCATCGTCAAATTTATCGCCACCGATACGCACAGAAGAAGAGTGTACAATACCATTTAAGGAGAGAACCGCAACCTCGGTGGTGCCACCGCCGATGTCGATCACCATTGAGCCCGCGGCTTCTACCACGGGTAAACCCGCACCAATGGCCGCTGCCATCGGCTCTTCAATTAAATACACTTCACGTGCACCAGCTCCGATCGCAGACTCTTTAATCGCTTTACGTTCAACCTGTGTCGCGCCCGCTGGCACGCAGACTAAAACGCGTGGACTTGGACGCATAAAGTTGTTGCTATGTACTTGTTTAATAAAGTGTTGCAGCATTTTTTCGGTGACATAGAAATCTGCAATGACGCCGTCTTTCATGGGACGAATTGCCATAATGCTTTTTGGTGTACGACCTAACATGGATTTTGCATTTGAGCCCACTGCGGCAATGCTTTTCAATGAGCCAATACGATCTTGGCGAACGGCAACCACAGACGGCTCATCTAATACAATTCCTTGTCCTTTAACATAAATGAGTGTGTTTGCTGTCCCTAGATCAATGGAAAGATCATTTGAAAAAAGCCCAAGAAATTTTTTAAACATAATTGAAATCCGCCAAATAAAATGTAAATCAAAGTGTGCTGGTTCTAACATTAGACCAAAAAATTGCGTGCAAATATAGCAAAAAAGCCCTGAAACGACAAAGGTTTCTTTCAAAGAAATCGCGAAGGAAAGCAATCTTATTTTGCATTAGAAATTTTTTCCCCTTTCATAAAAATAAATGATAAAGTTAGCCTAATTTTATTCCATAAATTCTATAGGAGTCTTTATGCTTATTGGTGTACCAAGAGAGCTGCTGGATAACGAACGTCGAGTGGCGGCAACGCCGAAGACGGTTCAGCAAATACTCAAACTCGGTTTTAACGTCATCGTTGAACAAGACGCAGGGTTCAACGCCAGTTTTGAAGATAACGCTTATGCAGAAGCAGGGGCGACTATCGGCAATCAAAAAGCGGTTTGGAATGCGGATATTATTTTCAAAGTCAATCCGCCAACGGACGCAGAAATTGCTTTAATCAAGGAAGGGGCAACCTTAGTGAGCTTTATTTGGCCTGCCCAAAACCCTGAGCTAATGGCAAAACTTTCTGCGAAGAAAATCAATGTGTTAGCGATGGATGCCGTGCCGCGTATTTCCCGTGCACAGTCCCTTGATGCGTTAAGTTCAATGGCGAACATTGCAGGCTATCGTGCGGTGGTGGAAGCTGCTCACGAGTTCGGCAGTTTCTTCACAGGGCAAATTACCGCCGCAGGTAAAGTGCCACCAGCGAAAGTGTTAGTGATTGGTGCGGGTGTGGCAGGACTTGCCGCTATTGGTGCAGCGAATAGCCTTGGTGCTATTGTGCGTGCCTTTGACTCTCGTCCTGAAGTGAAAGAGCAAGTGCAGTCAATGGGGGCGAGTTTCTTAGAGATTGACTTTAAAGAAGAAGGCGGCAGCGGCGATGGCTATGCCAAAGTGATGTCGAAAGAGTTCAACCGACGTGCCTTAGCCCTTTACGCTGAACAAGCGAAAGAAGTGGATATTATCATTACCACCGCACTTATCCCTGGCAAACCAGCCCCACGTTTGATTACCAAAGAGATGGTCGAATCAATGAAACCAGGTTCGGTCATCGTGGATTTAGCCGCAGCCACTGGCGGTAACTGCGAATTGACCAAAGCAGGCGACGTGGTGGTGACCGAAAACCAAGTGAAAATCATCGGCTACACCGATTTGCCAAGCCGTTTGCCAACCCAATCTTCCCAACTTTACGGCACAAACTTAGTGAACTTGCTCAAACTGTTGTGCAAAGAGAAAGACGGCAATATCAACATCGACTTTGAAGACGTGGTGTTACGTGGCGTGACCGTGGTGCGTGATGGCGAAATTACCTTCCCAGCCCCGCCAATCAAGGTCTCGGCTCAACCACAGCAAGCCCCGAAAGTGATACAAGGGGGGGAGAAAGTCAAAGATTCTGCAAATCCGAAACTGAAGTACGGCTTAATGGCAGGGGCGGGCGTGGCGTTCTTGGCGATTGCGTCTGTGGCTCCAGCGGCGTTCTTATCCCACTTTACCGTGTTCGTGTTGGCCTGTGTGGTTGGCTACTATGTGGTTTGGAACGTCAGTCACGCCTTGCACACGCCGTTAATGGCGGTGACCAATGCGATTTCGGGCATCATCATTGTCGGGGCGTTATTGCAAATCGCACAGGGCGGATTCTTCATCAGTATTCTCGCCTTTATCGCCATTTTAGTCGCAAGTATCAACATCTTCGGAGGCTTTAAAGTCACCCAACGAATGCTTGCTATGTTTAGAAAAGGTTAAGGAGAATGCAAATGTCTTTAGGTTTAGTTCACGCAGCGTACATCATTGCTGCACTTCTCTTTATTATGAGCCTTGCTGGATTGTCTAAACACGAAACGGCGAAAGCAGGTTGTTGGTACGGTATTGTTGGGATGACGATCGCCTTAGTTGCGACCATTTTCGGCCCAGAATCCAAAGGCACATTTTGGATCTTGATTGCCATGGCTATCGGTGCTGCGATTGGCGTGCGTAAAGCGTTAAAAGTGGAAATGACCGAAATGCCAGAGCTGGTTGCCATTCTGCACAGTTTCGTGGGTTTAGCAGCGGTGCTCGTAGGCTTCAATAGCTACGGCTTAAGCCACGTGGAAGATCCAGTCATGCAAAACATTCACAATGTGGAAGTGTTCTTGGGGATCTTCATTGGTGCAGTCACCTTCACAGGTTCTGTGGTCGCTTTCGGTAAACTCAGTGGCAAAATCAACTCCAAAGCCTTGATGTTGCCACATCGCCACAAACTCAATTTAGCGGCGATTGTGGTGTCGATTTTATTGATGATTGTGTTCTTAAATAAACCACACAATCTGTTCCCTGTGATTGTGATGACAGTAATTGCTCTCGCTTTCGGCTGGCACTTGGTGGCTTCAATCGGCGGAGCGGATATGCCTGTGGTGGTGTCAATGCTTAACTCGTACTCAGGTTGGGCGGCTGCAGCAGCAGGCTTTATGTTAAGTAATGACTTGTTGATTGTCACTGGGGCGTTGGTCGGCTCGTCTGGTGCAATTTTATCGTACATTATGTGTAAAGCGATGAACCGTTCGTTCATTAGCGTAATCGCAGGTGGCTTTGGTAACGATGTCCAAGTGTCAAGCGATGCCGAACAAGGCGAACACCGTGAAACCAATGCCGAAGAAGTGGCAGAAATGTTGAAAAACGCCAGCTCGGTCATCATCACGCCAGGTTACGGAATGGCGGTAGCACAAGCACAATATCCTGTGGCAGAAATTACCCAAAAATTGCGTGAGCGTGGCGTGAACGTGCGTTTTGGCATTCACCCTGTGGCAGGTCGCTTACCAGGGCATATGAACGTGTTACTGGCGGAAGCCAAAGTCCCTTACGATGTGGTGCTAGAAATGGACGAAATCAATGAGGATTTCGCCGATACCGATGTAGTGCTGGTAATTGGTGCGAACGACACAGTCAATCCTGCGGCAATGGACGATCCAAACAGCCCTATCGCAGGAATGCCTGTGTTGGAAGTGTGGAAAGCCGCGAACGTAGTCGTATTCAAGCGTTCAATGGCAGTCGGCTACGCAGGCGTACAAAACCCATTGTTCTTCAAAGAAAATACCCAAATGCTATTTGGCGATGCCAAAGAGCGTGTGGATGATATTTTGAAAGCACTTTAATATTATCGGGCGGACACATCGGTCCGCCCCTACCCTATTATGTCAAAACCTATCGAAATCCACCCTTTCCCACCAATTCTGCCACCCAATGCGACCGTAATGATGCTCGGGACTTTCCCACCCAAACCCGAAAAACGTTCTATGGATTTTTACTATCCCAATTTCCAGAACGATATGTGGCGAATTTATGGTGAAATTTTCTTTCAAGACAAGCACTATTTTGAGCGGAAAGATTGCAAGGGATTCGATCCTGATAAAATTCTGCAAATGTTGCACAACAAAGGCATTGCTCTTTGCCCTGCGGTCACCAAAGCGATTCGGGAGCAAGATAATGCCTCGGATAAATTTTTGACGATTGTGGAAAAAGTCGATCTCAAGGCAATGTTGGCACAAGTACCACAATGCCAATGGCTGTTTACCACAGGTGGCAAAGCCACGGATATTTTGTTGGAACTCTTGCCTGAAAAAGTGAAATCGCCGAAAACGAACGAATGGATTGATTACCCTTTCCCTGAATTTTCAGGGCTGAAACTGTATCGACTGCCTTCCACATCGAGAGCTTATCCATTAAGTTTTGAGAAAAAAGTCGCGGCGTATCGGGCGTTTTTTGTACAAGCGGGGCTGATTGAGGCGTGAAGGATTTTGCAGAAAGTCTGCGTTTCTCCCCCCTTGTCGCAGGGCGAGCAGATGCCCACCCGTTGAAGATTAAGCGGTTAAGGCTTGGCGTTGAGCGGTAAATAACTGCTCACAGCCACCTTTTGCCAGTGCCAACAAGGTCAGCAGTTCATCGTGGCTGAACGGTTCGCCTTCGGCGGTGCCTTGCACTTCGACCAAACGTCCATCTTCGACCATCACCACATTCATATCGGTTTCGGCGTTGGAATCTTCCACGTATTCCAAATCACAAACCGCTTCGCCTTCAACAATGCCAACCGAAATTGCTGCCACCAAACCTTTCATTGGGTTCTGTTTTAACGTGCCGTCCGCCACTAATTTTTGCAACGCATCGTGCAAAGCAACGCAAGCCCCTGTGATCGATGCGGTGCGAGTGCCACCGTCTGCTTGGAGCACATCGCAATCTACGGTGATCGTGCGTTCGCCAAGGGCGTTTAAATCGACCACCGCACGCAACGAGCGAGCGATTAAACGCTGAATTTCCATCGTGCGTCCGCCTTGTTTACCTTTGGCGGCTTCCCGTTGAGTACGGCTGTGAGTGGCACGTGGTAACATTCCGTATTCTGCCGTGACCCAGCCTTGTTGTTGCCCTTTTAAAAAGCGAGGAACGGTGTCTTCAATGGTGGCATTGCACAAGACTTTGGTTTCGCCGAATTCGATCAGTACCGAGCCTTCAGCGTAACGGGTGTAATTGCGAGTGATTTTGACTGGGCGAGTTTGAGTATTTGGGCGGTTATTTGGACGCATTTTGATTCCTTATCATAATTATAAAAGCGATGTGGCGTGGCAAGGGGTGAGATCTTGCTTGAAAAGTGCAAAATGGGATTTGCCACCTTGACGCCGAAATAATTCGCCTATTCTAACAGAATACAGGGTACAATACCGCCCGAATTTTCTAACCAAAGAGAGAGTAGAATGATTTACAGTATGACCGCCTTTGCCCATTTGGAACTCAAAAAAGAGTGGGGCAACGCCGTGTGGGAAATCCGCTCGGTAAACCAACGTTTTTTAGAAACCTATTTCCGCTTACCTGAAAGTGTCCGCCATTTAGAGATGAATTTGCGTGAGCGTTTGCGTGCGGCACTCACCCGTGGCAAAGTGGAATGTAGCCTGCGTTTAGATTTTAATGCCAACCAAAACAATGGGTTAGCCTTAAATCAAGACTATGCCAAACAAGTGATCGCTTCCTTACAATGGCTCAAACAGACTGCGAATGAAGGCGAAATCAATCTAGTGGACGTGCTACGTTTCCCTGGCGTTGTCGATACGCAACAGCAAGATCTCGACCAAATCAGCCAAGATCTGCTGGAAGGATTTGAGCAAATTTTAGCCGAGTTTATCGCTATGCGTGGACGGGAAGGGGCGAATTTACAGCACTTAATCCAACAGCGTTTAGATGCGATTGCGGCGGAAGCGAGCAAAGTCCAAGCTCAAATGCCAGACGTGTTACAATGGCAAAAAGATCGCCTACAACAACGCTTTGACGAGCTAAATTTGCAACTCGATCCGCAACGTTTAGAGCAAGAAATGGTGTTGCTGGCTCAAAAAGTCGATGTGGCGGAAGAGTTGGATCGCTTGCAATTACATGTCAAAGAAACCACATCTATTTTGAAAAAAGGCGGAGCGGTAGGGCGGAAATTAGATTTTATGATGCAAGAGCTGAATCGTGAAGCGAACACCTTGGCATCAAAATCGATCAACGCCGAGATCACTAATTCCGCCGTGGAGTTGAAGGTGCTGATCGAACAGATGCGTGAGCAAATTCAGAATTTGGAATAATTTTGCAAAAAGTAGATATTTCTCCCCCCCTTGTAAGGGGGATCCTTAATGTTGAGGGGTTAAACATCGGGACGCAATGACATTTCACCGATAGAAAAGGAGGTTAATTGTTCACCTTGTTGTAGCAGCAACTCGCCTTTGTCGTTTATCCCTTGCGAAATGCCGTGAATATCGCCTTGTTCGGTGAGTAATTTGACAGGGCGTTGGAAGTAAAGATCGAATTGTTGCCAGCGTGCCAGATACTCGCGAAATGGCGTGTACGGAAAAGCGATCAACATTTGTTGTAGCCTTTCGGCAAGGGTAGCGGCGAGTTGGTTGCGGTCGAAGGCAAATTCGGACAAATCCGCCCACGGTTGCGTGACGACATTTTCATCAATCTGCTTCATTGCCAAATTTAGCCCAATGCCGATCACAAGATAGAGTGCATCGCCGTCCACTCGGCTTTCAATCAAAATCCCGCCCATTTTTTTGCCTTGATAATAAATATCGTTCGGCCATTTGATTTGAATATCTGGCACGCCGAGCTGTTCAAAGGTTTCGGCAATGATCAAGGCGACCACTAAACTTAGCGAAGAAATTTGAGCCAGTGAGTGGATGTTATACTGCCAAAGCATTGAAAAATAAAGGTTTTGGCTATTCGGCGAATACCATTGTCGCCCACGCCGTCCACGCCCTGCGGTTTGGCTTTCGGCAAGGCAGAGCGAGCCACTGGGCAGAAGGTGATAATGGGTAAGCAGATACTCATTGGTGGAATCAATTTCAGCAAAGACCTTCACTTTGCCGTAGGGCAATGCCGATTGAATCAGGGCTTGATTGAGTTTCATCGGGTCAGCAACTCGCTATCCATTTCGCCCGTTTTGCCGATAAAGCGGACTTCAGGGTGAATTTCCACGCCAAATTTTTCGCGTACTTTTTGGCGAACCGCTTTGGCTAAGGCAAGCACATCTTGCCCTGTGGCATTCTCTTTGTTGATCAGCACCAAGGCTTGTTTGGTGTGCACCGCTGCACCTCCGATTTGAAAGCCTTTGAGCTGACATTGGTCAATCAACCAACCCGCAGGGAGTTTGACCGAGCCGTCTGGCTGTGGATAGTGTGGCACTTCAAGCCCCTTGCAAGGGGTCAGATTTTGCGAAAAATCTGCAAAACGGATAATCGGATTTTTGAAAAAACTGCCTGCATTGCCGAACTCATCAGGATCTGGCAATTTGCTCAAACGCACGGCACAGACTTCATCGAAAATCTGTTGTGGCGTAACGGTTTGTGGGTCTAGCTCCGCCAGTGAACCATAAGTCAGCACAGGCTGCCACGTTTTCGGCAATTTCAGCCCGACAGCAATAATGGCAAAGCCGTGCTGATATTGCTGTTTGAACACGCTTTCACGATAGCCAAATTCACATTCCGCCTTGCTTAGACGGAAAATTTCGCCTGAATGGAGATTCAGCACCTCCACAAAATCACAGACTTTTTCAAATTCCACGCCGTAAGCCCCGATATTTTGAATCGGTGCCGAGCCAACGCAACCGGGGATCAGGGCGAGATTTTCCAAACCAGCCATCCCTTTGGCAAGTGTCCATTGCACCAATGCGTGCCAGTTTTCGCCCCCTGCCACCGTTAAATAGTGATAATCGGCATCTTCACGATGTTGAATGCCTTTCAAGTTGTTAATCAGCACGGTGCCAGCAAAATCCTCTAAAAACAACACATTACTGCCTTGCCCGAGC
The DNA here is from genome assembly GCA_030528525.1 of Pasteurellaceae bacterium. Classification (GTDB taxonomy): domain Bacteria; phylum Pseudomonadota; class Gammaproteobacteria; order Enterobacterales; family Pasteurellaceae; genus JAUMYT01. Next base: position 46,495 of record JAUMYT010000001.1, read on the forward strand.
AATAGTACAGGTTGTTCGTGTTGTTGGGCGTGTTGCCATTCGGTGAGTAACATTTCTGCCGTGGTAATTTCCACAATGCGATTCGCTTTGGCTGGCAAATGGAAGGTGTGATAAGGGGTTAAACTGTACGACATCGCCGTTCTCTCAAACAAAAAATTCAGTGTAGTGTAGCATTTTCTGCCATTGGATTGGAAAAAAGCACAATTATTTTGCGAAATTATTGATTAAATATGCCATAATTATTGCCAGTATTGATAGGAGAAAGTAATGAACATTCGTGATTTAGAATATCTCATCGCTCTTGCGGATTTCAAACATTTCCGCAAAGCCGCCGATGCCTGTAATGTGAGCCAGCCAACCTTGAGCGGGCAAATTCGCAAGTTAGAAGATGAACTTGGCACGATTTTGCTTGAACGCACTAGCCGCAAAGTGCTGTTTACCCAAGCAGGGCTGACGTTGGTCGAACAAGCGAAATCCGTCTTGCGAGAAGTGAAAATTCTCAAAGAGATGGCGAGCAACCAAGGCAAAGAGATGTCTGGCCCGATTTTAATTGGCGTGATCCCCACCCTTGGGCCTTATATTTCGCCAATTATCCTGCCAAAACTGAAAAAACTGTTCCCTGATCTGGATATTTATCTCTACGAATTACAAACCGCCACCTTGATTGAACAATTGGAGTCAGGGCAATTAGATTGCGGTATCGTTGCCTTTACTGAAGCGAGCGAGCCGTTTATTCAAGTGCCGATTTTCGATGAAAAAATGTGTCTTGCCGTGCCAAGTTCTCACGAATGGGCGAAACAAGAAAAATTGGAGCTCAAGCAGTTGCGTGATAAAGAGATGTTAATGCTCGACAGTGGACACTGTTTACGCACCCATTCAATGAGTTATTGCACCTCCATTGGGGCGAAAGAGAACTTACGCTTCAAAGCGAGCAGTTTAGAAACGCTCCGCAATATGGTCGCTGCTGGCGTAGGTATTGCCTTAATTCCTGAATTAGCCACTCGCCTTTATCACACACCAGATTTGGCGTATTTATCTTTCCAAGATCCTGAGCCGTACCGAGCGATTGGGCTGATTTACCGCCCAGGTTCGCCATTGCGTCAGCGTTATGAACGCCTTGCCAAAGAGATCAAAGCGATTATGGAAGGGCATCAATGAGCAACGTGGGCGTGCGTGCAGCACAAAAAGAGAAAACTCGCCGAGCCTTAGTGGATGCAGCGTTTAACCAACTCACCGCCGAAAAAAGTTTCTCGAATTTGAGCTTGCGAGAAGTAGCTCGGGAAGCGGGGATTGCCCCCACTTCATTTTATCGCCATTTTAAAGATATGGACGAATTGGGCTTGGCAATGGTGGACGAATCGGGGCTAATTTTACGCCAACTGATGCGACAGGCACGCAAACGCTTGGAAAATGGAGGCGGCGTGGTGGCGATTTCGGTCGACACCTTTTTTGAATTTATTGACGAACGCCCAAATATGTTCCGTTTGCTATTGCGAGAAAGCTCTGGCACTTCCCACGCTTTCCGCACCGCCGCTTCCCGTGAAATTCAACATTTTGTGGCGGAGCTTGCCGATTATATTCAGATCCGCAATCCGAATATCGATCGTGATTTGGCGTATGTGGAGTCGGAAGGCTTGGTCACGCTGGTGTTTACCGCAGGCTCGCACGCCTTGGATATGAACAATCAACAACGCCAAGAGCTGAAAAAACGGGTGATTATGCAACTGAAAATGCTCGCCACAGGGGCGGCATTTTACGCCCAATCCAAAGAGAAAAAATAATGAAAAAATCCTCAATTCTTATACGTTTATTGAAAAACATTCTGCTGTTCGGCAGTCTATTTATTATTTTGAGCGTTGTGGTGGATTGGTTTCGCAAGCCGACAACGCCTACGCAATTTGCTGAACAAGTGTTAATGGATGTCGATCAACAACCTAAAATCATCGCTCAGCTCAGCCACAAACAGCCGATGTTGCTCTATTTTTGGGGCAGTTGGTGCAGTTTTTGTGAATATACCTCGCCTGCGGTGGAGAAAATCGCCAAACAAGGCACGCCAGTATTAAGTGTGGCGTTAAAATCTGGTTCAGCGGAAGACGTCAAACAGTATTTGAACGAGCAAGGCTACACATTTGCCACCATCAACGACCCAGACGGCAGTTTCTCAAAAACCTTCGACATTCAAGCCACTCCCACAATTTTGATCATCAAAGACGGCAATCTGATCAACCACACCACAGGGCTGACGAGTTATTGGGGATTAAAAGTACGCTTGTTCTTCGCCCAATGGCGTTAATCGTTAAGTGAAAACAAGGGGGGGAGAAACCTTGACTTTTTGCAAAAAACGGTTGTTGGTGTGAGCCAACAACCGTCTGAATAAAAAAGATGGTTGGAATTACCAACCTTTCACCATTCCGCCGTTAAAGACTTGAGTGGCTTTGTTGAAGACTTCTTCGGTTTGGTAGGCTTTGACAAAATCTTTGACGATGTCTTTGTCTTGATTATCCACACGGGAAACGATTAAGTTCACATACGGCGACTCTTTACTTTCCACAAAAATGCCGTCTTTGGTTGGGCTTAAGCCTACTTGACCTGCGTAGGTGGTGTTGATGATCGCAAAGGCTACATCATCAAGCGTACGTGGCAATAAAGCCGCATCCACTTCTTGAATATCCAAGTTTTTCGGATTTTCGACAATATCCACACGAGTAGCAAGCAAGTTGCTACTGTCTTTGAGTTTGATTAAGCCTTGTGCTTCCAATAAAATCAGCGAGCGGCCTAAGTTCGTTGGGTCGTTTGGCACGGCAATTTTGTCGCCGTCTTGCAATTCAGACACGTTTTTGATTTTTTTCGAGTAAGCGGCAATTGGATAGACGAAAGTGTTGCCGACTGGCACGAGTTTGTAGCCTTTGTCGGCGATCTGTTTGTCTAAATACGGCTTGTGCTGGAACGCATTCACGTCTAAATCGCCTTTGTTTAACGCTTCGTTTGGTGTGGCGTAATCAGTGAAGGTTACCAGTTCAATCTCACGGTTATATTTTTCTTTAGCGATTTTAACTGCCACTTCCATCACTTCGTGTTCAGGGCCAGACATTACGCCGACTCGGAGCTTTTCCGTTTTCTCACCGCAAGCGGTTAATACAAGGCTTGAAATGGCAACAATGCCGAATAGTTTTTTAAAGTTCATTTTGTTTGTCCTTTTTGAATAAAAATGTAGAGGCGTATTGCATACGCCTTTGAGATAATTAGGGACGTATGCAATACGTCCCTACATTTATTGGTTACCAACCTTTCACTACGCCACCTTGGAATAGTTTCAAGGCTTCTTGGTATACTTCTTCCGTTTGGTAGGATTTCACGAAGTCTAGCACCGCTGGGTTGTTTTCGTTACCTTGGCGAGTCACCACTAAATTGACATAAGGGGACTCTTTCGACTCAATGAACAACCCATCTTTTTCAGGGCTTAAACCAATTTGCCCTGCAAAAGTATTGTTGATGATTGCAAATTCCACATCGTCTAGCACACGGGTGAGTAATTCACCATCGACTTCACGAATCACTAAATTTTTTGGATTCTCTACAATATCAAGCTGCGTTGCAAGCAAATTTTTTGAATCTTTTAATTTAATCAGCCCTTGTTTTTCCAGTAATAACAATGAGCGACCTAAATTAGTCGGGTTATTTGGTACTGCCACGCTAGAACCCTCTTTGAGTTCATTAAGAGAGTTGATTTTTTTCGAATAGGCTGCAATCGGATAGACAAAAGTATTACCGACAATGGCTAATTTAAAGCCGTTATCTAGGGAATCTTTGTCTAAATAAGGTTTGTGCTGGAAGGCATTTGCATCAAGATCGCCTTTGTGTACGGCTTCATTAGGTGAACCGTAATCAGTAAAGGTAATCAGCTCAACATCACGATTGTATTTTTCTTTCGCGATTTTCGCTGCCAGTTCAGCAATTTGATGTTCTGGACCAGACATTACCCCCACTTTGATTTTTTCATTTTTCTCGCCACAAGCGGTGAGAAAAAGGCTTGTAATGGTGGCTAAAGCGAGTAATTTTTTGAGTTTCATTGTGTTTGCTCCTGTCATTCGGGGCTACATTGGCTCCCGATAATGGTAAATTTTTATTAGTCCTATTGTAGAAAGGACGTCAATCTGACGTCCTTCACATTTGGGATTACCAGCCCTTCACCACACCGTTGTTAAACAGTTTTAACGCTTCTTGGTACACTTCTTCGGTTTGGAAGGCTTTTAAGAAAGTTTGTAGGCGTGGGTCGTCTTTGTTGTCTTCACGGCTGACGACTAAGTTTACATACGGCGAATCTTTGGATTCCACGATCACGCCATCTTTTTCAGGGCTTAAGCCTGCTTGACCTGCGTAGGTGTTGTTGATAATCGAGAGATCCACATCATCAAGGGAGCGAGTAAGCAAGGAGGTATCGATCTGCTTGATTTGGATATTTTTCGGGTTCTCGATGATGTCGTTTTCAGTTGCAAACAAGTTGGTTGGATCTTTGAGTTTGATCACGCCGTTCGCTTGTAATAACAACAAGGCACGACCTGTGTTGCTTGGGTTGTTTGGAATCGACACAATCGCCCCGTCTTTTAATTCATCTAAGGTTTTGATTTTCTTAGAATAACCTGCGATTGGCCAAATAAAGGTGTTGCCGATAATCGCCATTTTGTAGCCACGATCTTTGCTCTCTTGCTCTAAATATGGCACGGTTTGGAACGCATTGGCATCTAAATCTTTCGCGTGTAATGCCGCATTTGGCTGGGTGTATTCGGTGAATTGCACTAATTGCACGTCTAAACCGTATTTTTCTTTGGCGATTTTAACTGCCACTTCGGTCATTTGGGCTTCAGGGCCTGTCATTACACCTAATTTAAGCGGTTGCAGTGGTGCAGCTTCTGCTTTCTTTTCTTCTTTACAGCCAGTTAAAACAAGGGCAGAAACTGCCACTAATCCGAGTAGTTTTTTTAAGTTCATTTTGGTTTCCTTTTTATTTATAAATAAAAAATGTAGGGGAGAATCGATGTGTTCTCCCGTTTGTAAACGCAGAGATTAGGGCGGACACATAGGTCCGCCCCTACGATAATTAAATACGATTACCAACCCTTCACCACACCATCTTTAAAGTGTTTTTGAGCTTCTTGGAACACTTCTTCGGTTTGGTAAGATTTCACAAAGTTTTGTACCGCTGCACTGCCTTTGTTGTTGGTGCGAGCCACGATGATGTTCACATACGGCGACTCTTTGCTTTCAACGAATACGCCGTGGTCGGTGGTGTTTAAGCCTACTTGACCTGCGTAAGTATTGTTTACCACCGCTAAATCCACATCATCTAACGCTTTTGCTGCTACTGATGTATCCACTTCTTGAATTTTCAAGTTTTTCGGATTTTCCACGATGTCTAATGAGGTTGAGAACAAATTGGTATTGTCTTTTAATTTCAGCAAACCTTGTTTCTCAAGCAAAATTAACGCACGGGCTAAGTTACTTGGGTCGTTTGGTACTGCCACGACTGCACCGTCTTTTAACTCATTGAGTGATTTAATTTTTTTCGAGTAACCCGCTAATGGATAAACGAAAGTGTTGCCGACAATCACTAAGTTATCTAATTTTTTAGACGAGCTATCTTTATCTAAATATGGCTTGTGTTGGAAGGCATTGGCATCTAAATCGCCTTTGCTGGTTGCCGTGTTTGGCAATGCATAGTCGTTGAATAACACAAATTCCACGTCTAAATCGTATTTTTCTTTGGCGATTTTTGCTGCCACTTCTGCCACGACGTGTTCAGGGCCTGACATCACGCCCACTTTGATTTTGTCTGCGGCAAAGGCTGTCGAACTTAAGGCTAAGGCAGACACTAACGCCGTTTTTAAAAATTTGTTTAACATAGGAAACTCCTGTTGATGTTGTATTGATTTATAGAAATTGCATTTTGCAGAATGTGGGGGAAATCCACCCCCTTGTATTAACGATGATCGTATTTTTTCGCCAAAGTATCGCCAATTTTTTGGCTAATCATCACGATGGCAACGATGATAATGGTGGCGATCCACTTCACATAAACCATATTACGGTGTTCGCCGTAGCTAATCGCCAAGTTACCCAAGCCGCCGCCGCCGACAGCTCCTGCCATTGCCGAGTAGCCAATCAATGCTACTAAGGTGAGCGTAATGCCGTTGATTAAAATCGGTAGCGATTCAGGCAGATAGAATTTGGTCACCACTTGCCAGTTAGTTGCCCCCATTGATTTTGCAGCTTCGGTCAAACCGCTTGGAATTTCAAGCAAGGCATTGGACGTTAAACGGGCAAAAAATGGAATCGCAGAGACACTCAATGGCACGATAGCCGCAGTTGTACCTAAGGTTGTACCGACAATTAAACGGGTAAACGGTAATAACACCACAAGTAAAATAATAAATGGCACAGAACGCCCGATATTGATGATCACATCAAGTACTTGGTGCAACCCTTTGTGCTCCAAAATTTCGCCTTTGCCCGTTAAAAACGCCACAAAACCAATAGGCAAACCGACTACAACCGCCATTAAAGTTGCCACAAAGCCCATATAGAGTGTTTCAAGGGTGGATTGTGCCACCAATTCCCACATTTTTGGGGTCAGTTCATTTAAAAAATCAGCCCACATAACCCAGCACCTCGACTTTGACATTATTATCCATTAAATAGAATTTCGCTTCGTTGATGGCATCCGCATTGCCTTCCACTTCGGCAATCACAAAGCCAAATTTCACCCCACCTGCGTAGTCAATTTGCGACATCAAAATACTGAAATCAATGCCGAATTTTTTCGCCGCAAAGGAGAGCAACGGAGCATCAACGGAACGCCCAGTAAATTCAAATTTGATAATTGGCGGGCTGTTTTCCGTTGGTGTTGCCAATAAATTACTGCTGTATTCAGGTGGTAATTCATAGTGGAAGGTCGATTGAATAAAACGTTGAGCCAATTCGGTTTTTGGATTGGAGAAAATTTCGCTCACCGATCCTGTTTCAACTAAACGCCCTTTATCGATCACCGCCACCCGATCACAAATGCGTTTAACCACGTCCATTTCGTGGGTGATCAATAAGATGGTCAAACCTAAACGTTGGTTGATCTGTTTGAGTAATTGCAAGATCGACTGCGTGGTTGCCGGATCTAACGCACTAGTGGCTTCATCACACAGTAAAACGTGGGGATCGCTTGCCAACGCACGAGCAATCGCCACACGCTGTTTTTGCCCGCCCGATAAATTACTTGGGTAAACATTGCGTTTGTCCGCCAAACCGACCAATTCTAATAACTCGCTGACTTTTTTCTCGATTTGGGCTTTTGGCGTATGGCTTAATTCTAACGGCAACGCCACATTGTCAAACACGGTACGAGATGAAAGCAAATTGAAGTGCTGGAAAATCATCGCAATGTTACGGCGAGCCAAATTCAGCTCTTTTTCCGACATTGCGGTGAGATCTTTGCCATCGACAATCACTTGCCCTGCGGTTGGGCGTTCTAATAAATTTACGCAACGAATCAACGTACTTTTGCCCGCCCCAGACGAGCCAATTACGCCATAAATCGTGCCTTTCGGCACGTCAAGATCGACATTATCCAGAGCGGTAATCGTCTGCCCCTTCACATCGAATTGCTTGCTGATTTGTTTCAGCTTAATCATAAATTTTGTCCAAATAAATCAAAAAATAATTGCGGTATTTTAGACGTCTAGATTGCTATGTCAATCAGCTAATCACAATTTTTTATGCAAAAAAGTTATATTATGGTTATTTTGATTATTTAGCTAATCCTATTCGTTCAAAGTAACTCTGCGTTTCTGCAATCACAATATGGCGAAGGCTGATCAACGCAATCAAATTCGGGAATGCCATCAAGCCATTCACAATATCGGCAATCGTCCAAATGGTGTTCAAGGTTAAAAATGGGGCGATAGCAATCAAGGCGATAAATGCCGTGCGGTAAACTTTGATCCCTTTGGTGTTGCCGCCAGTGAGATAGACGAAGCAACGCTCGCCGTAGTAGCACCAGCCCAAAATGGTGGTAAAGGCAAAGAAAATCAGCCCAATGGTAACGATAATGGCACCGATGTCGCTTGCCAACCCTTGTGAAAATGCCAAGTTCGTCAAGGCGGCACCTTGTGCCGAGCCTTGCCAGGTGCCTGTTAGCACAATCACGAGTCCTGTCATTGTGCAGACGATAATGGTGTCTAAAAAGGTGCCTGTCATTGAAATCAAGCCTTGTCGCACTGGCTCTTTGGTTTGAGCCGCCGCCGCCGCAATCGGGGCAGAACCTAGCCCTGATTCGTTTGAGAAAATGCCACGGGCCACGCCCGACTGAATGGCTTGCATTACGGTAAAGCCGAATACGCCACCAATTGCAGCTTGTGGGTTAAAAGCAGAATGTACAATAAAGCCCAAGGTTTCGGGCAATTTCTCGGCATTTAACGCCAAGATCAAGATAGATGCCGACACATAAGCCACCGCCATAAAAGGCACAATCACGCTGGCGATTTTGGCAATGCGTTTTACGCCACCTAAAATAATCGCCGCCACAGCAAGGGTAAGAACGGTTGCTGTTGCGTTGATCGGCAGATCAAAGGTGTCGTGTAATGCCGTTGTAATGCCATTGACTTGCGGAAAGGTGCCGATCCCAAACAGGGCGACCATCACACCAAATAGGGCGAACAGTTTCGCCAGCCATTTCCATTTTTCGCCCATTCCTCGTTCAATGTAATACATTGGGCCGCCTGCGATAAAGCCGTCTTTGTCGGTGGTGCGGAATTTTACCGCCAGCAGGCATTCGGCATATTTGGTCGCCATACCGAACAGGGCTATCAGCCACATCCAAAATAATGCCCCTGGGCCGCCTGCTTGAATGGCAGTCGCCACGCCAACGATATTGCCCGTACCAATCGTCGCCGCTAAGGCTGTGGCAAGGGCGGCGAAGGCGGAAATATCGCCTTGTGGGTGTTTGCCTTTTTCAGGTTTGAAAAGATAGACAAAGGCTTTCGGCAAGTTGAAAAGCTGAATCAGTTTGAGTTTGAAGGTAAAGTAAATGCCCACGCCTGAAATTAAAATCAACAGTGGCGGGCCCCAAATAATGTTGTTGAGTTGGTTTAGAAAAGTGTCGATTGACATTGAATGTTCCTCGTAAAAAATGCCTTACAAGGAAAGAAAAGGCAAGCGATGCAATAGGGCATTTTGCAGATTTTAGGCAAAATCTACCCCCTTGCATTGACTTTTCTCCCCTGTCCTTTTGCCTGAGCGTTTCACGTTTCACTGATGTGAGTCGCTTTCGCCTTCGGCGGTCAATACTCATTGTTGAGCTTGACTCTCTCCAAGGGTTCGTCCAATAGCTGTCCTCGCTGTCGCACCTGAAAGAGTTTACCTCGTCGGTGTGGGGTGCTCCCCACTCTCCAGCTATCTTCATCCGAACATTTATTTTATGTTTTAAAATAAATTAAAACGGGCGAATTTTAGCAATTATTTGTGGCTCGTCAATGGTTTCAGTGCGAAAAAACGTGCGTCTTTTTCGCCGTTTTTTTGGCAGAGAAAGCAAAAAAGTGGTAGGATAAGCCATTTTGATTTCTTTAATCTCAGCATCATTAATGAAAGACATTTTGCGTATTGCCACTCGTCAAAGCCCACTTGCCTTATGGCAAGCCAATTTTGTGAAAGCGGAATTGGAGCAGCGTTTTCCGAATTTAACCGTTGAATTGGTCACGATGGTGACGAAAGGCGACATTATTTTAGACACACCTTTGGCGAAAATTGGCGGAAAAGGCTTGTTTGTCAAAGAGTTAGAGTTGGCGTTGTTAGAAAATCGAGCCGATATTGCGGTGCATTCAATGAAAGATGTGCCGATGCAATTTCCAGAAGGGTTAGGGCTTGCCACTATTTGTGAGCGAGAAGATCCGCGTGATGCTTTTGTGTCGAATCGTTATGCGAATTTAGATGAATTGCCTGAAGGGGCGGTGGTTGGCACATCGAGTTTACGTCGCCAATGCCAGCTAATGGCGAAATATCCGCATTTACAGGTCAAATCGTTGCGTGGCAACGTGGGAACGCGTTTAAGCAAGCTCGATAATGGCGAATACGATGCGATTATTTTAGCTTCGGCAGGTTTGATTCGCTTAGGTATGCCAGAGCGGATCCGCAGTTTTATTAGCATCGAGCAATCATTGCCTGCCGCAGGACAAGGGGCAGTCGGGATTGAAACTCGCCTTGATGATGAGCGTGTACTGAACTATGTGACGAGCCTCAATCATCAGCCAACGGCTTATTGTGTGTTGGCAGAACGTGCAATGAATGCTCGTTTGCAAGGCGGTTGCCAAGTGCCAATAGGGGGATTTGCCGAATTAAATGGCGATCACATTCATTTACGAGCCTTGGTGGGAGCATTGGATGGCTCACAGATTATTCGGGCGGAAGGCTCTGCTAAAGTTGAAAATGCCGAACAGCTAGGTGTACAGATTGCCGAGCAACTGCTTAGTCAAGGTGCGGATAAAATCCTACAACAAATTTATCAAGATTAACCAATGAATGTGCTGATTACTCGCCCTGATGAACGGGGGCAACAACTGTTAGAACTGTTGGCAGAAAACCACATTTTTGCTATGCACCAGCCGTTGTTTCGGTTTGAAGCAGGGCGAGAGTTGCCTTTGTTGCCCTCTACGTTGTCAGGCTTGAAATCGGGCGATTATGTTTTTGCGGTCTCCAAAAATGCGGTGGATTTTGCGGATCAAACCTTGAAAGAAACGGGGTTTTCGTGGCGAAGTGATCTGCATTATGTGGCGGTTGGGCAACGTTCTGCTTGTTATTTTGCCAGCCAAATTGAGCAAGCGGTGCGTTATCCCTTACAGGCAGAAACTAGCGAAGGACTACTTGCCTTGCCTGAAATGCAACAAATGGCAGGCAAAAATGTGCTGATTTTGCGTGCGGAATCTGGGCGAGGCTTGTTTGCGGAGCAGATGACTGCTCGTGGAGCAAAGGTCACTGTGTTGGAGTGCTATCAGCGAGTGCCGTTGAGTGATAATATCAGCGAAAAAATTAGCTTAGCAAAGCGAGCTGGGATTGATACAATCGTCCTGACGAGCAGTGAAATGCTCAGTTTATTGTTACAGAATACATTTGAAAATGAACAGGCTTGGTTATTCAGTTGTCGATTGGTGGTGGTGAGCCCACGCATTGCTCAAGAAGCCCAACGATTGGGCTGGGCAGCGGATAAGATCGCCATTTCCGCAAAAGCCGATAACCAAACATTGTTACAAACCTTATTAAAACATCAAAAATCTTAACTTACAGAGAAGGTAGAAGTTATGGCTAAACATAATAAAAAACAACATTCTGTGGAAACAGAACAAGTCGTTGATGATGTGAATGTGGACAACATGGACGTTGTTGAAGCAGAGAGCCTTGCAACAGAATCGCCAGAAGATGCCTTACAAGGGGGAAGATCTTCAGAAAAATCTGCAAAATCGTTGAAAGACGATGAGCCGAAGAAAGATGTGGAAACCGTTGAACGAGTGGCAGAGAAGAAATCGGGCAGCACGGCGATTGCTTTATTGGCATTGTTGGTGGCATTAGGTATTGGTGGCGTGGGATATTACTGCGGTAAACAAAAAGTTGCTGAAGTGGATCAACAAATTCAGCAATTAACTCAAAACGTAGAGAGCCTGAAATCGCAAGCCGGTGCGGTTGTGGCTCCAGCTGCTGCCGTTGAAATGCCAACGTTTGAGGCGGAAAAGGCCCAAATCGCCAAATTAGAAAGCGAAGCGAAAAAATCCGTTGAGCAGTTGGATGTGCTACAACGCCAGCAAGGCGATTATGCCAAACAAGTGGCGGCCCAAATCAACGGATTGCAAGCTCAATTACAACAATTAGGCTCCGTACCGAAAGCGGATACGACGGTGTTACTGATTTCTGATGCAGATTTCTTATTAACCAATGCGTTGCGTAAAGTGGTTATTGATAATGATTTAGACACGGCAAAAAGTTTGTTGATCGAAGCGGATAATGCGTTGAGCCAAGTAAATGATCCGCAGATCGCAACAGTGCGTGAAGCGATCAAAGCCGATCTGAATTTGCTTTCTAGCCTAAACAAAGTGGATCAAAACAATTTAATGCAACGTTTGGCACAGTTAGCCAACTTAGTTGATGATATGCCAATGTTAGATAATGAACAGCTGGCCGGTATTGAAAATGGGGAAGTCAGTGATTCCCTTGCGGATTGGCAACAAAATATTGAGAAAAGTGCTAATTCTTTCTTGAATCGTTTTATTCGCATTAGTGATAAGAATAAAGTGCAAGATAAAGCCTTTATTGCCCCAAATCAGGAAATTTATTTGCGTGAAAACATTCGTTTGCGTTTACAAATTGCGATTTTAACAGTGCCACGTCAACAAAACGAATTATATAAGCAGTCGTTGGAAGCGGTGAGCACTTGGGTCAGAAGCTATTTCGATGTGCAAAATGAGAATGTCAAAACCTTCTTAAAAGAAGTGGATGATCTGATTGAGCAATCGATCTACATTGATGCACCAGCGACTCTCCAAAGTTTGAATTTATTAAAACAAAAATTGAATCGCTTGCCACAAGCCGTTGAAAAAATTCAGTTGGACGTTGATAAAGCGGTCGAGGAGTTGAAAATCGACAAACCTGCTGAGTCAGAACAAGCTCCAGCTGAGCAAAAACAATAAGGAGAAAATAGTATGATTCGAGTTCTCTTTTTAATGTTGTTGGTGCTGGCTGGCTTGATTTTAGGGCCTTATATTGCAGGGCATCAAGGCTATGTGCGTATTGAAACGGCCAATAAAGTGTTTGAAATGAGCATTGTGATGTTGGTGGTGTTCTTTGCGGTGCTATTGGCGGTGATTTATTTGTTGGAGTGGGTGGTGACTCGCTTCCTGCGTTTAAGTCGCAACTCTTACCAATGGTTTGGCAACCGTAAACGTATCAAAGCTCAGAAACAAACCCTTGAAGGCTTAATGAAAATGACCGAAGGGGATTATTCTAAAGCGGAGAAATTGATTAGTCGCAATGCGAAGCACTCTGATGAGCCAGTATTGAACTTCATCAAAGCCGCAGAAGCCGCACAGCAAAAAGGCGATGAATTAGCCGCGAATAAATACTTAATTGAGGCAGCAAAATTAGCCGGGCCGAATAGTGTGGCGGTGGAGTTAGCTCGTACTCGTTTATTATTACAACAAGGGAAATTACCTGCGGCTCGTAGTGCGGTCGATAGTTTGCTCGTACTTGCCCCACATAATACTGATGCGTTACGTTTGGCGATTGAGATCTATCAGAAATCGAAAGCCTATAAAGCATTGGATAGCGTGTTAGATCAAATTGGACAACGCAGTTTCCTCTCGGCAGAAGAGTATGAAGCCCTTGAGCATCAAGTTGATGATGGTCTATTAGATGAAATTATGACCGATCAAGGGCAAGAAGGCTTGCTTAATTGGTGGGAAAATCAACCAAGTCGCCGTCGCCGTTCAGTGTATGTTCGCACAGGAGTGGTTAAACGCTTGTTGGATAGTGATGACCATCAATCAGCAGCGGAAATTGCCCTTGAAACCATCAAGAAATTTGAAGACGATCAGTTACAAGGCTTATTTAATGAATTGACTCGTTTACAAGTGGATGAAAATACGAAGTTATTGAAAGTCTTGGCAAAACGCTATACGAAAGCCGCATCGCATTACAGCGATGATTATGCAAGAGCTTTGGGCTATGTGTATGCGAGAGAGGGCTTGTTTGACAAAGCGAAACCGTATTTTGTGCAGTTACTTGACCATCACGAATGCACTGCGAATGATCGCATTATGGCACTTTATGTGGCAGAGCAGATGCACGATGCAGAACTCGTTGCACAAATTCGTCAAGAGAGCTTAAAAGAAGTGAATATGGATGTGAAAAGTGAACCCGTTTTGGCATTGCCAGAAGGTGTGCAGAAATAAATTCATCGGTTGATGAATATTGAAAATGGCTTGCGTGGTGATTACGCAAGCCATTTTTTTGCAAAATCTTCAAGTTTCTTACCCCCTTGTGGAGAGGGTAACCTAGTTGATTGACGTAAGCTCGGTCATTGGCCAGCGAGGTTTGACTTGTACCGCTAAATCGGTATGCTCGCCATTTTTTAGGCGAAGAAAGCCTGCGTAGGCGATCATCGCACCATTATCCGTACAAAATGCAGGGCGTGGATAAAACACGTCGCCACCAATTTGTTGCATTAGCTCGGCTAAATCTGCTCGTAGTTGCTTGTTAGCACTAACTCCGCCTGCAATCACAAGGCGTTTGTAGCCTGTTTGTTGCAAGGCTCGGCGACATTTAATCATCAAGGTATCAATGACTGCTTGTTGGAAAGCGTGTGCAATATCGCATTTGGTTTGATGATCAAGATTGCCACTTTCATCTAAATTTGCATTGATCGTGTTTGCAGCAAAGGTTTTCAGCCCTGAAAAGCTGAAATCCAGCCCAGGGCGGTCGGTCATTGGACGGGGAAATATAAACCGCTCAGGCGTGCCATTTTCAGCAAGTTTAGCTAGTGCGGCTCCACCAGGGTAATCCAAACCGAGCAATTTAGCGGTTTTATCAAAAGCTTCGCCAGCCGCATCATCAATCGATTCGCCGAGTAGTTCATATTTACCTACGTTTTCTACTTTGACAAGCTGAGTGTGTCCGCCTGAAACCAACAATGCCACAAACGGAAATTCAGGTGGGTTGTCTTCCAACATTGGGGCAAGCAAATGCCCTTCCATATGATGCACGCCAAGGGCTGGCACATTCCACGCATACGCCAGAGAGCGAGCGATTGTCGCCCCAACGAGTAATGCCCCGACGAGCCCCGGCCCTGCGGTATAAGCAACGCCGTCGATTTGTTCAGGTGTGAGTTTGGCTTCGTTGAGAGCGGCGTCAATTAATGGCAAGGTTTTGCGGATATGATCACGAGATGCCAATTCTGGCACAACGCCACCGTAGTCGGCGTGCATTTCAATTTGGCTGTAAAGTTGATTGGCGATTAACCCTTGGGTTTCATCATAAATTGCGACACCCGTTTCATCGCAGGAGGTTTCGATGCCTAAAATTTTCATGAGATGGTTTAGCTCATAACAGAGAAGAACGCTTAATACGTCCAAGAAATGTTGTAAAATGCTTAATTTTCTCTCCCCCTTGTAAGAGGAAGAGACGTTTAGCTAAGGTTAGAATTGTGCACCATAGGCTGGTTTTTTGATGTCTGGAAAGCTACGATCTTTATTCTCTTCGATCAGCTTTGCTACGTTTTGGGCAGAATCGGTGATGCCAATGGCGTTAAATGATTGTTGTAAAAGAGGTAATGCCTCAACGGCCGCTTTCGTTTCTGGATGGAAACGGAGTAGCCCTTCAATACGGTTGATAACGGCAACATAGGCCTGGCGTTTCATATAAAATTGAGCAATGCTCAATTCATGCTCTGCTAAACGATTTTTCATATACGTCATCCATTCTTTCGCTTCTGCAGTATATTGGCTGTGTGGATAATGTTGAGTTAACGTGCGGAAATTACCATAGGCATTACGGACATTATCCACTGCTCGTTTGGCATTATTGACTCGGAAGACATCTTGGAGCCAATTATCGGCTAAACGTGCATTGCTCAATCCGGCTAAATAGAAAACATAATCCATTGATGGGCTGTTTGGATAGGCCCGAGAGAAGCGTTCAGCCACATCAAGTGCTTTATAGTATTCACCTAATTTATATTGTGCGTAAATCATACTCAGTTGAATTTGCTCGCCATACGTACCTTGAGAATTGACATCCACTGCCTCCAAATGGCGAATTGCATTGTTATAATCCCCTTTTTCAATATAATTCTGCCCTTTGCTATAAAGTTCTTGGGCTGGAATGCCTTCAAATTCGTTTTTATTAGAGTTAGAACAGCCTGCAATAACTAAGCCTGCTAAAACCATCGATGCTAAAGATGTGAGTTTACGCATAATGTTTCCTATAAAAAGTGTCTGCGACAAAAAGTTAATGTACAATGCACTTGGACTGACTCTTGTTCGCAAAGTTCAGACAAAAAATTCTGTTTATTTTATCGGACATCTCAACATAATAAAATCATAATTTGGAATTTTACACAGAATGACTCAGCAAATCACTTTACAAGCCGAAATTACTGCCGATTTATTGGGAGCAAGGCTCGACCAAGCCTTGGCTCAACTTTTCCCTGATTATTCACGCTCTCGCATTAAAGTGTGGATTGAAAATAATCAAGTGAGCGTGAACGGCACCATTGTGAACAAAGCCCGTGAAAAAGTCTTCGGGGGCGAACAGGTTGAAATTCAAGCGGAAATGGAAGATGAAGTACGGTTTGAGCCTGAAGATATTCCGCTCAATATTGTTTATGAAGATGAGGACATTTTAGTCATCAACAAGCCAATGGATCTGGTCGTACACCCTGGGGCAGGCAACCCAAATGGCACAGTGCTGAATGCGTTATTGCATCACTATCCACAAATTGCCGAAGTGCCACGGGCGGGCATTGTCCACCGCTTAGACAAAGACACCACAGGGCTAATGGTGGTGGCAAAAACCGTGCCAGCCCAAACCCATTTGGTCACTGCCTTGCAAAAACGTCAAATTACCCGTGAATATGAAGCGGTCGCCAGTGGCATTATGACTCAAGGAGGTAAAGTTGATGAGCCAATGGCTCGCCACCCAACCAAACGCACTGCAATGGCGGTTCATCCAATGGGCAAACCTGCAGTGACGCACTACCGCATTATGGAGCGTTTCCGCAATTACACTCGCCTGCGTTTGCGTCTAGAAACAGGGCGAACCCACCAAATCCGTGTGCATATGGCACACATTGCCCATCCGTTACTTGGCGATCAGCTCTACGGCGGCAGACCTCGCCCACCGAAAGGGGCGAGCGAAGCATTTTTAGCGGTACTTCGCAACTTCAAACGCCAAGCCCTGCACGCTGCAATGCTTCGCTTAAACCACCCAATCACAGGTGAACTAATGGAATGGCACGCCCCGCTACCTGATGATTTTGTGGCATTAATTGATGCGTTGAAAGCGGATTATTTGTTGTATAAAGACGAATTGGACTATTAAACATTACCGAGGAGGCTACCATTTTGCAAAAAGTGGTGCTAACTAACCCCCTTGCTGGCTAGTTGATTCAGTGTTAGAACTGCACATCGCGTCTGCCGATAAAGGAGTGAGAAAGCGTGGTGCCGTCAATGTTTTCCAATTCGCTGCCCACAGGAATGCCGTGGGCAATGCGAGTGACTTTGATATTGTGAACCAAGCACATTTCGGCAATGTAGTTGGCGGTGGCTTCGCCTTCAATGGTTGGATTGGTGGCAAGGATCACTTCGTGGAAAGACTCTTGTTCTAAACGTTGTTGCAATAAATCCAAGCCAATTTCACGTGGGCCAATGCCGTCCAGTGGCGAAAGATGCCCCATCAGCACAAAATATCGCCCTGAAAATTGCCCAGTTTGCTCAATGGCTGGAATATCGGTCGGCATTTCCACAATGCAAAGCTGCCCGCTCGCTTGGCGGCGGTAATTTTGGCAAATGGCACATTCGTCTTCTTCGGTAAAGGTGCGGCAACTTTTACAATGCCCAATATGCGTCATCGCTTCGTGTAACGCATTTGCAAGAGCGATGCCACCTTTGCGGTTGCGTTGCAACAGATGATACGCCATTCGTTGTGCCGATTTCGGTCCAACCCCAGGTAAAGCTCGCAGGGCTTCAATTAAATTATCAAGTAGTGGGCTAGTTTGCATTTGCGGATTCTTTGCTATGTCCAAAAGTGGTACATTTTATGGACATCAGGCAAGAATCTCAAGTCATTAGCCTATTTCATCAAAATTTGCAGAGATTTCTCTGCAGGGCGAAACGTTTTCCGCTATAATCGCCAGCCGATTACCGTTCGGTAATTTCTTTCCTTTTTTAAAGTTAATTCAAACTGAGAGTTGAAACTAATGACAACAGAAAATATCAGCAAACCGAAACAAGTTTTCGTGGGTTTGCAAATGCTTTTCGTGGCGTTCGGTGCGTTAGTGCTGATGCCACTTATCACAGGTCTTGATCCTAATACCGCTTTATTAACCGCAGGCATTGGTACTTTGTTATTCCAACTTTGTACCAAAGGGCAAGTGCCGATCTTCTTGGCGTCGTCTTTTGCGTTTATCGCACCGATTCAATACGGCGTGCAAACTTGGGGCATTCCAGTCACAATGGGGGGCTTGGTCTTCACAGGTTTGGTCTATTTTGCCTTATCTAGCCTGGTGAAATTCAAAGGGGTGGCGATTTTAGATAAATTGTTCCCACCTGTGGTCGTTGGTCCTGTGATCATCATTATCGGCTTGGGGCTGGCACCTGTTGGCGTGAATATGGCGTTAGGCAAAACAGGCGATGGCTCGGCGGTGCTGTTCCAATATGATCAGGCAATTATCGTGTCAATGGTCACGCTCATCACAACCTTGATTGTGGCGGTGTTTACCAAAGGCTTGATGAAACTCGTGCCGATTATGTTTGCGATTGCGGTCGGTTACATTTTGTCGATTTTTATGGGCTTGGTAAACTTCCAGCCGATTGCGGACGCAGCTTGGATCAGCTTGCCGAATATCACGACACCTGAATTCAAATTAGAAGCGATTTTATACTTGCTCCCGATTGCCCTTGCCCCAGCGGTAGAACACGTGGGCGGCATTATGGCGATCAGCTCGGTCACAGGGAAAAACTTCCTGAACAAGCCAGGCTTACACCGCACATTATTGGGCGATGGCGTGGCGACCTCTGCGGCAGCAATGCTCGGTGGCCCACCAAACACTACCTATGCGGAAGTGACAGGGGCGGTAATGCTGACCAAAAACTTCAACCCACGCGTAATGACCTATGCGGCGATTTGGGCGATTGCAATTTCGTTCTGTGGTAAAGTCGGGGCATTCTTGCAAAGTATCCCAACAGTCGTAATGGGTGGCATTATGATGTTAGTCTTCGGCTCGATTGCGGCGGTGGGAATGAGTACGCTCATTCGTGCCAGAGTGGATATGAGCGAAGCACGCAACTTATGTATCGTGTCAGTCGTAATGACTTTTGGTATCGGACATATGTTAGTCAGCGTTGGCTCGTTCTCGCTGCAAGGCATCAGCCTGTGTGCGATTGTGGCGATTTTGCTCAACTTGGTTTTACCAAAAGCGAAAAGTACGCCAGCAGAATAGAAATTGATTGAATAAAAAAGCCACCTTAACGGTGGCTTTTTAGGTTTTATTCGAAGCGAATTATTTTAAATTCTCTAAGAATGCAGGTAAATTTTGTGCTCCCACTTGTTGGGCGACCACTTCGCCATTTTTAATGATAAGAAGGTAAGGGATACTGCGAACGCCATATTCCGCTGGGATTTGTTGGTTCTCGTCCACGTTCATTTTCACGATACGGGCGGCACTGCCAACTTGTGCCGCTAAATCGTCTAATACAGGACCGATTGCACGGCAAGGGCCACACCAAGGTGCCCAGAAATCTAATAAAACAGGCACATCCGATTTTAGCACGTCTTGGTCAAATGTGGCATCAGTGGTATGAATTACGCTGCTCATAATGTTTCCTTAAATAATTATAATGAAAAGAGAAAGCCTTAAGGCTTGAATTAAAGTAGTGTACAAGATAGGGATTTATTGTATTTTTTGCAAGAGGCAAAGCGTAATTCGCGTGATTATTTTTCTCATATGACGAAGTATGATTGTGAGATAATTTATTCCTATCTGTTGAAGTAGCAAGATTCTCAAACGGTCAATGTTTAAGAAAATGGCTACTTGTTTCATTGAAAAATAAGGAGCTTTTATGTTGAACCATAATATGGCGGTGCTGGCTTTAGATCCTCAAAGTGAAGCACTCTTAAACCAATTACAGCCTCAAGTGAACAATATTCACTTCTCGGCAGTAAATGAAGACACGGAAATTATTTTGGTCTTCACTTATCTTGGCCAGTATTTTAACCCTGAAAAATTCTCCTCGTGTTTATCTCAATATCAAGAGAAATTCGTGTTCGGTGTTGTCATTGGAGAATCCGTATCGGCGGAAGAGCAAGCAGTATTAGCCACTCTCAGAGGTTATTTTCTGTTAGAGATACCAGAATCCTCATACAAAGCAGGTATTTTGTTATCCGTCTTTGATAAAATGTGTGCCCCTCCAACAGAAAAGGGACTAATGCCTTTTGTGGATTTTTCGGATATTGCTCTATTAACAGCCAATTGCTCCCCTGTTAATATGATACAAGTAAGTGCGGAAGGACAGGATGCTGTTGCGTCTATTTGTTCACAACTTTCAGGACTGATTAGCGATCAAATAAAAGGTCTGTGTGTTTTGGTTATAGCAAACTCTTCATTAGAGCTAGGGCAATACGGAGAAATTCTGGATGTGATCTTCGAACAGGTGCCAGAAGGGGTTGTCTCAATGTTCGACTGGATCATGGTGGAAGATAGTCAGTCGTCAATACAAGTTCTCGTATTCACGGGAAAATAGCCAAAAATCCAATCAATTGGAGCGGATTTGTCTCAATTGATTTTATTTTCTGCTGCTTTTTGGCTTAGAGCCACATGCAACATTCATACAAGTGTTGAGGGAACAATCATACCTGAACTCTCAATGTTTTTGGAAGAAAGAGGATTTTCATGCCATGTAGGGCAAAGATAGTCTTTAAACTGCAACGGGTTATGAGAAATGAAAATTAAGGAAGAGTGATGCGTCAAGATACAACACGTTTTTTGTGGGGAAGGCTGATTGGTGCATTAGGTTATTTTTTGTATCCCAAAGATCACTACTCGCTTTATCCAGAGTCCGATCACTATTCACAGAAGACCGGTAGATTTTTCAATCCCTTGCCTGATCATTCAATGGATAAATTGGGGGTAATTTCAGCCTTTTGGCAGATGATGTTTCATTCGGAGAAATTTATGCCGAATCAGCCGTTGCCAGTGCAGAAACCGAATTTTAGCGAATTTTTGGCAGAATCAGAGAACGCAAAATTTATTTGGTTCGGCCATAGTTCGTTGTTGGCTCGATTAGATGGCAAAACGGTATTTATCGATCCTGTGTTTGCCAAATCCGTATCACCGTTGCCGTGGATGATGCGACGTTTTCAGCCACCGCCAACAAGTTTAGCGGAATTGCCCAAGGTGGACTGGATTGTGATTAGCCATAATCATTATGATCATCTCGATAAAGCCGTGATTGAACATTATCGGCATTTGCAAAATGTCCGTTTTATTACCCCCCTTGGTGTGGGTGAACTGCTGAAAAAATGGGGGATTTCGCCTGAACGTGTTGAGCAATTGGACTGGTGGCAAGCCAGGCAAATCGGCGATTTAACCATTACTGCGGTGCCTGCTCGCCACAATACTGGACGTGGCATTTTTGACCGTAATAAAACTTTATGGGCGGGGTATGTTTTTCAAACGCCAACGGAAAAAGTCTACTATTCGGGCGACAGTGCGTGGGGCGATGGATCACAATTTCACCAAATTGCCGAGCATTTTGGGCAGTTTGATTTGGCATTTGTGGAAAATGGGCAGTACAACCCAACGTGGATTGACAATCATATGTTGCCTGAACAAATGGTTGAAGCAGTGAAATTACTGCAACCTAAGCGGGTAATGCCAGTGCATTGGGGAGCGTATGCGTTGTCCATTCACGGCTGGAAAGCACCTGTGGAGCGAGCTGTACCCTTACTGAAACAAATAGCAATGCCAGTTTTAACACCGCAACTCGGGCAAGTTTTTGATCGCCAAACAAAAACGGAGTTTTGGTGGCAAAATGTAAAATAATTGTAGCCATAGCCTAGAAAATTTGAGCATAAATAGGTACAATCCAACGCTTGCATTTCTGTATGGAAAGCGTATTCATTCATTTACTTTGGAGCAAATTATGTCGTGGAATGAATCAGGCAATCAAGATCCTTGGGGTAAACCAGGGCAGAAACGGCCTGAACAAGAACAAGGCTCGCCGAATGCGGAGCAAGAGCCGAAGCAAAGACAAAATAATCAACAACCGCCTGATTTAGAAGAAGTATTTAATAACTTGCTGAAAAAAATGGGGGGCAATAGAGGCGGTGGCAATGGTTCAAATCAGCGTCCGCCTTTACCACTAGGCAAACTCTTACCTGTAGCATTCGTGTTAGGGGCAATCGTATGGGGGGCATCGGGTTTTTATACGGTGCAAGAAGCAGAACGTGGTGTCGTCACTCGTTTTGGTCAATTGAATGACATCGTTCAACCCGGTTTGAACTGGAAACCGACTTTTATTGATGAGGTGACACCTGTCAATATTGAACGCATTTCCGAATTAAATACCAGCGGTTCAATGCTCACAAAAGATGAAAATATGGTGCGTGTTGAGATGACGGTACAATATCGTGTGGAAGATCCTGCGAAATATCTCTTTAACGTGAGTAAACCCGATGAGAGCTTAAAACAAGCGACCGACAGTGCATTACGTTATGTGATCGGGCATATGACGATGGACGACATTTTAACCACAGGACGTGCGGTGGTGCGGGAAAGAACGTGGAATGCGTTGCGTGACATCATCAAAACCTACGATATGGGGTTATTGGTGACCGACGTAAACTTCCAATACGCTCGACCGCCTGAAGAAGTTAAAGCCGCATTTGACGATGCAATCAAAGCCCAAGAAGACGAACAACGTTTGATTCGTGAAGCGGAAGCCTATGCACGTGGACAAGAGCCAATTGCTCGTGGTCAAGCCCAGCGTATTTTAGAGCAAGCCAATGCGTACAAAGAACAGGTTGTGTTAAATGCGAAAGGGGAAGTGGAACGTTTCACCCAATTACTCCCTGAATATCAAGCCGCACCAGAGATTATGCGTGAACGCCTTTATATTCAAACAATGGAAAAGGTGATGAAAAACACACCGAAGTTGATGATGGACGGTGCGAACAATAATTTAACCGTGTTGCCGATTGATAAATTGATGGCAAATCAAGCGGTTCAGCCTGTGGCACCAACGCTAGCTCGCCCAGCAGTGCAACCAGCACAGCCCGTGACAATGCAACAAGCACCAGTTATTGTTCAGCCTGAAAGTCAAGATGGCGTACGTAAGGGGAGATTTTAATGATGCGTAAATTATTGATGCCAGTATTGGCAATCCTTGCGTTTGTGGTATTTCAATCTGTGATTATTGTGCAAGAAGGACAACGTGGCATTATGTTACGTTTTAACAAAGTGCAACGTGATGCGGATAACAAAGTGGTGATTTATTCACCAGGATTGCATTTTAAAATCCCAATGATTGATCAGCTCAAAACCTTAAATGCGAAAATCCAAACCTTAGACGGGCAAGAAGATCGTTTTGTGACGGTAGAGAAAAAAGACTTGCTGGTGGATTCCTATGTGAAGTGGAAAATCAGCGATTTTGGGCAGTTCTACACCGCAACGGGGGGCGATTATCAAAAAGCCGCTGATCTTCTTCGCCGTAAAGTCAACGACCGTTTGCGTTCTGAAATCGGTTCTCGTACGATTAAAGACATTGTGTCTGGTTCTCGTGGTGAATTGATGGCAGGGGCACAAAAAGCCTTAAATGCAGGTGAAGATGGGGCAGAAAAATTAGGGATTGAAGTGGTTGATGTACGGGTAAAACAGATCAACTTACCGAACGAAGTTTCCTCTTCAATTTACCAACGTATGCAAGCAGAGCGTGCTGCTGTAGCTCGTGAACACCGTTCACAAGGGGAAGAGAAAGCCGAATTTATTCGAGCCGATGTCGATAAAAAAGTGATTTTGATTTTAGCCAATGCGAACAAAACCGCAGAAGAATTGAAAGGTCAAGGCGATGCAGAAGCGGCGAAAATTTACGCCGATGCATTTAGCAAAGCCCCTGAGTTTTATAGCTTTATCCGTAGCTTAAAAGCCTACGAAGAGAGCTTCGCTGAAGGCAAAAACAATATGATGTTGCTTAAACCAGACAGCTCGTTCTTCCGCTTTATGCAAGTACCTGCAAAATAATTGTATCCAAAGACCCGAGGTTATCGGGTCTTTTTATCTTTGAAACTCCCTCCTCCGCTTGCGGGGGAGGGCTGGGGAGGGGGGATTGCGAAGCAACTCATCGTTAAATTCCCCCCACCCTAGCCCTCCCCCGTAAACGGGGGAGGGGAATATAGGTAGAATTTCAATTTACAAGGGGTAAGATTTTCAGAAAAATCTGCAAAATCCTGACCACAAATTTTTAACCAAAGAGGCATTTATTATGGGTAAAAGTGTTGCGATCCTTGGGGCTCAATGGGGCGATGAAGGAAAAGGCAAGATTGTTGATTTATTAACCGATCGCGTGAAGTATGTGGTGCGTTACCAAGGCGGTCACAACGCAGGGCACACCTTAATCATCAACGGCGAGAAAACCGTGTTACGTTTAATTCCATCAGGCATTTTGCGTGATAACGTGACTTGCTTAATCGGTAACGGCGTGGTGCTTTCGCCAGCGGCGTTAATGCAGGAAATGGGCGAGTTGGAATCCCGTGGCATCAATGTGCGTGAGCGTTTGAAAATTTCCGAAGCCTGTCCGTTGATTTTGCCTTATCACGTGGCAATGGATCACGCTCGTGAAGCCGCATTGGGCAAAAACAAAATCGGCACCACAGGGCGTGGTATCGGGCCTGCGTACGAAGACAAAGTGGCTCGCCGTGGCTTGCGTGTGGGCGATTTGTTCAACCCTGAATTGTTCGCCGAAAAGCTCAAAACCATTTTAGAATACTACAACTTCCAACTGGTTCACTATTACAAGGTCGAACCTGTGGATTACCAAAAAACCTTAGACGATGTGTTTGCGGTGGCGGACGTGATCAAATCAATGGTCGCCGATGTCACCACCTTATTGCACCAAGCCCGTGCCAATGGCGACAACATTTTATTTGAAGGGGCACAAGGCACGATGTTAGACATCGACCACGGTACTTATCCGTTCGTGACCAGCTCAAACACCACCGCAGGTGGCGTGGCAACAGGTTCTGGTTTCGGGCCTCGCAACTTGGATTATGTGTTAGGCATCATCAAAGCTTACTGTACCCGTGTGGGTTCTGGGCCATTTACCACCGAATTGTTTGACGAAGTGGGTGCGGAAATCGCTCGCAAGGGGAACGAATTTGGTGCGGTAACAGGTCGTCCACGCCGTTGCGGTTGGTTTGATGCGGTGGCGGTTCGCCGTGCAATTCAAATCAACTCGATTTCAGGCTTCTGTATGACCAAATTGGATGTGCTAGATGGCTTTGATGAACTCAAAATCTGTGTGGCGTACAAAATGCCAAACGGCGACATCGTGGAATACTCGCCATTAGCCGCAGCGGATTGGGAAGGCGTTGAGCCAATTTACGAAACCTTGCCAGGTTGGAAAGAGAACACTTTCCGTGTCACTAAATTGGAAGACTTGCCACAAAATGCGATCAACTACATCAAACGTGTGGAAGAGCTACTCGGCGTGCCCGTGGACATTCTTTCAACAGGCCCAGACCGTGTGGAAACAATGATTTTACGCGATCCATTTGCGGCATAATCTTGCTGAAAACGCACCGAAAGGTGCGTTTTTTGTTTTGGAATTTTGCCTAAAACACATTGTGTGGCGTTATTTGCAAAAAACAGCTCGGATCAGCCCCCCTTGCGTGCATTTATCGGTTCAGCCAAGGGGCGAAAGGGTGTAGAATAGAGCGGTTTTTAACTGGATATTCAGAGGAAAAGAATGAAAAGAGTGGTTATTACTGGCTTAGGCGTGATTTCAAGTATTGGTAACAACAAAGAAGAAGTCTTGGCATCACTGCGTGAAGGCAAGTCAGGCATTGAATTTGTACCAGCATTCCAAGAGGTAGGAATGCGTAGCCAAGTGGCTGGTACAATCAAGCTCAACCCAGCGGAATTGATTGACCGCAAAATCTATCGCTTTATGGGCGATGCGGCAGCTTATGCGTACCTTTCAATGAAAGAAGCGATTGAAGATTCGGGTTTAACTGAAGATCAAGTCTCTAACGACCGCACAGGCTTAGTAATTGGAGCGGGAACAGGTTCAGCGCATAGCCAATTAGTCGCCTGTGATGCGGTGCGTGGCCCACGTGGCGTGAAAGCGATTGGACCTTATGCTGTGACCAAAACAATGGCATCAAGTGTATCCGCTTGTTTAGCTACGCCATACAAAATTCGTGGCGTGAACTATTCGATCAGCTCGGCGTGTGCAACCTCGGCTCACTGTATCGGGCACGCAATGGAATTGATCCAATTAGGCAAACAAGATGTGGTGTTCGCAGGCGGAGCGGAAGAGCTTTCGTGGGAATGTGCCACCGAGTTTGACGCAATGGGAGCGGTTTCTACCAAATACAACGACACGCCAACCAAAGCGAGCCGTGCTTACGACGCAAACCGTGATGGTTTCGTGATCGCAGGTGGCGGTGCAGTGGTTGTGGTTGAAGAACTAGAACACGCACTCAAACGTGGAGCGAAAATCTACGCAGAAATCGTTGGCTATGGGGCAACATCAGACGGTTATGATATGGTGGCTCCAAGTGGCGAAGGGGCAGTACGTTGTATGAAACAAGCCTTGGCAACCGTAAATGGCGAGGTGGAGTACATCAACGTACACGGCACATCAACGCCAGTCGGCGATGTGAAAGAATTAGGCGCAATCCGTGAAGTGTTTGGCGACAAATCCCCAGCGATTTCGTCCACGAAATCAATGACCGGTCACTCACTCGGTGCAGCAGGTGCACACGAAGCGATTTACTCGTTATTGATGTTAGATAACGATTTCATCGCCCCAAGCATCAACATTGAAACTTTGGACGAGCAAGCGGAAGGCTTGAATATCGTGACCGAACGCCAAGACAAAGCCTTAACTACCGTAATGTCTAACAGCTTCGGCTTTGGTGGGACAAACGCTTGCTTGGTATTCCAAAAATATCAAGGCTAAATTAAGTAGGATGGGCTTTAGCCCATCATTTTCAGATTAGTTTGATGGGCTAAAGCCCATCCTACCTATCCCAGGTGTAAAATTATTTTAGATTGTCGTAATAATTGATAGGTATAGTCAATTTGCTATAATAAAAGCGTGGAGATTCCACGCTTTTCTTCTTTTTATTTCTCAATGGAGTCACTCTATGAAATTTAAGCAATTATTGGCGATCGTGGGGATCGCATTTGCCACCGCAGTCACGGCTAACGTATCAACCGAAATGTTCCAAATGAACCGTGAATTAGGCGGTTTGTTTAAAGCTGACAGTGCAGAAAGTTTCCAACAAAGTGCCGATAAATTCTTAGCGGCAGCGGAAAAGGCCAAAGCAACAATGCCGTCAAGCCTTGATGAGGACGAAGAACGTTTCAAAGGCTACCAGCAAGGTATGCAAGAGTTGATTGACACCGTATTGGAAGCGAAAAAATTGGCAGCCGAAGGCAAATTAGACGAAGCCAAAGAAACCGCGAAAAAGCTCAACCAGCTGAAAAGTATGTATCACTCAAAATATAAATAATGGAATCGGGGGCGATTTTGCAAAAACGGTGCAGAAAACCGCCCCCGTTGCCATCTTATCGCAAGGCATTTTGCACTTTTCGACCAAGATCTACCCCCTTGCATTACCCACCAAGGAACCCTATGCAACCAACTGCTATCCCTCGCATTTTAGTTACCATTGCCGCCATTGTGATTATTTTAGCTGGCGTGAAATTAGCCACTGAAATCGTGATTCCCTTTTTGCTCTCGCTCTTTATTGCGATTACTTGCTCGCCAATCATCAAGCTAATGACCGACCGCAAAGTGCCACTTTGGTTAGCCATTACCTTGCTTTTCGCCCTGTTTATCGTGGTGTCGTTCTTCTTGTTTGGTTTGATTAACAGCACTGTGCGAGAGTTCACCGCGTCCATTCCGAGCTACAAAGTGCTCCTTGCCGAACGAATGAATTTGCTGATGTTCTATGCGGAAAAGTGGCAACTACCGATTTCCCGTGAGCTGATTACCAATGAGCTTGACCCGAGTGTGATTATGAACTTCGTCAGCCGATTGTTGCTGAGTTTCTCGGGCGTGGTCACTAACACCTTTGTGTTGCTCCTTGTGGTCGTCTTTATGCTGTTTGAAGCCCCAACCGCCAAGCACCGATTGGCAATGGTAATTAGCCGTAACAAAAATGAAGTGGACGGCATTGAATTGCAGATCAACCGTGTATTACAAGGCGTGATTGGCTATTTGGGAGTGAAAACTACCACCAGTTTGCTAACGGGGCTGTCCGTGTGGGTGCTGTTGGAGTTGTCAGGCGTGCAGTATTCGGTGCTGTGGGCAACGCTCAGTTTCTTGCTGAACTACATTCCGAATATTGGCTCAATTTTAGCCAGCATACCGATCATCGTCCAAGCCTTGTTGCTTAACGGTTTTTCCGTTGGCTTTGGTGTCGCCGTAGGCGTGATGGGGATCAATATGATTATCGGCAACGTACTTGAACCCCGAATGATGGGTAGAACGCTCGGGCTTTCCACGCTCGTGGTGTTTTTATCGTTACTCTTTTGGGGCTGGATTTTAGGCACGGTTGGAATGCTACTTTCCGTTCCACTCACAATGGCGTTAAAAATTGCTTTGGAATCAAGCCCAAGCACCGTGCATTATGCCTTGTTACTGGGCGATGTTTCGCCAGAGAAATTACCGTAAGCGGATAGCAATATTATGAAACCACAGATTTACTTGGCTTCTGCCAGCCCACGCCGTTGGCAGTTGCTTGAACAGCTGGGCTTGGAATTGTTTCCGCTCAACAGTGAAATTGATGAAACGCCGTTGCCGAATGAAGATGCCAAAAGCTACTGCTTGCGGTTGGCGGTAGCGAAAAATCAGCAGGCACAAGGGGTAAGATCTTCACAACAATCTGCAAAATTGCCGATTTTGACAGCTGACACCACGGTGTCGATTGACGGTTTGATTTTAGGCAAGCCTGAAAATGAGCTGCACGCCTATCAAATGTTAAAGCAGCTTTCAGGCAGAACGCATCAAGTGTTTACGGCGGTTTGTGTGAGCTGGGAACAGCAACAGTTGGCGTGCGTACAAACTAGCGAAGTTACCTTCAAGCCGTTAAGCGATGAAGAAATTTGGGCGTATATCGCCACCCAAGAGCCGATGGATAAGGCCGGAGCGTATGGCATTCAAGGGATAGGCGGTACTTTTGTGCGGCATTTATCGGGCAGTTTTACGGGCGTGATGGGCTTGCCGTTGTATGAAACGGCGGACTTATTGACGCAGATTGGCATCGAGCTTTTGGTGCCGACGGCTTAACGAAATGCTAAGCCGAAGCGTTCTAGTTCAAGCCAAATTTCATCGCTAAACTCTTGTTTGATTTTTCGTTCTAAATCCGCAAGTTGTTGAATTAGTTTATAAAGTTTGGCATAACTAAACCGACTGACCGCCATTTGATACAATCCACGGCGGTTTTGCCACACTTTCAAGCGGTCAAATTCTGCTCGTAAATTGCCATTGTACAACGGCTGATGAAGGGAAATCGGTTGGGGCGAACGGGTCATTTCAAGCAAAGCCATCAGCTCTTTTTGAATCACTCGCAACAAAATCACAGGTTGCACATCTTCATTTTTTAAGTGGTGCAAAATGCGAGTGGCTCGCCCGATTTTGCCTTCCAGTAACGCATCAATCCATTGAAATGGGCTGAATTGTGCCGATTGCTCAATCACTTCTTCCGCTTTGGCAAGCGTAATAGGGCTGTTGGGGTAGCGTAATTGCAACAGTTGCAACGCCTGTTTGAACGCCAATAAATTACCTTCGTAGCTGTAACAGAGCAATTTGCTTGCTTCAGGTTCCAGTTCCAACTGCATTGCTTTGGCACGATGTTGCAACCACATCGGCAGTTTCGACACGTCAGGCGTTTGGCAGTTGATCAGCACCGTTTGGGCTTGTATTTGCGTGAACCACGCTTGTTTTTCCATTGCTTTGGTTAGCTTCGGAATATGCAAAATAAACAGCAGATCGGGATTCGAAAGTTGGAGCAGCTCTGCGAGTTGTTTTTGTTGCGTAGCGGGAAGAGTGTCGCCAAAGTTGAGCGACATAATTTGTTGGCTGGAAAACAAGCCGTAGGATTGGGCTTGCTCAAACAGGCTTTCCCACAGCGTATCATTGCCAATTTGGTAGTCGTTTTTTTCTTCAAAGCCTTGCGATTTAGCCACTTGAGCAATCTGATCTTTGCTTTCGCCTACCAAGAGCAGATCTTGCCCTGTAATCAAATAAAAGGGCTGTAAACCTTTGGCTAAGGTTGAGGCAAGGGCTTCGGAAAAAATACGTTGTAGCATTGGCTTATTTCGTTTTGGCTAATTCAGCGTGCAAACCTGCCATTTTAATCAACAGCTGGCGAGAAGCTTGTTCGTACATTTGACGCATAATCGACTCACGCTCTTCCGATTTCGCCAACGCCGCACGGGAGTCGTCAAAGAAGGTGCGGTGTACCGCCACTTCCAATGGGAAAGTGCCTTTTTCTGGCACATTAACGCTCGCTTTGACGGTCAAACTCAAAATTTTCTCCGCTTCACGGGCTTGCTTAAATACGGAAGCGACTTTGGATTGCGTGTCGGTTGAGTTCAAACGTAGGGTTGCCACTCGAATTTTACTCTCAGCTGGCACGATGGTGATGTCGTTAAGCAACAGCTGATTCCGCAAAATGCGTGACATCTCGCTGTATTGATCCGCACTCTCATAACGCAAGGTGCGAAGTTCTTCCGGAAAACGCTCGTTGTTTTTGAATTGCCAACCGCAAGCGGTGAGAAACAGCACGAAAATAACGGAAAGTTTTTTAAACATTGTTTGCTCCGTAGGGTGGGCTTTAGCCCACCATTGCGATTTTGTTTCTGATGGGCTAAAGCCCATCCTACAAGGGGGGAGATTTTGTGAGTTTTTGCAAAATCACCCCGAAAAACAGCCCCCGTTGCAAGGGGATAATTGAGAAAAAGGGGTGGCAGGAAGTTACTTCGCCACAAAACTCAACATTTTAAACGGAATGTAGATCACTTTGATGATGTTTAAACCGTCTAAATTGCGAGCCACGTTTTCATCGGCAAGGGCGGCGGTTTTCACTTGCTCTTCGTTGGCATCAGCAGGCACCATAATTTTGCCACGTACTTTGCCATTCACTTGCACCACGACCAGTTTTTCGTCTTCGATCATCGCTTTTTCGTCCGCTTGCACCCACGGGGCGAAGTCGATGCTGTCTTGGTTGCCCAAGTTTTTCCACAATTCAAAACAGATGTGCGGTGTGATTGGGTAGAGCATACGCACCACCGCACTCAAGGCTTCTGCCATAATCGCTTTGTCTTGCTCGCCGTCGAGTGGGGCTTTGGTCAGCTTGTTCATCAACTCCATAATCGCCGCAATGGCGGTGTTGAAGGTTTGACGGCGACCAATGTCATCGCTCACTTTGGCAATGGTTTTATGCACATCACGGCGAAGGTTTTTCTGTTCTGCTGAAAGTGCGGCAGGATCAAGTGCCACAGTCGCAGGAGATTTTTGGTATTCAAACGCCAAGTTCCACAAACGCCCTAGGAAGCGTTTTGCCCCTTCCACGCCCGACTCTTGCCATTCCAAGGTCATTTCCGCAGGGGAGGCGAACATCATAAACAGACGCACGGTATCTGCACCGTATTTTTCCACCATTTCTTGCGGATCGATACCGTTGTTTTTCGATTTGGACATTTTGGTCATACCCGAATGCACCAACTCACGTCCTTCTTTATCAAAGGCTTTGACAATGCGACCTTTTTCATCACGCTCAAGGGTCGCTTCCGTTGGGCTGACCCAAATTCGCTCGTTGGTTGGGCTGGTGTAGTAGAACGCATCGGCAAGCACCATACCTTGGCAGAGCAATTTGTCCGCTGGCTCATCGCTGCTGACTAAACCTGCATCACGTAATAATTTGTGGAAGAAACGGAAGTAGAGCAAGTGCATCGTAGCGTGTTCGATACCGCCGATATATTGATCCACCGGCAGCCAGTAATTTGCCTCGTCGCTGTCTAACATTCCTTGATGATAGTGCGGACTGGTGTAGCGAGCGTAGTACCAAGAGGACTCCATAAAGGTGTCGAAAGTGTCGGTTTCTTTCAGGGCAGGTTCGCCGTTAAAGGTGGTTTTCGCCCAGTTCGGATCGGCTTTAATTGGGCTTTTCACGCCGTCCATTACCACATCTTCAGGCAACACGATTGGCAAATCTTGCATTGGAGCAGGCACCACATCGCCATTTTCTAGGGTGAGCATTGGAATTGGTGCTCCCCAATAACGTTGGCGAGATACGCCCCAGTCACGCAAGCGGAAGTTTACTTGACGTTTGCCCACGCCAAGTGCGGTCAGTTTGTCGGCAATCCCATTGAACGCCCCATCAAAATCCAAGCCGTCAAATTCGCCTGAGTTCACGAGTTTGCCGTGTTCAGTAAATGGCGATTGGCTGAAATCCCACTCACTGCCGTCAAGCGGTGCGATCACTTGCTTGATTGGCAAAGCGTATTTTTGAGCGAACTCGAAATCTCGTTGATCGTGTGCTGGCACTGCCATTACCGCCCCTGTGCCGTAGTGCATTAACACGAAATTCGCCACCCAAACAGGCACGGCTTGTTGCGTTAATGGGTGAATAGCGTATAAACCTGTCGCCATTCCTTTTTTCTCCATCGTGGCTAATTCCGCTTCTGCCACTTTGGTGTTTTTGCACTCTTGAATAAATTGAGCTAATTCAGGGTTATTTTCAGCGGCTAAGGTCGCCAACGGGTGAGCTGCCGCCACTGCCACATAACTTACGCCGAAGAAGGTATCAGGGCGTGTGGTGTAAACCGCCAATTTTTCGTGATGATCTTGAATATCAAAGGTAATTTCTATCCCTTCAGAACGCCCGATCCAGTTGCGTTGCATCGTTTTGACTTGATCTGGCCAGTTCGGCAGTTTGTCTAAATCGCCCAAAAGTTGCTCGGCATAATCGGTAATTTTGATGAACCATTGCGGAATCTCTTTCTGTTCCACTGGCGTATCACAACGCCAGCAACAGCCTTCGTGCACTTGCTCGTTTGCTAATACGGTTTCATCGTTCGGACACCAGTTTACTGTGGAGGTTTTTTTATAGACCAAGCCTTTTTTGTACAACTCGGTAAAGAACCATTGTTCCCATTTGTAGTAATCAGGTTTGCAGGTGGCGATTTCCCGATCCCAGTCGAAGCCAAAGCCTAAGGCTTGCAACTGCTTTTTCATATACTCAA
This sequence comes from Pasteurellaceae bacterium, assembly GCA_030528525.1. Lineage (GTDB taxonomy): Bacteria > Pseudomonadota > Gammaproteobacteria > Enterobacterales > Pasteurellaceae > JAUMYT01. Next base: position 79,769 of record JAUMYT010000001.1, read on the forward strand.
TGTTTTCGTATGTCCATTTGGCAGGTGCGGTTTTGTTTTTGATCGCCGCCCCTTCTGCAGGCAAGCCGAATGCGTCCCAACCAAACGGTTGCAACACATTTTTGCCCTGCATACGTTGATAGCGAGAAATCACATCGCCAATGGTGTAGTTACGCACGTGCCCCATATGCAGACGACCAGACGGATACGGGAACATTGAAAGACAATAATATTTCTCTTTTGAATTATCTTTAATCGCTTTGAACACCTGATTTTCAGCCCAGAACTGCTGAACTTTCGGCTCAATCTCACTCGGATTGTATTGCTGTTGCATAATTTTTGACCTTTGCTGTTATTTCAGAAAAATTGTGGCATAGGATAGCGTAATTTAGGGGATTTTTGAATTGCAAGGGGGTGAAAAAAGCGGAGTTTTTGCAAAAATATGCCCACCGCATATTGGCGGCAGGCACTGAATGAAAAGGGGAAAAACGTCCTATTTTGCAGCGATTTGTGCCAAGATTTTGGTGAGCAGTTCCCAATAAATCGCTACCGCTGGAATATGCACTTTTTCGTCTGGTGAATGTGCATTGCGAATAGTCGGCCCAATCGACACAACATCCATATTTGGATAGACTTTTTTGATTAAGCCGCATTCTAAACCTGCGTGGATTACTTTGATTTTCGCTTCGTAACCCAAAATGTCATCGTAGACTTTTTTGGTCAAGGCGGTAATCGGGGATTGTGGTGCGGGTTCCCAGCCTGGGTAGCTTCCTGAGAACACTACCTTAGCACCCACTAGCTCTGCCAGTGACGTTAATCGGCTACGCACGTCCGCTTTGCCATTTTCAATCAACGAACGGACTAACATTTTGCCTTTCACCACATTCCCTTCCGTTTTGAGAATGCCAATGCTCAGTGACGTTTCCACCACATTTTTCACGGCATCGCTGTTGCGAATCACGCCATTTGGTAGAACATTCAGTAAGCGGATCACCTGTTGGCTTGAGGCAAAATCAAACACTTGGCTTGGCAGTGCCACTTCTTGGGTGATGAAGGTTAAATTCGGTTCAGCAAGGGCAAGTTCTGTTTTGATCGCTTGTTCAAATTGGGCTAAACAAGTGGTCAGTTTCGGCAGATCATTTGCAGCGAAGACCAAGGTCGCTACTGCTTCACGGGGGATTGCATTGCGAACGGAACCTCCCCGGATTTCGGCTAAATGGAAAGGCACTTGTGCGTGTAATTCAGCCAAGGTGCGAGCGAACACCTTGATAGCATTTGCACGTGTCGTGTGAATATCACAGCCTGAATGTCCGCCATTTAACCCTTTCAAACTCAATTGCAACGCATAATCAAAGGGCGTGTCTTGATAGTGGATCGGCAGGGTCAATTCGGCATCTTCACCGCCCGCACAGCCAATATAAATTTCGCCGTTATCTTCGGTGTCAGTGTTAATCAAGATGCTGGATTTCAACCAATTTGGACGTAAACCGATCGCCCCTTCCATGCCTGCTTCTTCGGTCATGGTTAATAATGCTTCAATATCGGGGTGAACTAATTCGTCTGAATCCAACACCGCTAAGCAAGACGCTAAGCCAATCCCGTTATCTGCCCCTAATGTGGTGCCTTTGGCTTTGACCCATTCGCCATCAATGTAAGGTTGGATCGGATCTTTTTTGAAGTCGTGCACCGTGCCTTCGTTGGCTTGTGGTACCATGTCAAGGTGGGCTTGAATAGCGACAGTTGGGCGATCTTCCATGCCCTTGGTCGCAGGCTTGCGAATGAGAATATTGCCCACTTCATCACGTTCAACAAAAAATTGTTTCTCTTTTGCCCAATTGACAATGAAATTAGCAATCTCTTCTTCGTGGTAAGATGGGTGTGGAATGGCGCAAATTTGGTCAAACCATTTCCACAGTAAACTTGGTTTAAGTGTTTGAATTTCTGACATATTTCCCTCTGTTTGATCGTGAATAGTAAGCAGAATGTTTTAAATTTTTACAAAAGTTGTGATTTTTGTAAAAAATTAGCCGAAATGATAGCACGAAATGCTATTTCAGGTTATCCTTACGCAATTTTTTTATTCGGTGGCACTGCCACCGCTTTCTTTAGGAAAATGGTATGAGTGAAAAATATACAAATGAGAAGTATGTGGTAACTTGGGATATGTTCCATATGCATGCCCGTAAATTAGCAGAGCGTTTATTACCCGCTTCACAATGGAAAGGGATTATTGCAGTCAGCCGTGGCGGTTTATTTCCAGCCGCCGTGCTTGCCCGTGAATTAAGCGTTCGCCACGTACAAACCGTGTGCATTGCCAGCTACGATCACGACGCTCAAGGTGAATTGAACGTGTTACACGCAGCCCAATTAGAAAACGGTGGCGAAGGTTTTATCGTGGTGGACGATTTAGTGGATACGGGTAATACCGCTCGTGAAATTCGTGCGATGTATCCAAAAGCGAAATTTGTTACCGTCTTCGCCAAGCCAATGGGCGCGGATTTAGTGGACGATTATGTGATTGATATTCCACAAGAAACTTGGATCGAACAGCCTTGGGATTTAGGCATTACCTTTGTTCAGCCGCTTTCAAAACAGTAAAAAATCTCCTTTATTCCCCCTTTTTCAAAGGGGGATTTCATTTTAATTTCTCTGAAAAATTATGAGCCTAGGAAACCTTTATATCATCTCAGCCCCAAGTGGTGCGGGCAAATCCTCTTTGATCAACGCCTTGTTGGCAGATTTACCACGCAGCGAAGTGCAGCTTTCGATTTCTCACACTTCCCGACCGCCACGTCCTGCTGAAGAAAACGGCATTCACTACTATTTTACCTCTGCTGATGAGTTTAAAACCTTGATTGAAAAAGGGCATTTTCTTGAGTGGGCGGAAGTGTTTGGTAACTATTACGGCACTTCGCTACCGATGATTGAACGTAGCCTAGAACAAGGCATTGATGTGTTTCTAGATATTGACTGGCAAGGAGCAAGACAGATTCGTCAAAAAGTACCGAATGTGAAAAGCATTTTTATTTTGCCACCGTCAAAAATGGAGTTAGAAAAACGTTTGATTGGACGTGGACAGGATTCTGAGGAGGTCATTGCTAAGCGTATGTCAGAAGCCGTCTCTGAAATGAGCCACTATCACGAATTTGACTATGTGATTGTTAATGATGATTTTCACACTGCACTAGGCGAATTAAAGAGCATTTTAATGGCGGAGCGTTTAAAACAGCAGGTTCAAGCTAAACGCCATCACACTTTAATTGAGCAGTTGCTCCATTCTCCATTTTAGGCAGGCTGGGCAAGCGACAAGGGGGTGAGAAACCGTGCGTTTTTGCAAAATACCTCCTAAGTCTTGATGTAATACTTTCCCATAACCATGAAACTTTCTCAAAAAATTGAACACGCCTTCAGCGAAAATGGTGCATTGAGCCAAAATATTCAAGGCTTTCGTCCACGTCAGGCACAAATTGAGATGTCGCAAGCGGTGGGCAGAGCGGTGGATTCTGCCAGCTCTGCCGTGATCGAAGCTGGCACAGGCACAGGCAAAACCTTTGCTTATCTGGTGCCTGCGTTGCTTTCAGGCAAGAAAACCATTATTTCTACTGGCTCGAAAAATCTGCAAGATCAGCTTTTCAGCCGTGATTTGCCAACCATTCAGAAAGCGTTGAATTACACAGGCAAAATTGCGTTGCTCAAAGGGCGAGCCAACTATTTGTGCCTTGAACGGCTTGATCAAGTGATCGCAATGGGCGTACTCGGCGATAAATCGGTGCTGACGGATTTAAGCAAAGTGCGTAAATGGCAAGCCACTAGCAAAACGGGTGATTTGAGCGAGTGCATTACCATTGCCGAAGACAGCCCGATTTTGCCGCAACTGGTCAGCACCACCGACAGCTGTTTGGGGTCGGATTGTCCGAACTATAAGGATTGCTATGTGGTGCACGCTCGCCGAAAAGCAATGGAAGCGGACGTGGTGGTGGTCAATCATCATCTATTTTGTGCCGATATGGCGGTCAAAGAGAGCGGATTTGGCGAGCTGATCCCCGAAGCGGAATTAGTCGTGTTTGATGAAGCCCACCAACTGCCCGACATCGCCAGCCAATATTTCGGGCAATCGCTCACGTCTCGCCAACTGTTCGACATTTGCAAAGATAGCAACATTGTTTACCGCTCGGAGCTGAAAGATCTCGCCCAACTCGGTAAAGCCGCCGATCATCTGCAAAAAAGTGTGCAGGATTTCCGCCTGCTGATGGGTGAAAAATCGCAACGGGGCAATTTACGCGAGTTATTGCAAGATAAAAAAGTGGTCGAAGGTTTAATAAAGTTGCAAGAAAATCTGCAATTTTTAAGCGATGTGGCGAAGAAATCCCTTGGACGTTCCGAAACCCTCGACCGCATTTTTGAGCGTTTAGCCGAAGTGATGGCGTTACTGAAAAAGTTGAGCGACACCACGGTAGTCGGCTACTGTTATTGGTATGAAACCAACGGACGATCCTTCGGGCTGCACATTACACCGCTAACGGTATCGGACAAATTTGGCGAACAGCTCAAAACGCAAAAAATCGGTTGGGTGTTTACCTCTGCCACTTTAGAAGTGGGCGGAAAGTTCGACCATTTCTGCCAACGGCTTGGGATTGAAAATGCCGAGCAGATGGTGCTACAAAGCCCATTCGATTACGCCAAACAGTCGCTGTTATGCGTGCCACGCTATCTACCCGACAGCAACAAATCGCACACCATTTCTGCACTCGGCAAGCTGTTGCAACCTGTGATTGAAGCCAACCAAGGGCGATGCTTTTTGCTTTGCACCTCCTATTTTATGATGCGTGGCTTGGCGGATTTTCTGCGAGAACACAGCTCGCTGTCGGTGCTGCTGCAAGGCGAAACCAGCAAAAGTCGATTACTGGAAAAATTTGTGAGTGAAAAAAATAGCGTGCTGGTTGCCACCCAAAGTTTCTGGGAAGGGATTGACGTGCGGGGCGATGCCTTGTCGTTAGTGATTATCGACAAATTGCCATTCGCCGCCCCTGATGATCCGCTACTCAAAGCCCGAATGGAAGATTGCCGTTTGCAAGGTGGCGAGCCGTTCAACGATATTCAAATTCCCGAAGCGGTGATTACGCTCAAACAAGGCGTGGGGAGATTGATCCGTGATGTGAGCGACAAAGGCGTGGTGATCATCTGCGATGCTCGCTTGGTAATGCGAAATTACGGAGCGACTTTCCTGAAAAGCCTGCCACCCTTTGCTCGCACACGGGATTTGAACAAAGTGATTGCCTTTTTAACGAGTGGAACGTGATTGGTTTTTTGCAAAAAGTGCAAAGATCTCACCCCCTTGTTGAGAGTGCTGAAAGCATCGGGTGGTTTTAATGAATGATGGGGAAGATTTTTAATCAGATAGGGTAGGCGTTCAGCCTACCCTAAATAAATTTATCTGTGTATGAAATGTACGATTACGCTTTCGGTGCCCCGATTGGTAATACGGTACGACCAAAGCTTTCGTTAATCACTTCAGCGGCTGCCAAATAGAAGGCTAATAAAGCGGTTAATAAACCGAAGTTACCACCAATGTGCGTGATTGCATGGTTGCCTGTGAAATCGCCTGCCGCTAATAGATAAAACGTGATAGTGAGCGATAAGAAAATCGCTTGCAATGCACGTGGCTTAGTTAAGCTTGCCACAAACATCATTAAAGTGAAGGTTCCCCAAGCCACTAAATACCAACCGATGAAGTCGGCAGAGACGTTGGCAGCGAAGAAGGTTTTGAATAACGCAAAAGACCACCAGAAGGCACCGTAGCTAGTGAATGCGGTAAAGCCAAAGGTATTGCCTTTTGAAAATTCAAACATTCCTGCGATCATTTGAGCCGTGCCACCAAAGGCAAAGCCCATCGCAAGGACAAGACCAACGTTGTCGCCAGAGAAAGTTCCGTTGTTGATTAAGCTAAGTAACCAAGTCGTTAAGGCAAAGCCACATAAGCCGAGTGGGCCTGGGTTTGCGGTTGCAGTTTGATGAGCTGACATTTCAGTTTCCTATTTAAGTTTTGTTCTCAATAAATTCCAGTATTTTTCGTAAACTTCGACTGCATCGCCGACATCACTTTGCAAAATACCTTTTTCAATTTCGGCAAGGGGTGGGAAAAGCAGAGGATCGTTCGCCACCGTTTCATCTAGCAAGGTTTTAACTTGCTCGTTTGGCATTGAAAAACCCATTGTTTCGATCACTTCCTTGGCACTTTCAGGACGCAACAAGAAATCAATAAATTTGTGTGCTGCTTCCTTATTTTTCGCCCGTTTTGGAATGGCGTAGTTATCCATCCATACAATCGCCCCTTCTTTCGGGAAGATAAATTGAATGTTTGGATTTTCGCCTTTCGCACGGTATGCCGAACCTGTCCATTGCATTCCGACATCGACTTCGCCTTGCAAATAAGGCGTGTCGGGTGCGTCTGAATTAAACACGAGCACGTTTGGCATCAGTTTTGTTAGACGCTCGTAAGCCGCTTTGATTTCGTTTTTGTTGGTCGTATTCGGCGATTTGCCGTTCAACAATAACGCAATATGGAACACTTCACGGGCGTCATTCATTAGCAATAATTTGCCTTTGAATTCATCTCGCCATAAATCCGCCCAGCTGGTTAAACTATTCGGATCGATTTTGGCAACATTTACCCCAATGCCCGTTAAACCGTAAACATAGGGTAAAGAGTATTTGTTTTCAGGGTCAAACGGCTTGCCCATTAAGGCTTTACTGACATTGGCATAGTTGCTCAATTTGCTTTTATCCAGTTCGGCAAGCATTCCTTCTTTCGCCATTTTGCCGACATAGTAGCTTGATGGAAACACCACATCATAGCCACCGCCTTTGGTCAGCTTGAGCTTGGCGTACATCTCCTCGTTACTTTCAAAAGTCGAATAGATGACTTCAATCCCGGTTTCTTGGGTAAACTTCTCAAGCAATGACGGCGGCACATATTCCGTCCAGTTATAAACATACAACTTTTCTTTAGCTTGAACCGCCACAGCAGACACTGCCAAAGAAATTGCCACGAGAGCGTTTAAAAATTTTCTTCCTAATCTGATCAATTTGAGCTTCCTCATAATAGGGTGAAAATTATTTCTTATGGATTTTGCAAAAAGTGCGAGTTTCTCGCCCCCTTGACTCATAAGAACCATGAGCTTAAAAAGCAAGCTAAGCAGCAAAATAGTATAGCGAGTTTCCTATGGGTTGACCACGAAAAAATGTGAGCATCGCTTGCTCGGAACTGGAGTCGGGGTTGACAGTGTATTTTTTCAGCATTTTGGTGCCGTATCGTGTACGTAAAATTTTGCAAATCCAGCAACGTTGAATGAAATTAGGAGTATAATCAGACCAAATTGATATTAATTTTAGTGAGGAAGGATTATGTTTGGATTTTTAAAAAAGAAACTCAATGTCGAGCTTTCTGAGCAAGGCAAAGCAGACGCGAGTTTGATTCTCAAAGCCTTAGGTGGCGCAGAAAATATTGATCAAGTCAGCGCCTGTATTACTCGTTTACGTGTGTCATTAAAAGATTTAAATGTGGTGGATGTGCCTGCCTTGAAGCACTTGGGTGCCGTTGATGCAGTGAAAGTGGGTTCAACTATTCAAGCGATTTTCGGTACAAAATCAGCTGAATATGCAGAAGAGCTTAAGCAATTGCTGGCAAAATAATCACGCAATTTATTGGATTTTGGAGGGAGTTTCCCTCCGTTTTTATTTGTGGGAGCATAAGCCTTTTAATTTGTAAAATCTGCTTACAACTTAGCCCCTTGTAGCCGTTTAAGCAGATAAGATAGAGATAGGAAAGTCAGAATAATATGGATAAAAATTACTACCGTGGGCGATTTTCCGTTGCCCCAATGCTTGATTGGACAACTCGCCACTGCCGCTATTTTCACCGCCAATTTACTCGCCACAGCTTGCTGTACAGCGAAATGATCACCGCCCCTGCGATTTTACACGCGAAATATGATTTGCTAGCATACGATCCTGCTGAGAATCCTGTGGCATTGCAGCTAGGTGGAAGCGATCCGAAGCAGCTTGCCGACTGTGCCAAACGGGTGGAAGAACGAGGCTATGCGGAGATCAATTTGAACGTCGGCTGCCCGTCTGATCGAGTACAAAATGGAATGTTCGGAGCGTGTCTAATGGGCAAAGCCAATTTGGTTGCTGAATGTGTGGACGCAATGCAACAGCAGGTGCAAATTCCCGTGACAGTCAAACACCGTATAGGGATTGACGACCTTGATAGCTATGAATTTCTGTGCGATTTCATCGAAAAAATCCAGCCATTTTGCAATGATTTTATCGTCCACGCTCGCAAAGCGTGGCTCTCGGGTTTAAGTCCAAAAGAGAATCGTGAAATTCCGCCACTTGATTATGAACGAGTTTACCAACTAAAACGAGATTTTCCGCATCTGAACATCAGCATTAACGGCGGCATTAAAACTCTTGAAGACATTCAGCACCATTTGCAATTTGTCGATGGCGTAATGGTCGGGCGAGAAGCCTATCAAAATCCGTCTTTGCTCGGGCAGATCGACCAAGCCTTGTTCGACCCAACCGCTCCAGTCATCAGCCCAAAACAGGCGGTGGAAAAAATGTTCCCGTACGTTGAGCAACAACTGAGCCAAGGGGTATATCTCAACCACATTGTCCGCCATATGCTTGGGGCATTTCAAAACTGCAAAGGGGCAAGACAGTGGCGTCGCCATTTAAGCGAAAACGCCTGCAAACAGGGGGCAGGCGTAGAAGTGTTGGAACAGGCGTTAGCCTTTTTAGAATAACACCAACTCCCGACATTGGAAGCCCACAGACACAGGGCTTTCCAAAGCGAGATCGCCAATAAAATAGGCGACCAATTCCGTTTCGTTGATCGCAATTTTGTAGCGGTGGAATTGCCCTAGGAACAGTTTTTCCACCACCCTACCTTTGCCATTTTCATCAGGTTTGATCACCAACTGTTCAGGGCGGAGCAACCATTGATACTGCCCTTTCGGGTATGGCATTTCGGGGAATTGGTAACTGCCAATCGCACTTTTTAGCCAGTGATTGGACTGCACTTCGCACTTCAAATAATTCGTGCCACCAAGAAAATTCGCCACAAATTGATTAACTGGCGAATGATACAGCTCCACCGGCGAGCCAAATTGGACGATTTTGCCTTGATCCATCACCGCAATTTTATCGGCAAAGGCAAAAGCTTCTTCTTTGCTGTGGGTGACGAAAATCGCAGGTACGTTTTGGCTTTTGAGAATTTGTTTGATCTCTTGGATCATTTCGTAGCGAGTTTGGCTATCAATATTTGAGAATGGCTCATCAAGCAGTAACAAATTTGGATTGCACGCCAAGGCTCGAGCAATGGCGACACGCTGTTGCTGACCGCCTGATAATTCGTGGGGAAAGCGTTTTTCTAAACCCGAAAGTTTCACCACTGCCAGCATTTTTTCACAGATCTGTTTTTGCTCAGCAAGCGGTAATTTATTCAAGCCAAATCGCACATTTTCTTCCACACTCAAATGGGGAAACAGGGCGTAATCTTGGAAGATCAAGCCAATTTGGCGATCTTCCACCGCTTTTTGATGCAGATCTTTCCCTGCCACGGTAATCGAGCCTTGATCAACGGGTAATAATCCTGCAATGGCTTTGAGCAAGGTGGTTTTGCCACAGCCACTTGCCCCAAGCAAGCAGACAATCTCATTTTCGCCGACCGTGAGATCTAAATGATGCAGGACGGTCGTTTGGTCGAATTTAATACTAAGTTGTTGAATTTCAAGTAGTTTCATTTTAACGTTGTTTTTCTGATTGTGCGATTAACGAGCGAGTAAGCCAAATCACGGGGATCAATCCAACCAATACCAACACAATGGCAGGCAAGGCGGCTCGTTCTAATTGTTCATCCGAAGTAAAGGTAAATACGTGGGTGGCAAGGGTGTCGAAATTGAACGGACGCAATAACAGCGAAGCGTTCAGCTCTTTCATACTCTCAATAAACACCATTAGCCCTGCGGTAATCATTCCTTTTGAAATCAAGGGGATATGAATTTTGCGTAACATTCCAAAACCGCTTTTGCCCATTGTTTGGCTTGCCATATCTAGCGATGGCGGCACACGCCCCAAACAGGCATCAAGACTGCCAATCGCCATTGCCAAGAAGCGAATGGTGTATGCCAATACCAAGGCGAAAAGTGAGCCAGAGAAAATCAGCCCGACTGGCGATAATTCCAAAGATTTCAGCAAGGCGTGCAAACGGTGATCGGCAAAAGTAAGTGGCGAGAGCAAACCGATAGCTAATACCGTACCAGGGATTGCATAGCCGAGCGATGATACTTGTAACGCCAAGCGAGTGGATTTTTGCCAAAAAGGTTGTTGTTGCGACAAGCGGTACGCAAAATGCAGTAATAATGCCACCGCCACGGTAACGACAGACGCAATAATCGACACTTTCAAACTATTGACCGCATATTGCACAAAATCTAAATTCCACGACTGTTCAAAATAGTCGTATGCCCAATAGAGCAACCGCCCAAGCGGAATGAAAAATGCCAACGCCAACAAGCCCCAACACCAAAGCTGGGCTAACACCAATTTCCAGCCTTTCAACGCTTTAAAAGACGTTTTTTTCTCATAACCACGCTGATAATTTTTCTGTTTGCGGCGGCTGTACTGCTCCAAGCTGATAAACAGGAAAATAAACAGTAACATCACAATCGAAATGCGACTTGCCGTACCGAGATCGTGAAAGCCGAGCCACGAGTCGTAAATCGCCGTGGTCAGCGTTGGCACCGCAAAATAGGACACCGTGCCGAAATCGCCCAAAGTTTCCATTGCAATCAATGCTATACCGACTGCAATCGCAGGGCGAATCATCGGCAAGGTCACACGGCGGAACAACTGAAAACGGCTCGCCCCCAACATTTTGGCACTGTGATTGAGATTTTCCGATTGTTCCAACAACGCCACTCGTACCAATAAAAACAGATACGGATACAGCACCAACGCTAAGACAAAACAGGCTCCGTACAAAGTACGAATTTTCGGGAACCAGTAATCGTGCGGGGTTTGCCAGCCGAAAAGGTGGCGGAGCATTTCTTGAAAACTGCCCGAATAGTCAAGCAAATCGGTGTAGAGATAGGCGATGAGATAGGCAGGCATTGCCAACGGCAAGCAGAGCAACCATTGTAGCGTTTTCTGCCCGAAAAAGCGGTAATTCGCAACAATCCACGCCGAAGGCAAGGCAAAAAAGAGCGATAACGCCACCGTGCCAACCACGAGCAAAATCGAGTTGATCACATAAGTGCCGAGCATTGTTTCCCACAAATGCACCAAATTTGCCATTTCGCCGCCAAAGGCGTGATAGCCAATCGCAAGCAAGGGCAATAAAATCAACACAGTGGCAAAAATCGCAGCGATTTGCCAAGAAAAATGGCGGCTTTTCATTCAATTATTTCAATTATTCTAAAAACGCAACAGGACGCCCGAAAGCGTCCACATAAAAAGATTTGCAAGGGGGCAGATCTTAGGCAAAAAGTGCAAAACTGCCCCAAGGCTCAATCTAGATTATTTTTTCTCTGCGAAATCGTCAAATTTCACTTCATCAACCAATTTCAAGGCTTTTTCGTAGTTTTTCGCAATGTCTTGAAGTTTGATCGCATCGACAGAGTATGAACCCCAACCTTTCACTAATTTAGACGGCTCAACCCCTGCTTTTACTGGGTATTCGTGGTTCAATTCCGCATAAAGAGCCTGGGCTTTGTCGCCACTTAAGTATTCAATCAATTTCACGGCATTTGCTTTGTTTGGTGCGTGTTTTGCAACTGCCACACCACTGATGTTAAAGTGGGTGCCGTGTGCCCCTGCTGGGAAGTTGATCACCGCCGCTTCTGCCCACGCTCTTTGTTTTTCATCATCTAACATTTTGCCGTAGTAGTAGCTGTTACCTAATGCGTAATCACAGATGCCTTCTTTGATCGCTTTCACTTGGTCACGGTCGCCACCTTGTGGTTTTTGTGCCAAATTCGCTTTTAAGCCTTCTAAGAATTTTTTGGTATTCGCTTCGCCGTAGTGTTCGATCATCGCCGCAAATAATGACACGTTGTAGGCATTTTTGCCTGAACGTACGCACACTTTGCCTTTGTATTCAGGTTTAGCTAAATCTAAGTAGTCAAAACCTTCTGGTAATTTACCCACACGATCTTTTGAAGAGTAGATCACACGGGCACGCTTGGTTAAACCGAACCACTCACCATTTGAATCACGGAATTGGGCAGGAATGTTTTTCTCAAGCACTTTTGAGTCCACTTTTTGAGCCAAACCTGCGTTAACAATTTGCATTACACGGCTGATGTCAACGGTTAATAGCACGTCTGCAGGGCTTAATTCACCTTCTTTTTGCACACGTTCAAATAAACCTTTGTCCGCAAAAATCGTGTTTACTTTAATTCCCGTGTCTTTTTCAAAGTTTTTGAGCATTGGCTCAATTAAATACACTTGGCGGTAAGAGTACACGTTCACTTCATTTGCAGCGAAAGCGGAAGTTGAAACCACAGCAGAAAGTGCTAAGGCAAGTGTGGAGAGTGATTTTTTCATATGACAACCCTTTGGTGTGAACAAACTAAATGTAACCCTAACTCTCATAACATTAGGGCAAATAACGGGCGACAAGTCTAAAACAAATATCAAGTTTGTCAATTGAGAACTGTTAGCATTTACAAAAAAGTGTGATCTTGATCACATTTTTCCTCTTTGAATTTTACACAACATCAGGCATTTCTTTTTGCCTTGTAAATTCTGGACAAGTCAAGAATAGAACGCACTTAATCCTCATTTTGTAAAATTTTTGCAAAAATCCCCCCTTGTCGAGGGTTGTTGGGCAAATATGGTTGTTCAATGCCCCGAAAACACGGATAATACGCCCCATTTTGCGAAAAATGTTGGGATAAGATGGACTATATTTTATTGATTATCAGCACCGCCCTGATCAACAACTTCGTGTTGGTCAAATTTTTGGGGCTTTGTCCGTTTATGGGCGTGTCGAAAAAAGTCGAAACGGCAATCGGAATGGGCTTGGCAACCACCTTCGTGCTGACGGTGGCATCGCTGTCTGCCTATTTGCTGGAAAAATATATTCTGCAACCCCTTGATGCCCAATTTCTTCGCACCTTAGTCTTTATTTTAGTCATCGCCGTGATCGTGCAACTCACCGAGATGATCGTGCATAAAACCAGCCCAACGCTCTATCGCCTGCTTGGGATCTATTTGCCGTTGATCACCACCAACTGTGCGGTACTCGGTGTGGCGTTGTTGAATGTGAATTTAGCCAATAATTTAGTCCAATCGGTGCTGTACGGATTCGGTGCAGCCGCAGGCTTTTCGTTGGTGCTGGTGCTGTTTTCTGCCTTGCGTGAACGGCTTGCCGCCGCCGATGTGCCGCAAGCGTTCCAAGGGGCATCAATCGCCTTGGTAACGGCAGGGCTGATGTCCCTTGCTTTTATGGGCTTTACTGGTTTAGTCAGAAGTTAATGTTAGATATTCCAATTCTTTACTACATTGTGGGCGTGATTGCCTTGATTGCCCTGATTTTCGGGGCAATTTTGGGCTATTCGTCCATCAAACTGAAAGTCGAATCTGATCCGATTGTGGAGCAGATCGATGCCCTATTGCCCCAAAGCCAATGCGGACAATGTGGCTACCCGGGTTGCAAACCTTACGCTGAAGCCATTGCCAACGGCGATGTGATCACCAAATGCGTCCCGGGTGGGCAGCCGTTGGTGGTGCAAATTGCCGATTTAATGGGCGTGGACGTGCCACAAATGGACGGCGAAGCCGTGCCTGAAACCAAAGTGGCAATTATTCACGAAGCGATGTGCATTGGCTGCACCAAATGTATCGCCGCCTGCCCTGTGGATGCGATTATCGGCACCAACAAAGCAATGCACACCGTGATCGCCGATCTCTGCACGGGCTGTGAATTGTGCGTTGCCCCTTGCCCAACCGATTGTATTGAAATGATCAAACCGAAACCGACCGCACAGCGTTGGAATTGGCAATTTGACCCGAATTTAGTGATCCCTGTGTTAAACACCACGGAAACGCAGAAAAAATTAGTCGTTGGCAGTACGGAAACGGAGAAGAAAAACTGATGCAAAACAATGAGTTAATTCACCGTATCCGCCAAGATAAGTTGTGGGATTTCCCTGGTGGCATTCATCCGCAAGAGATGAAAAAGCAGTCGAACCAAAAGCCAATTCGCCGTTTGCATCTGCCGAAACGCTTTTTTGTGCCTGTGATCCAACACAGCGGCACGGCAGGCGAATTGATCGTCCAAGTCGGCGACAAAGTGCTAAAAGGGCAACCGATCACCCGTGGCGACCACTTCCGCCAACTGCCTGTGCATAGCCCGACATCGGGCGACGTGATTGCCATTCAGCCTTACGTCTCTTCCCACCCATCAGGCATTGCGGAACTGACCGTTGTGATTGAAACGGACGGCAAAGACGAATGGTGCGAACGCCAGCCGATCGACAACTTCTTACAGCTGACAAGCGGTGAGATTGTGCAAAAAATTTACCAAGCAGGCATTGCAGGCTTGGGCGGAGCGGTGTTCCCCACCGCCAGCAAATTGGAGTTTGCCGACAAACGCTGTCAGCTGTTGATTATCAACGGAGCGGAATGCGAGCCGTACATCACTTGCGATGATCGCCTGATGCAAGATTACGCTGCCGAGATGATTGAAGGCATTCGCATTTTACGCTATGTGTTACGCCCTGAAGAAGTGGTGTTGGCGATTGAAGACAACAAACCGAAAGCGATTCGGGCAGTGGAAAAAGCTCTGAAAGGCTCGAACGACATTCGCCTGAAAGTGATCCCAACCAAATATCCGTCTGGGGCGAGTGATCAGCTGGTGCAAATTCTGACAGGCTTAGAAATTCCGCAAGGCAAACGCTCAATTGAAATGGGCATCGTGATGCAAAATGTCGGCACGGCATTTGCGATCAAGCGTGCGGTAATGGACGATGAACCGTTGATTGAACGGGTGGTCACGCTCACGGGTGATAAAATTCGCAATAAAGGCAACGTCTGGGCAAGGCTTGGCACGCCGATTTTACACCTGCTTGAACAGGTCGATTACCAAGCGGACGAACGTTTCCCTGTGTTTTTGGGCGGGCCACTGATGGGCTTTATTTTGCCGTCCTTGCATTCGCCAATCACCAAAACCGCAAACTGCATTATCGCCCCCGACCATTTTGAGTACGCACCGCCACAGCCTGAACGCAGCTGTATCCGCTGTTCCGCCTGCTCGGACGCTTGCCCTGTCAGCCTGCTGCCACAACAGCTCTACTGGTTCGCCCGTGCCGAAGATCACGACAAATCGAAAGCATACCATTTAGATGCGTGCATTGAATGTGGTGTTTGTGCCTACGTCTGCCCAAGCTACATTCCGCTGATCCAATATTTCCGCCAAGAAAAAGCCAAAATTGCCGATGCGGACGAAAAAGCCCAAAAAGCCGAAGAAGCCAAACAGCGTTTTGAAGCTCGTGAAGCACGGCTCAACAAAGAGAAAGAAGCTCGCACCGCTCGCATTCAACAAGCTGCCGAAAAACGCCGTGAAGAAGTGGCAAACAGCGACGGCGAAGACCCAGTCAAAGCTGCACTCGCTCGCCTGAAAGCCAAAAAAGCCGAGCAAGCTAATTCTGCCCCCGCTAGCGGGGGAAGTACCGCCGAAGGCGGGGTAGGGGGCAAAGCACCTGCGATTAAAGCCAACGGCGAACCGGACAACAGCGACTTAATGGCACAACGCCGAGCCAGACGCTTGGCGAAGCAGGCGGAAGCAGAACAAGCGGTGAGTTCTGAACCAAAATCTGCGATTAGCCCTCTCCCTGATTCCCGTGACTGCACGTCACGTGAATTTGTCCCTCTCCCGCAAGCGGGCGAGGGTGAAAATATCGATCCTCGCAAAGCAGCTGTGGCTGCTGCTCTCGCCCGAGCCAAAGCAAAAAAAGCGACTCAACAAGCGGAGCAAGGGGCAACTTCTGACGAAAAATCTGCAAATAATTCTGCCCCCGCTTGCGGGGGAAGTACCGCCGAAGGCGGGGTAGGGGGCAGTACCGATCCACGTAAAGCGGCTGTTGCCGCTGCTCTCGCTCGTGCCAAAGCGAAAAAAGCAGCCCAACAAGCGGATCAAGGGGCAACTTCTGACGAAAAATCTGCAAAACCCGAAGTGGCGGAAGCCGACCCACGTAAAGCCGCTGTAGCCGCCGCTCTCGCCCGAGCCAAAGCGAAAAAAGCGGCTCAACAAGCAGAGCAAGGGGCAACTTCTGACGAAAAATCTGCAAATAATTCTGCCCCCGCTTGCGGGGGAAGTACCGCCGAAGGCGGGGTAGGGGGCAGTACCGATCCACGTAAAGCGGCGGTTGCTGCCGCTCTCGCTCGTGCTAAAGCCAAAAAAGCGGCTCAACAAGCGGATCAAGGGGGTGAGAAATTGGCAGAAACTGCAAAACCCGAAGTGGCGGAAACCGATCCAAGAAAAGCCGCCGTAGCCGCAGCACTAGCCCGAGCCAAAGCCAAAAAAGCGGCTCAACAAGCAGAGCAAGGGGTAACTTCTGACGAAAAATCTGCAAAACCCGAAGTGGCGGAAACCGATCCAAGAAAAGCCGCTGTAGCCGCCGCAATCGCTCGTGCTAAAGCGAAAAAAGCGGCACAAGCCCAACAACACGAATAGCAAGGAAAACCTATGATCAACGCATTTACCGACATTTTCCCGACATTTCCGTGGTCGTTTTTGTTTATTCAAGATCTTATCGGCACCATTGTATTTGCGATTTCAGGGACGATGGCGGCACGGCAACACAAAATGGATATTTTCGGGATGTTTGTGTTGGCGTTCGTGACGGGCGTGGGCGGCGGCACCTTGCGTGATGTGATGATCGGCAGTACGCCTGTGTTTTGGATGAAACAGCCGATTTATGTGCTGATGATTACCGTAGCGGTAATCATCACCGCCATTTGCAAGCATCGTTTTGACTCGGCTCGCTGGAAAAATGGTTTGCTGATTTTCGATGCGATTGGGCTGGGCGTGTTTACCGTGATCGGTGTGCAAAAAGGGATCGATTTCGGTTTACACCCATTGATCTGCGTGGCGTTAGGCGGTATTACAGGCTGTTTTGGCGGCTTGATCCGTGATATTTTACGCAACGAAGTGCCGATTATTCTGCAACGTGAAGTTTATGTGACAGCAAGCCTTGTCGGCGGCATTATTTTTATGTTGTTCCGTGACGCAGGCTTTGAAAGCAACTGGATCGACATCGCCACCGTCAGCACCGTGATTGCGATCCGAATGCTCACGATACGGTTTAATTTGCATTTGCCGAAATTGTGATTGGCAAAAAGTGAGTGAAAAACAGCCCCCGTTGCAGTCAAGGAATAAGTTATTGTGAATTTCCTAGACAGTGTCTAGGAAATGAGTAAGTAAACACTTACGAAATCGCCAGACAGTTTCTGGCGAATTGTTTAAAAAGAAACCAGTAAGAGTAAGTGTATACTTACGAAATCGGCAGACAGTGTCTGCCGAATTGATTAAAAATAAATCAGAGTGAAGAGAAAAATGCAGTACGGATTAGAATTTATTGATGATGCTGACTTATATCAGCACGTTCGCAATACCGTCTATAAATATCGTTTTAAAATCAATTTAAAGAAACTCAATCAAAATTTAATTGATCCGATTAAATTAACCTTTGATAGTGCAATTTATCAGGGTGGATATACCGATGAACAATTAGAAATTATTTTGGAAAAAGAAGTTCATCGACAAATTGATAAGTCGAACACCAATCATATTGGCTATTTTCATCAGAATATTTTTGAATATATTGGTAAAGATAAAGGTTGGGTTGTACCGAAAAAAGGATTTGATATAGAAAATATCAAAAAGAAAATTTATGTTGAAATGAAGAATAAGCATAACACAATGAACAGTTCTTCATCAGCGAAAACCTATATGCGAATGCAACATCAATTACTTAAACAACCTAATGCAACTTGTTTGTTAGTTGAAGTCATTGCAAAGACAAGCCAAGATATTATTTGGGAATGCACCGTAGATAAGCAAAAAATGCGTTTTCCTGCTATTCGGCGAGTGTCTATTGATAAGTTTTACGAAATTGTTACAGGAGATAAATTAGCTTTTATGAAATTATGTCAAGTTCTTCCTAAAGTAATTCGTGAAGTATTAGAGAATGAAGAGAAACAGATCATTGAAAATAATGTATTATCAGATATTAAGAATGAAAAAATCCAAAATATTTTAGAAAATTTATACTTATTTGCCTTTAAGAAATATCAAGGTTTTGAACACTTTAAAATTAAACAATAAATGGAAAATTTAGAGCTATTCCCTGATTTGTTGTGGGAAGAACAGAAAGAAATCATATCGCAACCGTTCTCTAGCATTGAATTGTTTGCTGGTGCTGGTGGTTTAGCATTAGGATTAGAAAAAGCTGGATTTAATGCGATATTGCTCAATGAATGGGATAAATATGCGTGTAATACATTGCGAACGAATCGTCCTAATTGGAATGTGGTAGAGGGTGATGTCTGTGAAATTGATTTTACACGTTATAAAGGCAAAATTGATTTACTCTCAGGGGGCTTTCCTTGCCAAGCCTTTTCCTATGCGGGAAAGGGAGAAGGATTTAATGATATTCGTGGCACGATGTTTTTTCAATTTGCTCGTGCTATCAAAGAAACACAACCTAAAGTGATTTTAGGAGAGAATGTTAAAGGATTAGTCAACCACGATAAAGGGCGGACACTCGCTACCATTAAACAGACCTTAAAAGATTTAGGGTATTTTCTGATTGAGCCTAAAGTTTTAAATGCGGTAAATTACCGAGTACCACAAAAAAGAGAGCGTATTTTTATTGTGGGTATTCGACAAGATTTGGTAAATCGCACTCAATTTCATTGGCCCACTCCACATCATCGAGAAATGCTGATGGCGGATGCCTTAAAAAAAGGAGAGCTTTATGATTGTGATGTCCCAACATCAGAAGGGCAAATTTATCCAGAACATAAAAAAGCGGTATTAGATCTTGTTCCCCCAGGTGGTTGCTGGCGACATTTGCCTGATGATATTGCTCGCCAATATATGAAAGGCAGCTATTTCTTGGGGGGAGGGAAAACGGGAATGGCTCGCCGATTGGCGTGGAGTGAACCAAGCTTAACGCTGACTTGTTCGCCAGCACAAAATCAAACGGAGCGTTGCCACCCTGATGAAACTCGTCCTTTAACAGTGAGAGAATATGCACGTATTCAAACGTTCCCTGATGATTGGAAATTTGCGGGTTCTATGTCTAATCAATATAAACAAATTGGTAATGCTGTTCCTGTTAATCTGGCTTATGCGGTCGGAACACGTTTAATTGAAACTTTACGTTTACTTAATCAAGGATAACCCAATGTTCAAAATGGTCAGTTCGCCCCATACGCACGCGAAACAGCTCACGTCTCACATTATGCTGTGGGTGATGGCGATGATGTTACCCGCACTTTGTGTGATGTGGTTTTATTTCGGCTACGGCGTGTTAGTGCAGGTGGGGATTGCAGTCAGCCTTGCGATGGTGATTGAAGTAGCGGTGGCAAAACTACGGGGTAAACCGACCGCATTCTATTTGGCGGATTTGTCGGGTATTTTGACGGCGTTGATTTTGGCGATGTCGATTCCGCCTTACGCTCCTTATTGGATCACGCTGATTGGCGTGGCGGTGGCGTTGTTGCTCGCTAAGCACATTTATGGCGGATTGGGGCAAAATTTGTTCAACCCTGCGATGATTGGCTATGCGTTGTTGCTCGTTTCTTTCCCTGTGCAAATGACCGCTTGGTTGCCACCGCTTGCCTTGCTCAACGAACCGCCGACCTTTGCCGACAGTGTTTCGCTGATTTTTGCGGGCGTGACCACCGACGGCTTTAGCCTGCATCAACTGATTCACAGCGTGGACGGTATTACCCAAGCCACCGTGCTAGACGGAGCGAGAACCACGTTGAGCAAAACCAGCGATGTCGCCCTTTATCAGCAATTCAATCAACAACTTAGTGACAATGTGTTGTTTGGCGGCTGGGGGCAAATCAACCTTGCTTTCCTGCTCGGTGGGTTGGTGCTGCTCTCTCGCAAAATCATTCATTGGCAAATCCCTGTGGCGATGTTGCTCAGTTTCAGTCTGTTCGCAGGGCTTCATCAACTGTTCGGGCAAGCAAATTGGGCGGTGCATTATCAACTGTTTAGTGGGGCGATGATGTTCGGGGCATTTTTTATTGCTACCGATCCCGTTTCGGCATCGATCACGCCAAAAGGGAAATTGATCTTCGGGGCGATCATCGGTTTGCTGGTCTATTTAATCCGCTATCACGGCAATTACCCTGACGGCGTGGCATTTGCGGTGTTACTCGCCAACATTGCCGTGCCGTTGATCGACCACTATACTCAACCCCGTTTATACGGCACTCAACAAGGAAGAAAACAATGATAACTCGTATTACGTTACGTTATGCCTTGATTTTGGGCGTAGTTGCCCTGCTGTGTACGGCACTTTCTACGGCGGTTTTTTGGCTAACCAAAGACAAAATTGAGCAAGTGACCGAGCAACAACAACGCAAATTATTGTTAGACGTGTTGCCTGAATCGCATTTTGATAATGATTTACTCGCTACTTGCCGCCAAATTGAACTGCCTGAAAAACGCTTTTTAAATCAGCTGTTTATTGCAAAAAAGCAAGGCGTTCTCACCGCTTACATCGTCCAAACCACCGCTCCAGATGGCTATTCGGGCAATATCCGTTTGCTGATGGCAATTCAGCCAGACGGCACGGTGCTGGGCGTGCGAACCTTGGAGCATAAAGAAACCCCAGGGCTAGGCGATAAAATTGAAACTCGGGTTTCAAACTGGATCTACCGCTTTGCGAACCAAGTATTTAGCCTTGAAAATGAGAGCCAATGGGCAGTCAAAAAAGATGGCGGACAGTTCGACCAATTTACAGGGGCGACCATTACACCAAGAGCGGTGGTCAATAATGTGAAAAAAACAGCGAAGTGGATTTTGACCGAGCTGAGTTTAGAGCCTGAAAGGGTGGAAAAATTTAATCAATGTGAATAAATTCTGCCCCCGCTTGCGGGGGAAGTGGTTGAGCGAAGCGAAACCGAAGGGGGCAATTTTGCAAAATATGGCGTAAATTCAGCCCCCGTTGTTGCCCCCTACCCCCTGCTTCGCAGGGTACTTCCCCCGCAAGCGGGGGCAGAATGATAATTTTTGAGAAAATAACTATGTCCCAACAAATCCCAATTCAACAACTTGAGAGCGAACCGCCGGTTCAGCCGTCTGTGTGGAAAACCCTGTTTACCCAAGGCATTTGGAGCAATAACGGTGCCTTAGTGCAACTGCTTGGGCTGTGTCCGTTGCTGGCGGTGTCGAATAATGTGACCAACGCCCTTGGGCTGGGCATTGCCACGCTTTTCGTGTTGGTTACGAGCAACACGGTGGTGTCCCTGTGTCGCAAGTTGATCCCACACGATATTCGCATTCCGATTTATGTGATGGTGATTGCCACTTCTGTGACCGTGATTCAACTGCTGATGAACGCCTTCGCTTACCCTGTTTATCAGTCGCTTGGCATCTTTATTCCGCTGATCGTAACGAACTGTATCGTGATCGGGCGAGCGGAAGCCTTTGCTTCGAAAAATGGTGTGGCACAATCCGCCTTTGACGGCTTTGCAATGGGGCTAGGAATGTTGTTAAGCCTTGTGGCACTAGGGGCATTGCGGGAATTGCTCGGCAACGGCACCTTGTTTGACGGTTTGGGTTTATTGCTAGGCGATTGGGCGAAATCGGCAAAAATGGACGTGTTTCATCTGGATTCGGGCTTGCTACTGGCGATTTTACCGCCTGGAGCATTTATCGGGCTAGGGCTGATTTTGGCGGTGAAAAACCGTATCGATCAACGCCAAAAACGCAAATAAAGGCAAAATGGGAGAGAAAAATGGAACGTGAAACCTACCGAGTTGGCTATCAACACCAATTTTCTAAAGCCTTTTTGCACCCGAAATATTGGGGCGTGTGGCTCGGCATTTTTGCGTTGATCATCTTGGCGTATGTGCCCTATCGGCTACGAGATAAACTGGCAACCCAAATCGGCAAAGTGGTGGCGAAATATCTCAAGGGCAAAAAACAGTATCATCGAGCTGATGTCAATTTGCGTTACTGTTTCCCTGAATGGACAGTTGAACAACGTGAGCAAGTGATCGAAAAAATGTTCATCACCGTATCACAAACAATGTTAGCCATTGGCGAAATTGCGGTGCGACCGATTGAACGCCTGCAAAATCGCTGTGAATTTAACGGCATTGAGATTGTGCGTCAGGTGCGAGAACAGGGCAAAAACGTGATTTTACTCGTGCCACACACGTGGTCGATTGATGCGTCTGGGATTGTGATGCGAACCTTGGGAATGCCGATGACATCAATGTATAACCCACACCGCAATCCGTTGGTTGATTGGCTGTGGAACCGTACCCGTGAACGTTTCGGCGGCAAAATGCACGCTCGCCAAAATGGCATCAAGCCATTTTTAGCCGATGTTCGCAAAGGCGAATTGGGCTATTTTTTGCCTGATGAAGATTATGGTGAAGCATTGAGCGTTTACGCCGACTTTTTTGCCACCGAAAAAGCCACGTTACCGGGGCTGAACAAAATGGCACGGGTCGCCAATGCGGAAGTGATCCCAATGTTCCCGATTTACAACGCCGAAAAAGGCGTGTATCAAATCGAAATCTTGCCACCGATGGAATTTAGTGGCTCGGCGGAGCAGTCAGCACGGGAAATGAACAAAGTGATCGAATATTTCGTGCGAAAAAATCCAGAACAATATGTCTGGATTTTACGCCTGCTGAAAACTCGCCGAAACGGCGAAGATATTTATCGCCGTGATTGAGTGGCTATGCCAAGCCGATAAAAAAGGCTAACAAAATCGGCACGGCAAGGTTGATGATAAAACCGAAACTGATCGCAAGGGGGACAACCTGAATGCCCCCAGCTTTTTGGATAATCGGCAAGGTGCAATCCAGCGAAGTCGCCCCGCCCAAACTGACTGCCGTGGACGGGAACAGTCGCATAAAAAACGGAATGGTAAACAGGCAGAGAATTTCACGGGAGAGATCGTTGAAAAAGGCGATACTGCCATAAAACGCCCCCCACGCATCATTGACCAACACACTTGAGAGCGAATACCAACCAAAGCCCGATGCCAACGCCAAGGCTCGAATCAATTCTAAATCAAGCAAATAAGCCGCAATCACTCCGCCAATCAGTCCACTTGCCATAAAAATCAATGAAGTGATGATCCCACGGCGGTTTAAAAACACTTGTCGCAATGGAATACCGCTGTTACGCAGTTGCACCCCGACACAAAAAATCATCACGACTAACACATAAGTGCTTGAATGCAATGGAAAATTCAGCATGCCTTTGGTCGCAAAGCCAAACAGCCCACCAATAAATACCGTCGCACACAAAATCAGCGAATCAAGCAACGATTTCCAACGGGAAGGCAGCGATTGTTGCTGGCTCAAATCCCGTGGCATTGGATACAATTTATCGTAAACCATTAAACTGCCAATGTTGCAAGCGTGTAAAATCAGCGTCAGCCCCAATGCCGTGCCACCAATTTTCGGCAAAGTGGTAGCCAGATCGTCCAACTGCCCAATCGAAATCCCCATAATCAATAAAATCAAATATAAACAATAGGTTACAATTCGATTATTCCACGCCAGCAAGGTCGCATTCCGCAAATAAAATAGATAGCCCCAAAATAATGGCACAAAGGCGATCATTAAACCGTACAACATGCGTTTCTCCCCCTTTTAAAAAAGGGCTAAATTTTAACAATAAATTAACGCAAATAAACTGTTTTTTTATACAGTTATTGCTATACTATATGTGCGACAAGGGGGTAAGAAACGTGGAGATTTTGCAAAATGACACAGCAAAAAATTATTCACATTGATATGGACTGCTTTTATGCAGCGGTGGAGATGCGGGAAAATCCACAGCTGAAAGGCAAGCCCGTGGCGGTAGGCGGCAGCCCGAATCAACGGGGCGTGCTGACTACCTGCAATTACGAAGCCCGAAAATTTGGCTTACACAGTGCAATGCCCACAGTTCAAGCCTTGAAGCTCTGCCCGAATTTGATTTTATTACCTGTGAATATGCTGCTGTATAAACAAGTATCGGCACACATTCATCAAATTTTCCGCCGATATACGGACATTATCGAGCCACTTTCTCTTGATGAAGCCTATTTAGACGTGAGCAACTGCACGCAATGTTTCGGCTCTGCCACTTGGATTGCACAAGACATTCGTCAAGCCATTTGGCAAGAGTTGCAACTCACGGCTTCGGCGGGTGTTGCTCCGTTAAAATTTTTGGCAAAAATTGCGTCCGACCAAAACAAGCCAAATGGACAATTTGTGATTTGTCCTGAAGAAGTGGAAGCCTTCATCGAAACCTTACCACTCAAAAAAATCCCTGGCGTTGGCAAAGTGACCAATGAGAAGCTGAAACAGCTCGGCTTGCACACTTGTGGCGAGCTAAAACAGCAGGAAAAGGCCTTTATTGTGCAACAATTTGGCAAGTTCGGGCATCGATTGTGGGATTTCGCTCACGGCATTGATGAACGCAAAGTAGAAGTGGATCGTCCCCGTAAATCGTTGGCGGTAGAAAATACCCTTTTGGACGATATTGATGTGTTAAACGACGCAAAGGCAATTTTAAGCGAACATTACGCAAAATTAGTATTTCGGATCCAAAGAAATTGGGGCGATGTGCCGTTGTCGGATTTCAAAAAAATTGGAATCAAACTCAAATTTGATGATTTCACCCAAACCACGCTGGAACGCACTACAGACGGGCTTTCACTTAGCAACTTTCAGCACTTACTTGATGAAATTTGGCAACGGCGAAAACTGCGAAAAATTCGGCTTATCGGGCTAATGGTGCATTTTCCCGAAAAAAAAGTGACGAAACAGTTAAATTTATGGGAATAGTTGTTGTCAAAGCCTTGAATTTTGCGAAATTATCGCTATTTTAGAGCGGTTTTTAACCCTTTTTATCAACACACTTTCTATAAACACAACTTGGAGAAAAATCTATTATGATGCGAATTGCTCTTTTCCTTGCCACCAACTTTGCGGTAATGATTGTGCTGGGAATTATTTTAAGTGTCACAGGCATTGCAGGTAACAGCACTGGCGGCATTTTGATTATGGCATTGCTGTTTGGTTTTGCTGGCTCATTGATTTCCCTGTTTTTATCTAAAACAATGGCACTACGCTCTGTGGGAGCAGAAGTGATTACCGAGCCACGCAACAATGCGGAGCGTTGGTTAGTCGAAACGGTAAAACGTCAATCGCAACAAGCAGGCATTCCAATGCCAGATGTGGCGATTTACCATTCAGAAGATGTGAATGCGTTCGCCACAGGGGCAACCAAAAGCAACTCATTGGTTGCGGTGAGTACAGGTTTACTCAACACAATGACCCAAGACGAAGCGGAAGCCGTGGTTGCTCACGAAGTAGCACACATTGCTAACGGCGATATGGTGACGATGACCTTATTACAAGGCGTGTTAAACACCTTCGTGATCTTCTTATCTCGAATGATTGCCACCGCAGTGTCTAGCACTCGCAACAGCGACGGCGAAGAGAGCCAAAGCACTGGCATCTATTTCTTAGTGTCAATGGTACTCGAAATTTTATTCGGTATTTTGGCGACTATTATCGCAATGTGGTTCTCACGCTACCGTGAATTCCGTGCCGATGAAGGCTCTGCGAACTTAGTCGGTAAAGAAAAAATGATTGCGGCATTACAACGCTTACAACAGGTTCACGAGCCGCAAGAGTTACAAGGCTCGCTCAATGCCTTTATGATCAACGGCAAACGTAGCGAACTCTTTATGAGCCACCCACCACTTGAAAAACGCATTGCGGCGTTGCAAAGTTTATAATCTCAAACAAAAAAATCAGGGCATTTGCCCTGATTTTTTATGTGTGAAATAACACTGAATGTTGTTGATTATTTGGCAAAAATTGCGCTAATTTCGCCATTTTCTCGGTAAACAGACAAAGGGGAGAAACTCTGTGCGGTAGGCATGACTTCTAATCGATTAATATTGACATGTTCGGGTTGCTGATTCAGCCACAACACAATGTCAGCAATTTCTTCAGGACGAACAAATTCCACATTTTCATACACTTTGTCTGCTTTTGCTTGATCACCTTTAAAGCGAATAGTCGAAAACTCGGTGCCACCACATAAGCCTGGTTCTAGGTTGGTCACACGGATTTTTGTGCCAGAAAGATCGGCTCGTAGATTTAAGCTAAATTGCTTCATAAAGGCTTTTGTCGCACCATACACGTTACCACCAGGATAGGCATAATTCCCAGCGATTGATCCTAGATTGATAATATGACCATGATTTTTTGCCATCATCTCAGGTAAAATTAAGCGAGTGAGAGTGACGGCACCTTTGATATTCGTATCAATCATCTGATACCAATCTTCTAACTCCACCTGATAAGCGGGTTCTAAACCTAAGGCTAAACCAGCATTGTTGATTAAAAGATCAACTGATTGCCATTTGTTGGGACGAGATTGTAGTGCTTGCTCAGTTTGTTTTGGATCCGTAATATCAAAAGCAAGCGGTAGAAATTGCTCGCCAAATTCTGTCTGTAAGGCGTGTAAACGTTCAGCTCGTCTTCCTGTGCCGATCACGTTATAACCTGCCTGCATTAACGTACGGCAGATGGCTAATCCAAAACCAGCAGTTGCCCCTGTAACTAATGCAATACGCATGACTGACTCCTCCTATTGTTAATGTGAATGAAATTGTAAGTTATACAGTTGTTTATACGCCCCATTTTGAGCGAGAAGCTGTTGATGGTTACCACGTTCTACGATTTCGCCTTGCTCAATCACTAAGATTTCATCGGCATTTTCAATGGTAGATAAACGATGAGCAATCACCAAAACAGTGCGATCTTTCTGCAATTCATCTAGGGCGGCTTGAATGGCTCGCTCAGATTCGGTATCTAACGCCGAAGTCGCTTCATCGAGTACCAAAACAGGTGAATTCCGTAACAAGGCACGGGCAATCGCCAAGCGTTGGCGTTGTCCACCTGATAAACTCACGCCATTTTCACCAATCACGGTGTCCAAGCCTTTCGGCATTTTTTCGATAAATTCCATTGCATAGGCGGCTCTAGCGGCTTGTTCAATTTGCTCACGGCTGTATTTGTCTTTCGCCGCGTAAGCAATATTATTGGCAATGGTGTCGTTAAACAGATGAACTTGCTGCGATACAATCGCACACTGCTCCCTCAAATTATTTAAGCGATACTCGCTGATTGGCATTTCATCAAGCAAAATGTTACCCGAATCAATTTCATAAAAACGAGT
Source organism: Pasteurellaceae bacterium (assembly GCA_030528525.1). Classification (GTDB taxonomy): domain Bacteria; phylum Pseudomonadota; class Gammaproteobacteria; order Enterobacterales; family Pasteurellaceae; genus JAUMYT01. The sequence goes on from JAUMYT010000001.1 coordinate 107,268, forward strand.
AATCAAATTGGCGATAGTCGATTTGCCTGAGCCAGAACGCCCAACCAAGGCTAAGGTTTTGCCCGCTGGCAAATCAAATGAGATATTTTTCAACGCAGGCTGTTCTTTGCCGAAATAGGTAAAGGTCACGTTGTCAAAACGAATATCGCCTTTGGCTCGCCCAATTTGATAAGTACCAGTGTCTTTTTCGGTCGGCAAATCAAAGAGGGTAAACAAAGTTTGGCAGGCGGCCATTCCCCGTTGGAATTGGGCATTGACGTTGGTTAGGGTTTTGAGAGGGCGTAAAATACCCATTAACGCCCCGATCACCGCGGCAAATTCGCCTGCGGTTAGGCTGTCGCCAATGATTTCAGGCGAGCCAGCCACAAACAGTACCACCGCCAAGGCAAGCGAGGCAATTACTTGGATAATCGGATCAGAAATGGCGGTCGCCGCCATCATTTTCATTCCTTTACGTCGCATATCGTTGCTGGTGTGGTTGAAACGTTGTTCTTCCACTTGCTGACCACCAAAGGACAGCACCACTTTATGTCCACGCAACATCTGCTCGGCACTTTCGGTCATACTGCCCATCGATTCCTGCATATTGCGACTCAAACGGCGGAAACGTTTTGACACTAGGCGAATCAGCACCGCAATAATCGGACCGATAATGAATAACACCAACGATAATCGCCAACTGTAATAGAACATTGTGGATACAAGGAAAAGAATATAAACCCCTTCTCGCACCACGCTTTGCAACGCATTGGCAGAAGATGCTGCCACTTGTTCGGAGTCATACGTAATGCGAGAGAGCAATTTGCCCGATGAATTTTGGTCGAAGAAAGTAACAGGCATAAACATCAAGTGTTTGAACACTTTTTGTCGCATTGTCATTACCACTTTACCCGACACCCACGCCAAGCAGTAGCTCGATACAAAACTGGTTAAACCACGGGCAAAAATTAGCCCAACCACAATAAATGCCATTATTTTCAGGAAGTTACGATCAGAATCACCACCAAATCCTTCATCAATCAGGGGTTTGAGCATAGTGATAAGGTAAGCATCTGCTGCTGCATTGAATATCATGGCAACCATTGCCACGACAATGCCGAGTTTGAATGGGGAGATCATCGGCCACAGGCGTTTGAAGGTTCGGATGGTCGATTGATCTTGGGTCATTTCATCAATCGAAAAAGATGGTTGAGTCATAACTTCTCACTTTTGTCATATAAAAACAGGGTTATTTTAAAGGGTATTAGCTTATCTACCAAATTTATCTGTGTGGAAGGGGGTGAGAAAAAGACAGTTTTTGCAAATGAGGGAGAGGGATAGACTCGTGTTTGAAGAGACAAAAAAACATCATAGCATCGGCCTCTTTTGACGTAAAAGAGACCGTTAAATTGAATTAGTTATCGTATGCCGAGTACTTTCCGTCCATTCAGGCTGGCGATATTTGCCATTTCTTCTAGGTTGGTAAAACGGCAACCTGCCGATAGTAGGCTGAGTTCTTGCCACATATCGCCTTCGCAAAGTGGCACCATATAGTCGCAGATGTTGTCTGTGCCGATGGCGACCGTAATGCCTTCAGGGATCATTTCATCTGCTGGCGTGAGGGCATTGTGGAACGGTAACACTTCGTCTTTGCGTGGGCTGTCGATCCACGCCATTGGGCAGGCGATCATCATCATATCCACCGCTTTCATTTTTTTGTAGAGCATTTCACGGTATTCACGCGGATGTGCCCCAATTGAAATGCCGTGAATTGCCACCACTCGCCCTTGCATTCCGTGCTCAAGTGATTTGTCGCACAGCTGTTCGGTCTCTTTCTCTTTTTGGCTATTGAATTGGTCAACGTGAACGTGCAACATTTTGCCTTGGGATTTGGCGGTCTCCATCAAAATATCCATCGCTTCCAAACCTTTGCCGTAGTCAAGTTCATCACGGTATGGCAAGCCGCCGATCATATCCACCATTTCCGCACCAATGTCGAACCATTTGCGAGCGTTTGGTTCAATCACGCCTTTCAAGGTTTGGTTGGCAAATTTCAAAATGATGTCGTTTTTATAGACTTCACGGGCTTTGTGAGCGGCGATAATCGCACGGTCTTCGCAGACTTGGTCGATGTCCACAAATGTCCCGAACGCCGTTACCCCTTGCGAAATCATCAGCTCAATCGCTTGGCTAAAACGGCGATAGTAATCTTCCACGGTTGATTGGCGTTTGACTTCGTCCACTAAATCCCATTTTTGTTGCAAGTTCGCATTTTGATAGATTTGGATTTTTTCAGGGGTCATCGTGAAGGCACGGTCGGCGTGGGCGTGGGCATTTACCCAGCCACCTTTTTTGATCACTTCATCTCGAATGTGGCTTTTTAAGGTACGAATTAACTGGCTCATTGCTTATCCTTTGATTAAATTGTCCGAATTTTAGGCAAAAAAAAGATCTCTAAAAAAGAGATCTAAAAGAAATTAAAACTAGAAAAGAAAAAAATACCTTGATTTTCAAGGTGTTAAGAGAGATTTTTACTACTATTGGTAAGTTTCGATTTTGCATTTCTAGTTCCTATGGCACTAGGTCTACAGTATAAGTTTTTTGCCTGAAAAATGCAAACGATTACGTAATTTTTCTTACGAACAGCCATCATACCTGTGCAATCCGGTACAAGAGAAGATTTAAGTGTTGCTGTGCAAGGGGAAAATCGACGGGATTGACTGTATAAATAGAGAAGCTGGCGGGTATATTAACCCGCCTTTATGTTAACATTAAATGGTGGCGTCAAACCAATTGTACCCCATTACACGCCGTGCAAACGTAGAAGGTTTCTTTAATGCCCGTTTGTTTTTCGTAGTTCTCAGCAACCAGTTTGCGTAAATCGTCCACTTTTTCATCTGGCACTAAACAGACGATACAACCGCCGAAGCCGCCACCGGTCATTCTCGCCCCGCCATTTTTGCCGATAGCCACTTGGGCGAGTTCGACCAAATAGTCGATTTCTGGAATAGTAATTTCAAAATCATCACGCATTGAGTCGTGGGAATCTGCCATCAACACGCCCAATTTCTGCATATCCTTAGCTTTTAACGCTTCCACCGCTTCAAGCACACGATGATTTTCGCTGATCACGTGTTTGGCACGTTTGTAGGCTAATTCATCAAGGGCTTGCAACTCGGCAGCACGTTCAATAAATTGTTCTGGGCTGACATCACGCAGGGCTTTCACGCCAAAAAATTCAGCGGCTTTTTCGCACTCTTGACGGCGGCTGTTGTATTCGCCTGTCACTAAATCGTGTTTCACATTCGAATTGATGATCGCAATCGAGTAGCCTTGTGGCACAGGGGTTGGTTCGATCTCAAGGCTACGACAGTCGATCCGCACAAGATGATCTTTTTGCCCTAAAGCAGACGTGAGCTGATCCATATTGCCACAGTTCGCCCCCACAAATTTGTTTTCGGCTTCTTGTCCGATCAAAGCGATTTGTGCCAAGCTCAACGGCAAATTGCCCAGCACTTGGCAGGTTTTGCCAATCGAAATTTCCAACGCCGCCGATGAACTCAAGCCAGACGACATCGGCACATCGCTAGTCATTGCAATATCGGCTCCTTGAATAAAATCAGGGCATTTGGCTTGAATGTAATTCACGACACCACGCACATAGTTTTTCCATTTGTCTTCGCTTTTTGGGATCGGTTTTTTAATGTCGAAGGCATCGGTTTGCTTAATGTCAATCGCATACACTCGCCACAGAGAATCTTCTCTTGGGGTGAAACTGACCGCCATTCCGTAGTTAATCGCACAAGGCATCACAAAGCCGTCATTGTAGTCGGTGTGTTCGCCAATAATGTTCACACGCCCTGGGGCGAAAACGGTTTGTTGTGGCTTGTAGCCAAAATGGGCTTCAAATTCTTTTTGAGAAAGTTCAATCGGGTTCATAATCTGTCCTATTTTGCATTTTTATAGTGAATATCTTCGCTAACCGCCAACAAACGCTCCGCCGCTTGTTCTGGGGTCAAATCCCGTTGGGTTTCTGCCATCATTTCGTAGCCGACCATAAATTTCCGCACGGTGGCAGAACGTAGCAACGGCGGATAGAAATGGGCGTGCAACTGCCAATGTCCGTTTTCGGTTTGGTTAAACGGAGCAAAGTGGAAGCCCATTGAATACGGGAAACTGATGTTAAACAGATTGTCGTAGCGAGTGGTCAGTTTTTTCAACGCCAACGCCAAATCTTCACGCTCAGCCTGATTCAGCTGGGTAATGTTGGTAAACTGCTTGGCTTTTGGCAGGAGCAAGGTTTCAAATGGCCAACTTGCCCAGTACGGCACCACGGCAATCCAATCTTCCGTTTCCACCACAATGCGTTCTTTGAGTTGCAGCTCCCGCTTGGCGTAATCGATCAACAATGGCGAGCCGTATTTTACGAAGTAATCCCGCTGGCACTCATCAGCGATGGCAATTTCATTCGGCAAAAAGTTGCTCGCCCAAATTTGCCCGTGCGGATGCGGATTGGAACAGCCCATCATTTCGCCTTTGTTTTCAAAGATTTGTACCCACGCATAACGCTCGCCCAATTCAGTCGCTTGGGCTTGCCACGTTTGGATCACTTTTTCAATTTCTGCGGTAGTTAACAGGGGCAAGGTTTTGCTGTGATCGGGCGAGAAGCAGATCACACGGCTTTCGCCTTGGGTGTGGGAAATTTTGAATAGCGGATCATCGCTTGGCGTTGGGGCTGGTGTGTCTGGCAATAATGCCGAAAAATCATTTTTGAACACGAATGGTTCGGTGTAATTCGGATTGACTTCGCCCGTAATGCGTTTATTGCCTGGGCAGAGGTAACAGGTTGGGTCGTAACTTGGTTTTTCATCTTGCACCAAGGCTTCTTGCTGCCCTTGCCACGGGCGTTTGGCACGGTGTGGCGAGACCAAAATCCACTGATTTTTCAACGGATTAAAACGGCGGTGTGGGTGGTCGTTAAGCACAAAGGGTTCGCTCATTATTCACTCCTTGTTCAATGGTTCGAAAATAATTGAAAGTATAACGAAAGTAAAACAAACAGAATATGAGAGAGATCACAAAATTGAAAAATTTTAAGACGAGATGAATTTTATAAAAAGTACAATGTACTCACCCCCTTGTTTATAAGGAAGGTGGTGTAACGGTTTTCTTAAGAGTAATGAGGCAGGCGTAGCCTGCCTCGGGAGAATAGAGCAATTACCAGTTAAATCCAATGCCTGCACCGGCGGCAAAGTCGCCTTTATTCGATGCACTGCCGTTGATTTTAATGACGATACGGCCGTTATCACTCACACGACTTAATCCGACTGCAAGGGAGGAGCTACCACGGTAATAGCCTGTACCGACGGAGAACTGGCGTTGTGATGGCAGAATGGCTTGTGGCATACTTGCCATCGCAATGGCGTTACTGATGCCACCTTTTAGCTGCTTGGTGGTGTGCTGTAGGCTGACGTTTAGATCACCCAATTTGCGATCTAACTGTGCTTTATTCACGGCATCAGTTGGGTTCACCCCTTCAGCCACACCGGTTAAGCGGCGAGCTTCGCCTTGTACATTGGTAAAATGCACTTCGTAACCGCCCGTGTTTGCCCCAATGGTAATTGGGTTGTGGTTGATTTGCTGATGTACATTTGCTACTTCTTGCAATTGACGCACCACGCCCACTCGCCCTTCATCAATATCTTTTTGTAGCTGATGTAGCTGACCACCGTTCACTGCATCGGTGCTGTTGGCACTGACCAAACCATTTGCTACATGTTGCACCACACGCTCTTTACCTTTGGCACCGACACTGACCACGCCATAAGCATGCATGCTACCGTTGGTGTAGTCGGTTTGGGCTTGCTCGGTTACTGACTCTGTCCCCAGGGCGACGCTGTTTTCGCCTGTGGCGTGAGCCTGTTTGCCGATTGCCAAACTGCCACTGCTTTCGGCATTTGCCAAATGACCGATGGCAACGGAGAACGCCCCTGATGCTGATGCATCGTTATTGTTGCGATCGCTTGGTGCGGCATCTGCCGTTTCATCATTGACATGCACATATTTAATCCCGCCTGTGTTGATGGCGTCAATGGCATCAAGTAGATGGGCGTGCTCGGTTTCGGTGTTGCCAGCGACATCGTAGGTGGTGACAGGCCCGATATTCGCAATCACGGTATCCCCTTTATCGCCTTTCGGGCCTTGCTCACCCTGTGGCCCTTGTGGGCCGGCTTCACCTTGTTCACCTTTCGGGCCTTGCTCACCCTGTGGCCCTTGTGGGCC
>JAUMYT010000001.1:113628-162114 GCA_030528525.1 Pasteurellaceae bacterium
CGGCTTCACCTTGTTCACCTTTCGGGCCTTGCTCACCCTGTGGCCCTTGTGGGCCGGCTTCACCTTGTTCGCCTTTCGGGCCTGGTTCGCCCTGCGGCCCTTGTGGGCCAGTTTCGCCTGGTGCGGCTGGAACGCTTGGTGATAAGCCCGCCAATGCTTGTTTTAACTGCCAGACATTGACCGCATCGGTGTCTTCTGTGCCGGCGGCAACGTGCGTGATTTGGCGTAATTTGCCGTCAGCTCCCACAGAGAATTCACCAATGCTACCTTGTTGAAACTCAGCCGTACGATCGTTACCAATTGGCACAGCGGTGTTGGCCGCAAGTGGAGCACGATTTGCCACAGAATGTTGGCCGATGGCAATACTCATCGTTTTTGAGACACTTGCCCCGCTACCAATAGCAATGCCGTGGTTGGCATTTTCTGCGACGATTGCCCCCTCTCCCAACGCAATGGCAGAGTCTGCACTTGCTGAGGCTTGACGGCCGATTGCAATCGCATTGTCTTTGGTGGACATTGCTTGTGTGCCGATGGCAATGGCATTTGTGCCTGAAGCAAAGGCCAAATGCCCCTGTGCATAGGCATTTTCACCGAGGTTTGCGATGGAAGAGGCCGTTAATGCTTGGCGGAGAGCGTCAAGCTCTTGCTCTAGGGTTCTTTTCTTCTCTTCCAGTTCGGCTTTTTTAGTTCGGCTGCTTTCTAGCTCTTGCTCTTTGCTTCGTTTTAAGTCATCCACTGCTTCTTCTTGTGCGGTGAGTGCTAGGTTTTGAATTTGTTGTTCAAGTTGGTTGATTTCCGTTTGCGTCTCATTACGCGTTTTGACCGCGTTGTTGTAGCGTTGGTTGAGCTGATTTAGCTGTTCGGTAATGTCCACCACAATTTGATCACGCGGATTGTAGCCACCTAACTCATTCCGAATGCGAGCAATCACGGCATTGGCTTCGTTTTTGCCGTAGTTTAAATAGCGATTGGCATGCTCTAGATTATAGGTTGGCTCAATGCCGGCAAAGAAATTGGTAATATCGCTAATGCCTGAAAGTAACGCTTTGCGTTTTGCGATAATCTGTTTATTTTTTTCTTCGATGACGGCATTGTCGCCACCATTTGGTTTGTTACGCTCGTTTTTGACCGCCAAATACAGATCGGCAAGCTCTACCGCTTGATCATAATAAGCTGTAACCTTGTTTAATTTGGTTCGATAGTCGGTGAGATTGATGGCCGATTCGGTAAAATTCCAGTCAATTTTATTAATGAATTTCGTTTTAATCTCATCATACTTCTGTTTAAACTCCTCGCTTTTTCGGAAATCAATGAGATTATTCACTGGTTCTAAATCATGGTCATCTAAATGTTTCAGGAAAACCATGATTGCGTCGTCATGGTGCATCAAACCAAGATTTCTGCCATCAGTGCTTTTTAAATCAAAGCGAATTCGCTTGATGGCAGAATAATTATTAAAGGTGGCTTCATGGTATTTATTTTGAAACTCTTCGTTAAGGTATCTTGATGCGACTCTATAGAATGGATATAAAGCATCAATATCATTATCTTTGCTGCTTAATGCATTAAATACGCCATCAATGTGTGCTTTGGACAGGGATTGTTGAATTAAGATGGCTGTATTGCGTGTTTTATGTGTGCCATGCTCAGTGAGATCATTGCTTTTTGTAGCAGGCATATGTGGAAAATTGCCAGTGCCTAAATCACCGAAGAAAGTATTTCCTAGATGTTTTAAATAGCCGGCAAAATCAGATGGCACGGTATATTCTTTGTGTGTGCCTGTGTCATTAATCTCTAAATAGCCGTCTTCGGTAAATCGCCCTGCATTTTCATGCAGATAGTTTTTTAAATTACCTGAGAAACTTGCTTCTAATATTGCACCATGGCTGCCTTTCAACTGGTTGGTAATACTGTCCAAACTGGCCGTATAACCCGCTTGGCGACTGAGATAACCATCGACAATGTTGCGGTAATCGGCTTGGGTATAACGTGTGCTAAAGTCTGGGAATTGGCTGTCGATGGTGTTTTTGAGACTCTCTGCTAACGCATTGCGGGAATGCTCAATGTTGTTAGGGTCAAGGCTACTCCAATTCAATTCCCTGAGAATATTGGTAAAATTGACATTTTTCTCCACCTCTTGTGCTTGCAGTGCTTTAATTTTTGCGTCTATCTCATCGATTTCATTTTTTGTCTGGGTCAAAATAGTAATTTGAGTGTTTTTGGTGTCAGTCAGTTGGTTTTTTTGTTCAATTTTTTGGGCGATCTGTTTTTGCTCTTCGGTCAACTGATTAATTTGAGAGATGAGTACGGTAATGGCAGAATTGGCCGCATTCAGTAAGTTATCGTTATGATTGACTTCTGTTTGTTTTTCGTCGAGATTATTGATGGCATTTTGATTTTCTTGCTTTTTTGCATTGAATTCGTCGCGGCTCATGTTGTTGCCGGTGGCTACCGCACCATGCCCAACGGCAACGCCGTTGGTGGCCGTTGCTGTGCTGTCTTGCCCGATGGCAACGCTATTTTCACCCGTGGCTAACCCCAGTTGTGCAACAGTTTGGGCATTTGCGGGGGGGGGGGAGAATCGCAACGGCACATGCAAGTGCTAAGGTTAGGCGAGAGGGGGTAAATGTAGACAGTGCTGATGTGTTTAATCGTACAGGCGTTTTCATGATAAGCTCCTCAATGAAGGTGGTAAAAAATAGGCAAAAGTGACAAATAATAATCTTTGTTTGGTTTAATTTTATGCTTGTTGGCGGTATTTTGTCAATTTTGTGAGTTTTTTATGCGGCGTTGTGTGGTAAATGTTTTTGGCAAATTTGCAAAATCATTTCAGTACTCACCCCCTTGTGAAGAGGGCAATATTTTACCTTGGCACTCTCGTCCAATATAATGCCTGCTGAATTTTTGGGGCAAATGATTGTCCCACTCACTCAAAATAAAAATGGAGAGAGACATTGCAACCGATCATTTTACTTTCTCAGGCAAATTTAGCCCGATTTATTGAACAAAAATTAAACGAAAACCAGACCTTTGAACTGTTGGAGGGCTTATTTGAATGGCTCCGTCACGGCACGGAAAATTCAGCTGAACAGCGACTTTATATGCTGATTCGCTTGCTTAAAACTCAGCCTGAATTGGGGCAACAGTTTGCCTCGCAACTGTGCCGTTGGCTGTGTCGCCTGCGGATTTATCCGCTGTTGATTAGTCGTGGGATTTTGTCACGTGAAGGTTTTGGGCGAGAAATGCGAACAAGGTTATACGAAAAATTCAACCCTGCCTTTAAAGATGTGAACGATCTGCGAGATGTATTTTTCCTGCTGTTTAACGACAAAAATGATGGCGAATGGCTGAAACAAATTCCGATGCAGCATTGGGATACCTTGCTCAATTTACTACGCCATTACGCCACGCCCCACGAGCGAGAAACGTTGAATAACCACGTGCGTTACGAAGGTTTGTTTGCGATTGAAATGCTCTCAATTTGGATTGCCGCCGAAGAGATGGATCCTGAGTTGATGCGGTTAGACCGCAGTTTGCTGGATGCCGATAGCCCCTTTGTGAGTTTACAACGGGAGGTGTCGCATTGGGTGGACGCTCAACGCAAGCAGGAGCAATATGATGTCCGCCATTTGGAAGTGATGTTTGAGCAGTGCCAAGCCTTGATCGAACGCTTGCAGAAAAAGGGCAGTAGCGAAGGTTCGTCCTTGGGCGTGGCTCATTTGTTGGAGCGGTTGTCGCAAACCTTGGTGCGATTGGCGGAGCTGATGGACGTGTTCTCGGCTAACCGTTTTTTGCCAAGACGGATTTTATTGCTGACAGGCGAATTGGCGATTGCCTCTGCCGATCAGCATAGTGTGTCGAAACTGTGGAAACAGAGCGTACGAATGCTTTCTCGCACCATTACCCAAAACACCAGCGACCACGGCGAGCATTACATCACACGTAATCGTAGCGAATATTTCTCAATGCTCTATTCTGCCGCTGGCGGGGGAATTTTGATTGCGTTGATGGCGTTAATCAAAATTTATATCGGCAATGTGGTGGACGATAAAGTGAGCCGTAGCTTGCTTGAAGCCTTAAATTACGGCATCGGTTTTGTGATTATTTTTATGTTGCATTTTACTGTGGCAACCAAACAGCCTGCGATGACGGCGGCTCGCTTTGCTGAAGCGGTGGATAATCCACAAGGCAAAGGCGTCAATATGAAATTGGCACAGCTGTTGGTAGATGTATGTCGTTCGCAAACGGTGGCGGTGTTTGGTAATGTGAGCGTGGCGGTCTGTTTGGCAATGCTGTTGGCAAGTCTGTATGCGATTTTTGCTGATCAGCCGTTGCTCGATGCCGAGCAAGTGGCTTATCAACTGCACTCGATTGATCTGTTTGCTGGCACTTTGTGGTTTGCGGCAATCGCAGGCGTGTGGCTGTTCTGTTCAGGGATTATTTCGGGCTATTTTGATAATCGCAGTAATTATCTCAATTTGCGAATGCGACTGCGTGAGCACCCGATGCTACAAAAATGGCTGAAAACCCCAACCCGTGAGCGTGTTGCGGATTATCTGCACGATAATTACGGCTCAATTATGGGGAATCTCTGCTTCGGTTTCTTACTTGGCTTAACAGGGCTGATTGGCTACTGGACAGGCTTGCCACTAGACATTCGGCACGTGGCATTCTCCTCTGCGAATCTAGGCTATGCCACTATTAGCGGTGAGCTTTCCACAGGGACTTTTTTACTCGGGCTGTGTTATGTGTTGCTGATTGGTTTAGTCAATTTGATTGTCAGCTTCTCACTCACTTTATGGCTTGCTCTGCGTTCCCTTGGGGCAGAAATTGACAGCTGGAAAGCGATTATTGAGTGTGTGAAGACAATCATCAAACAGCGACCGTTGAGTGTCATTTTGCCAATGCAGTTAGAGAGCAAGTAAAAAATCTGCAAAAAGTTGTAAGAGGTGGAGAGCAAACTTGTCTAATGTCTCACATTCACTATTTTTTTATGTTTAATTGAAGGAGCTTATGATGAAAAAATCACTACTAATGCTAATTTCAACATTTTTCTTGTCTGTTCAAGCGATGGCTGTAGAGTTTAAGGCGTTTAATCAAGCGGAATTTGAATCACTAATGCAACAAGGCAAACCTATTTTGGTCGATGCGTATGCAAACTGGTGCCCAACGTGTAAACGTCAGTTAAAAGTGCTTGAGCCAATGTTAAAAGAGGAAGCATTTGCTGATTTAACCGCTTTTAAATTGGATTATGATACGGAAAAACAAGCATTAAAAGAGTTTGGCATTAGCCGCCAAAGCACATTGATTCTCTTCAACCAAGGCAAAGAAGTTCGCCGTTCTATTGCAGAAACTCAGGCGGATCGTTTACGCCAATTCATTACCTTGCCATAAGGTGTTGAGCCGTGGATTTAAGTCTTACTGTGTTAATGTTAAGCCTGCTCGCAGGCTTACTGACTACCTTGTCGCCTTGTGTGTTACCGATTTTGCCGATTGTGGCTTCCTCTGCAATGGCACAACGTAAAATTGGCTTGTTTACGCTCGCATTGGGTATGGCGATTTCCTTTACCTTGGTGGGAACGGTCATTGCCTCCATTGGCTTAGCCTTGGGAATTAACAGCGACTATTTACGTTATACGGCAGCTGTTTTGATGATTCTTGTGGCGATCTGGCTACTCAATGCGCGTGTACAAAGCAAATTGAGTCAATATACTTCGGCAGTGAGCAACAAAGGCGATCAACTTTTGAGTCGCTTTAACCCCGAATCTGCTTCAGGACAATTTCTGGTCGGCTTGTTGCTCGGCGTAGTTTGGGCTCCTTGTATTGGCCCAACGCTTGGGGCGGCGATTGCGCTTGCTAGCCAAGGCGAATCGTTAGGCAGTGTTTCTGTGGTAATGGTGATTTTCAGCTTAGGGGCGGTTATTCCGCTGATTATTATCGGCTTGCTCTCTCGCCAAGTTTTCCGTGAGAAACGAGAAAAACTATCCAACGCCAGCCAACTCGGTCGTAAAATTATGGGGTGGAGCTTACTTGCGGTAGGTTTACTGGTGCTTACAGGACTAGATAAACAGGTCGAAGCGTGGCTAGTGAGTATCAGCCCAGAGTGGCTGACCGATCTTACCACTCGTTTCTAACCTTGTTGCTAACCTTTATTGCTCATCTTTTTTCGTCTGTGCCCCCCCACAGACGAATAAACTTCAGCTATCCGCCAGCAAGGGGGTGAGAAACCTCGACTTTTTGCAAAATCAGCGAGCCAACAACCCACCTATCGCCATACGCTTTCGTTCAATCTCCTGCCACTCACTCTCTGGCGTCGAGCCTGCCACAATGCCTGCTCCAGCGTATAACGTGAGCTGGTCGGCACAGAGTTTTGCACTGCGTAACGTGACGCAAAATTCCGCCTGTTCAGGTTGCATATAGCCTAAAGTGCCTGCGTACCAGCCTCGTTCAAAGCCTTCGTGTTCGGCAATAAATGGCAAGGCGTTGTGGCGGGGCAAGCCTGCCACGGCAGCGGTGGGCTGAATCCGAGCGAGGCAGTCGCTGTCTTGAACGCCTGTTTTGAGTGTGGCTTGAATCGCTCGGCGGAGATGTTGCACGTTTGGCAGTCGCTTAATTTCCGCTTGGCTGACCTGAATTTGCTCGCTGCAATCGTGCAGATGTTGGTAAATATCGTCCACAACCAGTTGATTTTCATAGACATTCTTTTCATCGCTCAACAGCCACAAAGCGTTGCGTTCCGTTTCATTCGGATCGGGGCTAACTGCCACCGTGCCTGCCAAGGCTTCCGTTTTCAGTTGCTTGCCTGTGCGTTGATAAAGCCGTTCAGGGCTAGAGCCGAGAAAGGTTGCCGAGCCGTTTTCGCACCATAAAAAATGGTAGCAGCCCCGATTTTTCTGCTGGCTGGCGTAGAGCAAATCGTATGGATTGATTGCCTGATCTAAGCCGAAAGTCGTGGCATTCGCCAACACCACTTTGCGGAAATTGGCGTGTTCAATGGCATTCAAGGCTTGAGCGATCAAGGTTTGCCAAGCGTTGAAATCCTTGGCTGATTGGCAGGAGATTATCCGTTGTGTGATCGCTTGATGGGGTAAAAATATTGCCAACTGCTGAAGCAAACGCTCACTTTCGGCTTTTTCGTTTTCAATATCCGCCAGATCGAGATACAAGCAAGCGGTCAGTTTGTCGCCCTGTTTTGCCAAGCTGAGACGAGGCAAAATAAACTGGCATTGCCCTTCAAAGGTTAAGCCACCGACCACAGGCACGCCGTGTTGCAAGCTGAAGGCTTCGGCACTTTCTAAGTTATCAAATTGGCGAATTGCCCCAAGGGTGGCAATCGAAAGGGCTTCATCACGGCTTTGCCAGAAAAAATGTGGAAAAGAACCTTGAGCCTTGAGCCACGACAAAGGTTGCCAATCGCTTGTGTCGCTTTCCGCTTGCAAAGCGATAATGGCGTGCTTGCTCGATGGCTCAAGGCTAGCAAGCTGTTGCTGAAGTTGCTGTTGTAATTCGATCAATATCCACATTTTGCACATTTTTTCAAAGATCTCACCCCTTGTCGTCCCTATTCAACACAATCATTTGTGCCCTTGGGCGTATGCGATCATCTCCCTTGGCTTTGCAATTATGCTCGAATGTAGGGACGTATTGCATACGTCCCCCAACAAGCGGTGACTTTCCACCGATTTTTTGCAAATCTAAAATCGCAATGGGCGTATGCAATACGCCCCTACATTTGTGGGAGACTCAATACCGTCATTTGGGGTCTTAAAAAATAAAAATTCCGCACATTTTATCCCATTTCCCCTTTTTTTTCCTAGCAAATCGGAGTAGAGTTAGGCATTTTTCACACAGAATCATCCCCATTAGGAAGAAAAATGGAACGTTTTTGCAAAACCGACAAACTCGCCCACGTTCGCTACGATATTCGTGGCCCAATCCATAAAGAAGCCGTTCGCCTTGAAGAAGAAGGGCATAAAATTCTTAAATTAAATATCGGCAACCCTGCCCCCTTTGGCTTTGATGCCCCTGCGGAAATTTTGGTCGATGTGATCCGCAATCTGCCGACCGCTCAAGGTTATTGCGACTCCAAAGGGCTATATTCGGCACGCAAAGCCATTGTGCAATATTATCAGCTCAAAGGCTTGCTGGATTTAGACGTAAACGATGTGTATATCGGCAACGGCGTGTCGGAGCTGATTACGATGTCAATGCAAGCGTTGCTCAATGATGGCGATGAAATTTTAATTCCTGCCCCAGATTATCCGCTCTGGACAGCGGCGGCAACGCTGGCAGGTGGTAAGGCGGTGCATTATTTGTGTGATGAGGAGAACGAATGGTTCCCAGATCTGGAAGACATCAAAGCCAAAATCACGCCAAACACCAAAGCGATTTTGGTGATCAACCCAAACAACCCAACAGGGGCGGTGTATAGCCGTCAAGTGTTGTTAGACATTGCGGACATTGCTCGCCAGCACAATCTGATGATTTTCTCCGATGAAATTTACGAGAAAATTTTATACGACGGTGCGGTACATCATCATATGGCAGCCCTTGCCCCTGATTTGCTGACGGTGACCTATAACGGCTTGTCCAAAGCCTACCGAGTGGCAGGTTTCCGCCAAGGTTGGATGGTGATCAACGGCCCGAAACAGCAAGCCAAAGGTTTTATTGAAGGCTTGGATATGTTGGCATCAATGCGACTCTGTGCCAACACGCCAATGCAACACGCCATTCAAACGGCATTAGGCGGCTACCAAAGCATTAACGAATTTATTTTACCGGGTGGGCGTTTGCTTGAACAACGCAACAAAGCCCACGAATTGTTAGTGCAGATCCCAGGGATTTCGTGCGTGAAGCCAAAAGGGGCGATGTATATGTTCCCGAAAATCGACACGGAAATGTACGGCATTAAAGACGATCAACAATTCATTTTGGATCTACTTCGCCAAGAGCGAGTGCTACTGGTACAAGGCTCAGGCTTTAACTGGCCGAAACCCGATCACTTCCGTGTGGTAACGCTTCCACACGTGCATCAGCTCGAACAAGCCATCGGACGATTGGCGAAGTTTTTGCAGAAGTATCGTCAAGATTAAAGCAATGTACAGTGTTGTGTTATGCCAAGGGGCAAATAATGATTTGCCCCTATTTTTTGGATAGTAGAATAATAAAAGGAACTCAAATGATCAAAGGTGTACTTTGTTCGTTATTGGCATCAATGCTCTTTGGCGGATTATATTTTCTCGCCACCTTTTTGCGTCCATTGCAAGGCGAAGATGTGTTCGGTTTCCGAATGGTCGTAACTCTGCCATTTCTGTTTCTTGCCGTCTTTCTGTTAAAACAGAAAACGGAATTTAGCGATTTTCTCAAACGCATTTACCACAACCCAAGTTTACTTTTGGCGTTAATGCTCTCCGCTTCGCTCGTGGGTGTGCAGATGTGGCTATTTTTATGGGCACCGAACGCCGGCAGGGCGATTGATGTATCGATTGGTTACCTGTTAATGCCGATCACGATGGTGGCGGTCGGGCGGTTTGTGTATAAAGAGCATCTCTCACTCAGCAAATGGCTGGCGATTGGCTTTGCGTTTTTGGGCGTGATGAGCAACATTCTGCTTACAGGCAAACTCTCGTGGGCGAGCCTGTTGGTCTGCACAGGCTACCCTGCCTATTTTATGGTGCGGAAAAAATTTAACATCAGCCATATTCACAGCTTTGTGGTGGAAGTGGCGATGTTGGTGCCGATTGCCCTGTATTTCATCAGCCGAGTCGATATGCCTGCGATTCAAGCGGTGAACCCGAATATCTACTTTTATCTGTTTTTATTGGGCTTGATGAGCGGTGTGGCGTTGATGTCTTACACCTTGGCAAGCACGCTCATTCCGTTTAACTTGCTAGGCTTGCTCGGCTATATTGAGCCGTGCGTGATGTTGCTGATCGCCTTGATGATTGGCGAGCGGTTAGATCCGAATTCTTATTTGCTGCTGATCTGCTTATCCGTGGCGGTTGCCTTGTTGATCTTTGACGGCATTTTGGCGATCCGCAAAAAGCAAAAACGCAAACTGATCACGGAGAACGTCAATGATTAAAGGAATTCTCTTTTCCCTCGGCTCCAATATTTTGTTTGGGCTGGGGTACTATTTCGCCATTTTATTGCTGCCCTTGGCGGATATGGATATGTTCGGCTTTCGCATTGTGGTGCTGATGCCGTTTATTCTGTTGGCGATTGTGCTGTTTTCCAAACAAATGGCGTTTAAAGATCTGTTTTATCGGATCAAAAATAAGCCTTCAATGATTTTCGTGGTGCTGTTGCTCGCCTTTAACACGGGGGTGCAGTTGTGGCTGTTTATGTGGGCACCGAATAACGGACAGGCGTTGCAGGTGTCGATTGGCTATTTGCTGTTGCCGATTGTAACTGTTGCCCTTGGCAAAATCGTGTTTAAAGAGCGGTTAAGTAAATTCAAATGGGCGGCGTTAGCCTTTGCGGTGATTGGCGTGGCGGCAAATATTGTGCTGACTGGCACGATTTCGTGGGCAACCTTCGTGGCAGGCTTTGGCTATCCGCTCTACATTATGATCCGCATCTACTTCCGCATTAACAATCTTGCTACCTTTTTTGTGGAACTCGCCTTGTGTTTGCCGATTGCCTTGTACTACATCGCCCAAGTAGATATGAACTACATTCACAGCCAAAATTCGCTGATTTATCTCTATCTCGCCTTGTTTGGCGTGGTCAATGGCTTGGCGTTTATTCTGTATATTGGCTCGAGCAACTTATTGCCAATGAACGTGCTGGGCTTGCTTGGCTATGCCGAACCGTTGGTAATGTTGTTTATTTCCTTTGCGATTGGCGAAGTGCTGGATTCCAAATCCTACATTTTGATGATCTGCCTTGCCATTTCGATTTTCCTATTAAGTTTAGACAGCTTTAAAAAATCCCGATGAAACTCGTCCGCCTTGCCCTGCCTGTGCCACTGGCTCGCTATTTTGATTATTTGTTGCCCGATGATGTTAAAGCCGTCAAAGGGGCAAGGGTGCAAGTGCCGTTTGGCTCGCAAAGCAAAATTGGCGTGGTAGTCGATTTCCCCACAGAAACGGACGTCCCAGCGGACAAATTACGCCCTATCGACAAGGTGCTAGACTCTCAATCCCTATTTGATGATGAAATATGGGCGTTGCTCACGTGGGCAGCTCGCTACTATCATGCCCCTTTCGGCGACGTGTTGCACAGTGCTTTGCCTGTTAAATTACGCCAAGGCGACAGCCCCGAACGCCAAGCCCCCGAACGCTTTCGCCTGACCGAACAGGGCAAGCGAGCGGTTGCCAATGATGCACTGAAACGAGCCAAAAAACAGCAGGCGTTGTTGAATGAGCTGGCAAATTTTGCAGATTCTTTTGAAAAAGTCCCCCCTTGTAGTGGCTCGGCGTGGAAGGCCTTGCTCGAAAAAGGCTTGGTTGAAGCCATTGATGAGCCGTTTCGGATTCAATCGTGGCAGGAAAAATTAGGGCAAATGCCGATTTGCAACGCTCAAAATCGACTCACGCTCAACAAACAGCAGAGCTTGGTGGTCAGCCGATTGCAGTATCAGCAAGGCTTTGGCGTGTTTTTGCTCAATGGCGTAACAGGCTCAGGCAAAACCGAAGTCTATCTACAAGTGATCGAAGAAGTGCTCAAGCGAGGCGAGCAAGTGCTGGTTCTCGTGCCTGAAATTGGCTTGACTCCGCAAACCATTCGCCGTTTCCAAGCTCGTTTTAATGTGGAAATCGATGCTTTGCACTCCAATTTGAACGACAGCCAGCGACTCAATGCGTGGCTGCGTGCGAAAAATGGCGAAAGTGCGATGGTGATCGGCACACGCTCTGCGTTGTTCACGCAATTTGCCAAGTTGGGCTTGATCATCATTGACGAAGAACACGACGGATCATTCAAACAGCAAGACGGCTGGCGATACCACGCCCGTGATTTGGCGATTTTGCGAGCGAAAAATCGACAGATTCCCATTATCTTAGGCTCTGCCACGCCAAGTTTGGAGAGCTTGCATAATGTGCAACTCGGCAAATTTCAGCAACTGGATTTGCCCAATCGGGCAGGCAACGCCCAATTCTCTCGGCAGCAAATTATCGATTTGAAAACCCAGAGGATCTATTCGGGCTTGTCGGAACGTTTATTGTCGCTGATGAAAATTCATCTTGAAAAAGGCAACCAAGTGATGCTGTTTCTCAATCGGCGTGGCTTTGCCCCTGTATTGCTGTGCCACGAATGCGGTTGGATCTGCCAATGTGAGGCGTGCGAAAAGCCCTACACCTACCACCAAAAACAGCGTGTGCTACGTTGCCACCATTGCGGTTCGCAAAAAGTGCTCCCACGCCAGTGCGGACATTGCGGCTCCACCCATTTAATCACCACAGGCATCGGCACGGAACAGCTTGAGCAAGTGCTGGAGGCGCGTTTTCCGCAGTTTCAAATCAGCCGTATTGACCGCGACAGCACCTCTCGCAAAGGCAGTTTAGAACAGCAGTTAAACGACATTCAAACAGGCAGAAGTCAAATTCTGATCGGCACGCAAATGTTGGCGAAAGGACACCACTTCCCGAATGTGACGTTAGTGGCGATTGTGAATGTGGATGCCAGCCTGTTTTCCACCGATTTCCGTGCGGAGGAGCGATTGGCACAGCTGTATGTGCAAGTAGCAGGGCGAGCAGGACGGAGCGAAAAGCAGGGCGACGTGGTGCTACAAACGCACTACCCAGACCACCCATTACTCAAAAGTTTGCTCAACCACGGCTACGCCCACTTTGCCGAGCAAGCACTCACGATGCGAAAACTGATGGGGCTGCCGCCGTTTTCCGCTCAGGTGCTATTTCGAGCTACTGGACGACATAACGACAACGTGCTCAAATTCCTTGAAGAACTGACCGCTTGCTTGCAAAACATCATCGCCCAAAACGCTTGGCAAGGCTTTCAGTTACTCGGCCCAATCCACGCCCCAATGGCAAAAAAAGCAGGGCATTTCCGCTGGCAGCTACTTGTCCAGCACCTTTCTCGCCCGAATTTGCAACAACTGCTCGATCAGTTTGATTTACTGAAAGATCGTTATCTCCGATACAATATTCGCCTCACGGTGGATATTGATCCGTTCAGTGATTAACATTCCATTTTATAGAGCAAGAGCATAGTGGTTAAGACTATGGTGGGAGAAATGGAATCCCGCATCCAGTAAGCGTTTAGGTACAAGGGGTTGATTATCCAGCAATAATTGCGAACGCTCCCCCAAAAGGCAACGAATTAGCCCACTTGGGATATGGCAAAAAGCAGGGCGGTGCACTTGTTGAGCAAGCCAGTGATTAAAAGCGTACTGAGGAGCCGGCGTTGGGGCAACTAAATTATAGGCACCTTGACAGTTTGGATTCGTAAGCAAAAAGCGAATGGCTTGTACTTGATCATGCAAGGAGATCCACGCCCAATGTTGTTCGCCCTCACCCATTTTTCCCCCTAGCCCGATACGATAAAGGGGGAGCATTTTTTTTAATGCACCGCCTGATGGGTGGAGTACCATACCTGTGCGAATGACACAAACGCGGGTTTGTTCGCTTTGTGCGGTTAGTGCGGCTTGCTCCCAGGCATGGCAAAGTTCAGCGGGGAATTGTGTGCCACAAGGAGCCGTTTCATCAGCAGGTTGCTGAGTGGGTAAATTGCCATAATAGCCAGTGGCTGAACCAGAAATTAATACGCTAGGTGGTGTTGAACTTTGGTGAATAAGTTGGACAAGCTTTGTCGTTAAATCTAAGCGACTTGTTTTTAAGCGATGTTTTTGTGCTTTACTCCAAGCCTTGTCAAAAATCGGCTCGCCAGCTAGGTTGATGACGGCATCAAAATCATCTAATTTTGTAAAATCATCAACTTTCTTACCCCCTTGTAATAGGAGATGATGTTGCCGAGTCAAGAGGGTGAGTTGATGCCCATCAGCTGTGAGGGCAGAGCAGAGTGCCTTGCCAATAAAGCCTGTGCCGCCTGTAATAAAAATGTTCATTAGATCGAGGTTTCAAACAGATCGTGAATGCTATCAAGTACCGATGCAATCGGAGTGTTTAAGGTTGGCGTGATAAAAATGGTATCATCGCCAGCAATTGTGCCTAAGATTCCACCAGATTTACCAATGGAATCTAGCAAACGGGCAATCAGCTGTGCCGCCCCTGGGCTGGTTTTAACCACAATGACCATTTGATTATGATCCACATCAACCACCAGATTTTTCAATGGGCTGGACGTGGTTGGCACACTCAATTCCGCTGGCAATTGATACACCATTTCCATTTTCGGATTACGGGTGCGAACTGCCCCAAATTTGGACAGCATTCGTGAAACTTTAGATTGATTGATGTGCTCGAAGCCCATTTCTTGCAAGGCGGTTACAATTTCGCTTTGCGAGCCAAATTTTTCTTCTTTTAGTAAGGCTTTGAATGCGTCGGTTAAGGAATCCTGTTTTTCCATCGGTTGATTATTCATAAATCTCAAAAAATATGCGAAATTTTTGCTTATTTATGCAAATAAAGCAAACTGAAATCAAAAATTTTCACAAAAATTTGCGTTAAGTCGCAAAATTGAATTTTGCCATTTGAATCTTGTCATAAATTTACATACACTTTAGCCATTTTAATTTACATCACTCAATAGGAGAAATTTATGAAAGTTGCAGTATTAGGCGCAGCAGGTGGTATCGGTCAAGCATTAGCATTATTGCTTAAATTACAGCTTCCTGAAGGCACCACATTAGCGTTATATGACATTGCCCCTGTCACCCCAGGTGTGGCAGTGGACGTAAGCCACATTCCAACCGCAGTTAAAGCACAAGGCTTTGCAGGCGAAGATCCAACCCCAGCCCTTGAAGGTGCGGATTTAGTGTTAATTTCAGCAGGGGTGGCACGTAAACCAGGTATGGATCGTTCAGATTTATTCAACATCAATGCAGGTATCGTGCGTAACTTAATCGAAAAAGTGGCAGCTGTTTGCCCGAAAGCGTGTGTGGGCATTATCACTAACCCAGTGAATACGACAGTTGCCATCGCCGCTGAAGTGTTGAAAAAAGCCGGCGTTTACGACAAACGCAAATTATTTGGTGTAACGTCATTAGACGTATTACGTTCTGAAACCTTCGTGGCTGAATTAAAAGGTAAAGATGTCAACCGTGTGAAAGTACCCGTGGTTGGCGGACACTCTGGTGTGACCATTCTGCCATTACTTTCTCAAGCATCTGCGTCAGACAAAATTCAATTTACTGCAGAAGAAGTGGAAGCCTTAACCAAACGTATCCAAAATGCAGGGACAGAAGTGGTTGAAGCGAAAGCAGGTGGCGGATCAGCAACCTTATCAATGGCACAAGCGGCAGCTCGTTTTGCTCGCTCTGTATTAAAAGGCTTAACAGGCGAAAACACCGTAGAATATGCTTATGTGGAAGGCGATGGCGAATACGCTCGTTTCTTCGCACAACCTGTTGTGTTAGGTCGTGAAGGTGTGGAAGAATTACTGCCATTAGGCGAATTAAGCGATTACGAAAAAGCTGCGATTGAAGCAATGAAGCCAACCTTAAAAGCAGACATCGAGCTTGGCGAAAAATTTGTAAATGGTTAATTAACCACTAAAACAAAAAGCCGAAAACCTTGTTTTCGGCTTTTTATCCATTTTCTAAGGAGTATAGGATGAATAGATTAAGTTTATTAAGTATGATCGTGATCTGTTTAGTTGCTTGCCACGGTAATCAACCGGTGAGTATTGTGAAAGCGGAAGATAGATCAGCCGTTTTACCTGAGCAAATCGTCCAACAAGTTGAACTTCCTGTCAATATTCCGTCTAATGTAACGGCGATTTGTCGTGATGGCTCTTATTCTACCGCACTAGAAAATATCTGTGCGGGTAAAGGAGGTATTGCAACGAAGGTACATCGTTACCACGCTGAATAACCAATATAGTCAAAGTAGCGAGCTGTTTAATAAAGGTATGTATGGATTATATTATCAATGTCACTGAACAAAACTTAAGTGAGGTGATTAATGCTGCAACTGAAGTGCCTGTGGTTTTTTATTTTATGTCATCTCAGGAACCTGACTCAATCATGATGGAAGCGTTATTTCGGCGGTTTTCTGATGAGTACCCTAAACAGTTTTTATTAGCTGTTGTGAATTGTGATGAGCAATTGGGCATTGCTATGCAATTTGGTGTACAGAAAGTGCCGATGAGCTATTTCTTTATCCACGGGCAACCTGTTGATATGATTCAAGGTGCAATTGACGAGCAATCATTGCGTGTTCGATTGCGTCATATTTTGCCAAAAGAAGAAGAGCTGCAATTTGCACAAGCACTTGAGTTCCTTGAGGCAGAACAATATGATTTGGCATTGCCATTATTGAAGCAAGCTTGGGAATTAACACATAAAAAAAATAGCGATTTTGGTTTATTATATGCAGAAACCTACGTTGCCATGCAGAATGTGGAACCCGCTAAGGCTATTTTAGCTGAAATTCCATTACAAGATCGGGATAATCGTTGGCAAGGTTTGCAAGATCAGATCCGTTTGCTTGAACAGTCAGTGGATTCACCAGAACTTCAGCTATTGCAACTAGAATATGCTCGTAATCCGATGCCGAATATAGCTTGTAAATTGGCTAATCAGTTACATCAAGCAAAACGTAGCGAACAAGCGTTAGCGTTATTGATGGACTGGTTACGCCAAGATTTGAATGCGGAGAGCGGGGAGGTGAAAACGCAGTTTTTAGCGATTTTATCTGCAATGGGTAATGCAGATCCGTTAGTTGGAAAATATCGTAGGCAACTTTATTCGTTACTTTATTGATTATTATTAAGGGGGGACTTTGTAAAAAGTCGCAAATGCTCACCCCCTTGTATTTGGAGAGCACAATGACAATTAAACATGCAAAACTTCTTATTTTAGGATCGGGACCAGCAGGTTACACGGCGGCAGTGTATGCTGCTCGAGCAAACTTAAATCCAGTATTAGTGACAGGGATGCAACAAGGAGGGCAGTTAACGACGACCACCGAAATTGAAAACTGGCCTGGAGAATTTGATGATATGACAGGGCCGGCATTAATGGAGAAAATGCAAAAGCATGCCGAAAAATTCAATACAGAAATGATTTTTGATCACATTCACCATGTTGATCTATCCAAGCGTCCGTTCACATTACATGGAGATTTTAACACCTTCACGTGTGATGCATTGATTGTGGCAACAGGGGCTTCAGCCAAATATTTAGGGTTGCCTTCTGAAGAGGCATTTAAGGGGAGAGGTGTATCCGCTTGTGCAACCTGCGATGGTTTTTTCTATCGAAATAAACCTGTGGCGGTTGTTGGCGGAGGAAATACGGCGGTTGAAGAAGCCCTATTTTTAGCGAACGTCGCTTCCGAAGTACATTTGATTCATCGTCGTGATAGTTTTCGTAGCGAAAAGATTTTAGTCGATCGTCTGATGAAAAAAGTAGGCGAAGGTAAAATTATTTTACATTTAAACCATACGTTAGATGAGGTGCTTGGGGATAACTCGGGGGTTACTGGGGTGAGAATTAAATCAACTCAATCAGAACAGGCTCAAGAGATTTCTTTAGAAGGTGTTTTCATTGCGATTGGCCACGCCCCAAATACGGATATTTTTAATGGACAGTTAGCCCTGAATAATGGGTATATTGTAGTGAAATCGGGATTAGACGGTAATGCGACAGCGACAAGTGTGGAGGGCGTATTTGCTGCTGGTGATGTGATGGATCATCATTATCGTCAAGCAATTACTTCTGCAGGTACAGGCTGTATGGCGGCATTGGATGCAGAGCGTTTCTTAGATAGCCAGCTTTAGATTGTTTTATGCTTTTAGCAATACTTAAGCTAATTTAGTTTGTTTGCTAGACGGTGAGAGATCACCTAATAGCGTTATTTATGCGAATTGTCGAATTTTATATTAGGGTAAAAAAATGTCTAAACAACTTGAATTACAACATGCTGAATTACAGCAAACTCAGCAGAAGAGTTTAAGCACAAAAGAAGTGATTGTGTATTTATCAGAAAAATTTCCGCAATGTTTTTCTTTAGAATCAGAGGTCAAGCCATTGAAAATTGGTCTATTTCAAGAATTGGCCGAGGCGTTATCGGAAGAGACAAATATCAGTAAAACCTTATTACGTCAGGCATTACGGGCATATACAGCAAATTGGCATTATTTACAAAACTGTAAGGAAGGGGCTGTTCGTGTTGGTTTGCTTGGCGAAGAAGCGGGAGTTGTAGATGCTAGCCAAGCGGCTCATGCGGCACAAACACTGGAGCAAGCTAAGGCGAGATTTGCGGAGAAAAGAATACAACAGCGTAAAGCACAACGTAAAGCGTTTTTTAAGCGACAAGCAAAGGAAGCAAATATGAAAAAACAAGGCGAGTTGAAAAAAGGGGAGCCGATGGCATCTTTAGAGAGTCTTGCCGCATTAGAAAGCAAATTTAGTAGATATTAATTGTAGGTTTTTATGTCAAATACGCTCAAATACGTTGTTGGAAGCTGTTTTTCCATATTAGCAATGCACTTATTGGCGATAGAACCTGCCATTAAAGCTAGTGAATTGGTTATTCCTAAACCTACTATGCAGCATAGTTTGTCGACTAAACGGGTCACGACCCGTTTGACGCAATCGCATTATCACAAATTTACCCTTGATGATGCCTATTCGGAGAAAATATTCAATCGTTATATTGATTGGCTCGATCCCTCGCATAATACTTTTTTACAATCAGACGTAGATGAGATGCGAGAAAAATATGCAACATCACTGGATGATCAATTATACGAAGGGCAGCTTGATATTGCTTTTAATATGTATGAGTTGATGATGAAGCGTCGTTATGAGCGTTATCAATATGCATTGTCGTTATTAGATAAATCTCCGGATTTAAAAAGCAATGATCGCATTGAAATTGATCGTGAAAAAGCCCCGTTTCCAAAGACGATTGAAGAAGCTAATGAATTATGGCAACAGCGAGTCAAAAATGATGTGATTAACCTTTACCTTAAAGATAAAAAATGGCCAGAGATTAAAAAAACATTGGCAAAACGTTATAACTTGGCCATTCGTCGTTTAACGCAGAACAAAGCAGATGATATTTTACAAACGTATCTCAATGCGTTTTCCCGTGAAATTGATCCTCACACAAGCTATTTATCTCCCCGCTCAGCACAACGCTTCCAAGAAAGTATGAATCTGTCTTTGGAGGGAATTGGTGCGACATTACAAATGGAAGATGATGTTACTCAAATTAAATCGTTAGTACCAGGAGCCCCTGCAGCACGTAGTAAGAAAATTAGTGCAGGTGATAAGATTGTGGGCGTTGGTCAATCAGCAAGTAACATTGAGGATGTGATTGGTTGGCGACTTGATGATGTCGTGGATAAAATTAAAGGCAAAAAGGGAACGAAGGTTTATTTGGAGATTGAGCCAGCCAAAGGTGGAAAAACCAAAGTGATTTCACTTGTTAGAGATAAGATCCGTTTAGAAGACAGTGCCGCTAAACTTACGATTGATAAGGTTGATGGGAAACAGATTGCCGTTATTAAGATCCCAACGTTTTACATTGGTTTAACTAAAGATATTCGTAAATTATTAGCGGAAATGAGTAGAAAAAAAGTGGATGGGTTAGTGATTGATTTACGGGAAAATGGAGGAGGTTCTCTGCCTGAAGTCGTTGAATTAACAGGATTATTTATTAAAGAAGGGCCTGTTGTACAAGTTAGAGATGCGGTGAATCGTATTAAGGTGCATGAAGATCCTGATACTCGTGTAGAGTATTCGGGTAAGGTCATGGTGATGATTAATCGACATAGTGCATCGGCTTCCGAAATCTTTGCAGCCGCTATGCAAGATTACAATCGAGCAATCATTGTTGGTCAGCAAACCTTCGGTAAAGGGACGGTACAGCAGAGTCGTTCGTTAAATTTTGTCTATGATTTAGATTCAAATCCATTAG
Source organism: Pasteurellaceae bacterium (assembly GCA_030528525.1). Taxonomy (GTDB): domain Bacteria; phylum Pseudomonadota; class Gammaproteobacteria; order Enterobacterales; family Pasteurellaceae; genus JAUMYT01. The sequence continues at coordinate 133,635 of JAUMYT010000001.1, forward strand.
GTTTCATTCAATACACGATTCAGAAATTCTATCGAATTAATGGCGGGAGTACGCAGCTGAAAGGTGTCGAGGCTGATATTCGTTTGCCTGAAATTATTAATGCCACAAAAACAGGAGAAAGTTTTGAGGACAATGCATTACCTTGGGATAAAATTCCTCCCGCCGATTATTCGGAGATTGATTCTGCTCGCGATGTGGTCGCACTACTGACCGAAAAACATCAAATGCGTATAGCTAAAGATCCAGAATTCATAGTGTTAAAAGAAGATATTGCTATTCGTAAAGCGAAAGATGAGCGTAAATTTCTTTCGCTGAATTTGGCTGAACGTCGTCAGGAACATAAAATCGTTGAAGAAAAACGTTTGAAAGATCTAAATGCTCGTTTTAGACGAGAAGGTAAGAAGCCTCTGAAGAATTTAGATGCCTTACCAAAAGATTACGAAGCACCAGACTTTTTCTTATCAGAAGTGAAGCATATGATGGTAGATTGGCTAGTCATTGATAACAAATAGGAATAATGGGTATAATGTGCAATTTTTAGCCTCTGACTTGGCTTGCAAGGGGGGGACTTTTTTAATGTTTTTGCATATTGGAATCAAGATGAAAAAATTAAATGGTGTGATGCTTCTGCTGGTGTCTGGCTCACTTTCGGCAGAGAGTATGGATAGCAATGCGAACGTTGATATAGAGAAGTCAATGAGGGTTCTTCCGCAATTGAGTTTTGAGGCTCAACAAGTGAGAGCAACAGAGCTTGCAAAACAGGCAGAATATATTCTTCAACAAGAGCTAGCAAAACGACAAGCAGCAGAAAAATTGGCAAAAACATTGCATATTCTTCGGCAAGAAATGGGAGAAAATCAACTACTGTTAATTGATAGTGTTGCTAAAGTCTATGTTGATAGCGACTTGAAACCAATGTGGTCCGATAAAGAGGCTGAGAAACGTTTTTTAAGAGCGTATGCACTTTTTGCTGTAAGCGGTGTGTCTGCTAAATCAGCCAAGGCGTTACAGCAAATTCTAAATACTCCAGAGGGATTCTTGCGAGATATTTTATTAACAGATAGTTTTCTTGATTATCTTTACTATCATCGTCATGTCAGTAAATTTGCAAATGATTGGTTGTACAATTTAGGGAGTTATTCCACAAAGCCACCTGCAGAAAGTGATGTGGTAGCTTGGCAAAATGCTGTAGTGATTGGGCGTAGTGCTCAGTTTATTGCTGATTTGGAACCCACCAACCATATTTATCAAGCGTCTATTGAAATGTTATTGCAACATTCGCCAAATACCGTTTTGAATGTTCAATCTGAATCTCAAAGGGGTAAAAAAAATGGAGTAAATAATAAGCAACAAACGGTTTCATTTCATAAATTAGCATTAAATATCCAACGGTTACGCTTAATTCCGAGTTTCCATAATGGGATTTTTGTTAATATCCCTAGCTATCAGCTTTATTATTTTCGTGACGGTAAATTGGCCTTACAATCAAAAGTGATTGTAGGGCGTGATGAAAGACGTACGCCAGTGATGTATAGTAAGCTCAGTAATGTGGTTGTCAATCCACCATGGCATGTGCCAGCGAGCATTAAAAATAAAGATCTTGTACCAAAAATGCGTTTAGATCCAAGTTACGTCGAACGCCATGGTTATGAAATTATCGATCATCGAGGGAATCGAGTAAATCCATATAGTATCAATTGGGAGGGCTATGATAACCCTAATAAAAACTTCCCGTATCATTTGCGTCAAAAAGCTGGGGATGATAGTGCGTTAGGTCGTTATAAATTTAATATGCCAAGTTCCGATGCGATCTATTTGCATGATACTCCAAGTCGTAGTTTGTTTAATAAGAAGAATCGATCATTAAGCTCAGGCTGTGTTCGAGTCGCAAAATCGGATGAGCTTGCTACATTATTGTTAAAAGAAGCGGGTTGGTCAGAGCAGCGTAAACAAAATGTATTAGCCAGTAAAAAAACAACATCCGCACCAATTCGATCGGATAATCCTGTTTATCTTTATTATGTGACGAGTTGGGTTGAAAATGGCAAAATTCATGTATTGCCCGATATTTATCGATTTGATACCAAAATTCCGAAATATACTATTGATTGGGAAAAAATAAAAAATCTGATTTAGAACAGAAAACGTTTGCCTTTTTATATAGAAGCTAATATCTCGGAACTTTTTTTACACGGTTAAATCTAACTTGATTTAATATTATTGATACTTTCCGAAGTAATGAATGAGGTAATAAATGGAACAAGAAAGTACAAATATACAACGACGAAGATGGCTTGCGTTAGGAGGAATTATGCTAGGGCTTGGAGCATTACCAAGCTCAGTGCAAGCATTGGTTTCGACGTCGAAACCTCTTTTATTACGTTTACGAAATGTTAATACTGGTGAATCGCTTGTGGCATCTCATACGGCTGGACGCTTCTCTTCTAAGACATTAAATCAATTAAACTATATTATGCGAGATCGTCGTACTAACCAAATGCGGGCTATTGATCCTAAGCTTTTCCTAAAACTTACTCAGATTCAAGCTCGTCTTGGTATGCGTAATTCTGAAATTGCGATTGTGAGTGGTTATCGATCTGCGAGAACAAATGCGATGATGCGAAGCCGCAGTCGTGGTGTGGCAAGTAATAGTTTTCATATACAAGGCAAAGCGGTAGATTTCTATATTAGTGGTGTGCCATTATCGAAAATTAAGAATGCTGCTGAAGGGCTACGTAATGGGGGAGTAGGCTACTATCCTCGTAGCAATTTTGTCCATGTGGATACAGGGCCTGTTCGAACTTGGCGTGGTTAAGTTTTTCGCAATATGTAAAAGAATATGTTTCAGTTGCAAATTATTCCGGTTACGGCATTTCAACAAAATTGCACCATTATTTGGGATCAAGATAAAAATGCGGCAGTGATTGATGCAGGAGGGGAACCGGAGAAGTTAATCCAGTTTATTGAACAACAAGAGCTCAATGTACAGAAATTACTGATTACACACGGGCATTTGGATCATATTATGGCCGTTGAGGTACTGAAAAAGTATTTTTCTGTCGAGGTATGGGGTTCTCACCAAGATGATCAGCTTTTATTTGAGCAATTACCCAATATCTGCATGCAATATGGCCTTCCATCAGTCCCTGCCTTTTTACCAGATTATTGGTTGAAAGAGGGAGATGAGGTACAAGTGGGGGGATTAACGTTTAGCATTCGTCATCTGCCAGGGCATTCTCCTGGACATATTGGCTTTTTTAATTTTGATAATAAAATTGTCTTTAGTGGTGATGTGCTTTTCCAAAATAGTATAGGTAGAACGGATCTCTATCAAGGAAATTTACCTCAATTGCTTGATACGATACATACCAAGCTATTTGATTTAGATGATGATTTCATTGTGATCCCAGGGCATGGCAGACACACAACTATCGGGCAAGAGAAAAGAAATAATCCTTTTTTGAAATAATAGGGGGAAATATTTATGGCGAAATTTAAATCTCTGCTCATTCTTGCTATAACATTGATGTTGATGGCCTGCTCTTCGTCGATTAACTTAGAAACAGGGCAACGTCAAGATCCGCTTGAAGGATTTAATCGAGCGATGTGGAAAGTAAATTACGAATATCTTGATCCCTATGTGTTAGAACCAGTTGCTAAAGGCTGGCGTGATTATGTGCCAAGTCCGATTAAAACGGGCTTAGTTAATGTAGCAAATAATCTTGATGAACCCGCTAGTTTTGTTAATCGTTTATTGGAGGGAGAAGGCAGAAAAGCGATGATCCATTTCACTCGTTTTTGGTTTAATTCCATTTTTGGGTTAGGTGGATTAATTGATTTTGCGAGCCATACACCAGGCTTGAAATTAGAGAATGGACGCAGAACATTTGGCGATGTGCTTGGTCGGTACCATGTGCCAACAGGGCCTTATGTTATGTTGCCCGCGTATGGACCTGCTACTCCACGACAAGATCTAGGGGGGATTGTAGATACAACTTATCCTGTTCTTTCTTTATTAACGACACCATGGGCGGCAGTAAAATTTGTTGTACAGGGGGTCGATAAGCGAGCAGCCTTATTAGGGCAAGATGCGTTATTAAAGCAGTCTCAAGATCCTTATAGTACTTTCCGAGAGGCCTATTTCCAACATCTTGAATTTAAAGTGAAAGACGGTAACCTCCCAAATGAATCTGAAGAAACTTTATCTGAAGAAGAGCTCAAAAATATTGATTAAGTGAAGATCCCCCAGTGATATGGGGGATTTTTTTATAGATTGTTGAGATGCTCAATAAAGGTTGTACTTGGCATAAAGCCCGTAATACGTTTATGTGATAATTCATTACCATGCTCATCAAAGAAGAGGATGGTAGGTAGGCCAAGTATTTGGAATTGTTTCATCATTTCATCATTGCTGGCCGAATTTCGAGTCATATCTATTTGTAAGATAAGCATATTTTTAAGTTCAGCTTTTACCTGAGGATCACTGAAAGTATATTTTTCAAACTCTTTACAGGCTACGCACCAGTCAGCATAAAGATCAAGCATCACTTTTTTACCTTGACTTGTGGATAATTTTTGCTGAAGGTCACTGAGATGTTGAATTCGCTCAAATTGCAATACTTCATTCGATTGAGTAGGGGAGGGCCAAATCAGATCTGTCCAAGGCTTCCCACTGAGAATGATCCCAATAAATAGTAGTGCTTTAAGCATCTTTTGCCAGTAAAAGTAGGCGGAAAATTGTGTGGTAAGCCAAATAAGCATTGTGATTGAGAGTGTTGACCATAGTAGCTCTTCAACATAATGTGGCGTTAGACGAGAGATTAAAAAAATCGGTAGGGTGAGCATCACAAAACCAAAGAGCGTTTTCACTTTCAGCAACCAATTGCCTGACTTAGGGAGGATCTGATTGCCAAAGAGAGTAATGAGCATCAGTGGAATCCCCATGCCTAAGGCGAGTAAATATAATGCGAGTCCCCCTGTCAGGAGATTCCCACTTTGTGCAACATAAAGGAGTGCACCAGATAGTGGGGCAGAAGTGCAAGGGGAGGCAACTAGGCCTGCGATCATGCCCATGGCAAAAACACTGGAATATTCCCCCCCTTGTTGTCGTTGACTTAACTGGTTGAGTTTTTGTTGCCAACGATGAGGTAATTCAATCGTGAAAAAGCCAAACATTGAGAGAGAAAGGAGTACAAATAGTACAGATAATCCGATCAATACGGGAGGACTTTGTAAGGCGATTTGGAAGGGGAAGCCGATAGCAGCAACGATCAAACCAAGGGCAGTATAAGTCACCGCCATACCTTGAACATAAGTGAAGCTTAACAGAAAAGCCCTTAAGTGATTAGTGCGTTGGTGAGAACCAATGACGAGAGAAGAGAGAAGGGGAAGCATCGGTAACACACAAGGTGTAAAGGCTAATCCTAAGCCTAAAATAAAGAACCATAAGACGGACAGTTGATTATTGGAAAGACGATTTGCCAAACTGTACTGATCGGTTTGTGGGGGTAGAGTGGGCACAGCATCGGCGTTTTTTGTAAAATCTCCGTTTTTCTCTCCCCCTTGTTGTGATGATAATCTGACTGTTTTGGTTTGTGGAGGGTAGCAAAATCCCTGAGTGCAACCTTGATAGTGAATGTCGAGATAAGCATTCTCTTGAGTGATGGCCAATGGGATCTGTAGATTTAATGTATGACGAAAAATATCAACCTGACCAAAAAATTCATCTTGATAGCGTTCACTTGCAGGAAACAATACGTTTCCTACTGTTGTGTTGTGAGCGGTAAAAGAAATTTCTTTTTGATACAAATAGTATCCTTCTGCTATCTGCCAGTTAAGTAACAGCGTATTATCCTCAATTTGGGTAGCCAGCATAAAGGCTTCATCGGCGGATAAAAAACGCGGTTTAGTATTGAATAGGCTAGCTTGACTAGCAAGGCTAAGTAGCAGGCTGAGGAAGGTAGCGATCCGAATTAAAATTAACATAAGCTGTTTGTTTTATAGAAATAATCAATTGTAATCTGACGTGAAGAAGAAAGCAAAAGACGATGATTTTAATTCAGTTTTCAGGCTAAATTAGCGTAGAATAGCTTCCTGTGAGTATAACAATAGGATTAAATGGAGGAAAGATGTCTGAATTTGCTCAAAAATTCCGTGATGCAATGGCAAATTTATCTGCTGCGGTTCATATTGTGACAAGTAACGGTTTAGCGGGTAAAGTGGGAATCACGGTATCATCGGTTTGTTCTGTTACTGATAGTCCACCAACTTTGTTATTTTGTGTGAATCAACAAAGTGATTTACACGATGTATTGAAACAGAATCGTTATGTCTGTGTGAATATTTTGAATCATCAACAAGAAGACCTTGCTAAACATTTTGCTGGTATGTTAGGGAGTACGATGGCAGAGCGTTTCGAATGGGATCTTTGGATACAAGGTCAACATAATGTACCTTTACTTCGCCAAGCAATTGCAAATTTACAAGGTGAAATTATTGAGACGCATCCGGTCGGTAGTCATTCTATTTTTGTGGTGCAACTATCAGAAATCGATCTTAGCCCTAACCACTGTTTGGTTTATTTTGATCGCCAATTTAAGAAAGTGGCGATCTAAGATAACAGAAATTTTATGGAAGTTTGTTACATGCCGTTTAGGTAAATTATTGAGAGAAAATACGTTGAAAGGATTAGCAATTCGATTGGTCGTTGGCATTGTGTTGTTGTTATGGGCATGGGACGCATCACTTCCCTGGCAGAAGACAATGCAATCCGAGCAAAATCAATATATTACTATTCAAAAAAGTAAAGTATTGAAAGTGGGGATGATCAACCATCCATTAGCCTATTTTGTTGGGGCAGAAGGGGAGGCGGGTATAGAATATGATCTTGCCAGAGCATTTGCCAATTATTTGGATGTGGAACTGGCTATTTATCCTTTTGAAAGTAGTGAGAGTGTCTTTCAAGCCTTAAGAGAACAAAAAATTGATATTGCTGCAGCAGGTTTGTTGTATCAGCCAGAACTGGCGAAACAGTTTCAGATTGGAGCGAGCTATTATTCGGCATCTTGGCAGGTTGTCTATAAAAAAGGCACGCAGCGCCCTTATAAAATTGCTGATTTAGATGGGGAATTAACGGTTCCTGCAGGCTCGGCAGTGTTGCCTTTACTGCAACAATTGCAAGAGCTACACCCGAAATTACGTTGGAAAACCTCGGATAAATACACACAAGAAGAGCTTTTGTTACAGGTAGCTGAAGGAAAAACTCCTTATACGGTGGCAGTTTCTGTTGATGTGTCTGCGGCACAACATATTAAGCCTAATGTGGCCGTGGGCTTTGATTTAACAGATGAAGCGCCTGTAGTGTGGTATTTACAAAATAGTGCTTATAGTGAGTTGCAGGCAGCCATTTTAGAATTTATGAATCAGGCGAATGAATCAGGGGTAATCTCGCGTATTGAGGAGAAATATTTCAATCATTTAGCACGATTTGATTACGTGGATACTGCAAGCTATTTACGAGCGATTGAAAATGTGTTGCCGAAATATCAGCATTTGTTTGAAAAATATCGTGGTGATCTAGAGTGGCAAATGCTTGCAGCAATTGCTTATCAAGAATCTCACTGGGAGCCAACAGCAACCTCTCCAACAGGCGTTCGAGGCATGATGATGCTTACTAGAGATACCGCTGAACGAATGGGTGTGAAAGATCGTATCAATGCCGAGCAAAGTGTAAAGGCGGGTTCGGAATATTTACATTTATTGATTAATCAGTTGCCACAATCCATAGCGAAAGAGGATCGAATTTGGTTCGGGCTGGCAGCCTATAATATGGGCTTGGGGCATTTGATTGATGTGAGACGTTTAACCAAACAATTAGGCGGTGATCCTGATAATTGGCTTGATGTGAAAAAGAATTTACCGCTATTGGCGGAAAAACGCTATTATACAGGGCTAAAATATGGTTATGCGAGAGGGTTTGAAGCCTTTAATTATGTCGAAAATATTCGCCGTTATTACCACAGCATTGTCAATCACCAAAGGGTTAAAGAGCAAGCTAACCAAGCTCAGCAAGAGATGAGGAGAGAAAATGAAACGCAAACACCACTTAAAACAGAAAGTGCGTCGTCTACGCAGCAATAAATTTCGTCGTATTTTACAAATTTACCGATTAAAGCGAAGAATCTTGCATCGACACCGCATTGGCTTTGTTTTTATGCAACAACAATAAATAAACCCGCATTTTAGTAATTAAAATGCGGGTTTATCTTCATACCAAAAGAGGTATGAAACCATTCAAAATTAGCGACGTAAACCTAAACGTGCGATAGTTTCTGAATATTTAGCAAGATCAGTACGTTTTAAGTAGTCTAATAATTTACGACGGCGTGAAACCATACGTAATAAACCACGACGACCGTGGTGATCTTTTTTGTGCTCTGCAAAGTGAGCTTGTAAATGGTTGATTTGTGCAGTTAAAAGTGCGATTTGCACTTCTGAAGAACCAGTGTCTTTTGCATCACGACCAAATTCAGCCACGATTTTTGCTTTTGCTTCTACGCTTAGAGACATTTTTTTACTCCTAAAAAGTAGTGGTTTATATTCATCAATAGCCGATCTCTAATTCAGCTATGACAGGAAGTTGCACATTCTAAGGGTAAGTGCTGCAAAAGGCAATCATTTTCCCTTACAAGGGGGTGAGGAAATGATATTTTTTGCAAAATGCCTTCCGCTTTATTCGGGCGTAATCCACTCTACTTTCCAATGGCCAGTTCCTTCTGGTACCAGTACATTTGTTAGATAAGGGAGAATTTTTTTCATTTGGCTTTCTAGCTGCCAAGGCGGATTGATCACAATCATGCCACTTGCAGTCATACCGCGTTGATCAGAGTCAGGGCGAACTGCCAGTTCAATTTGTAGAATTTTGCGAATACCTGTGCTTTCTAAGCCTTTCACAATGCGCTTAGTGTGTTGGCGAAGCACCACGGGGTACCAGATGGCATAAACGCCAGTAGCAAAACGTTTGTAGCCTTCTTCAATCGCGTTGACCACGAGTTCATAATCTTCTTTCAATTCATAAGGTGGGTCGATCAGCACTAAACCCCGTTTCTCTTTTGGTGGCAAGGCGGCTTTGAGTTGCTGAAAACCATTTTCACGTTTGGTGACTACGTTCGGTGTTTTGGCAAATTCATTGCGTAAAAGAGGGTAGTCGTTAGGGTGAAGTTCGGTGAGTAATGCGCGATCTTGTGGGCGAAGTTGTTGTACCGCAAGCAATGGAGAGCCTGCATAAAAACGTAATTTGCCTTTGTTAATTTTCTTTAACGCATTGAGATATAATTGAATTTCTTCGGGCAAATCGGTACGTTCCCACAAACGTGCAATGCCTTCAACATATTCGCCGGTTTTTTCGGCTTCGGCACTCAGCAGGCTATAACGCCCAACACCTGAGTGGGTATCAAGGTAGAAAAAGCCTTTTTCTTTCTGCTTCAAGGCAGTCAAAATAAGGGTTAAAACAATATGTTTTAACACATCGGCGTGATTGCCGGCGTGGAAACTGTGGCGATAGCTGAGCATAGTCGTTCTCGGTTAAACGGTTAAAGAACAGTATTTTAATTGATTTTATCCGATTAGACTATGGCATACCGTTACGTATAATTTACAAAAAGTGCCGGTTTCTCTCCCCCTTGTATGCGGTAAGTCAGAGGGAAAAAGGAATTAATTGTCGCAATATTCCACTAAAACACGGGAGGTGAGTTGCGTAATCAGCTCATAAGTAATCACACCAATGGCATTGGCTACCTCTTCAATTAAGAGCGATTCTCCCCAGAGCACCACTTCATCTCCGACTTTGTCTTGGCTATCTAAGCCTAAATTGACCGCAAGCATATCCATAGACACACGTCCAACAATCGGAACAATACGCCCATTGAGCCAAACGGGTGTGCCTTCAGGCGCGTTGCGAGGGTAACCATCGCCATAGCCAATTGCCACAATGCCAATTTTAGTCTCGGTTGGGCTGATCCAGCCTGAACCATAACCCACGGGTTCGCCCGCTTGATGTGAACGCACGGCAATGAGTGAAGACGTTAGGCTCACAACGGGTTTAAAATCTAATGGGGTAATAGGCTGAGTGTGTGGCGAAATGCCGTACATAATGATACCAGGGCGTACCCAGTCATAATGGGCTTGAGGCCAATATAAAATACCATTAGACGCAGAGAGGCTTCTCTCGGCTTGATAGGCACACGTTGCCTGTTCGAACGTGGCAATTTGTTTTTCAGTATAGCCACAATCTAACTCATCGGCTCGACTAAAATGGCTAATAAAGGTGATCTTTTCAACTAAAGGGCAGCGAGACAGTCGATGATAAACGTCATCAACGTGTTCTGGCGGAATGCCCAAACGGTGCATACCAGAATCAATTTTTAGCCAGACGGTAACAGGAAAATAAATTTTGGTCTTCCGTAGCCAAAATGGTTTTGCTTGCTCTGCTTGCCATGCTTGGGCGACATCTTCTAGTAATTCTAGCTGTTCAATACAATGGATAACCGTATCGAAACGTCGAGAGAGCGTTTTGAGTAACTCTTCACGATCAAAAAAACCCTCTAGCAGAACAATATTGCCAGAGTAGCCTTGTTCTTGAATGCGTAATGCTTCTTTGATGCGAGCCACGCCAAAGGCATCAACCCAAGGTGCTAATTGTTGAGTCACAAAATCAAGCCCAACGCCATAAGCGTTGGCTTTAACGACCGCACAAATTTTGCTATTGGGTGCAAGGGATTTTATTTGTTGTATATTATGTCGTAAGGCTTGACCATTTATGATTGCTGTTGCAGGTTTCATAGTGAGGTAAAAAGAAAAATAATGGACAATTATATGCGGAAAATGTGAATGAGGTACATTACTTTATCGAAATCTGCTTGTTTTTTAACTCAAAATCCAGTATCGTTCGCCCGTTCATTTGAACATTTTTTCACAATTCAATTTTCCTTTTGGAGCAACGCAATGAAAACGCTTTTTGCAAGTTTTGCAACTGGTTTTACTGCACTCACTCTTCTGTTCAGTTCGATCAGCTCTGCCAATCCCCCTAAAACCTTCAAAATCAGTGCTATTCCTGACTACAACGCTAGCGAAATGACTCGTTCATTCGACAGTTTTGCCGACTATTTAAGCCAAGAAACAGGGCTGAAGGTGCAATATGTGCCTGTTACAGACTATGCAGCGGTGGTTACTGCCTTTCGCCGTGGCGAAATTGATTTGGTCTGGTTCGGCGGTTTAACGGGCGTTCAGGCTCGGGCGAAAGTCGCTGAGGCGGAAGCCATTGCCCAACGTCCGCAAGACGAAAAATTCCAGTCCGTCTTTATCAAGCAGAAAAATCTGAATCAGATCAACAGTTTAGCGGACATCAAACAGCATTCGCTCGCCTTCGGTAGCGAAAGTTCCACCTCGGGGCATTTAATGCCACGTTTTTTCTTGGAGCAAGCCAATATCAATCCTGAACAAGATCTACAAGGCTCGCCGATTTACAGCGGTTCGCACGATAAAACCTATCAATTGGTGGAAGCGGGTGCGGTGCAAGTCGGGGCGGTCAATAAGCAGTATTGGGATAAAATGCTCAAAGAAGGCAAGGTCAATTTAGACAAAGTCGCCCATTTTTACACCACGCCTGAATATTACGATTACAACTGGACGATCAACTTAGTCGATCAAAAATTTGGCGAAGGCACCAAAGCCAAAGTCAAAGCGGCGTTATTGAACGCCACGCCTGAAAGTTCGGCGGTGATGAATCTGCTTTCGGCAGAAAAATTCATCGAAACCGAGAACGCCAATTATCAAGGCATTGAGAAAGTGGCGAAGTCGCTGAAACTGATCAGATAGATTTTGCACTTTTTTACCAAGATCTGACCCCTTGTAATTGGATACTCCTATGCCAACGCTACTTTCTGTCCATCAACTTGGTTGCGACATCGCCCAAAAACGGGTGCTGGATAGCCTGTCGTTTTCCGTCAAGCAAGGCGAAATTGTGGCGTTGGTGGGGGCGAGTGGTTCGGGCAAATCGACCTTGATGAAGGCGATAATGGGATCGGTGCCGATAAGTCAAGGCGAAATTCAGCTCAACGGCAAGCCGATTCAAGATTACCGCAACCCGAAAATGTACGCCCAACAAGTGGGAATGCTGCATCAGCAGTACGATTTGGTGAAGCCCCTGAGCGTGGTGCATAACGTGCTGGCGGGCAGGCTGAATCAATGGGGATTTTGGCGATCGTTGTGGTCGTTGGTTATGCCACAGGAACGCCATTTAGCCGAGCAAGCCTTGACGGCTGTTGGTCTTGCGGACAAGCTCTATCAAGCCACCGCCACGCTGTCGGGCGGCGAGCAACAACGTGTCGCCATCGCCCGTCTGTTGGTTCAAAATCCACAGCTGATTTTGGCAGATGAACCGATTTCTGCTCTCGATCCTGTCAATGCACAACACATTTTAGCCTTGCTGACAGGGTTGGTGCGGCAACAGGGCAAAACGCTGATCGCCAGCCTGCACGCCATTGATTACGCCCAACACTATTTCGACCGAATGATCGGCATTCAGCACGGCAAAATGCTATTTGATTTGCCGACCCACGCCGTCACGCCCGAACACCTTGAGCAACTCTACGGAGTGGCAAAATAATGCAAAAAACAGCCCCCGTTGCACCGCTCTCGCTAGACCAAAAACGCAATGGGCTGACCTTGCTGTTGGCGTTAGCCTTTCTCGCATCAATATTTGCCATTGATTTTCGCCAACCGCTGATCCACCAAGGCGGCTGGGCGGTGCTTGAGCGATTGCTCACCAGTCTCACTCGCCCCGATTTTTCCCCCGAATTGTTGCGACTTGCCCTTCACTCTAGCTTGCTGACCTTAGCCTACGCTTTGATTAGCCTGTCGATTGCGATTTTGTTTGGCTTCAGCTTGGCATTGCTTGCTTCGAACGTGCTATTTCACTCTCGGCTGCTGTCGCTAACAGCCCGTGGCATTTTAGGCGGATTGCGAGCGATTCACGAATTGATTTGGGCGTGGTTTTTTGTCGCAGCCGTGGGGCTAAACCCTGTCGGGGCGGTGTTCGCTTTAGCCATTCCCTATTCGGGCTATCTTGGCAAAATTTTTGCCGACACTTTGCAACAAACGCCACAAGCCCCGATTCACGCCTTGCAACAAGCTGGGGCGAACCGCTGGCAACAATTTTGCTACGGCTATTTGCCGCAAACTTTGCCAACTATGTTGAGCTACACGATGTATCGTCTTGAATGTGCCGTGCGTTCGTCTTCGGTGCTGTCGTTTGTCGGATTGGGTGGCATTGGTATGCAGATTCAGCTCTCGCTCCAAGATTTGCGATACGAACAAATTTGGACATTTCTGCTGTTTTTGGTGGCGATGATTTGGCTGATTGACCGCTGGAGCTATGCCCTAAGGCGGCGATTATGTTAGCTTTTGCTCACCGCTTGCACGCCCATTTTCAGCGGTATTTTCTCCGCTATTCTCTGTTGGCTTTGGCTGGGCTGATTGGTTGGTCGTGGTGGTTTATTTTGCACGATCAGCCTGATGCCGTTTCCTCGCTATTTCAACGGCAGAATTGGGATTTTCTAACCGAATTTGTGGGCGAAATGCTCGGCGTGGGCGAAGAGACACCTGCATTTCTCAACCCTGAAATGTGGCGAAACGCCTTGTGGCTCAGCCTTGATACCTTTTTGATGAGTCTGCTTGCCACTGCAATGGCGAGCGTGGCGATGTTGCTGTTTGTGTTGCCTGCAGTAAAGAATTCTGCTCAAGGCAATCAGACTACAAGGGGGGACTTTCGCACGATTTTCTGCAAAATCAGCAACGGACTGTTTTTGGCTAGCCGAGCCGTGCCCGAGCTGATGTGGGCAATGATTTTGGTGTTTATTTTCCAACCAGGGATTTTACCTGGAGCATTGGCGTTGGCGATCCACAATTTCGGCATTCTCGGCAAACTCTGTGTCGAAACGGTGGAAAATATGGACGACAAACCGCTCCACCACTTACGCCAAAACGGGGCAAGCCCATCGCAACTGCTGTTTTACGGTATTTACCCAATGGTGATCGGCACGTGGCTGAATTATATTTTGTACCGAATGGAAAATATTATTCGAGCGACCTTGATTGTCGGCTTTGTGGGGGCGAGTGGCTTGGGGCTGCAATTCAAACTGGCGATGAGCTATTTCCACTATTCTGACATTACGCTCTATTTGCTCTGCTATTTGCTGTTGGTTTACCTGACCGATGGGCTTTCGGCAATCGTGAAAAAATATCTTGCCGACACCTATCGTTAGGCTGAACATTTGGGAAAGTTGTCGGTCTAAGTCGCCGTGATTTCATCAGCAAAAAGGAAGCAACAATGGACTTCAACAAAATTTTATCGACCGTACTTAACACTGCCAAGCAGTCTGCGGAAAACATCAAAAAGCCAAGCGAAAGCACGGCGGATACCATCACCAAAGTCGGTGGCGGAGCTGCCTTGGCAGGCTTGCTCTCAATGGTGTTAGGCAGAAACGGCGGCAAAAATCTGACCAAAATGGGCAGCCTTGCGGTGCTGGGAAGTCTTGCTTACAAAGCCTACCAAGACTACCAAAAGAACCAATCGGCAAGCACGGAGCTGACCGCCAACGAATTTGAAAACACCGACCACAGTCAAGAAGAGAAAAGTGCCGTGATGTTACGCACAATGATTGCCGCCGCCCTTGCAGACGGCGAAATCAGCGAACAAGAACGAGCCATTATCGCCCAAGAAAGCGGCGAAAATCCCGAATTGCAACAATGGTTACAAAGCGAAACCCAACGCCCGATCAGCGTGAACGAAATCGCTCGCATTGTCGGCAACGACATCGCCCTTGCTAGCCAAGTCTATCTCGCCGCCCGTGTCGTTTGCCAAGAACTCTCTCGCAAAGAGATTATCTTCTTATCACAACTCGCCGCCGCATTGAAATTAGACGATGCGTTGGTGGAGCAGCTGGAGAAACAGGCTGGGTTTTTGATGTATCTTTAAACGCAAAAGGCATATTCTGTAGAATATGCCTTTTTTATACGTCATGATTTACTGATTTTCATGGTTGATGAGATTGAGGAATTCCTCATTGATCTCAATTTTCGCCCGTTGGCGTAAATCTTGCAGTAAGGCTTGGCGAAGTGCGAGTCTATCTGCTTGAGCAAATTGCGGGGCAAGGGCGTTGAAATCGTCCGCAGAGCCGTCTTCCACTTTTTCTAAGGCAATGATAATCACATTGCCTGTTTGATCTTTTGCCACTTGATACTGTGGTTTATCCGCAGGTTTTGGCATAGCGAATAAGGTTTCTGCTAACACGGGTTGAGCGATTTGAGCTTGGGCGAATTCAAAGGTTTGAGCATCAGCAAAATTGACATTCTGAGCATTGCCTGCTTGTAGGGCTTTGATCTCTTGCTCTGCTTTAGTAGTTAGAGCTTGTTCTGCTTTTTCACGTTTAACTAAGGTTTCAACCGCAGATTTCGCTTGTTCAAATGTTTGTGTGCTTTGGGCTTGGTATTGGCTCACACGCACAAACATCGTTTGTAGATCATCGCCGTTGGTTAAGTCAATCGCATCTGAGTTTTGTCCGTTTTGCTTCAATTCGCCGTCAAATAAGGCTTTTAGCACTTTTTCGTGGTTCAAGACAGCTGGGATATTCTCACGGCTAAAGGCTTCGGTGGTTTGCACAGCTAAGTTTGCCACCTCTGCTACTGGGGCAAGGGAAGTATTATTTTCAAAGGCTTTATTTGCCATTTCACGTGCAAGGGTTGAATAATCCGTTGCCGCAAGCTCCTTGCGAATAATGGCACTGATGTTGTCTTTGACTTGTTCTAGTGGAATTGCCGTTTCCGCTTTGCGATCCAACACTTTGATTATGTGGAACGCATTATCCACTTTCACCACAGGGCTGATTTGTCCTGCTTCTAAATTGGCAAACGCTTGTTCAAATGCAGCAGGGAAGTTGCCTGCTTTCGCCCAACCTAATTCGCCGCCTTGTTGTGCCGAAAGGGTATCTGTCGATTTTTCTTTGGCAAGCGTTGCAAAATCTGCCCCATCTTTGAGTTGTTGCTCCAATGCCTTGGCTGTGCCTTCATCTGCCACTTGAATGTGAGCAATTTTGCTTTCGCCTTTGGTCACAAACTGGGCTTTATTGGTTTCGTAGTAGGTTTGAATTTGCTCAGGCGTGATTTGGATTTTATCGCTCACGTCTTTTGGCGTAATGCTCACGTATTCCACGGTCAATTTTTCTGGGTTGATAAATTGAGTTTTGTGTTTCTCGTAGTAACGTTGTAATTCGTCATCTGCTGCCGTTTGGTTTGCCATTTCATCTGCAATGGAATAGGTGGCTAAACGTGCGGTACGTTTTTGCAATAACAATTTAGCTAAGAGTTCTTGCTGAACAGGTAGGTTGAAATCGCTATTGATAATGCCATCTTGAATTTGTGCAAATAGCATACCTTCATACACAATACCAGCGTATTGGTCGGCAGAGAGTGCATTGCTACGCAAGAGCTGTTGGTAAAGGGCATTGTCGAATTTGCCGTCTTTTTGGAACATTGGCGAATTGACAATTTCCGCTTTGATTTGATCGGCACTGATGCCTAATTTGAGTTCTTTGGCATATTGGCGGAGAAGCTCATCGTCAATTAAGCTATTTAGGATCGAGTCGTGATACTGTTTGAGATAGTCAGGATCGTCTAATAAATCCCAGAAACGCTCGCCAAGTTGTTGATTCATCACATTTTGTTGGCGATTTTTTTGAATGGTAAAGGCGTGCTGTGAAATCTCTTCACCATTCACTTTCACGGCAGAGCTGTCAGGCAGTAAGAAACCGCCACCAATGCCACCGAGTACGAATGAGAGAGAAACCAACGCAAAAATAATTTTAAAGCCAAGACTACCGGTCTTGTCGTGCATTTTTTCAATCATTGCAATTTTCCCAATTAAAAAGAGTCCGCCGATTATACTGGAAAGCCTGCGATTATCCAATTTGAAAATTTTGCAAAATCTTTGGTTTTCTCACCCCCTTGTAGGCTTATATTCCTTGCAAAATCAGCATATAGCAGGCGATCACGAATAAGATAATGCCGAGCAGTTTGCGAGTGAGATCGGGCTGTAACTTACCTTTGATTTTCATTGAAAAGAAGCTAGTGAGCAGCGAGCTGAACACCACAATGCCCGCAATCGAGAAATTCACATAACCAATTTGCCACGAATTTGGCACGTGCAATTCGGGCGTTTTGGTGAGATAGCCAAACATACTGCCCAAGCCGCCGATCACCATCATATAATTGGCATAAACGGCAATTTGTGGCGGTTTGACGCTTCTCAATTGCCCGATAAGTGGAGCCATTACCGAACCGCCTCCAATGCCTGTCATTCCTGCCACCGAACCACCGAGCAGACACAAAAATGCCCCTTTGGGTAAATCGTGGTTAGGTTGATGGTCAATCGGTTGGGTGGTTTGAGAAAAGAAAAGGGTACGAATAGCAAGGAGCATCAGGGTGACGACAAACACGCCAATGATGATCGATTTCGGCAAGTAAAAACTGCTTTCAAAGCCCATTTGCACGCCAACTAACATTCCGAGAGACCAAATCAGCATTGACTTGTAACTGATAGCCAACTTTTGTTTATAGAAATAGCTGAGGTTTATCAGTGCCGTTCCCATCACGATCGTGAGTGACGTGGCGGAGATCATTTGAATCGGTAAATCAGGAAAGAGCGTATGCAAAACAGGCACCATCAACACGCCTCCCCCAATGCCAAACAGGGCAGACATCAAATTCGCAAGAATGCCACAGCCAATTAAAATCAAGATGAGAGAGAGAGTCATATCTTCTCCAAAAACAGATCCTTTTTGCTTTATTATGCCGTGCAAGCGGTGACGTTGTTATGATCATTCTCATATTTTGAGAAATATTCTCAAATTGTGATCCAGATCACTTTATGCCTATGATGATTATCATAAGTGAAGAATTTGGCTTCGTATTATCCTGATACTGTTCTCATTGTCGTTTTGGAGAATAGTTCGTGAGATGAAATAACCACTTTCAGGAGAACGATATGTTTTTAACCATTGTCAGTTTTTTAATTGTAACCAGTTTGGTTGCAGGGATTTCTTGGTATAAAACCAGAAATGATGATTTAACCACCTCAAAAGGCTACTTCTTGGCAGGGCGTGGGTTAAGTGCCGTGGTGATTGGGTGCTCAATGGTGTTGACTTCCCTTTCCACCGAGCAGTTAATCGGGGTGAATGCCAACTCTTATAAAGGCAATTTCTCGATCATTGCTTGGACGGTGCAATCAGTGATTCCACTCTGTTTCTTAGCCCTTTACCTGCTTCCAAAATATATCCGTAACGGATACACCACCATTCCAGAATTTTTTGAGAACCGTTTTGACCGTCAAACCCGTTTGATTATGTCCACGCTTTTCTTGGTGTTCTATCTGTTTATCGTGATCCCAACTGCACTTTATACGGGAGCGATTGCGTTTAATAAAGTGTTCAACTTGGAAACCTATTTCGGTTTGAGCTACGGCGAAGCGATTGTATATACCGTAATGGCAATCGGGGTCATCGGGGCGATTTATGCGATCTTCGGGGGCTTAAAAGCGGTGGCGGTGTCGGATACGTGGAATGCGATTATTTTAGTGATTGGGGCATTATTAGTGCCAATCTTCGCCCTAATTCATTTAGGCGATGGCAGCTTTATGGCTGGGGTCAAAACCATTACCACCACCCAAGTTGAGAAATTTAATGCCATTGGGAGCGAAGGTGATGCGGTGCCGTGGCCTGCGATTTTCACAGGGATTTTAATCGTGAATTTCTTCTATTGGACAACCAATCAAGCAATTGTACAACGTGCCTTAGGGGCAAAAGACTTAAAAGCAGGTCAAAAAGGGATCTTGGTAGCAGCGTTATTCCTACTGTTAATGCCGATTATCCTTAACTTACCTGGGCTACTGAGTTTCCACATCTTAGGTGAAGGCTTAAAACCGATTGATGTCTCTTACCCAGAGTTAGTCAATAAAGTATTACCAACCGCATTGCAAGGCTTCTTTGTGGCGGCGTTATTTGGTGCGGTGTTGAGTACCTTCAACTCATTCTTAAACTCGGCGGCAACGATTTTCTGTAAAGACTTGTTACCGTCCATCAGCAAAAAAGAGCGTTCTGACGGCGAATTGATTCTGTTTGCGAAAAAAGTCTCTGCGGTAATGGCGGTGGTAACCGTGATCATTGCTCCGTTATTGATGTTCGGTACAGACGGTATCTTCTTGGTCACTAAACGCTTTGCAGGCTTTGTGAACATTCCAATCGTGGCATTATTCGCCGTCGGTTTATTCAACAAAACTGTATCGGGTTTAGCTGCTCGTATTGCCTTGCTGGTTCACGTTATCCTTTACTTCTCTATCGTTTGGGTCTTCCAAGTGAAATGGAACTTTGTGTACGTGATGGCATCACTCTTTGTATTTGATGTGTTGTTAATGCTCTTCTTAGGTCAATTCCTCAAACGTGCAACTCCGTACGAAGACAACAAAATCAATCACGCCAATGTGGATTTAACCAACTGGGAATATGCCAATGTTACCGTAGCTTCATTAGTGTTAGGTTTATTCGCACTTTATGCATTATTATCGCCACTGGGTTTAGCATCGGTCGATGGTAATCCGTCACTCATTCTTGGCATCTATGCGGTGTTGCAAGTAATTGTCCTTTTGGTATTCGGTAAAAAGAAAAAGGCTTAAGCGATGAATAACATTATCTACATTTTGCTCGATCAAGTGCGTAAAGATATGTTGGGCTCTTACGGACACAACATTGTCAAAACGCCGAATTTAGATCGGCTTGCCAAAGATGGCATTCGGTTTAACAATGCATTTACGCCCGCCTCCGTGTGCGGGCCTGCTCGAACCTCGTTGTTTACAGGATTAATGCCGTCTAGCCACGGCATTATCAAAAACGGCGAAAAAGGTGGCACGGGTGAAATCAGTCAAACTGCCCCGAATATTTCTCGCCTTGAAGGTTATAACACCTATGTGGTGGGCAAATGGCACGTTGGCACTAAATCTGTGCCTGAAGATTATGGCATTAAAGGGCATAATTTTGACGGCTATGGCTACCCAGGCAGTGGCGTGTATAAAAATTTGGTGTTCAACCAACCACCAACACACTCCAACCGCTACAAAGAGTGGCTGGAAGAAAAAGGCTACGAAGCCCCAACCGTGAGCAACGCCTATTTCGGCGACAACCCACATTTGCGAGTACAAGAGTTGTGCGGTTTACTTTCGGGAACGAAAGAAGAAACCATTGAATACTTCATCATTGATGAAGCCAAGCGTTACATCAAAGAGTCTCTTGCCGAAGGTAAACCGTTCTTCGCTTGGGTAAATTTCTGGGGTCCGCACACCCCTTGTGTGGTGCCAGAGCCGTATTATTCAATGTACGATCCTAACGACATCGTGCTAGATGAAAGTTTCTTCACACCGCTTGAAGGCAAACCAGGGCATTTCCGCACCATTTCCAAAATGTGGGGAATGTGGGAAGCAAGCGAAGCACGTTGGCGTGAAGTGATCTCGAAATTCTGGGGCTACATCACGATGATTGATGATGCCATTGGCGAGCTGTTTACCTTCTTGGAAGAAAATAATCTGTACGATAACACCTTCCTTGTGGCAACGGCAGATCACGGCGATGCAATGGGGGCTCACCGAATGATTGAAAAAGGTGAATTTATGTTTGAATCCACCTACAACATTCCGTTGATTATCAAAGATCCGAAATCCGATCGGGTGAACCAAGTGGACGACAATCTAGTGTATTTGCACGATCTGACATCTACGGTTTACGACATCGCAGGGCAACAAGTGCCAGAGGCGTTCCAAGGCGAAACCATTTTACCGATTACTCGCCAAAATCAGCCGAACGACCGCAAAGGCTTGCTCGGACAGCTCGCAGGGCATTTCGTCTATTTTGAACAGCGAATGTGGCGGCGGAAAGATTACAAATTGGTGTTTAATGCCACTGATCTGTGCGAACTTTATGATATTCGCCAAGATCCTGAAGAGATGCACAATTTATTCTACGATGAGAACTACCAAGCGATCAAAAAAGAGATGTTGGAAGAGATGCGAGCGGAAATGAAACGCCTTAACGACCCGCTTGAAAACTGGGTGTATCGGATTATTGATGAAATTTGATGAAACCCCTCTCGTTGTAGGATGGGCTTCAGCCCATCAATAAAATCTGACAGCGTAGTGATGGGCTAAAGCCCATCCTACTTGTTACAACGGGGGGTGAATTTTCTCACTTTTTGCAAAATGGTTGGGATTGCTTCATTACTTAATTTTTGCTGAAGATAGAATCAATTCAAATTTCTGTCGCCTTATCCTAAAATATACACATTTCACCTAATATGGATTTCCAATGAACCCCAACATCATCCCTGAATCACTCAAGGCTTGCAAGCTCACCACCTTACATCCGCTTTCTAAGGGAATGGCAATTTACAAGCAAGGCGAAACGGCGAACGAATTTTACTTTATTCAGCGTGGCTTGGTTGGGCTGTATCACACCTTGGATAACGGCAAAGAGAGCTTGGTACGGCTGTATCAAACGGGGGAATATTTTGGCTACCGCACGCTGTTTGGCGACAGCCAATATCATTGCAACGCCAAAGTGTTGGTGGAAGCTGAAATTGTGCGGATCAAACCTGACAGCATCGATCAATTTTTTGCCGAAAATCCTGAAGTGAGCAAAATGTTATTGCAAATCATCGCCCACGAATTGCGAGATGCCGAGCAACGTTTAGCCAAAAGTGCCTATTTACGCACGCTCGATCGCGTGATTGATAGCATCTATTTCTTAACTCAGCATTTCCCCTATTATCATTGGACTTACCGCGAAATTGCTGAGTACGCAGGCTGCGAAACCGAAACAGCAATCCGCATTGCTAACGAGCTGAAACGCAACGGCTTGCTTAATGATGTTCTCATTCATAAAAAATAGGAACGCCAATGCCTAAAGCCTATTTTCACTTAATGGCGAAGCCGAGTAGCTTTCAATGTAACATCAAATGCGAATACTGTTTTTACTTGGAAAAAGAGCAGATGGTGCCAGAGTCACATCGAATGATGTCGCTGGAAACCTTGGAAAATTATGTTCGCAATTACATTGAATCCCACGCAGGCAACCAAGTGGATTTTGCGTGGCAGGGCGGTGAACCGACCTTGATGGGCTTGGATTTTTTCAAACAAGCGGTCAAATTGCAGCAACAATTTGCCAACGGCAAAACCATCACGAATGCCTTTCAAACCAACGGCATTGCCCTCAATCGTCAATGGGCAGAATTTTTTAAAGCAAACCGTTTTTTGATCGGCATTTCGATTGACGGTTTGGCGGATATTCACAACAAATACCGCATTTCGGTAAACGGTCAGCCAACTTTTGAACGGGTCAAAAAAGCCATTGATCTGCTGAAAGAATATCAAGTCGATTTCAACACGCTCACCGTTGTCAACGATCAGAACTGGAACAAAGGCAGAGAAACCTATCTCGCCCTCAAAGCCCTTGGCTCCACCTTTATGCAGTTTATCCCGATTGTCGAATACGGTGGCGAACCGACCGCTTGCAACTCAACGCAAATGCAAAATTTTTCCGTGCCGCCCCACGGCTACGGGCAATTTTTGCTTGATGTGTTTGAAGAATGGCAAAAGGGCGACCAAGGCACAATTTTTGTGCAAGAGTTTGATAACCTGCTCGGGCAATGGTTGGGCTATCCGTCCAGTTCCTGTGTCCATCGCCCAACCTGTGGTACCTCGTTGATCGTGGAAGCGAGTGGCGATATTTACAGCTGCGATCACTTTGTCTATCCCGATTGTTGGGTCGGTAATCTCAATCAGCAATCCCTTACGGACATTGTGCATTCCAAAGCCCAAACCGATTTTGGTTTTGCAAAAAAATCACGTTTGTCACCCCCTTGTAAACAGTGCGAACTTCGCCCGTTGTGTCACGGCGGCTGCCCGAAACATCGGGTGGTGGCATTGCCGAACGAAACGCTCAAACATAACTATCTTTGTCCGTCTTATCAGCTATTCTTCCGCCAAACCGCCGAGCCAATGCAACAAATGCGGGATCGGATCCGGTTTGGGCGTTGATCTCTTTTGCTTTTCCCCAAAAAATTCAGCATAATTCGCAGGTTTTTCCGTTCTTGTTAAGGATACCCTATGGGGATTTACGCCTATCTCTGTTTTCTCTCGGCGTTGTCGATTTTGCTTGGCTTTATCACGAGCAAAATCAGCGATAAAGTCCAATCCACCATTGCGATCACGGCATCAGCGATGGTCGGTTCCCTCTTTTTATTACTGTTCGGTTGGCTCGGTTGGTTTAACATTTCTGATGTCGCCAAAGAAGTGATGGAGCAGGTTGATTTCAACAGCTTTTTAATCAACGGGATTCTCGGCTTCTTGCTCTTTGCAGGCTCGCTCGGAATTAAACTGCCTGTACTGAAAGATCAGAAATGGGAAATCGCCATTTTTGCCCTATTTTCCACTACGGCATCGACTTTCTTTATCGGTGGCATTATTTATGCCATTTGCCATTTGATTGGTTTGCCGATAGCTTTCATCTACTGCGTCTTGTTCGGGGCGTTGATTTCGCCGACCGACCCAATTGCGGTGTTAGCCATTATCAAAAATTTACGAGCCCCCAAACGCCTGTCAATGCAAGTCGAAGGCGAATCCTTATTCAATGATGGCGTAGGCTTGGTGGTATTCGTGACGATTTTTGCCGTGGCATTTGGCGGGCAAGAAGCGACCTTCACTGGCATTTTAGGGCTGTTTTTACACGAAGCGATTGGCGGTATTTTGCTCGGCTTCGTGCTAGGGTTTATCGCCCATATTCTGATTTCCTCCACCGATGACGGCAGTATGGAAATTCTGCTCACGCTCACGATTCCGACCGCAGGTTTTATGTTAGCCAACAACGTACTGCACGTTTCGGGAGCGTTGGCGATGGTGGTGTCTGGCATTATGATCGGCAACTGGACTCGCCATTCGGGCTTTTCCGAGCAGAGCCAGCGTTATCTCGACCACTTTTGGGAGATGATCGACCACTTCCTGAATTTCCTGCTGTTCTTCTTAATCGGCTTTGCCTTGTTGTTGGTGGATTTCAACATTTACGGCGTAGTGCTGATGATTGTCGCCATTCCAATCTGTTTGGCAAGCCGCTATGCCAGTCTGTGGCTGCCGTTTAAACTGTTGCAACAAGTGCGAACCTACAACCCTTACACCCTAAAAATTATGACCTGGGGCGGCTTGCGTGGCGGTTTAGCCTTGGCAATGGCGTTGGCAATTCCTGCCAAAACGGCATTTGTGAACGGCATTGATGTGAAAGATTTGATTCTGGTAATGACCTATTCGGTGGTAATGTTCTCCATTTTGGCACAAGGCACAACTATTGAGCCGATGATCCGCAAAGCGAAAACGGTCGATCCGAATAAAGAAGCGTATTTAAAACCAACCCCTACATTTAAATAGAGAGAGCTAACATGGAACAATATAAACACGATTTCATTGAATTTTGTCTAAGTCGTCACGTCCTGAAATTTGGTGAATTTACGTTAAAATCAGGCAGAATCAGCCCTTATTTTTTCAATGCAGGTTTATTTAATTCGGGCAATGATTTGGCAAAACTTGGGCAATTTTATGCTCAAGCGATTGCACAGCGTGGTATTGAATTTGATGTGTTATTTGGACCCGCCTATAAGGGAATTCCCATTGCTACCACAGTGGCTGTCGCACTCGCAACACAGTTTCAGTTAGATAAACCGTGCTGTTTTAACCGCAAAGAAGCGAAAGATCATGGAGAGGGAGGAAATTTAATTGGTAGCGGTTTATTCGGCAGAATTTTGTTAGTTGATGACGTGATTACCGCAGGTACCGCAATTCGTGAATCAATGGCTATAATTAATGCAAATGGTGCGGAGCTTGCTGGAGTGTTGATTGCACTTAACCGCAAAGAAAAAGGTAAAGGTGAACTCTCTGCGATTCAAGAGGTGGAGAGGGATTACCAGTGTCAAGTGTTCTCGATTATTGATTTTGATGATCTGTTACACTATTTAGAAAAATCAGCACAATACGCCCCATTCTTACTGAAAATGAAGGCGTATCGTGAACAATATGGCGTTTAATATGAAGGCCGCGGGGAAACTATAAGAAAAACGAACTAATTTGGAACAGTTTTTCAATTTCGCTGACCTGTTTTTTGTCATTGACGAGTAAGATCACACGGTCGTTTTCGAGAATTTCGGTGGATTTGTGGGCGATCATCACGTTGTCATTTCGCACGATTGCCCCAATAATTGCCCCTTGTGGAAGCTTGATTTCTCGGACTTTCCGCCCGACCACTTTGGACGATTGACTGTCTCCGTGAGCGATGATTTCAATGCCTTCCACTAAACCTTGCTTGAACGAAGCCACTTTGACAATGTCGCCTTTGCGGACGTGGCTAGATAACGCCGAAATGGTCGCTTGTTGTGGCGAAAGGGCAATATCAATGGTACCGCCCTGAATTAAGTGCAAATATGCCACCCGTTGCACCAACACAATCGCTTTTTTCGCCCCTAAACGTTTGGCAAGCAAGGCGGACATAATGTTCGCTTCATCATCGCTGGTGAGAGCTAAAAAGAGATCGACATTTTCGATATGCTCTTCAAACAGCAACTCTTCATCGGACGAATCGCCGTGCAGAATCAAGGTTTTCGACAGTTTTTCGGCAAGTTTGGTGGCTTTTTCGGCATCACGCTCAATCAATTTTACGCTACATTTTTCTTCTAGCTCTTTTGCCAATGCCGTGCCAATGTTGCCGCCGCCGATAATCATCACCCGTTTGTGCGGTTTTTCAAGGCGTTGTAGCTCCGCCATAATCGCTTTGATGTGCTGGGTGGCACAGATGAAAAACACTTCATCGCCTGCTTCGATGATGGTTGAGCCTTGTGGCACAAAGGCTTTTTCTTGGCGGAAAATAGAGACAATCCGAGCTTCAATATGGGGCAGATGATCGCCCAAGGCGGAAATCGGGTAGCCGACCAAAGGCCCACCGTAGTAGGCTTTGACGCTCACCAAGCTGACTAATTCGTTGGCGAAATGGGCGACTTGCAACGCCCCGGGGTAGTCGATCAGGCGTAAAATTTCTTTGGTTACCAACAATTCTGGGGCGATGATGTGGTCAATCGGTAACACCTTGTTGTTGAATAACGCATCACGCTCTCGCACATAGTCGGGGTTGCGAATGCGAGCGATTTTGGTCGGAATATTGAACAAGGTGTAGGCGATTTGGCAGGCGATCATATTGCTCTCATCGCTGTGGGTCACCGCCACAATCAGATCCGCATCGCTTGCCCCTGCTTCACGCAAAATGCGTGGCGATGCCGCATTGCCTTTTAGCACTCGCAGATCGTGTTTGTCCTGCAAAGGCGTAAGCCGTGCTTGGTCGTCATCAATCAACGTGATGTCGTTGTCATCGTTCGCCAAATTTTCTGCTAGCGTTGCACCAACCTGCCCCGCCCCGAGAATGATAATTTTCATAATATTGCTTTTATTTTGTAGGATGGGCTTTAGCCCATCAATTCAATCTTAAATTTTGATGATGGGCTAAAGCCCACCCTACGGTAGAGAGAATTATCGACGAAACTCGTCATTATTGCGAATTTGCTCGACCAAAATCAAAATCGCCGCATCGCCGCCCCACTCTCTTGGGGCTTGGTGCAGGGCGATCACTTTCGGGTGTTGCACCAACCAGCGGGGTATTTGATATTTCAACGCCCGCGTGCCGTAGCCTGTCATAATACTGGCACAATACACGTTCTCTTTTTCGCACGCCATAATCAAACTCGCCAGCTCTTTTTTGGCTTGCTCACGAGTTAAACCGTGCAGATCCAAAAAGAGTTCAGGGTGAAAATCGCCCCGCCGAAGTTGCTTTAAAATGTAGGGATCCACATCTTCACGGCGGTAGCGAACTTTCTCATTCTCTTCGGTCAACAACGGCTCATATTCATCGGAAAAATAGAACAGCGTATCGGCGTGCTGTTTCTGTTCACGGATTTCATCTACCCGCTTGCTCACTTCGTTTTTCGGCACAAAGGTGTTTTGTTCAATCTTCTTCGTGCCTTTAATCGCCTCACGAAAAAGAGCCAATTCATCATTATCAATCATTATTTCGTCCTTAAATTAAATCGCAACATTCTAACATAAAGGGAAATGTGGTATAAATCCACAATTTCTCACGACATTCAATATAGGGGCGTATTGCATACGCCCTTCCGATTAAGGAACCATTATGTTTAACTACAACCTTGACCTACTTGACGACATTGCTCAATCTCAGCCCGAAAAAGAGCTGAAAAGCATTTTAGATATGATGCGTTGGGCATACAGCTATTTTAATGCGTCCGATCTCTATTACGGACACGGGCACGACAATCCGTGGGACGAAGCCCATCAGCTTGTGCTCAGTGCCATTGCCCTGCCTGTCGATGCCCCTGAAAGTTTATACCAATCTCGCTTGACCTTAGTTGAAAAACAGCGAATTTGCGAACTGGTCAAACAACGCTTGGGCTTGCGGAAACCTGTCGCCTACTTGACGAATTCGGCGTGGTTTTCGGGCTTGGAATTTTATGTGGACGAACGCGTGATTATTCCACGTTCGCCAATCGGCGAGCTGATTCAAGAAGGCTTCACGGGCATTTTACGCACCGAGCCAAAACGCATTTTGGATATGTGTACCGGCAGTGGCTGCATTGCGATTGCCTGTGCCAAACGCTTCCCGAACGCAGAAATTGATGCGGTCGATCTCTCTGTTGATGCATTAAACGTGGCGGAGATCAACATCGAACGCCACCAACTAAACGAGCAAGTGTTCCCAATGCAATCGGATCTGTTTGAGAGCCTGCCGCAAGATCATTACGATTTGATCATCACCAACCCACCGTATGTGGATCAGGAAGATTTGGATTCAATGCCTGAAGAGTACCACCACGAGCCCGAAATGGCGTTGGGTTCAGGCGAAGACGGCTTAGACATTACCAAACGAATTCTCGCTCGTGCGGCGAACTATTTGTCTGACAATGGCGTTTTAGTATGCGAAGTCGGCAACAGTATGGTGCATTTAATCGAACAGTTCCCAAGCGTGCCGTTTAACTGGCTCGAATTTAAACACGGCGGTGTCGGTGTGTTTAGCCTCACCCGTGAGCAGCTCGTGGCAAATCGTCATTTGTTTGGTTAAACGTTTATATCCGTGCAGTCATTTTCACTAACAAGGGGGTGAGAAAATCCAAGATTTTGCAAAATCCCCCTAGTGATAATTAGATCATTTGGCTCTGATACCACTGAGCCAGCAAAATCCCCGCATTCACCGCCACATTCAAACCGCTATTGAGCGGATTAGCGAAG
>JAUMYT010000015.1 GCA_030528525.1 Pasteurellaceae bacterium
GATGGTAGTGTGGGGTTTCCCCATGTGAGAGTAGGGCACCATCAGGGTTTTATACCAACCCCTAGCATAGTGATATGTTAGGGGTTTTTATTATGCCTAAAAAACAACCAGCTAATGGGATAATCCCATTGTTCCCCTTGCATAGCAAGGGGAACAAATAAATAGTGCTGAATAAAAACATAGCGTTATTCAGATGTTACAAGCTTTATGAGAGGCATAAAAAATGTTAATACTAAAATTTGAAAACGGTAAGAAATTCTATACCGATGCAATGGGTAATAGATATCAATATGATTTAAATAATATGGCAGATAAATTAGTATATGATGTGGGTTTAGTTGCTCAACAAAGAGATAAATTATCATTAAAACTTGGATGTGATAAAAATGGAGGTGGTATCTATGAGTAGTTCTTATGAAGAAGTTTTCGATGAATTCACGGATAGACAACTAGTATCTATTTTGGAAGGAGAGGATTATGACAATGTGAGAATTTTGAAATCTGGTTTTATTAGGTTCAGTAAAGATAGTATGAATTATATACTTAATAATAGTTATAGTGATGGTTCTTTGGGGATATTTATGATGTTTGATGATTTTGATATGTCATACAAAGAAATGAACGAGTGGAACAAGGAAAAACGTTTTGTGAAGATCTATAAAAATGATGATGGGAATATTTGTTTAGGTATGGATCTTGAATCTGGTATGACCGAAGAGTACTTAATAAAGTCTATTAATAGATTTATCTCTTTACAGACTTTATTTTCGTTATCAAGATTAGGAGAATTATCTAAATTCTTAAATCTGTTTAAATAATTATGTCTAAAAATGGAGTATGACAAAGTAAAATTCTGTGTCATCAACGATTATCACCAGAATGATGTGGCACCACCTGACTCCATTCCGAACTCAGAAGTGAAACGCAGTGACACCGATGGTAGTGGAGTTCCCCATGTGAGAGTAAGGCACCATCAGGATTTTATTTGTCCCCAGCTAGCTAACAAAGTGGCTGGGGTTTTTGTTTTGTGTTTTGGGGAAAGGTAAGTATTAGATTAACTTTCTCTTAACTCATTATTTAAAAATGGGTATCTGAGTATGAGGAGATCCAGAATAGGTGCTAAAAATCGAATAGATTAAGACAAATTTCTCAATTGGAGTATAAAATATTCTTATATAATAAGCCCTAAAAGTTTCTTAGGTGAAACCTTGTTGTAAGCCATTGAATTTTGTTAAAAGGAAATGAATATGTTATGTGCAATTTATAAGAGTCCACGTAAAGAAGGAATGTATCTTTATGTGGAAAAACGGGAACAATTTGATGTTGTGCCAGAGGAGCTTCGCCAAATGTTTGGCAAGCCTGAATTAGTGATGCTGTTTAATTTAGCAGGAGATAAACCACTCAAGCGGGTAGATAATCAGGATGTTTTGCAAAAAATTCAAACACAAGGCTATTATTTACAAATGCCGCCACCTGAAGAGAATTTACACGCTCAATTTGTGGTGGCTCAGAAAAAGCGGAACGTTTAAACTAATTTCGTGATCGCCCATTCCAACCCTGAATGGAAATCATCAGTTAAATGCGGTTTGAATTGCTGGAGTAGGGTAGTCAATTCTGCTTTATCTTGATGGCACAGATTGATATGCCCTACTTTACGTCCTGCACGCACTTCTTTGCCATACCAATGCAGTTGGCTGAACGGTTGAGCCAGCCATTGATTGCTATGTTCAATACCGATCAAGTTGATCATCACACTTGGGGCAATCGGCTTAAGTTCTGGGGTTGGTAGATCTAATAGGCACGCAAATGCAACTCAAATTGGCTGACAGAACAGCCCAGTTGTGTCCAATGTCCGCTATTATGCACTCGAGGAGCGAGTTCGTTGATCAGCAATTTATCGCCCACGATAAAACATTCCATTGCCATTACGCCGACATACTCCAGCTCTTGCATAATCGCCCCAAGCATCTGTTCTGCTTGCTGTTGGAACTGAGCTTGATGTGGCAAATTGGTATTCATCACGCTATACCGCAAAATGCCGTTTTGTTGCAGGTTATGGGTAACGGGATAAAAACGGGTGTCGCCATTGCGGAATCTTGCCCCAACCAATGACACTTCGCCGTCAAACGGAATGAATTTTTCGGCAATCACCTCACCAAACAGATCAGGCGTGATCTGCTCAATGTTGTCTTTCGTCACAATCCATTGACCCCGCCCGTCATAGCCACCCGTACGGCGTTTTACTACCACTTTTTCGCCAATGTTTTCAAATACTTGCTGCCATTGTTCGGGGGATTCCAATAACTGCCACGGCGAGGTTGCAAGTTGTAATTGATCGAGCAACGATTTCTGAGTTAAGCGATCCGCCAATTTGCCAAACACATTCAAATTGACAAAATTCGGGTGGCTGCCGAGCAAGCGAGTGAGTGGCGTGTCTGCCCAACGCTCGATTTCGGCGGTAATCAGGCTGTTTGGCTCAATCTCAAACACAGGGGCATCAAATGCCAAAGGGCGAACATCAATATCTAACGGCAAGCCAGCGTAGCGAAGCATTCTGCCAAGCTGTCCGTTGCCGAGTACATAAACGGTTGGATAAGTAATACTTGGTTGCATAAATTTCTCGTTGTGACACATTGATTATATAGAAAAAGATTGATGAGAAACTGCACTTAAATTTTTATTTGTTTGACCAACTGCTGAATTAATTCAGCTCCTTGATAAATCATTGCCGAATAGAGTTGTAATAGACTTGCCCCTGCCTCAATTTTTTCCTGCCCTGATTGGACGGAGTGGATTCCGCCGCTACCGATAATCGGGATTTGTCCTTTCAGTTCTTGGCTCAATTGAGCAATCACTTTGGTGCTTAATGCATTGAGTGGCTTGCCGCTCAATCCGCCTTGCTGTTCAGCATTCGGTAAGCCTGCCACCGTATCACGAGAAAGGGTGGTGTTGCCTGCAATCACGCCGTCAATGTGGTGGCGAATTAAGCTATCTGCCACGGAAGCAATTTCTTCTGCACTTAAATCAGGGGCGATTTTCAATACCAGTGGTTTGTATTTGCCGAAGGTTTGCGACAGGGTGGCTTGTTCGGCTTTAAGTGAGTGAAGGAGATCGTCCAAGGCTTCGCCATATTGCAAGGAACGCAAGTTTTTGGTGTTGGGCGATGAGATATTGACCGTTACATAACTGGCGTGCGGATAGACTTTGCGTAAGCAGATTTGATAATCGTCCAAGCTGTTTTCTATCGGTGTGGTGGCATTTTTGCCAATATTGATCCCCAATACGCCACGATATTTCGCTTTTTTCACGTTCTCAATCAGCACATCAACGCCTAGGTTATTGAATCCATTACGATTGATAATGCCTTCGGCTTCAGGCAAACGGAATTGGCGTGGGCGTGGATTGCCGTCTTGTGCCACTGGAGTTACTGTGCCAACTTCAATAAAGCCAAAGCCGAGCTGGGCAAAGCCGTCAATCGCTTCGCCATTTTTGTCTGCCCCAGCCGCTAAGCCGATTGGGTTTTTGAACCGCAATCCCATTACGTTCACAGGGTTATCAGGCAAACAATGAAATGGTGGCACAACGCCCAATAATTTCAGGGCTTGGATTGAAAAATGGTGAGCTTGTTCGGCATCCATCGCGAACAGGGCTTTGCGGATTAGGGGGTAGAGCATTATCAACGTCCTTAAATGTAGGGTGGGCTTTAGCCCACCAATACAGCATATAATTAGATTAGTTGGTGGGCTAAAGCCCACCCTACCAGTATGCACTAGATACAAAAAAGCCCAAACTCTGTTGGGCTTTTCAAAAATTAGTGGCTGAACATTGCCGAGATCGACTCTTCGTTGCTGATACGGCGAATGGCTTCAGCAAGCATTCCAGAAAGGGTCAGCACACGCACTTTATTTAAGGCACGAATTTCGGCGGAAAGTGGAATGGTATCTGTTACTACCACTTCATCTAAGGCATCATTGGCTAAGTTTTTCGCCGCAGAACCTGAGAATACGGCGTGAGTTGCATAAGCAAACACGCGGCGTGCTCCACGTTCTTTTAAAGCTTCCGCCGCTTTGACTAAGGTGCCACCCGTATCGATCATATCATCAACTAAGATACAGTCACGACCTGCCACATCACCGATGATGTGCATTACTTGTGAGACATTCGCTTTTGGACGGCGTTTGTCGATGATTGCCATATCTGCATCGTTAAGCAATTTCGCCACTGCTCTGGC
The DNA here is from genome assembly GCA_030528525.1 of Pasteurellaceae bacterium. GTDB lineage: Bacteria > Pseudomonadota > Gammaproteobacteria > Enterobacterales > Pasteurellaceae > JAUMYT01. Next base: position 4,232 of record JAUMYT010000015.1, read on the forward strand.
ACGCACTACGCCACCAATATCTGGAGAAACGACGATTGGATTGACTAAGTCGGTTTTTTTCAAAATATCGTCTAATAACACAGGCGAGCCGAATACGTTATCCACTGGCACATCGAAGAAACCTTGAATTTGCTCTGCGTGCAAGTCGCAGGTCAGCACGCGATCCACGCCTACGCTTGACAGGAAGTCTGCTACCACTTTAGCGGTGATTGGCACACGAGCTGAACGTACACGGCGATCTTGGCGAGCGTAGCCGAAGTAAGGGATAACGGCAGTAATACGTCCTGCAGATGCACGGCGAAGCGCATCAACCATTACGATCAATTCCATTAAGTTATCGTTGGTTGGGGCACAGGTGGATTGCACGATGAAAATATCTCCGCCACGCACATTTTCGTTGATTTGTACTTGGATTTCGCCGTCACTGAAACGACCAACGGTTGCATCGCCAAGGGAAATATAAAGACGTTCAGCAATTCGTTTTGCTAGTTCAGGCGTAGCGTTTCCTGCGAAGAGTTTAATATCAGGCATTGTCGGGGAACCTCTAGGTTATAAAGTGGGAAATAAATTCAGTTGTTGATGAAGTGGCGAAATATTTTGCCCTTTAGCGATAAACCCTTGAATATGTTCAGGTTTCTGCTCAAAAACGTGGCGGGCAGCCGCTTCAGTTTCAAATTCTGCAAACACACAAGCACCTGTGCCTGTGAGCCGAGACGGTGCGTATTGTATCAACCAAGCCAACAGATCATCAACTACAGAATAATGATCTCGGACAACTTTTTCGCAATCGTTTGCCCAATTTGTGCGGAATAGCTGATCCAAGGATCGTTTCGGCGTATTGCGTGGTAGATCAGGGTGCTGAAAAATCAGGGCTGTGGAGATCGACACATTGGGCTTTAACACCAAATACCATTTTTCAGGTGGCGAGCAAGGCGTGAGTTTTTCGCCCACCCCTTCGGCAAAAGCGGCAAAGCCTTGCACGAAAATCGGCACATCCGCCCCCAGTTGTAAGCCCAATTCGGCAAGCTGTTCAAGGGAAAGCCCCGTGTTCCAAAGCTGGTTGAGTGCCACTAATACCGTTGCCGCATTAGACGACCCACCGCCGACACCACCGCCCATTGGCAGGCGTTTTGTAATGCCGATATTTGCTCCCTGCGAGCAAGCGGTATGTTGTTGCAATAATTTTGCCGCTCGGTAGATCAGATTCTGCTCAACAGGCACGCCGTCAAGTGAATTGGTCAGAATAATGTCAGGATCTTGGCGAACAGCGATCTCAATGTCATCGCCAAAATCCAAGAATTGGAATAAGGTTTGTAATTCGTGGTAGCCGTCAGCACGTTTGCCAGTGATGTATAAAAATAGGTTGAGTTTGGCAGGGCTAGGGAAAGTGTGTTTTTTCATTAATAAACCCACTGATCAACCCGAATTTTCAAAGTCTGCTTGCCATTTTCCAGCACAATCAACTTCGGTAAATTCGGCTGGCGATCTTCGTGATATTCCACGAAAGTGGCTTTCCACGTTGTACCATTTACCGCATAGTTGAATTGGGAAAGTTGGCGTTTTTCGTTGATGATATACTGCGAGCCTTGTTCTGGCTGACCTTTCACCCAATAGGCAAACTGGTCGATCGGGAAGGATACGCCGATAATCTCCTGCATCAATTTATTTACATCGGTTTCGGTACGAGAACGCCCTTCGCTGTCGGAAACAGTTATGCCACGGACATTACGTTGCAATTTCAACGACTTACTGGAAAGATTAGACGACATCGTCAAACTAAATTGCGTTGGGGTTTGGTATTGCCAATCAAAATGCGAAGAAAAACGTTTTTCAGGGGAAATGTAGCCAAATTGCCCTTTGGCGGTGTAGCCTTTGATCTGCTGTAATTGGGCTAAATGCTGTTGCCACTTGGCATCCGTATGCGGAATTTCCACCGCAGGTTTTGCTACTTCTGTTGGGGCGTTGTAGATGGAATGACAGCCTGTTAAGACCACAAAAATACCCAGTGATAGGAATCTATAAAATGTTTTCATTGCTGTTCTCACGAGAAAATGTATGATTAAGTATAATAGAAAAAATATTAAAGAGCTAAAAATATTGAGATAATCATTTTACACAAAGATTGAAAATCTCACCCCCTTGTTAGGAAGGTTTATGCAACCCCAAATCCACATTTTATTTGTCTGCCTTGGCAATATTTGCCGTTCGCCGATGGCGGAGTTTGTAATGCGTGAAAAAATTCGCCAAGCCCATTTAGACCATCAGATTTTTACCGACAGTGCAGGCACATCAGGTTGGCACGATGGCGAAAATATGAACCACGGCACGGCTCAAACTTTGGCGAAACATCAGATCGATAACCGTGGCTTTACCAGCCGAAAAGTGCGGAAAAACGATTGGGAGCAGTTTGATTATCTGATTGCAATGGATAACAGCAACTTGCGAGATCTTGAGCAGATTTTCGGCGAATATCCCGAAAAATTGTTCCAAATTACCACCTTATGCGAAAACTTACCGCACGATCATATCCCTGACCCGTGGTACACAGGCGATTTTGATGAAACCTACCGTTTGCTGGATCAATGTTGTGATGCCTTGTTGGTGAAAATTCGGCAAGCACATCATCTCTAAAGAGTGTGTTACAATTCAGCAAATTTGCAAGATCAATCACGACTATGAACCCACCTACTTTTTTTATCTACGACTTTGAAAGTTTTGGCGTCAATCCTGCCAGCGACCGTCCTGCCCAGTTTGCGGGGATTCGCACCGACAGCGAATTTAATATTATCGGCGAGCCTGTAATGTTTTACTGCAAGCAAACGCCTGATTATTTGCCTTCGCCCGAAGCCGTTATGGTCACAGGCATCACGCCGCAATTATGCAATGAGCAAGGTTTGTGCGAGCCTGAATTTGCCGAACGAATTCATCACGAATTTAGTCAGCCCAACACCTGCATTATGGGCTATAACAACATTCGTTATGATGACGAGATGACTCGCTACACCTTCTTCCGCAACTTTTTTGACCCTTACGAATACAGCTACAAAAACGGTAATTCACGTTGGGATTTGCTTGATGTGGTGCGAGCCTGCTATGCGTTGCGACCAGATGGCATTCAATGGGCGTATGATGAAGATGGAATGCCGAGTTTCAAATTAGAAAATCTGACCAAAGTCAACGGCATTGCTCACGAAAACGCTCACGATGCGATGGCAGACGTGTATGCCACGATTGCAATGGCAAAATTGATTAAGCAAAAACAGCCGAAATTGTTCCAATTTTTCTTTGACAATCGGGGTAAAAAGCCGTTGGAGGCGATGATCGACACGGGGGAAATGATGCCACTGGTGCACGTCTCGGGAATGCTTGGTAATTATCGGGGAAACACGGCGTGGATCGCCCCGCTTGCGTGGCACCCAACCAATCAAAATGCAGTGATCGTCTGCGATCTTGCTGGCAACATTCAACATCTCATCAATGAATCAGCTGAACTTTTGCGAGAACGGCTTTACACCAAAAAAGCCGAGCTGGTAGAGCAGGGCATTGATCACGTCCCGCTCAAATTGGTGCATATCAACAAATGCCCGATTCTTGCTCCTGCCAAAACGTTGCTGCCTGAAAATGCCGAACGGTTAGGCATTGATCGCCAAGCCTGTTTGGAGAATCTCAAATTGCTCAAAGCCAATAAAAATGTGGTGCGAGAAAAAGTGATTGAGATTTTCAGCGAAGATCGCACTTTTCCCGAATCACCGAATGTCGAAACCAGTTTGTATGACGGCTTTTTTCCGCCAGCGGATAAAAACAATATGGCAATCTTACGCACGCTTTCGCCGACGGAGCTTGCCAATCACGGCTTGAAATTTGCCGATCCACGTGTGGAAAAATTGCTGTTTCACTATCGGGCAAGGCATTACCCTGAAACCCTGACCCGTGCTGAGCAAGTGCGGTGGCAGAAATATTGCCATCAGCAAATTGATGAGAAAGCAGAACGTTTTAGCAAATCGATTGATGAGCTGTATCAGCTTCATCACGATCAGCCTGAAAAATTGCAGCTGCTGGACGATTTGATTGCATACGCCGAACAGCTGTCCGACAGCCCAAAAGTGCAATACAAAGCCGATCCGAAAACCGAGCAGTTGGTCAGCGATTTGAATAAAGTGGCAGAGCAAGCCACAAGCAAAGCTGACAAACTGGCTGCGTTGAATGTGCTATTTGGCAAGCATTAGATTGATTGATAGAAGGGGGATTTTGCAAAATCTTGGATTTTCTCCCCCCCTTGTAAAAATAAATCGCTTGACATCTAGACAATTTTTACCCTTCCGATTACTATTCCTTATCATTTTTAACACACTCACAACATTCAAAAAAGATAAGGATCGCTCTATGAACAAAACCCTGCTTGCACTCTCTTTCGTCGCTTTTTCTGCTACGCTATCGTCCGTTGCTTTCGCCAATACGTCATCTTCTTCATCACCTGTGGTGCAAGGGGAGACATCTTCTGAAAAATCTGCAAAAAATGCCTTAGTGCTACAAACCGATTTTAGCCTAAAAGATGGGGCAGTCTCTGCGATGCAGGGCGTAGCGTTTGGCGTTGATCCTGATTTAAAAATGTTCAACTTAACCCACGAAATTCCACCTTATAATATTTGGGAAGCGGCATATCGTTTATATCAAACAGCAACCTATTGGCCGAAAGGGACGGTATTTGTGAGTGTGGTGGATCCTGGGGTGGGGACGGATCGTAAATCGGTAGTGCTAAAAACCAAAACAGGGCACTATTTCGTTACGCCAGATAACGGCACCTTAACCCTTGTGGCGGAACATTTTGGCATTGAATCGGTGCGTCAAATTGATGAACAGACCAACCGTTTAGAAGGTTCTGAAAAATCTTATACCTTCCACGGTCGTGATGTGTACGCATTTACTGGTGCAAGATTGGCATCAGGTGTGATTAGTTTTGAGCAAGTAGGGCCAGAGCTTGAACCCAAAGTTGAACAGATTAGTTATCAACAACCGAGCCTTGAAGAGGGTGTGCTGAAAGGCAATATTCCCGTATTGGATATTCAATATGGCAACATTTGGACGAATATCGGCGAAAGTTTATTAGCGGAATCAGGTATTCAAAAAGAGGGTCGAGTTTGCGTTGAAATTAGCGAGAAAACCGAAAAAGAGAGCAAAGTGCGTTACACAGGGGCAATGCCGTATAAAAGCAGTTTTGGCGATGTGGACGAAGGTCGCCCATTACTATATTTGAACAGCTTACTCAATGTGTCTTTTGCATTAAATATGGACAGCTTTGCGGATAAATATAAGATTAAATCAGGTGCTGAGTGGTCGGTGGCAATCAAATCTTGCGAGAAAAAGGACTAATTTTGTACCAGTAAATAGCCACGGTCACTGCCGTGGCTTTTTATTTTGGCGTATAATAGCCAAACTTTTTTCCAACACACTGACTTATGATTCGAGATTTACACAGCCATAGTACCGCATCTGACGGCTTGTTAACGCCCACAGCATTGGTGCAACGTGCGTTTGAGCAGCAAGTGGGAATGTTAGCACTCACCGATCACGACACCATCGCCGGTGTTGCCGAAGCCAAGCAGGCGGCACAGTCGTTGCCGATTAGCCTGATTACTGGCGTGGAAATTTCGATTTTATGGCAAGGTAAAACGATTCATCTCACTGCGTTGAATATTGATGAGCAGAATGCCCAACTGTGCGAATTGCTACACCGCCAAGCCGAATTACGCCAAACTCGAGCAGAGCAAATTGGCGAAAAACTCGCCAAAGCAGGCATTCCTAATGCTTATGAGGGAGCAAAGTCGCTTGCCAGTGGTGAAATCACCCGGGCACATTATGCCCGTTTTTTGGTCGCCAATGGCTATGTGAATAATGATGAACAGGCGTTCAAACGTTATTTGGGAATGGGCAAAACAGCTTATGTCAAACCTATCTGGTGTTCAATGGAAGAAGCCATTGCCGCCACACACCAAGCAGGTGGTGTGATTTGCGTTGCCCACCCACTGCGTTATAAATTCACCGCCCGTTGGGTTCGCCGTTTGATCGAGGAGTTTAAACAGGCAGGCGGTGACGGCATTGAAGTCGCAGGTTGTGGACAAACGCCTGATCAACGCCAATTACTTGCCCGTTGGGCTACCGAATTTGACCTATACAGTTCCGCAGGCTCCGATTTTCATTATCCAGCAGGTTGGATCGAATTAGGCAAAGGGCTAATCCTACCCGCACAATGTAAGCCAATTTGGGATCTGTTTTAAGTCAATTTTGCAGATTTTTCCGCTAAACTACCCCCTTGTCATCCAATATTGAGAACCGTTATGGCACAAGCAACCCCTAAAAAATTTGAGAAACCGAAAGATCCCCAAGTGGAGCAGATCAATGTCGCTCCCCATTCCATTGAAGCTGAGCAAGCGGTACTTGGGGCAGTGATGTTAAACAACGAGCAGTGGGACAACGTGGCAGAGCGTGTGCAAGCCAGCGATTTTTACCATTTTGCTCACCGCCTGATTTTTGAACAAATGGTTGAGCTTACTCGTCATCATCAACCGATTGATTTGATTACTATCGACCAAGCCTTAAAGAACAAAGGGATCTTGGAAGATGTCGGGGGCTTTGCTTATTTAGCGGAACTGTCTAAAAATACGCCAAGTGTAGCGAACGTGCTGACTTATGCTGACATTATCAGCGAACGTGCGATTCGGCGTGAATTGATTGCCGCAGGGCATAAAATTGCAGAAATCAGCTATCAGCCGAAAGGAATGTCGGTGAAAGATGTGCTAGATGAAGCAGAACGCACGGTGTTCCACATTGCGGAAAAACGTACAGCCAGTGATGATGGCCCGAAAAATATTGATGCGATTTTGCTCGATACCTTGGCTCGCATTGAAATGCTTTCCTCATCAAAAAATAAAGGGGGGGTCACGGGCGTTTCCACCGGTTTTGAAGATTTGGATAAAAAAACAGCAGGGTTGCAACCGTCCGATTTGATTATCGTTGCCGCTCGCCCGTCAATGGGGAAAACCACGTTTGCGATGAATTTATGCGAAAATGCCTCGTTGCTCGACATTGAAGCGACCGATGAAAACGGCAACATTGTGAAAAAACCGAACAAACCTGTACTGATTTTCAGCCTTGAGATGCCTGCTGACCAAATTATGATGCGTATGTTGGCATCGCTTTCACGGGTGGATCAGACCAAAATCCGCACAGGACAGATTACGGACGATGAAGATTGGTCAAAAATTTCCAGCACAATGGCAATTTTGCAAGAACGGCGTAATATCTATATTGACGACAGCTCAGGTCTGACTCCCACGGAATTGCGTTCCCGTGCCAGACGGGTTTACCGTGAAAACGGGGGCTTGAGTTTGATTATGGTCGACTATTTGCAGTTAATGCGAGCCCCTGGCTTTGCCGATAATCGTACCTTAGAAATTGCCGAGATTTCTCGCTCACTTAAAGCCCTTGCCAAAGAGCTGGAAGTGCCTGTGGTCGCCCTTTCCCAGCTGAACCGTAGCCTAGAACAGCGTGCGGATAAACGCCCTGTGAACTCCGATTTGCGTGAATCAGGCTCGATTGAACAAGATGCCGACTTAATTATGTTTATTTACCGTGATGAGGTTTATCACGACAACTCTGATCTGAAAGGCATTGCCGAGATCATTATCGGTAAGCAACGTAACGGCCCGATTGGACGCGTGCGGTTAACCTTCCAAGGACAATATTCCCGCTTTGATAACTATCGTGGCGGAGCCTATGATGATGAATATTAAAGGAAATCAATATGTTATGTGCAATTTATAAAAGCTCACGAAAAGAAGGTATGTATCTTTATGTGGCAAAACGGGATCAGTTTGATACCGTACCAGATGAACTTCGTCAGATTTTTGGCAAACCTGAATTAGTGATGTTGTTCAATTTGGCTGGCGAGAAAGCCTTGCAAGGGGCAGAGAATCAAGACGTACTCGAAACAATCCAACGCCAAGGCTACTACTTACAAATGCCACCGCCCGTGGAGAATTTGCATACGCAGTTTGTTGCTGTACAGAAAGTTAACTCGTAGCCTAAAATTTTGCAAAAACGCCATTTTTCTCACCCCCTTGTAGCCGCTTAAACTGGATTGAGAGTCATCAAAAAAGTTGAGGGTTTTCAGTCTTGTTAGACAAAAAACATTGCAAAATCTCGGCGGTGAAGGATTTTCGTAAATAAAAACCCAGTGGCAAAGACTGAATCGGTTCGCCTTTTTCATTCACTGCATTGGCTAAGGCTTTACTGTTTCTCCCTTTCGGGCGAAGTTGCAGCACTTCGCCTAATTTTCCATTGATCTCGGTAAGTCGTCCCAACACAATCAGTTCCATCAGCTCTTCCCAATCTCGTTGTAAGCGATGCTCTTGTTCGACAGCCGGCGACCACAAAATCGGCATACCAATTCGGCGTTCGGCAACAGGAATGGTTCGTTCGCCTTCCACAGGAATCCAAAGCACCCGTTGCAATTTGTGGCGAACGTGGGAGGTCTGCCACAGAATGCCGTGATTGTGTGTCAGCGGCGCGAGGCTGACGAACGTGGTTTCGAGTGGTAAGCCTTGCGAATTGACTGGAATAGTTTTCAATTCAATGCCTAAATGAGCGAAATCCTGCTCAGGTTTGCTGCCTGCTTTCGCACCAAGAGCGGTTTCAATCAACATTCCCACCCAGCCTTTATCTTTTTTCAAATCAAGGGGCACAGTAATGTTGAGTAACTGGGCAATTTCGCCCAAGCGAAAGCCAGCGAGCCAACGAGCTTTGTCGAGAAGTTCAGATTCTGTGTGAGAATAGCTTGCGAGTTTCATTTTGCAAATTGTGGATAATATCTAACCGCTTGTTCTAGCCATTCTACTCAATATGCCCTTCAATGACTATTCGATTTCCACTAAATCCAACATTTCTTGGGCGTTGGCAAGCACCGCATCGGTAATGGTTGTGCCGCCGAGCAGGCGTGCCAAGGCATTGACTCGCTCTTTTGGCGTGAGCAAACTCATCTGTGTTTCAGTTTGGTTGTTTTCCACATATTTTTGCACATTGAAGTGATGATTGCCGTGGCTCGCCACTTGTGGCAAGTGCGTTACACACAACACCTGACACTTTTTGCCGAGCTGACGTAACAATCTGCCGACCACCGTGGCGGTCGGGCCACTGATCCCCACATCAACTTCATCAAAAATAATGGTTGGCGTGGAGAGTTTATTCGCTGTGAGCACTTGCACCGCCAATGAAATCCGTGAAAGTTCGCCGCCCGAGGCAATTTTCGCTAACGGTTGGGCCTGTTGTCCCAAGTTACTGCGTAAATTAAACTCAACAAAATCCGCCCCGTTTGGCGAGAGTTTGTCTAAATTGTGTTGCACATCAATGAAAAATTCGCCATTTTCCATTGCCAATAATTTGATCTGCTCGGTCACTTGTTGCGAGAGTTTTTGCCCTGCTTCAAGGCGTTTTTGGTAAATCTGTTCAGCCAGTTCCACACAACGCTGATGAGCAATTTTTTCATCGGCAATCAACTGTTCTTCATTCTGTTCAAAATCCAGCAACGTTTCCAGTTCTTGCTGTAAGGTTTGATGATGTTGCCACAATTTTTCCGTTGGAATTTGATGCTTGCGAGCCAGTTGAATTGCTTTGCTGATACGATTATCCAGTTCATTCAGCAATTCGGGATCTTGCTCAATATTGCTGGCTAAATGATTGATTTCTGAACTCGCCTCTTGCACTTGAATCAAGGCTTCGTGCAGCATATCCAAAGCCGATTGATAGCCACTGTCCATTTCCACCAGTTCTTCCAAATCTCGAATTGCCCGATAGAGCATTGAATCCACGTTTAAGTCGTTGTCAGACAAGCTATCAAGCACCGATTGTGACAATTCAATCAACTGCTCGGCATTGGCAAGGCGAGATTGGTCTTCTTCTAGCTGTTCAAATTCGCCGTCTTTAATCGCAAATTCATCCAGTTCTTCCACTTGATATTGCAACAACTGCTTGCGGGCATCGTTTTCTTGGCATTGCTGATGAAAATTTTTGACTTGCTTGTGTAATTTCCGCCAAGCGTGATATTGCTCCGCCATTTGTGCCAATAAACCGTGCAAATCGGCGTAATTATCCACCAATTCGAGCTGATATTCGCTTTTCAGTAATAATTGTGGGGCGTGTTGCCCATTGAGATGAATCAGATATTGCCCCAACTCTCGCAGTTGTGAAACAGGCAACGGGCGGTTATTGACAAAGGCTTTAGAACGTCCTTCAAGGTTGATCATTCTGCGTAAAATGCACTCGTGCGGATTATCTTCATCAAGCAACTCGTGCTGTTTGAGCCACTCAAACGCAGGGCTATTCGGTTGCATTGAGAAAGTCGCAGTAATATCCGCTTTGTCGGCACCGTTGCGGATCATACTGCTTTCGGAGCGATAGCCTAAACAAAGCCCAAGGGCATCAATCCCAATGGATTTCCCCGCCCCTGTTTCGCCAGTAATGACTGACATTCCTTCGTTTAGCTCTAATACCAAATGGCGAACAATCGCAAAATTATTGATCGTAAGTTGAGTTAGCATACCATAGTCCATAAACAAAACACTGTATAGGCATATAGTAAGCCTGTTTATTTAAACAGTAAAGTGATTTTGCAAAAAATCAAGAAAAAATACCCCCTTGTAAACGAATTCTGCGACACAGATCGAAAAATTAATAAAAAATTCTGATGACGTTCAGCCAAAAATGTAAACTCTTTGTTCGATGTTTAAGGTATTTGATGAAATATGACAAGAGTAAGTAGTGATTGGCAGAGGGTATGCACAAATCTTTCCGCTTTTATTGATCTGGTGCTGAGAAGTGAGAAGTCGTCTGCTCGAAATCAAGCATTTCGTTTTCCAACGCCTGAATTTCTTATTCATACCGTGCAATTTCCATAGCTTGATATGCAAATTACGGAAAATACAATACGAAAAATTTATGATTTTCACGGTGTAAATAAGCATTTTTTAAGTCGATTGCCTCGTTTACTGCATAATGAAAATGAACAATTTATTTCGTATATTTTCAAATCTCATACGCAGCCTAACAGCCGAGTTGTCGTCTCATTTGAATTTGTGGGCATTCAGCCCATCATCATTGCGATTGCTCAAGGAAAACGAATCAACACCAATGAATTTGTTAATGAAATTGCTAGTGTTTATGAAAAAAGAGATGGGTTAAAAGCATTTGAACGTTGGGCTGACCAAGGGCTTTTGCTCTACAAAAATTCATATAAAACATTGACAGAACCCACACAGAGCATTACCATCAGGCATAGAAAAATTCGTAGGACTTAGCAATTGGAGCAACAGGACTACATTTTCGTTGGACTTAGCAATTGGAGCGAAAGGACAACATCAGGGCATCATTGATGCCCTTTTCTTTTATCTCAAAATCCCCTTCGCACACGCCACGGCAGACGACCACGCCCATTGGAAATTATAGCCGCCGAGCCAGCCTGTGACGTCCACCACTTCGCCGATAAAATATAAGCCTGCGACATTTTTCGCTTCCATCGTTTGTGATGAGAGATAATCCGTATCCACACCGCCCATCGTGACTTCCGCAGTGCGGTAGCCTTCGGTGCCATTTGGCAGAAAATGCCAGTGGTGAATAAACTCGTTGAGCAAGGCTAAATCCGCTTTGCTCAGTTGAGCAATCCCTTGATCTTTCAGCAAATCTTGCTCCAACCACAGCTCAACCAATTTTTTCGGAAAATGGCGAGCAAGCACGGTTTTTAACTGCAATTTTGGTGAAGATTGACGAAGTTCTTGCAAGATCTCGACAATATTTTCATTCGGTAACAGATCGATCTCAACGCTTTCGCCCATTTCCCAATAATTGGAAATCTGTAAAATCGCAGGGCCAGACAAACCACGGTGGGTAAAAAGCAGTTGATTTTGAAAGGTTTTTCGGCGATTAGTCACACTCACGGGCAATGAAATACCCGAAAGACTGGCAAATGGCTTGTCGCTCTCTTTCCAAGTAAACGGCACAAGGCTGGCACGGATTGGCACAATCGGAATGCCAAACTGCTCGGCGATTTTATAACCAAACGGTGTCGCCCCCAGCCCTGGCATTGACAGTCCGCCTGTGGCAATCACCACTTGCTCGGCGTGGTAGGTTTCACAAGGGGTGGAGATAACGAAAGATTTTGCAGATTTTTCTAAAGATGTGACCCCTTGTCGCAGCAAAATCTCGACCTTGCCTTTGTCGCATTCGGCTTGTAGCAGATCAACAATCTGTTGCGAACTCTCATCGCAGAACAGCTGCCCGAGCTCTTTTTCGTGGTAGGCAATGCCGTAGCTGGCAACGAGCGAAATAAAATCCCAGTTGCTGTATCCTGCCAAGGCGGATTTGACGAAGTGGCGATTTTGGCTCAAATAATGGCTTGGCGTCACGTCAAGATTGGTAAAATTGCAAAAACCACCGCCCGACATCAAAATTTTCCGTCCAATTTTCTTGCCGTTATCCAACACCGCCACTCGTTTGCCGCCTTGTCCAAGCTGTGCCGCACAAAACAGCCCTGCCGCTCCTGCCCCGATAATCACCACATCATATTGTTTCATTTCATCTGTCCTTTTTGCTAAAATTCGCCCATTTTGACTATTTTACCCTGATTATGAACCCATTTACGCTCAATTTACTCTATATTTTCGCCATTGGGCTGAATATTGTGCTGTTGCGTTATTTCAGCACGCAACTTGATGTGCTGAACAACAACGGCGTGCGTTTTTTGTCAGGGGCGGTAATGTTGCTGATTTGGGTGTGGTTTCGCCATCGCCAATCGCTGTGGCAACTGCTTAAACAGCCGAAATTGCTTGGCATTGCTCTGCTTGTTGGGGTGTTGATGTGTGCCAATATGTACTTTTATTTGAAAGGCGTGGCGGTGACTAATTCGGTGACGGGGGCGATTTTTGGCGTGATTGCGATGCCATTTGGCGTGCTGGTGGCGGCACTGTTTTTTGATGATGAACGACAGAAAATCCGCAGCCTGCGATTTTGGATCGGCTGTGGTTTAACCCTTGTCGGTTGTTTGGGCTTTATTGCATCAGGCAAGGCGTTAAACCTTAGCGACAGCTTTTGGCTCGGCTCGCTATTTTTGCTCTGCTCACTCGTGATCCGCAATGTGCAAAATCTGATCGTAAAATTTACCAATAACAAACTCAACGTGTTTACCCTAAGTTGTTTTACGTCGTTTAGCACCGCCTTTATCAGCCTATTTTTCAGCGTACAAACCGACAAAATTGGCGAACTTCAGCAACTTTCCCCACTTTTTCTCGCCAGTTTACTGCTTTTTGGCATTTATGCGATTGGGGTAGGAATGATTCTTGCCTTTCACATTATCCAAAAACAGGGCATTATCACTTACCAAATTTTAGAACTACTACTCCCGATTTCCACCGCCCTGGTTGCTTATGTGTTGCTTGGGGAAACTATCTCGCTTGAACAAACGCTCTTTGCCTGCCTTGTGATGATCGGGGCAAGTGTGGCATTGGGGGTAATTCCCTCACTAAAAAGATAGTCTAAATATGCGAAAAATCCTATTTAAACATCCGCTAAATATAACGCTTTCCAAACTATAATATCTCTTTCTTAATCTATTTTAATTTGGATTTTAATCAAATTAAGTTTAAAAAATATGCTCTTCATATGGCAATTGTTTTATAATCACCCTACTGTTTCCAGTTTATACAAGGTTAAATTATGAAGAAGAAAAAACTTGCCATTATACTTTCTAGTTTATTTTTTACCTCCGAATTCAGCTATGCCGATATGGTTGCTGAAGGATCAGTTTACGAAAGAAGCAATGCGATCGTGGGTGACGGTCTAGCTGGAAAGCAAGTGGATGCCGATGGCTATTATCCTTTTCATGATACTTATATTGGCCCTGGTAATTTTGGGAAACTGACTGTCAATCATGGAACTAAACTAAAAACAGGCGAAATTCATGTTGGGAATCATGCAACTGGTGATGGGACATTCATTGTCGATGGTTTGGAAACAAAAGTTGAAATTATTGATAACCGTTTAAATGTTGGTGGCTCAGGCTCTACAGGAAAATTATATGTTAAAAATGGAGCTGAATTAATTCAATCTAATGCAAAATATGATGATAATTACTTTGGTTATCATGGAGGTAGTGCATTCATTTCTATTGAAGATCAAGGTTCAAAACTTGTATTCAATCTAGGGCGGCAAGGCATTCGCAGTGTAAATAGCCAAATATACCTAAAAGATGGCGGTGCATTAGAAATTAATGATCAATCCGCCTATTTACCACATATAGTCAATTATGGAAATCTAATTGCTCAAAAACCACTTACAGTTAGACAGTATTTCCAAATTGGTAACGATGACGATACAAAAGCAGGCACTTTAAACCTTGTAGGAGGTATTTCTTTATCAGGAAAATTGGTTGTTAATAAATTAGCAGAACCGTCTGTGACATTGCCAATAAATCGTTGTTATAACTGTAATATTGAACACAATACTAATGAAACACTTATACTTTTCAAAAATAATCAATATGGCATTTCCCCTTCAACCTTAACAGTTAACAAAGGTAAAATCGGTATTGACGATCAAATCACTTTCGATACATTTAAAGCCACTCAATTAAATTTACAGACCGATGCAACTTTCTCATTAACCAATATCATGAAAGCTGCTACCAATGTCAATAATGCAGCGGATATTAAAGTAAATGATTTTGTTCATCTAGGAACATTAGATTTAGCCGATGGCTCAGATAACCCGCAATTAACTGAGTTTACAGTTAAAAATTATCAGGGCGGTGGGGAATTATTGGTTGATACGGTGTGGAATCAAGAACCGCAAACATCTTCTAGCGATATGTTACACATTAAAGGTAATATCTATCCAACTAAGGTTACGATCGTTAGAACGAAATCCGGCATTATTGGCGACATTCAACAAACATTGGAAGAACAATTCTCCCCTGCGGTAGTAAAAGTAGATCGTGAACACACTGGCAACCTATTTACAGGTTCAGCTGAAACTACCAATGCCGGTGAAGCACAATTAACTAAACGAAATGGCAGTTATTATTGGACACTTCAGGCAATTACTCCCCCAGTAGAAAATGAATATGTACCTGGAGGGATTTATGCAGAAGCAGTCGGGGCAGGGCAGATTCTTCAAAAGCCGATATATATTGATATTATCAGCAAGTCAGTGACAGGATATATTCAACAGCCATTTATCAATCGTCAAATGGGACTCGCTCAATTAGGTAAATTGCATGAACGAGTGGGAGAACAACGAGCCTTTAGTTGGGACACGATCGTACGTGATAAGCAATTATGGGCAAGAATGAGTGGCGAACGTTTAGGGTTACAAGGCAAAAATCGCTTCGGTATGAATGTGAAATCTGGTTTTGTACAGTTCGGACATGATATGTATTTCAAACAGAGTGAAAATCACAGTCATCAACATGCAGGTGTAATATTGAGCTATGGTTGGGCACAGAGCCAGTTTTTTGATCAATACAATGCAGAAAATGGCTTTATTATTTCGGATAAATTCACGGGAACAGCGAAAACCGATATGATTTCGTTAGGTGGCTACCGCACCTATTACAGCCCAACAGGTGCTTATGTGGATTTAATTGGGCAAATGTCGTGGCTTGGCAACCGCTATAATAGTTACGGAAAACGAGCCAAACAAAATGGCTACGGTGTGGGATTATCTATTGAAGTGGGGAAACCATTTGTACTACTCAACCCAAAGATTTCGTTTGAACCGCAAGCTCAATTAACTTACCAAGGCATTTGGCTTAATGGCTTTAACGATGGTGTAAAACAGATCCAAAGAACACAGCAAGATAGCCTTGTCGGACGTTTAGGTGTGAGAGTAAATTGGTCGAAAGCCTTGGAGCAAAACAGCCCACAACTTTACTTCACAACAAACTTGCTCCAAACATTAAAAGGCAGAGAAAGTAAAATTACTGTTGGCCATCAGCAAGTAAAAGAAGCCTTTGGTGATTTAGTCGCAGAATTTGGTCTTGGTGGGCAATATCCGATCACGAAAAATCTCAATTTATATGGTGATGTGCGGTATGTTATCGGCATCCAAGATCGTAATAGTATTCATCGAGATTCCACACTCTCTCAAGAGTCATATCATGCTCGCTTGGGTGTGCGTTATACGCGGTAACACATTCTCACCTTAAAAAATGAGAGCGTGATTTCAAGGGCTATGTTCAGTATTGTGTAGAGCGTAGCCCTTTCGTTTTCGTATAATCCTCCTGTTATGTATAAGCTAGAACGTTGTGATTTTTGGCAAAATCTCACGGTTTCTCACCCCCTTGCATAACATTTGACCTACATTTTTTGATTTGCTTCATTGAAAAAATTAAATCCTATTGCACTCCATTCGCTTTTTCGGTATATCTACACTGCTAAATTTTAACTTTCAACAAGGACTTTTTATGCACCAGCAGTATGAAACGATGCGACAGAACATTCATATGTTAGGCGATTTTTTGGGCGAAACGATTCGAGATGCCCAAGGCAGTGAAATTTTAGATCTGATTGAAAATATCCGCCTGCTTTCTCGTGCGTCTCGCAATGGCGATGAGCAAGCCCGTGAGCAGCTACTCGACATTCTCGCCAACATTTCCAATGAAAATGTGATCCCCGTTGCCCGTGCCTTCAGCCAATTTCTCAATCTCACCAATATCGCCGAGCAGTACCAAACCATTTCTCGCCACAGCAAAGATGCCTCCTTGGGCGAGCGTTCTCTTGGGGCGTTATTTGAGCGTTTGAAAGCCCAAAATGTGCCTGCGGAAAAAGTGATTGCCACGGTAGAAAAATTGTTGATCGATTTGGTGCTGACTGCTCACCCAACGGAAGTGACTCGCCGTTCTCTGGTAAACAAGCACGTGGAAATCAACCGTTGCTTGAGCCGTTTGGAACACGATGATTTAACCGAACGGGAAACCACCAAGCTCAAACGCCGCTTAATGCAACTGATTGCCTTGGCGTGGCACACCAATGAAATCCGCACCCAACGTCCAACGCCAGTCGATGAAGCGAAATGGGGAATGGCGGTGATCGAAAACAGCTTGTGGAAAGCCGTGCCAGACTTCTGTCGTCAGCTCAACTTCCATTTAGAGAAGCATTTTGGCGTGCAACACCCTGTCGGGCTAGCACCTGTGCGTTTTTCCTCATGGATGGGGGGCGACCGTGACGGCAATCCGTTCGTCACCGCTGAAACCACTCGCAAAGTGTTGTTGATGAACCGCTGGAAAGCCGCTGAACTATTTTTGGAAGATGTGAAAAACTTGGCAGACGAGCTGTCGGTAGTGCATTGTAGCCCTGAATTTCGGGCGAAATATGGCGATCATTTAGAGCCGTATCGGGTGCTGATGAAAGATCTTCGCACTAAACTGAGTAAAACCGTGGCGTACTATGGCGACTTGCTCGAAGGCAAACCGCAAGGGGTCAGTTCTTCAGACATTTTAACCAATGATGAACAGCTGTGGGAACCGTTGTACGACAGCTATCAATCGCTCCACCAATGTGGAATGCGAATTATCGCCAACGGCGGCTTGCTCGACACCCTACGCCGTATTCGCTGTTTCGGCTTGGGGCTTTCTCGCTTGGATATTCGTCAAGAAAGCACACGGCATACGATGGCGATTTCGGAAATTACTCGCTACATCGGTTTGGGCGACTACTCGCAATGGACGGAAGACGACAAACAGGCGTTTTTGGTGCGTGAGTTGAGTTCTCGTCGTCCGCTCGTGCCAACCAATTGGACACCAAGCCCAGAAACAGCGGAAATTCTCGCCACTTGCAAAGTGGTGGCGGAACAGCCTGAAGGCGTGATTTCTGCCTATGTGATCTCAATGGCTCGCCAAGCCTCCGATGTATTGGCGGTGTATTTGTTGCTCAAAGAAGCAGGCTGCACCAAAACAGTCCCCGTTGCACCGCTGTTTGAAACCTTGGACGACTTAGATCGTTGCGAAAAAGTGATGACCGATCTGTTCAATATCGGCTGGTATCGTGGTGTGATCAATAACCGCCAAATGGTGATGATCGGCTACTCCGACTCCGCCAAAGATGCAGGAATGTTGGCGGCATCGTGGGCACAATATCGAGCCCAAGAAGCCTTAGTCAATTTGAGCGAAAAATTCGGCGTGGAACTCACTTTATTCCACGGACGGGGCGGCACGATCGGGCGTGGCGGTGCTCCTGCTCACGCTGCATTACTTTCTCAGCCGCCAAGATCGCTGAAAAACGGCTTGCGTGTGACCGAACAAGGCGAAATGATCCGCTTTAAATTGGGCTTGCCTGCCGTGGCGGTGGAGAGTTTAGATCTCTACGCCAGTGCGATTTTAGAAGCCAACATTTTCCCACCGCCTGAACCAAAACAGGCGTGGCGTGAAATGATGAACCAAGGCTCGGCAATCTCGTGTGAAATTTATCGTTGCGTGGTGCGTGGCGAACCTGATTTCGTGCCGTATTTCCGTGCTGCAACCCCTGAATTGGAGCTTTCAAAATTGCCACTTGGCTCACGTCCAGCCAAGCGAAATCCAAACGGTGGCGTGGAAAGTTTGCGAGCGATTCCGTGGATTTTTGCGTGGATGCAAAACCGCTTAATGCTCCCAGCGTGGCTTGGGGCTGGTGCGGCGTTACGTCAGCTCATTGAGCAAGGCAACGAAAGCCTGCTCAAAGAGATGTGCAATGAGTGGCCGTTCTTCTCGACTCGTATCGGTATGTTGGAAATGGTGTTCAGTAAAGCCGATGCGTGGTTAGCCGAACATTACGACCAACGTCTTGTGCCTGAAGAACTGCACCATTTAGGCAACAATTTGCGAGCCAGATTGGCAGACGACATCAAAACCGTGCTGTCGCTGTCGCACGATGGTCAGCTGATGGCAGACTTGCCGTGGGTCGCAGACTCCATTGCCCTGCGGAATGTCTATACCGACCCACTCAATCTACTTCAAGTGGAACTGCTTCATCGCCTGCGTTCGCAAGGCGAAACCCCAAATCCAGCCCTTGAGCAAGCGTTGATGATCACCATCACGGGCATTGCGGCAGGCATGCGGAATACGGGGTAGAAACTGCAAATACGAAAAGAGGTCGTTCAATTGAGCGACCTCTATTTTGTCTATTACACCGTGGTTTATTTATCAGTAAAACTGCGAAAGTGTTACATAATACCGAAAGTTTCTAACAAAATTAGAGAATCTTCTCAGTTTTAACAAGATAAGATAATTACCTACTAAGCAAAATACCCAGCTTATATACTATAAATCGGGCATTTTTTATGGATCATTAAACTTTATCACTTTAATCTATCGCATATTTATTAAATAAAAGAGCAAAAATTAATGATAAAAATGTCACTGCAAGACCAATAAATAAATAATTAAAAATATTTCCAGAGTCTAATATCATTGAAAATATACCTGTACCAACTGGCATAAAAAGGATGGCGACTGTAAAAATAATCCCAAAAACTCTTCCAAGAAATTCATTGTCCACATCTCTTTGTACAACTGAGAAAAATTGGATATTAAAGATTGTAAGAAATAGCATAAAAAGTGCCGGTGAAAGCGATAGAATAATTGAATTATGAAAAGCTATATATAAAGGATAGGACAAGGAGACGAAAAGTCCTGACAAACCTAAAAAGATCATCAGCTTGATGCTGGATAGTTGTTTGTTCAAAAATCCACTTAGAACTGCACCAATAAAACCTCCTATGGCTTCTGCTGTCAAAAATATCCCATAAAGTCCTTCCTGTAGTTCCGGGAACATTTGGTTGCTGTAGGGCAATAAAAGGTTATATGCCGCAAGAAAGAAGTTCACCAAAGCTGAAAGGGCGATGATCATAAAGATGTTTTTATGGCTAAATATATACTCAAAACCCATTTTTAAATCAGTCATAATACCGGTTAAGGTAATGTTATCTTTGGAAACTATCTCTTTATTTATAGGTACAATGAAATATATCAGGAGAGCTGCGATTAAAAATGATAGTCCGTCCAAGAATAGAACCCCATTTATCCCGATCTTGTTATATAGGAAGAGAGCTAAAATAGGTACAGTAACCTTTACTATAGTACTGCTGGTTTCCAAGAAAGAATTTAGCTGAGCAATCTGTTCTTTTACTACGATTTCTTTAGTAAAGGCTTTATAAGATGGGCCGGAAAAAGAGCTCATAAAAGCTAAAATGACATTCAAAATCACTATGGCATAGATTAACCATTTTTCTTGTGAAGTAAAGGCTAGAATTATGCAAGCAAGCCCTCCTAAGATATTGGTTACCATAATGATTTTTTTTCTCTTAACGCTGTCTGCAATTACTCCACCAAATAAATTAAATAATACGCCTGTGACACTTTCCAAGGACTGGTAGATAGCAACCAAGGACAAGGAGTTGGGGTTTACACCTGCCAAAAATGTATTATTGGCAAAGTCAAACATAATATCTCCTATCCTAGATATCGATCTGCTCGCGACTATTAAGCCTATATTCTTTTTTTCTTTTTTCATAGCTTCTCCAAAAAGAGTATATTAATATTTAACTAATACAGTTCTTTTATTTTTCATTAAGATTTTTTGATAAGATCAACTCTAGATGATTATCAACAATGTAGGCTGTTATATTTAATTTACGCCCATTTAATTTATTTATTTCATTATTGACTTCAAGCGCATTTTCTTTAATTTTTTCAAACTCCCGACGTGATACTACTCCTAAGTAATCTACGGAGACTAAAACGGTATCATCAAAGTAGTTTACAATTTTTGTTTCATCGGAATTAAGATTAGGGAAATGCTTATAACCTATAGCCTTTGGATTGAAGATGTTTTCTTGATAAAAGCGAATTAAATTTTCCAAACTTTCTTCTATATCGATGCTTAGGCTAAGATTAAAGGTTAATCCTAAATGCAAGTCTCCGATTGTTGTAGTGAAATCTATACATTCATTAAACTTACGTATGTTATATATTAGGTTTACTTTGAGATTGTCTATATTGTATTTTTCTAAAAGATGAGTTCTTAAATACAGTAAAATTTCAATATATACATTTTTAGTTTCAGCATTTATATATCTCAGGCTAGTAAATTCAATCTTATCTTCTAGACTTGTTAACAGTTTTTCTACCCTATCGTCATCCTGTTTGTCAAACTTTTCTATTGTTTTCAGGATATCAGCGATGCTATTTCTGGCATATATCTCTTTGATATATGAAGAATAGTTTTTGCTTGTTGTATATATACCGAGGATATATTTCTCCAATACATCTAAAGAAGAGGAATCGCATATACTATGGTCAATAGAGTAATGAAGAACAGAATCTCGATCACTTTCTAAAAGAAGGAATTTATACATTAGCCCTCTATCTTCTATGCTTTTTCTTACTAGTTTTTGTAATATTTCCGATACATCCACTTTGGCATCCTCTACAACCATTTTGGATATATTTACTGGTGTATCTAAAACTTCAAAATGAGTTAAATCACTTGATAAGACGGTTTTAAACACTTCAATTTTAGCAAGTTTGTGATAGATTTCTTCATAGCTAATCTGACCTTTCCCTAGATAAATTTTACCTGTTAATTGGCTATTAAAATTTAATGTATTATATATTCTGGCATAGAAAAATGCTGGATAAATATAGTCGACCTCTCTGATTAAGGGGGTGTTTTTTACTTCTTCTTTTGTTAAAGAAAGTCCATTATACTTTAAGCTTTTTGCTTTTTTAGCTTCTTCTATAAAATCTGTGATTTTTCTGACGGATGAATGTATATATAAATTTAAATTATCTAAATTTATATCAAATCGCTCCTCTAACTCTAAGATCATTTCTACTGAATTTAAAGAATCAAGACCAATATCTAATAGGTTTTCATCTTGCTCAACGGTTTGATTCATTATTGATGAAGCAATATTTTGTACTATATCCTGAGTTCTTTCTTCTTCAAGAATTTCCATTCGATGATCATAATTATCAGCTTTTTCCAATAGTTTTTTTCTGTCTATCTTTCCATTATTGGTCAAAGGAAACTCTGCCATGTTGATATATTTAGCAGGAACTTTATAGGAAAGCATCTCTTTTTCCAGAATACTTCTTAAATTATTTATCCTACTACCAGTATAAAATAACATTAAAATATTATTGGCAAAAATAACTTCAATATCTCTTTCAGGATCATTGATGATATGTGAGATCGTTGCTCGAATATCTCCTAATTCTACACGTATGCCATAAATCTGAACTTGGCTATCTTTTCTACCTTTATAGATAAACAGGGAATTTAACTCCTCTACTATATCTCCTGTATGGTAAAATACTTCTCCTTCAATCTTTTGAAATCTAGCCTCTGTCTGTTGACTATCATTATAGTATCCGCTAGCAACACCTTGCCCGCCAATCAATAGTTCTCCATTTACAATTAAGGTCTTAACTCCAGGTAAAGGCTTTCCTATGGGAACCTTATTTTTTGTTTTGAAAATCATATCCGTATTTCTAACATTGAAATATGTAGCATATACTGTTGTTTCAGTTGGACCATATACGTTAAATACTTGGACTTTTTTTAGCTTTTCTAAAACTGTTGTAAGTAATTCATACTTAAATTCTTCCCCTGCTATTAAGAGGTATTTTAAAGCATCAATATTTTGAAGAGCTTTTTGATTGGTATGCTTAAGTAAGATACCAAGTACTGAAGGGGATAGGGCGATATGAGTAATACCAAATTTGTTAATGAAGTTTGGCAATTCTTTATAAAAATCTTTATTTTTTACAGAGTATAAATATACACTGCCACCATTGTATAAAAATCCAAAAATTTCAGTTATTGAAACATCAAAAGTGTTCCTTGTTGAAAATAGGTAGCAATCATCTGTGGTGACTGGAGCAAAGGATTGGCAGCCTCTCATAATATAATTTAGATTACTTCTTGTTACACAAACACCCTTAGGAATTCCTGTTGTCCCTGATGTATGAATAATATAAGCCAAATTATTTTCTAAATAATCAAGCAAGCGATGTTCGGAGCAAAAGACCTTAGAAATATCAATATCAGATTCAACTTCACTAATATAAATGCTATTAATAAATTTTGTTCTAATCAAGTCTATTTCTCTTAAGGGGCTCGTATTATCAACAGGAATATACACCTTACCTGCCTTTAAGATTCCATATATAATTGGAATTAATTCATATCTATGGGAATAGTTAACAATGACATAGTCAGAGTCAAATTTTAAAAGTGCAACAGCTACTTTGTCGGATAACTTATCCAATTCTTCATAAGTAAGATTTTTCACTTCAGAATAGACCGCTATTTTTTGTGGGTGCTCTATTACATTATTCTTTAAAAGTTTTATAAAATCACTATTGGAGGTATATTGATAGAACCTATTGGATAAGTTATTAATAACCTTAGGAGAATATCCCCAATATTGCTTGTAGTCTTGATTAACTTTAAATATCTCTATAAAATCTGAGAAGGTTCTGCCACCTGAATTTGAAAATCTCTCTAATACTTTTTCCCAAGCTCTTTGGCTATATTCAGCATAAATTCCATTATCATCAACTAATTTTACCTTAGTTGTTAAGATGTTTACGATTAATCTATCCACTACATCTGCATAATCAGTGATCAAATCAAATTTTTCTGACTGATTCATATAGTTAGAAAGTGCTTTATTTATCTTAGTATCATTGAGGATGAGTTTATCTTCATATCTCACTTCTTCATCAATGACGAAGTTGTTGTTAATTAAAAATTTTTTATATCGAACATAAAATTCTTCATCAACAGCTTGATCGGTGATTACACAACAATCAACATCTTTTGAATTAGAATGCGTTTCGATACAGCTGCCATAAAATATTTTTGTACCCTTAATATTCTCTTCATCTAAATATTTTTTTATGATATCAATTTTGCTCATAAAACACCTCTCTTCCAAGCTTCTGAATATATTCCAAAGAATCCATTAAGTCTTCTTTGGTAATGTTTAAATTGCCACTATTGTATCGAAGAACAAATCGCTCTACTCCATCTACTGTAATTTTAAAACCATGAAAATAATATTTTCCATCAGATAACATCTTGTCATATATTTTTCTATTCAATTTGTTAAGCTGTGCAATTGAGATCGCTGACTGAGGTACATATTGAAAAATAACAGAAAATAAAATATCATTATTTCCTGCGTAAAATTCATTGTTTTTAATCAAAATCACATAAAATTTATTTGCATTAGTAATTCTTTCTTCAACCATTTCTCCTATTTTATGAATTCCGAGCGTTTTCATAACCATCCAGAGTTTTAAACTATCATAAGACTTACTCCCAATAAATGGTGTTGTCTTCCCAAATGATAATGGATCATCCATGATTAAAACATTACTTCTTGAAAGTCTTGCAAAATCATCTGTATTCTTCATTAAAATAACGCTAATAGTGTATGGTAACCACATTACTTTATGTGGATCCATTGTGCAGCTATCAAAATAGCTTAAATACTTTATTTTATTTCGATAGTTATCTGAAAATCCTAAAATAAATCCATGACACGCATCAACATGTAACCAAATATTAGGATTAAAATCGTTTACTATGCGGTAAATTCCCTCTAAGTCTTCAAAGGTCGAAGTCATGGAGTCACATGCGTAAACACCTATAAACATCACATTATCTCCATGTGTCTTAAGTAATTTCGACAATTCTATTTGATCAATTTTATATTTCTCAGTCTTACAATATAAAACTTCAACGTCCAAATTTAGCCACTCAGTTGCATAACTTAATGAATAATGTCCGATATTATCAGGAAGTATAACAATTTTCTTATCGGGGTTTTTCCTTTTAGCCGCCATAAGAGCATATGTATTCGACATTACTCCACCAGTTGTAATAGCTCCACCTAATTTTGTAACATCGTATATTTTATTATCAAAAGAATATCCTATTATTTCCCTCAACCAAGAAATCACTTCGGCTTCAATTTCTGTTCCCATTGGAGAGCAGATATTCTTATTTATAAGGTTTTGCTGTAGGAAGATCTCTATTATTGCTGCTGTTAAACCGGCTAGTGAATTCCCAGAATCTGGAAATCCCATAAATTTATTACTCGAAAAATTTATATTTCTATCGAGAGTATTAAGAATGTGCCTAATAGAGGAATCTAATCTTTGCCCCCTAGTTGGCAATGAGCTAATTTCAATAACTTCACTTATGTCATTAGATCTTCTAACAAAAGAATTATTAGTTTTCCAATCAATAAGAGAGCTAATTAAATTTCTTAGTTCACTCTTAAAACATTCTTTATTTTCAGAATTTAGTAAGTCATTATTTTTCATATGTGAATATCCCTTTTTATACTCTTCTAAAATAGGATGTTTATGTGGTTGCAACCCAAGTTTTCAGATAACAGAATTTTGTCAATAAACTGATTCATAACTACTTTCCTATTGGCAATATAATTCGGATAAATGCATGAGTTTTATTACTGTATACGTTGTACAGAGTAACATAAATAAAAAAACATTTTTTTGATATGCCTCAAAAATTAAAAATATCTTCTAAGAAAACCAATACAGAATCATCATTTTTATTGAAGCCTTATTTAGGCGTACATCAATGAACCTTATCACCTTTTCATAACATAAGCGTTTTACGTATTCTTATACAGTTTCTACATGTGATTTACCTTTAATTTCATTATGGCTAGGAATATCATAAAAAACAATTTGCATGTTTTATATTGTGGTTCACTATTTTAGTTGAGTCTAGCGGTTGAGCTTTTCACAGCCGAATAATGGTAGAGGTCAATTGGCTCACCTTGTGGTTGGTTAATCTTTGTGGTTGGACAACACAACATAAAATTATCCGAACGAACACCATAGAATAAGAGTGTTATTGGTTGGTTGTGCCAGCACAGAATAAGGTAATTGGAAAGGCTTCCTCTTTTAAGTTGGAGAATTTTGTTACTTACACTTTGGAAGATAGTTTTTGCATGATAGTCATCTCATCAAATGATAGAGAAATACAGCATCTTTAGTAGAAAGATTTTGGGCAGCGTCTGATTCCTTTTAAATCTATCCAAACTTGAAGGATAAACTAAACGTATTTATTTGCTTCGGATTCTTTCTAGTTTGTTTTCATTAAAATATGACATAACTTCCCCCTTGCAGGATATGCTACTTTGTTACGGCAGTATAGATGAACTATTAGGAATAAGACAAGGATTGGTATTGTTTGGCAAAAATTTGTACTTTAACCTTTCGTTTGAAAGGTAAATGTTTTACGACGAGAGAGGTATTGATAGCGTTGGATATTATTTTGAGTGCTGTGTTTCTTTATATGGAGAGTTGAGCAGAAAGGGAAGATATTTTCTAGAACAGTGGTTTAAAGCCTTGCGATATAAGACTTTAAACCACTTTTTAGCGACTATTTTGTCTATTGTGCTTTTTTGTGCTAGAGTGATTTTACAAAAACTTCGGTTTTCTCACCCCCTTGTATTAGGTTCAGGCGGTGACTGCTGTCGGTATTTGTGATTTGGTTGAGCCAGCAAGTTCGCGCAGCTCGTCCATTTTATTAATCGTAATATATTTTCCTTGTACGCTGATCATGCCGCTTTTTTGGAAACGACCGAGTAGGCGACTAATGGTCTCAATCGTTAAGCCTAAATAGTTACCAATATCACCACGAGTCATGGTTAAACGGAACTCTCTTGCGGAAAAGCCTCGAGCGGAATAGCGTTGAGACAAATTATGCAAAAACGCGGCTAATTTTTCCTCGGCACTCATTTTTGACAGAAGCAAGATCATCTCTTGATCATTTTTGATTTCATGACTCATTAGCCGCATAATTTGGTGCCGAATACGCGGCATTTTGCCAGCTAAGTCATCTAAAATATCAAAGGGAATTTCACAAATCATAGACGTTTCAAGGGCTTGGGCAAAGCCAACATGCTTCATATCCATGATAGCATCAAAACCAACTAAATCCCCCGGCAAGTGAAATGCGGTAATTTGCTCCTCACCGTTTTCACTTAAGGTATAGCTTTTAATGGTACCCGAACGAATCGCATAGATCGCTTTGAGTTCATCACCGGATTGAAAGATGATTTGTGATTTTTGGACGGGTTTTTTTCGCTCAATAATGTTATCTAATTGAGTCAATTCATGTTCATTTAAGGTAAAGGGGAGGCAAAGCTGGCTAATACTACAATTTTGGCAATGAATTGTGCAGGCGGTTCGTAGATTTGTTTTGCAATCAGATACAATTTTCATAAAATAGTGCCTTAAATTTGATATAGGGCAAATTTTAGCACTTTTTTAGGTAAGAGAGAACCTATAAATGCGATTGTTAGGAGAAGGCCATGCCAGCAGAAAAACTCACGAAAAAGCGGTTAATTCAAATCAGCATTATGCTACTGATTTTAGTGTCTGCTTTTTTATATCGGACTTATTATCCTCACTAAATCCACGCCAACTGTTTTAAGATGAACAACCCTATACTTGATGTAAACATTGAGCCAAGCGATGTCATTGCAATGATATTGGCTGCTGTTGTCGCATCGCCAGCAAAATGCCGCACCATCGCATAGCTTGCCGCAGCGGTTGGGGTGGAAGACATTAAAAACAAAATGCCAAGTGACATCGGTTCAAGTTGGAACAGCGATTTGCCGATAAGAATCGCTACCACAGGCGAAATGAGCAGCCGTCCGATACTTGCCCACCACACCACACGTTGCACTTGCCCCGCACTTTCTTGCTGTTGAAACCGTTTAAGTTGTTTGAAATCTAGGCTTGCCCCCGCACAAATTAGGGCAACGGGCAAAGCGATGCTAGCGAGATAATCGCCTGTGCGAAGCATTGCTTGTGGCAGTTGCCAGCCGTATTGGCTGACCAAAATACCGGCAAGAATGGAAAGAATGAGCGGATTTCGGACTAATGCCCGCAAAATGTTACGAATGTTCAGCTTGTTGTCGCTCAATGAGTTGGTGAGCGTAATCACCGCTAACACATTGAATAGAAAGGTAATTCCTGCGGCATAAACCGATGCAGGGGCGGCGGCGGTGGCTCCGTAAGCATTGATACAGAGAGCAAGCCCCAACAAGCCACTGTTGCCTCGAAACACGCCTTGCACAAAAATGCCGCGTAATTTTCGCTCGGCGATGTAGCGTGCGGCGATCCATTCGCTGGCAAAAAACAGCACCAAACTGGCGATGACGCCTGCACTAATCAGCCACAGTTGGCTGCCGTAATCGACAGGATTTTTCACAATATTCACGAACAGCAACGCTGGCAAGGCGATGTTAAACACCAGTTTTGATGCAGTTTGGCAGAAATGATCGTCGATCATTTTTTGGCGACGCAGAATGATGCCTAGCACCAACATTAAAATTGTCGGCAAGGTGACATTCAAGCTAAACAGAAGTGAATCGAGAAACATTGCAAAATTCCTGTTTGGTGGTCAAGTGACAAGGGGGGAGATCTTATAAAAAATCTGCAAAATTGCCCATTTTCTCACCCCCTTGTTGGCAAGGCTAGGCACAAAAATGGGTGATCAGTTTATGTAATAAATATTGAGTAGGCTTAATAAATCGGCTATCCAAAAACTCATCGGGCTGATGAGCCTGTTCAATGTTGCCAGGCCCTAACACAATGGTGGGGCAGAGTTGCTGGATAAATGGTGCCTCAGTGCAGTAATTGACCGCTTCGCATTGTTCGCCGAGCAGTTTTTCTACTACTTGCACAATTTGTGCCGAATGTTCGCATTCATAGCCTGGGATACCGCCGTGCAGATGGCGAATTTGAAGCCGATCGCCATATTCATCAATCAAAGGTTGCAGGCTTTCGTGTAACATCGCTTGCAAATCGCTGACGGCGAGATTCGGAATGGGACGGATTTCCAGTTGCAATTCGCAACAGGCACAAATGCGGTTTAACGCATCGCCGCCGTGAATGTTGCCGAAATTCATTGTCGGATAAGGCACTTGGAACAGATCGTTGCGATAGGTTTGCTGCAGTTTCTGTTTGAGTTGCAATAAATGCGTCGTGGCTTGGTGCATTAGCTCAATCGCATTGATGCCGTTAGCTGGATCGCTCGAATGCCCCGATTTGCCGATAATCTGAATCGCTTCGCCAATATGCCCTTTATGGGCACGAATCGGTTTGAGCGAGGTGGGTTCACCAATAATGGCACAGTCAGGGCGGATATGAGCGTGCTGGGCGAAGGTTCTTGCCCCAAGCATTGTGGTTTCTTCGTCTGCGGTGGCTAAAATTCGCAACGGTTTGCGAAGTTGTTTCAAATCCAGTTGGCTAACCACATCGACCACAAAGGCAAAAAAGCCTTTCATATCCGCCGTGCCTAAGCCGTAAAATTTACCGTCTTTTTCGGTGAGTTTGAATGGATCAAATGTCCACCGCCCTTCATCAAAGGGCACGGTGTCGGTATGTCCTGCCAGTAATAAACCACCTTCCCCTTCGCCAAAGGTTGCCAGTAAATTGTACTTTTCACGGCAGCCTTCGACCTTGATGATTTCCGTACGAAAGCCCAAGTCTGCCAGCCAAGTGGCAAGCAACTCAATCAGCGGTTTGTTGGATAAATCGTATTCCGCTCGCAAACTGCTGATGGTCGGAATAGCGATAAGTTGTTGATAACGTTGAATAAAGGGAATGTTCATCGTGCCACCTGTTTTAACACCGCAAAGCCCACTGCAATTTCCCAAAACAGAATGCTATAAATGCCAAGGCGTTCTAAAATGGGCAGGTATGGCGTTGGAGTGATCATCGTAAAAATAATGGAGACCAAGCCAATGCCACCAATGAGCAGGCTAAACATTTTGAATTTTGTGAGTAACGGCGAATGAGTGGTGAATGCCGTTAGCAAAATAATCAGATTGCCCAAAATAAAGGTAATACTGACGCCGAGATTCTGCAGCCCACCAACCGTATATTGCCCACCTTGTGCGGAATAAATCAATCCCATACAGAAGGAGAAGGCGAGTGCTAACGCCCCAGCAATCAGCCTAAAACCTTGAGTAATTCGCATTACACTCACGAAGTAAATTAATGCAAACAGATAGCCCTGCAATAAAAAAGATGCTCGAACAGAAAAAGAGAGTGGGGTGAGTTGGACGGTACGATCATCAATGATCGAACCATTTGGCACAGAAAGCTCAAAGAGCGTATGGTGTAGATAGGCGGAAAGTGATGCACGACTGAATAAAATGGCAATCAGTTCAGCAAATAGAAAATACAGTCCGATAAACACCGACAACACCGCAAAAGTACGCACAAAAAAAGTGTGGCTGTGGCGAATGCAGGGGTGCATTAGCAACGGGTAAAATTGAATCGTTAAGGCATTTAGGTTCAAATAGCGTTTCATTAATGTCTTTTCCTGTTGGAAAAAAGTCGGCTAAATTTATCATAAAATAGGTATATATCACCATCACGATAAAAATAATTTGTCAGTATGATATAAAAAACGTATTATAGACGTCTAGACGGAAAAACTTCCATAAAATTCTTGACAAGGGGGGCAGATTTTGCACTTTTTTGACAAAATGTCACCCCTTGTATGTTCGCTCATTAAGTTAAAAGGATACACAATGGCAATCAATTTATTTACTTCCGAGTCCGTATCAGAAGGGCATCCAGATAAAATCGCAGACCAAATTTCTGATGCGGTGTTAGATGAAATTTTAAAACAAGATCCAAAAGCGCGCGTGGCGTGTGAAACCTATGTGAAAACGGGCATGGCGTTAGTCGGTGGTGAAATCACGACATCTGCTTGGGTTGATATTGAAAACTTAACTCGCCAAGTGATTTGCGACATCGGCTACACCCATTCCGATATGGGCTTTGATGCTCACTCTTGTGCGGTGCTCAATGCGATTGGTAAACAGTCGCCAGACATCAATCAAGGCGTGGATCGTGCCAGTCCGTTAGAGCAAGGGGCGGGCGACCAAGGGATTATGTTCGGCTATGCCACCAACGAAACGGACGTGTTGATGCCAGCGCCAATTACTTACGCTCACCGTTTAATGGAACAGCAAGCGAAAGTGCGTAAATCAGGCAAACTCAACTGGTTGCGTCCTGATGCGAAAAGCCAGCTCACTTTCATTTATGAAGACAATAAAATCAAAGGCATTGATGCAGTGGTGCTTTCCACTCAACACGCCGAAGATGTCGATCAAAAAACCGTGTTTGAAGGAGTGATGGAAGAGATCATCAAACCCGTATTGCCAAGCGAATGGCTCAGCCAAAACACCAAATACTTCATCAACCCAACGGGGCGTTTTGTGATTGGTGGGCCAATGGGCGACTGCGGTTTGACAGGGCGTAAAATCATCGTGGATACCTACGGCGGTGCGGCACGTCACGGTGGCGGTGCGTTCTCGGGTAAAGATCCATCAAAAGTTGACCGTTCGGCAGCCTATGCGGCTCGTTATGTGGCGAAAAACATCGTGGCAGCGGGTTTGGCAGATCGTTGTGAAATCCAACTCTCTTACGCTATCGGCGTGGCAGAGCCAACCTCAATTATGGTGGAAACTTTCGGCACAGGCAAAGTGGCGAATGACGTTTTAGTCAAATTGGTGCGTGAATTCTTTGATTTACGTCCATACGGTTTAATCCAAATGTTGGATTTAATTCGCCCAATTTACCGTGAAACGGCAG
This sequence comes from Pasteurellaceae bacterium, assembly GCA_030528525.1. Lineage (GTDB taxonomy): Bacteria > Pseudomonadota > Gammaproteobacteria > Enterobacterales > Pasteurellaceae > JAUMYT01. The sequence continues at coordinate 35,976 of JAUMYT010000015.1, forward strand.
CTTACGGACACTTCGGACGTGAGCATTTCCCTTGGGAAAAAACCGACAAAGCGGCAGAGTTACGTGCGGCGGCAGGTTTGAAATAATCATTAAATGTAGGGGCGGACCGATGTGTCCGCCCATTCTTTTTATGTTCGACACCCACATTCATCTCGATCAATTTACGGATAGCCAAATTGCCGAAATCCTTGAGAACCACAATTTACAAGGCGTGGTGGCAGTGGCAACGGATTTGGCGAGCAGTCAGCGATTGCTCAAACTGAAATCACAATTTCCTAAAATCCATTGTTGTGCAGGTTTTCACCCTGAACAACCCTTGCCGAGCCAAACTGAAATCGATCGGCTTTTTGCCTTTCTCGAAAAAAATCGCTCACAGCTCATCGCTTGTGGCGAAGTGGGCTTGCCCCATTATTTGAAACGAGAAAATCCTACTCTCGACTATCAGCCTTATATTGCCTTGTTGGAACGCTTTATCCAATTTTGCAAGGGGGCAGATCTGCCGATAAATCTGCATATTGTGTATGACGATGCCTTGATTGCTCTTGAACTTCTCGCTAAATACCAAGTCCGAAAAGCCCATTTTCATTGGTTCAAAGCTAGTGCGGACGTGGTGCAAAAGGTGTTGGAAACGGATTATGTTGTGAGCCTAACCCCCGATATTTTGTGGAACGAGAAAACCCAATACATCGCCCGAACATTTCCCCTTGAACGTTTGCTGATTGAAACCGATGCCCCGTGGCAGCACGACGGTTTTGCCACTCACGACATCGCAGGACAGCTCGTGGCAGTTATTGAAAAAATTGCAGAAATAAAGGGAATTTCAGCTCCCATTGTGTCACGGCAGTTGGAGCGGAGTAGTCGATCGTTTTATCGAATTGAGTGATTTTTATAGCCAAAAAAATCTCAAGTGAAATAAATCACTTGAGATTTCATTGAAAAAATTAGATTGGGAAAATATGGCGGATAATGGTTTCTATATCAATTTTGATACCGAATATACTTAAAACTTCCGCGACAATAAAACCAATCAAGCCAAGCAAAGCGGCTACACCTATATATAGTGTGAGTTGATCCATTGTTTTCTTCCCCATTATTGATATTCATTGCGTAATGTAACTTAATGTATCAAATGTTAAAGTCAATAACAAAATTTTATAATTTATAACAAATTGCTATGCTTGAAGCTCAATAAGCATTATTTTTGTGATCTTCTTCACATTTTCTCTTGAAATCCTCTTGACAATCCCAATTTATCTGTTCGTAAGCGTAGGATGGGCTTTAGCCCATCAGATACTTAGAAAGACATTCGATGGGCTGAAGCCCATCCTACCATTCAAAAAGGAAAAAGATGAACATCGATAAATTTACCAGTAAGTTTCAAGAAGCGATTGCCGAAGCACAGTCGTTGGCGATTCGCAAAGAGAATGCCTATATTGAACCTGCCCATTTGCTGTTGGCGTTGCTCAAGCAAAATGATGGGGCAATCGCACCGCTTGTGACGGCGTTGAATGTGCCAGCAGCGAAATTGGCAAGTGAGTTGGAGAGCATTATCAGCCGATTGCCACAGGTGCAAGGCACCAATATTCAACCGTCACAACAGCTTTTTCGCTTGTTAAATCAATGCGATAAGTTAGCCCAGCAATTTGGCGATAGCTTTATTTCGTCTGAATTGTTTATGTTGGCGGCGTTGGACGACAATGGCGATGTCGGCAAATTATTGAAAAATTTCGGGCTGAATCACAAAAACGTGACAGCCGCCATTCAACAGATTCGTGGGGGAGAAAACGTGAATAGTCAAAATGCAGAAGAAACACGCCAAGCGTTACAAAAATATACGATTGATTTAACCGAACGTGCCAGAAACGGCAAGCTCGATCCTGTGATTGGGCGTGATGAAGAAATTCGCCGTGCGGTGCAGGTGTTGCAACGCCGTACCAAAAACAACCCTGTGTTAATTGGCGAACCTGGCGTGGGGAAAACGGCGATTGTGGAAGGGTTGGCACAACGGATTGTCAATGGCGAAGTGCCAGAAGGCTTGAAAAATAAACGGGTGTTGTCGCTGGATATGGGGGCGTTGATTGCAGGGGCAAAATACCGTGGCGAATTTGAAGAGCGTTTAAAAGCGGTGCTGAACGAGCTTGCCAAGGAAGAAGGGCAAGTGATTTTGTTCATCGATGAAATTCACACAATGGTGGGGGCGGGCAAAACTGACGGAGCAATGGACGCAGGTAATTTACTCAAGCCATCTTTGGCTCGTGGCGAATTGCATTGCGTAGGGGCGACCACCTTGGACGAATATCGTCAATACATTGAAAAAGATGCGGCACTCGAACGCCGTTTCCAAAAAGTGTTAGTGGCAGAGCCAACGGTGGAAGACACCATTGCGATTTTGCGTGGCTTGAAAGAGCGATATGAAATTCATCACCACGTGCAAATTACCGATCCTGCCATCGTGGCGGCGGCAACCCTTTCGCACCGCTACATTAGCGATCGCCAGTTGCCAGACAAAGCGATTGATCTGATTGACGAAGCAGCGTCTAGCTTGCGTATGGAAATTGATTCCAAGCCAGAGCCGTTAGATCGCCTAGAACGCCGTATTATTCAGCTCAAACTGGAACAACAGGCGTTACAAAAAGAAGATGATGAAGCCAGCCGTCAGCGATTGGCAAAACTCAGCGAAGATCTCACCGCGCGTGAGCGAGAATATGCCGAGTTGGAAGACGTGTGGAAAGCGGAAAAATCTGCCTTGCTTGGCACACAACATATCAAGGAAGAGCTAGAAAATGCACGGCTGAAAATGGAGCAGGCTCGCCGTGAAAACAATTTTGAGAAAATGGCGGAGTTGCAATACGGCATTATTCCAAGTCTTGAAAAACAGTTGGCGGAAACGGAAAAACAGCAAAATGATGAAGGCGAGATGAAATTGCTCCGCACTCGTGTGACAGACGAAGAAATCGCCGAAGTGCTTTCTCGTGCTACGGGCATTCCTGTTGCCAAAATGATGGAAGGTGAGAAAGAGAAATTGCTCAAAATGGAAGAAGTGCTACACAAACGTGTAATCGGGCAAGGCGAAGCGGTCGATGCGGTCGCCAATGCCATTCGCCGTAGCCGTGCAGGGCTGTCTGATCCGAATCGTCCGATTGGCTCGTTCTTGTTCCTCGGTCCAACGGGGGTTGGAAAAACGGAATTGTGCAAAACCTTGGCGAATTTCCTATTTGATAGCGAAGACGCAATGGTGCGGATCGATATGTCCGAGTTTATGGAAAAACACAGCGTTTCTCGCTTGGTCGGTGCACCGCCGGGGTATGTTGGCTATGAAGAAGGCGGTTATTTAACCGAAGCCGTTCGCCGCCGTCCGTATTCAGTGATTTTGCTCGATGAAGTGGAAAAAGCCCACCCTGATGTGTTCAACATTCTGTTGCAGGTACTCGATGACGGACGCTTAACGGACGGGCAAGGTCGTACGGTGGATTTCCGCAATACGGTCGTGATTATGACTTCAAATCTCGGCTCGCATTTAATTCAAGAAAATGCGGAAAATATGAGCTATGATGAGATGAAAAATATTGTGATGAGCGTAGTTGGGCAACATTTCCGCCCAGAGTTTATCAACCGTATTGATGAAACGGTGGTGTTCCACCCGCTCGACAAAGCCAACATTCGTGCGATTGCTCGCATTCAGTTGCAACGCTTAATCAACCGAATGGCAGAGCGTGGCTATACAGTGAACATCACCGATGCCGCAGTTGATCATATCGGTACCGCAGGCTTCGACCCACTATTCGGAGCAAGACCACTCAAACGAGCGATTCAGCAAGAAGTGGAAAATTCACTGGCTCAACAGATTTTATCGGGCAAACTGCTACCGAATAAAGATGTCACCGTGGATTACCAAGACGGACGGATTGTGGCGGTGCAATAGCGTTATTTATTCACTGAAACGAAAGGGCAAATCAAATGAGATTTGCCCTTTATTATATAGCTAGCAATGTATGGATATAAAACCATACGCTATGCGTATCACAAAAAATGTAGAAATAATAGAAGTCCATGCGATGAAAGAGCATATTCACAAGCTCCTCAAAATTCCTCCGATATTGTCGTTATCAAGCTAAAAGACAAGTCATCGTTCATGATTTTTGAAAGGCATGCGACCCCCAATATATAGGAAGGAAGATATGATTCAGGATAATTTATCGGAGAAAGAATATGTGGATCCTTTTAAGGTAAGTCAGAGAATTATTGAATAGCTGTCAGAATTCACATGCCCCTTGAAGGACATGTGAAGTACTAGGCTCTTATAGGGTAGTCGAAAAACCGTCTGTTTCACGGGTGGAGTGTTATTTTTTGTATGGACGCTTACTGCTTATTCGCCCAAGCTAAGAAACGTTTTTGCGTTTCTTTATCCGCTTGTTGGAACCAGTATTGAAGCTGTTGTTCTGCAATGTTTTCGCCTTGCACCATCACTTTGCCTTTAGATGCTTTGCTGTTACCCATTGTCATCATTGCGGTCATTGGAATGGCGAACTGTTTGACTGCCGCCACACCTTCTCCCTCATTGTAGTTTGCGAGATTCTCTAAAATGCGAGCATTTGGCATAAAACCTTCACCTTTTAAATAATCTTGCTTAAACGTTAAGGGTTTACCTGATGCGGTTTGTACACGGAATGTCGGGTTATTTTTAAACTGTTCAACATCGTTATGGCTACGCAAATTCGGTGCAAGAATGTTGACATCTTCCGTACTGCCTTGAAAGGTGAGAATGATTGGGCTGGATTCAAAAAACTGGCTGTCTGAACCCGACTGGTAAATGCTTGATACTTCAACTACCACTTGATGTTGTTTGCCGTCATTAACTTGAAGTGATTGTTTTTTCTTCACTTTTTGTCCATCAAAAGCCAGAAAAGTGATATTTGAAGAACTGCTTAATGAGCCTGCAAATGCTAAGGTGCTGGCAAACAAGGCGGTGGCTGTCATTGCCATTTTGGTGAATTTCATAGAAAACTCCTAGATTTAAGATGCTGTGAGCAAAAAATTGTGCATATCCTATGCTAAATTTTTGTAAATAGAAAGCAACGAATAGGCGGTGGTGTCGATTTTTTGTCAATTTTGTGATAATTTCCGCAAGTTTTGATTCCTTAAATCGCATTAAAAGAGAAAATTATGAGTGATGATTCGCAGAGCGTGAATTTGCCTGAAAAAAATACATCAGAAAAAAAATCCTTTTTAAAATCGCTATTTAGCGGTTTGTTTCAACAAGAGCCGAAAAATCGGGAAGATCTGGTCGAAGTGATCCGTGATTCTGCCGAAAACGAGCTGATCGACAGCGACACCAAAGAGATGATCGAAGGGGTGATGGAGATCTCCGAATTGCGTGTGCGAGACATTATGATCCCCCGTCCGCAAATTGTGTTTATTGATGCCGAACAGCCGTTAGATGCCTGCGTGGACATCATTATTGAGTCGGCTCACTCCCGTTTCCCTGTGATCCGTGACGGAAAAGACACCATCGAAGGCATTCTACTTGCCAAAGATTTGCTCAAATATCTGCGTTCCGACTCCGAGCCGTTTGAAATGGCGGAAATTCTGCGTCCTGCCGTGATTGTGCCTGAAAGCAAGCGAGTGGATCGTATGCTTAAAGAGTTCCGCTCCGAGCGTTTTCATATGGCGGTTGTGGTGGACGAATTTGGGGCAGTGTCGGGTTTGGTGACCATTGAAGATATTTTGGAGCAGATCGTGGGCGACATTGAGGACGAGTTCGATGAAGAAGAGATCGAGCCAATTCGCCAACTTTCGCATCACGCCTATGCAGTACTGGCGTTGACCGACATTGAACGCTTTAACCAACAGTTTGCGACTCATTTTGACGATGAAGAAGTCGATACGGTCGGCGGTTTGGTGATGCAAGCCTTGGGGCATTTGCCGAAACGAGGCGAAGAAGTGGAACTCAATGGAATGCGGTTTAAAGTCACATCCGCCGACAGTCGCCGTTTGATTCAGCTTCGAGTGACGGTCAGCGATGAACAGCTCGCCCAAATGGAACAGCGAGACGCCAAAGATCACAAAGAGAGTGATGGCGAATGAGTTTGGCAAAATCTTCCTGTTTCTCCCCCCCTTGCCAAGGGCAACGCATTGCCTATTTAGTTGCTTTGGCTTCAGGAGCAGTCGGCATTTTCGCCTATTCGCCTTTTGATTATTGGTTCGTCAGTTTTCTCTCGGCAAGCGGTCTGATCTGGCTTGCCACTTGCAACGCCAAACGCACTGCCTTGCTCGGCAGTTTCCTGTGGGGTGTGAGCTATTTCGCCGTCGGCGTGAATTGGGTACACGTCAGTATGATTCAATTCGGTGGCGTGCCTGAATTGGTCAGCTACTTAGCGGTATTATTGCTGGCGGCTTATCTTGCTTTGTATCCACTGCTTTTTGTGTGGATTAGCCAACGTTTCCAGCTGCGAAATCCGTGGTTGCTTGCGGTGATCTTTACGTTCACCGAATACTTGCGGGGCGTGGTATTTACTGGCTTTCCGTGGCTACAATTTGGTTACAGCCTGATCGACTCGCCATTTGCCAACCTTGCCACGATTTTCGGCGTGGAAGGGCTGACCTTCTTTGTGGTGGTCGCAAGCGGTTACTTGGTGCAACTTGGACGGAATTTTGCAGAAAAAACCCAAGATCTGACCCCTTGCATTGGTTTGGTTGGCGTGTTGGTTGTTGCTTTTGCTAGCCAATTCCTCAATTTTGTCGATATTGATGAAAGCAAACCTGCAACCAAAATCAGCTTGGTACAAGGCAATATCGAACAGAAAATGAAGTGGGATCCTGCCCATTTTGATTTTACTGTTCGTACTTATCGCCGTTTACTCAGCGATGAGATTGGCGAAAGTGACGTGGTAATTCTGCCTGAATCCGCCATTCCGGCCACCGAAGCTCAAATTGAGCCGTTAATGCAACAGATCGACCAATTCGCCCGAGAAAAGGGCAGTGAAGTGATTATCGGCACGCTCCACCAAGACCAAAATGGCTTATATAACAGTGCCTTAACCCTTGGTGGACAAACGCCCTATGCGATTTTCCAATCGCCACGCTATAACAAACATCATCTCGTGCCGTTTGGCGAATATGTGCCCTTTGGCAATCTGCTGGATTGGATGCGTGATGTGTTTGTGTTGCCGATCAACCTGTCGCAAGGCGATTTTATTCAGCCTGCTCTGCAAGCCAAAGGGCAGACATTCAATATGGCGATTTGCTATGAAATTATTTTCGGGCATCAAGTGCAACAAAATCAGCAAGCACAAAATGCCGACTATTTGCTGACCATTTCTAACGATGCGTGGTTTGGCGAAAGCCAAGGGCCGTGGCAACATTTCCAAATGGCACGAATGCGAGCCTTGGAGCTTGGCAAGCCGTTGGTGCGAGCCACCAACACCGGTGTTACGGCATTTGTCGATCATCAAGGCAAAATCATCGCCCAACTACCGCAGTTTGAAACCGCTACGTTAACGCAGACGTTACAACCGACCGCAGGGCAAACGCCGTATGCCCAATTCGGGCGTTGGTTGTTGTATGGATTCTGTTTGCTCATTTTGGGGATAGCAATTTGCTTGCAATACAGAAAGTTGAACAATATTTAATCAAATAGCATGTTAAAATGAACTTTATCCATTTTCCGCTCACTAACGCAACGTGCATTGATAGCAACGCGGATAAGAAAAAAGTAAGGAGACGCAAATAGATGAGTGAACAGATAACCGATCAAGCATTGGTTGAGCGTGCACAACAAGGGGATAAAAAAGCCTTTAATTTACTCGTCGTCCGCTATCAAAACCGTGTTGCAGGCTTACTTACACGCTATGTGGCTCGTGATGATATTCCCGATATTGTCCAAGAATCGTTTATCAAGGCCTATCGCTCACTCAATTCATTTCGGGGCGAAAGTGCATTCTATACTTGGCTTTACCGCATTGCGGTCAATATAGCGAAGAACCATTTAACCGCCTTAGGCAGACGACCGCCGAAAGAAGATATTTTGGCAGAAGATGCTGAAAGCTACGACAGCGGTGTGCAACTGCGTGAAGCGGATACGCCAGAAAATTTGGTGTTATCAGAAGAATTAAAACGCATTGTGTTCGATACTATCGAAAACTTGCCTGACGAACTCAAAACCGCCATTACCTTGCGAGAAATTGAAGGGCTAAGTTATGAAGAAATTGCGGACGTGATGCAATGCCCAGTGGGGACGGTGCGTTCAAGAATTTTCCGAGCAAGGGAAGCGATTGATGCCAAAGTGCAACCCTTAATGCAACAGAATTAATGATTATTGGAGCAACTTATGCAACAACAAGAAAGGCTCTCCGCCTATATGGACGGACAAGAGATCAACAGAGACTTTACCGAAAAGCTCTGCTCAACGGCTGAATTACAACAAAAGTGGGCGAATTATCACCATATCCGCAGTATTATGCGTGGTGAAGAGCTACTCTTAGGCAGTGATTTTTCAGCGAAAATGGCAACGTTATTAGAACAAGAGCAGATCGAAGCGGAAAAAACTAAAGGGGTGTTACTCAAATTAAAACGTTGGAGTACACCGGTGATGCAAGCAGGAATTGCTGCATCAGTTTGCTTGGTGGCGGTATTTGGCGTGAATATGATGAACGCAAGTGAAGAAGTCGCACAAGCAGAACAGCCTGTCCTACAAACGTTGCCGTTTAGCAATTCGGTACAGCAAGTGAGCTACAACGCCCCAGCGACAGACCAGCCAACCCAAGAGCAGTTAGAATATCAACAACGTCGTCTTGATGCCTTGTTACAAAACCACGAATGGCAACGCCGTGCTAACGCAGGGAAAGAGCGGTTAGTTGAAGATGAAAAAGATAAGGATAAAGAATAACCACTAGAGTCAAGCTTAATCATAACCATAACATCTCCTGCGTATAGCAGGAGATGTTTTTTATATTTTAATGAGATAGTCAGCTACGTGCTTATTTTCTAGCACGATTAATGGCAACTCTGATCCTTGCCACTTCCTCAACAGTTGATGTTGCATTAAGTTCAACGTGTCCAACCCTGGTGTGCTGTTTGGGGTATATTGATACGCCAAGCGAGCCAGTTGGGTCAAGCCAAGACTGGATTCAATGCTGGAGCTGATCACGGCTTGCAAACCTTGGGAATGGGCTTGTTCAATCAATGAAACGCATTTTTGAATTGAGCCAACGAGTGTCGGTTTAATCACAATCGCAGTAAGGTTTGGCTCGGATTGCACTATAAAATCAGGCTCTCGCACCGTTTCATCCCACGCAATCGCAATGCCTGTTTTCTCCGCAAATTGGCGAGAAAAATCAGGCGTTTGGCAGGGTTCTTCAATAAATTGAATCCGCTTGCGATTTTCAGCAGAAATTTTGCTGGCAAACAGCAGGGCTTTTTCTAGCGACCACATTCGATTCGCATCTAGCCGTAATTTCAAATCAGGAATGGCATCTAAAAACAGGTTGGCGATCAGCCCATCCCGATTGGCTTCGTATAATCCCACCTTCATTTTGGCGACTTTCTCGCCACGCATTTGCGACAATTTTTCATACAGCTCATCAGGATCGCCATAACAGAGCGGAGCAGTACGGTAATTGCCTTGCTCGCCCAATTCGCCGTGCAATTCTGCCAAGGCACAGCTAATCCCAAATGCCACAGACGGTGCGAATTGTTCTAAGTCTAAAGTGATTCCTTGTTGCCAATGGCGAATCCATTCTTTAGTTTGCTGTTCTGCGGTGGCTAAATCTTCTTGGCTAAATTCGGGCAAGGGGGCAATCTCCCCCCAGCCCGTTTTGCCACGCTCAGTTAAGCAAATCAGCAAGCCTTCCCGATATTTCAAACGGCGGTGGCGTAACACCACACCAGTTTCAATCGGCAGTTTGTAGCGGTAGAGTTGGGCGGTTGGCATATCTTAAGGCCGTAAATGGTTTGAAAGAGTTTGGTTAATCCACTCATTTAAGCTGATATTCTGTGCAGCAGCCGCTGTAACTGCAGCACAATGGAGCTCGGGTGTGGTTCTCACATTGAATTTGCCCGAATACTGTTTGTAAGGCTCAATGCCTTTTTCCTTACACACATCAAGGAAGATTTTCAGACTGATTTCGCCTTGTTTGCGAAGCTCGCTCACATTATCGGCATAAAAATCAGCCCCATCATTTAATCCAATAAATTCGCCACGGAATAACTCCGTTTCGGGATCGTACGAAATATTTGCTTTATGTCCGTTGATTTCCATAATGTTACGCATAGGGGTAGACTCCGTTTTCTGATAACCACTTCCGAATAGATGCAACAGCCCCTTTATCCGTATTTGGATCAGGATGTGGGCGGTGAAAGACTTTGACTTGCTCAAATAAAATCACTGCCACACGACTTCCTTCTCTTTCTTGAATTTCTCCCCCGAGTTCCACAAATAATCCTTCAATATCTTTCCATTTGATATTCGCTGAAATAGGGTGTTGATAAAGTTGGCTAAGCGTTCGCTGGTGTTTCTTTTTGATATAACTTAATACCATTATTTAGTACCATTTTAGTGCTATTTGATGAAAAGTACAACTAGCATAATGGCAAACGCTTATTTGGTATTAATATCCAAAATGATTTTCTCGATCTCTGTCGCAAAACAGAACATTACCCATTGACAATCCCTTCCAACTGTTCCTGCACCTCTAGCCACTCCATTTCCACTTCGTCTAATGCCTTTTTAGTGGCGACTTGTTTGGCGAGCGTATCGGTCAGGCGAGCTTTGTTTTCCGCTTCGTAAATCTCTGAACTGGCGAGTTGCTGCTCTAAGTCTGCCAAGCAAGCGGTGAGCTTCTCTAAATTTTTTTCCAACTGGGTCAGCTGTTTGCGTAACGGAGCGGCTTGCTGGCGGCGTTCGGCATCAAGGCGTTTTTGCTCTTTGCGGCTGGCGGCGGAGTTGTCCGATGACTGACAAGGGGGGGAGAATTCTTCACTTTTTGCAAAATCGGCTTTTTGCGTTTGAGCAAGCAACGCATTCTGCTCATTCAACCATTTTTGATAATCGTCTAAATCGCCTTTAAATTCAGCCACTTGTTTGTCGTGCACCAAATAAAATTCGTTTACCGTACTTCGCAATAAATGGCGGTCGTGGGAGACGATTACCAGCGAGCCTTCGTAGTGGGTCAGGGCTTCGGTGAGGGCTTGACGCATTTCTAAATCGAGGTGGTTGGTCGGTTCGTCCAACAGCAATAAATTCGGGCGTTGCCACACAATCAACGCCAGCACCAGTCGGGCTTTTTCGCCGCCCGAAAAGGCTTTCACCGCTTGTTTGACTTTATCGCCGTGGAAATCAAATCCGCCCAAGTAGTTCCGCAATTCTTGCTCAGTCTGTTGTGGGGCAAGGCGAGCCAGATGCCATAAGGCACTTTCGTCCGCTCGCAAGGTGTCGAGCTGATGTTGAGCGAAATAGCCCAGTTGCACACCTTTTGCCAGTTGCGTATGCCCCGATTGGGCTTGAATTTCGCCCGCCAAGAGTTTGATGAGTGTCGATTTACCTGCTCCATTTCGCCCCAACAAGCCAATGCGAGAACCTGGCACGAGATTCAATTTGACCGATTGCAAGATGGTGGTTTCGCCATAGCCTGCACTCACTTTTTCCATTGAAAGCAACGGGCTTGGCAACGCCAACGGTTCACGGAAGCTGAAATGGAATGGGCTGTCGGCATAGGCAGGGGCGATCAGCTCCATTTTTTCCAGGGCTTTCACTCGGCTCTGTGCCTGTTTCGCTTTGCTGGCTTTGGCTTTGAAACGGTTGATAAAGCTCTGCAAGTGAGCAATTTTGTGTTGCTGTTGCTGATATGCCGCTTGTTGCTGGGCTAATTTTGTGGCTCGTTGTAACTCAAAGGACGAATAGTTGCCTGTGTAATCAAACAATTTTTGTTGCTCGATATGTAACACACGGTCGATGATCGGATCGAGAAAATCACGGTCGTGGGAAATCAGCACCAGCGTGCCACGGTAGTTGCTCAACCAGCGTTCCAGCCAAATCACGGCATCTAAATCCAAGTGGTTAGTCGGTTCGTCTAACAGCAATAAATCAGAACGGCAAATCAACGCTTGGGCTAAATTTAACCGCATTCGCCAACCGCCCGAGAACGATTTCACTGGCAATTCAAGCTGTTCAGGGCGAAAGCCCAAACCGTTGAGCAGAGTGGCGGCACGAGCGTGGATCGTCCACGCATCAATGGTGTCCAGTTGAGCGTGCAGGGTGGCAATCAAATTGCCGTTGTTCTCGGCGTTGGCCTGGTCAAGTTGGGATTGAAGGGCAGTATATTCACGATCGCCTTGAATCACATACGCCATCGCCGAGATCTCAAGGGCAGGCGTTTCTTGGTTTACCCACGAAATCGCCCAGTTTTTCGGCAGGCTGGCTTCGCCCCCTTCGGCGGTAATTTCTTGTTTTAATAAAGCGAGTAGAGATGACTTGCCACAGCCGTTTTTGCCGACCAAGCCGACTTTCTGTCCTGTGTGAATGGTGGTATTGGCATTTTCGAGCAAAACCGTTTGCCCACGTTTTAAAGTTAAATCAGTAAAAAAGATCATTTCGTTGCTTGTTTTCAGGTTAAATTAAGGCACAATAGGCATTATTTGCACGGAGCGAAAAATTATGTTTGATTCCTTAGTCGTTCAATTTGTGGTGCTGTGGGCGGTGATTGATCCGATTGGCTCGATTCCCGTCTATTTAGCAAAAACCATCGGGCTGTCGCCAGATGATCGCCGTAAAATCGCCCGTAATGCCAGCGTGATTGCGGCAGGGATTTTACTCTTTTTCTTGGTAATGGGACAATGGTTACTTGAAGCGATGCAAATTCCGCTTTCGGCTTTCCAAATTGCAGGCGGATTGGTGCTGTTGCTGTTTGCTTTGTCGATGATTTTTGGCGAAAGCAAGCCCGACCAAGAGATCAAAATGAAAAGTAATTTGAGCGAACTGGCGGTCTATCCCCTTGCCGTACCGTCTATTGCCTCCCCAGGGGCGATGATGGCGGTAGTGTTACTGACCGACAACCATCGCCACAATCTCGCCGACCAATTTATTACCGCAGGCATTATGTTGTTGATTTTATTGATCACTTATCTGCTGTTTCTGGTCGCCAATCGAATCCAACATTTAATCGGCAACGCAGGGGCGGCGATTATCAGCCGTGTAATGGGGCTGATTTTATCGGCGGTGGCGATCAACAATATTCTGCTCGGCTTGCGAGATTTTGTGCAGCAGATGGGGTAATGAAAATTCTGCCCCCGCTTGCGGGGGAAGTACCGCCAGAGGCGGGGTAGGGGGCAGAAGATGAAAATTTGTTACCGATTTTATTGATATCCCTTTTTAGCCCCCTACCCCCGAACTGGCGTTCGGGGACTTCCCCCGCAAGCGGGGGCAGAATTTTGTAAGTTATGAGGAAAAACTTATGTCCCTACTCCCTTTATCCCACGCCCTTGAGCAAATGCTAAACAGCTTGCCAAGCCCAACCGAAACCGAAACCTTACCCCTAAATCAAGCCGCTAATCGCATTTTGGCGGAAGATATTTTCTCGCCGATCAACGTGCCGAATTTTGATAATTCCGCAATGGACGGCTATGCGGTCAATTTGCACTTTTTGCGTGAAAAGTCCCCCCTTGCAGTGGTCGGCAAAGCCTTTGCAGGCTTGCCATTTGACGGCGAAATCGGCGAAGGGCAATGCGTACGGATTATGACTGGAGCGAAAGTCCCAGCGGGAGCGAATGCGGTCGTGATGCAAGAAAACACCACGTTGAACGCAGACGGCACGATTTCGCTCAACGTCTTGCCGAAATTGCACGACAACATTCGCTTTGTGGGCGAAGACATCAAGCAGGGCGAGTTGGTGCTAGCAAAAGGCAATCCGCTGAATGTGGCGACCTTGCCGCTGTTGGCATCACTTGGCATTGCCAGCGTGCGAGTGTTTTGCAAAGTCAAAGTGGCGATTTTATCCACGGGCGATGAATTAGTTTCTGTGGGCGAACCGTTACAAGTAGGGCAAATTTACGACACCAACCGTTTCACAATGCGGTTATTACTGGAAAAATTGGATTGCGAGGTGGTCGATTACGGCATTTTGCCTGACGACCCTGAGCAGTTTGAACGCACCTTCAGCCAAGCGGAGCAGAACGCAGATGTGCTGATTACCAGCGGTGGCGTGTCGGTCGGCGAAGCGGATTTCACTAAAACCGTGCTGGAAAAATTGGGCAATATCGGCTTTTGGAAAATTGCAATGAAACCAGGCAAACCCTTCGCCTTCGGCAAATTGCAAAATGCGTATTTCTTCGGTTTGCCAGGTAATCCTGTGTCGGCATTGGTGACTTTTTATCAGTTAGTCCAGCCTGCATTGATGAAATTGGCAGGGCAGAACGAAAATCGAGTGGTCAATTTCTCGCCAATACTGACCGCAAAAGCGGTCGAGCCACTGAAAAAAGCGGTTGGTCGTCAAGATTTCCAACGGGGCTATTTTTATACCAATGAACAGGGCGAACTCGTGGTGCAAACCGTGGGGCAACAAGGCTCACACATTTTCAGTGCCTTTCATCAAAGCAACTGTTTTATTGTGTTGGAGCAAGAGCGTGGCAATGTGGCAGCAGGTGAAAGCGTAATCATTCAACCGTTTAATTTTCTTTTAATGTAGGGGCGTATTGCATACGCCCGTCTGATTGGGATGTATGCAATACGTCCCTACAAATCAAGGATTATCAATAATGAACCAACTCAAAACTGGCGATTCCGCCCCTGAATTTACGTTACTCAATCAAAATAACGAACCCATTTCACTCAGCCAATTTCGTGGCAAACGGGTGTTGGTCTATTTTTACCCGAAAGCCTTAACCCCAGGTTGCACCACCCAAGCCTGTGGACTGCGAGATAGCAAATCGGAATTAGACGAACTGAACGTGGTAGTACTCGGTATCAGCCCCGATCTACCGAAAAAACTCGCACAATTTGCCGAGAAAAAAGGGCTGAACTTCACCTTGTTATCTGACCCCGATCATCAAGTGGCGGAGGCGTTCGGCGTGTGGGGCGAGAAAAAATTTATGGGCAAAACCTATGATGGCATTCATCGCATCAGCTTTTTGGTGGGCACAACGGGGCAAATTGAAGCGGTATTTGACAAATTCAAAACGTCCGAACATCATCAAATGGTGGTCGAGTTTGTAAAAGGGCAAAATAAGGGATAAATAACGCAATGGCAAATAAAGCGATTTTTTTGGACAGAGATGGCACAATCAATGTCGATCACGGTTATGTGCATCAAATTGACGATTTTCAATTTATTGACGGCGTGATTGATGCCTTGCTCAAACTCAAGCAAAAAGGCTATTTGTTGGTGTTGGTCACTAATCAATCGGGCATTGCTCGGGGCTATTTTACCGAAGATCAATTTTTGAGTCTCACCGAATGGTTCGACTGGTCACTGGCGGATCGGGGGGTGGATTTTGACGGCATTTATTACTGTCCACATCACCCAGACGGGCAAGGCGAATACCGTGAAGCGTGCGATTGTCGCAAGCCTAATGCAGGAATGTTTACCCAAGCGATGCGTGATTTGAATATCGACCCTGCTCAATCAGTAATGGTTGGCGATAAATTAGAAGACTTACTTGCCGCAGAAAAAGCAGGGGTAAAAACGAAAATTTTAGTGCGAACAGGCAAGCCCATCACGCCAGAAGCCGAAGCCAAGGCAGATAAGGTGCTAGATAGCCTCGCAGACTTGCCGAAGCATTGTTAAGGCATTTGTCGAGACGAATCCTCTCCGCGTTGGAAAATCATAAAAACGTCTTTTTTCTCACCCCCTTGGGCGAACATATCGCCTGTAAACGGGCGGACACATCGATCCGCCCGCGAATTATTGCTCCCGCTTACCATCGAAAAAACGAAAAATGTGCAATCAAGTGTAAAATCTGGAGAACAACGCCAAATGATCGCCTATAATAGGGAGCATAACTCCAATTAAATCGTTTTTCTTCCAAGGAAAACGATTTTGTTGTTTATAAAGTAATCAATTTGTGATGATGTGAGCAGATTTAATGAAAAAATTTAGAGATTTACAAAATTAAATAATAATATTGAATATCAATAAGTTATCTCATTTTGTGGTCATTTAGAAGGAAGGGGAAACCTATCGCTGGCATCGCTTTTGCCTAAAAGTTAGACTAAAATTACACGCAGTGTATATTTTTGCGTCTAAAGTATAGATGTTTTAGACTGTAAAATATTGATGTCGCATCAATAATCAATGTCATCATGGTAATTCATTATGATGACATTGTGTTGTTTAGTAAGAGTTTTAGTGTTTATCGTGTTGATATAACCGAGGATTTTATGAATAAGATTTTCAAAGTCATTTGGAACCACGCGACGCAGACTTGGGTG
>JAUMYT010000032.1 GCA_030528525.1 Pasteurellaceae bacterium
CAAAGGCAAGGGCAGTTATCAACGTAAGGCAAAACATCGCAAGGCTTACGCCCAAGGGGAAAACCCATTTAAAAGTGTTCGGTTGAATGTTTTTAAATGGGTTTTTTGTTGGTTAGTGTTTAAATAATTTGTTGATGATCGGAATAAAAGCTAAATAAACCGCTTGTGCCACAATGCCTTCCACAGAGGCATAAAAGCCAATCCATTCGATATTTGGTAGCTCGAGCAAATGGCGTGGCAAGGTTTGAGTCAGTTGCAAGGCGTGAATGCTGACACCGAGAATTTTAAACCCGAGCAAGTAAATTAACCCTGTCATCAGTTTGAACAAGTGGTGCATTGGTAGGCGTTTGCTGGAAAAATGCATTGCAATCGCAATGATCGCCAATAAAATCAAGGCTAACCCTAAGCCAATGAGCAGATCTTCGGTACGGATCAACGGCAACATTCCTGCGTAGAACAAAATGGTTTCCGCCCCTTCACGGAACACCGACAAGAAACTGAGCGACAACATTGAAATCAGGCTACCTGTGGCAAGAGCTTTGTGGACTTGCTCATCAACAAAGCGTTTCCAGCCCGAAAGCGATGATTTGCTGTGCAGCCAAGCGCCGACAAAGATCATCATTATTACCGCAATGATGCCAACCACCCCTTCCAAAATTTCACGGTTGGTGCCTGCGGAAATGGCAGGAAAAAGCAGTTGTAACGCCACTGCTCCGATGATACTGGCAAACAGCCCCAATGCCGCACCGCCATAGACCCAGCGTTTGGCTTTCGGTTGGTTGGCAGCATTCAAGGTGGTCAGCAAGGCGACAATAATCAGCAAGGCTTCCACCCCTTCTCGCAATAGCACCAACATCGCGTCAATAATGCCGTAACTGCCTGCTAAATCTAAGCGTTGCAGATCTTGAATAAGCCCTTGAAATTTCTGCATATTTTCAGGCTGATTGCCTTTAACCATTATCACAGGCAAATCGCTTTCCACTCGAGTATAGAGCGAGCCATCACGGGTTCGCACGTCGCCTTCAAATATCGCCCATTGTTGAATAAAGAGCGTAATATCCGCTTTGGCTTGCTCGGGCTGATTATTTTCAAATGCGGCGTAACTGCGTTCGAGTAACTGAATGCCTTCAGGCAAGGTTTGCGGTGCGTTTTCTGTTTGCAAAGATTGTGGTTGCAACACATTGCCAGCTTTGAAATCGTCCAACGCCTTGCCGAGTTTCTCCGCGTGGTTCTGCATTTCTGCGAAATTGGCAGGCTCCGACAGCATTGCGATGCGGAGCAAGGTCATCGCCGTTTCAATTTGCCCATAATGCCCAAGGCTAGTTTCTCGCACCACTTTTTCGTTGGCTGTCCAAGTGGCGTTGAACCGTTTAAACGCCGTTTGCACATCGTCTAGCTGTTGGGTGTGAACGGCGTTGGCTAATTGCTGATAAACAGGCAAAACCCGTTTGGCAAATTTCTTCCGTTGCTCGGCGTAATCAATCGGATTTTGCTCTTTCTCAAAGGCATAGAGGGCTTTGGCGAGCTGTTCGAGTTGTGCCAAACTGGGATCGGATTTTGCAGATTTTAGGGAAGATCTCACCCCTTGTCCTGCTGCCGACTGGTGGCTGGGAATGGCTTCAAACTCTAGCTGAAGTGCGGTCAAATAGGGCTGAGATTGGTTCGGCTCACCCTGTTTTACCGCTTGCATTGCGTCCGACAAATGCACAAAAAGCGAGCTAATTTCCACTTTCGCATTAGCACAAACGCTCAGCGTTAGGCTGAGCGTAAGCAGTGCAATCAGACGATTAAAGTTGATCAAATAAGGCTTTGCCCAAGTAATCATTTTCATCTTTTACCCCTGCAAAACAAGCAAATAAGCCACTACCAATGTGTGTGATATATTCGTTCATTTTGTCGATATTGCCTAAGCTATTTTGAATGGCGATAAATTGTGTAGGATCTTTTTGGAACGAGATAAACAGCAAACCCGCATCAAATTGCCCTGTGCGTGGATCGACCCCGCTGGCGTAGGAAAACGAACGGCGGAGAATTTGTAACCCTGTTTTTTTCGCCAAATGTAAGTGCGAAATTTCAGGGATCACCGCATTGCCTTTGTTGTCTTTTTTGTCTAAATCGACTTTATCAAACTCGTGTTTATTGCCAATCGGTGCCCCTGTATCACGGTGGCGACCAAAGGTTTCTTCCTGCCCGTTGAGATTGGTGCGATCCCAAGTTTCAAGGTGCATTTGCACACGGCGAGCAACTAAGAATGTGCCGCCTTTCAGCCAATCATCGCCTTCGTACCACACGGTTTTATCTAGCTCTTTTCCTTGCGGATTGCCTGTGCCGTCTTTAAATCCAAACAGATTGCGTGGCGTGTCGCTGCCTTCAAAAGAGTTGAAACCCGATTGGCTCCAACGCATTGTAATGTGCGAACGAGCAATCCGAACCAAATTCCGCACGGCGTGGAATGCCACTTGCGGATCGTTCGCACAGGCTTGGATGCAAATATCGCCGTGGGTGTAATGCTCTTTGAGCTGATCGCGTGGGAAATGTGGCAATTCTTTCAACAATTCAGGCTTCAACTGGCTAATGCCTAATTTATCAAAGAAATGCGGACTCACACCGAACGTGAGCGTTAGATGGTGCGGATTTAAACCGTCCGCTTCGCCTGTATCGAAAGTTGGCACATAAATATTATCGCCGTAAGGTTTAACGTTCTTACCAGCGGTGAGATTAGCACTGTATTTTGTCCAAGTTTGGAACATCTCTTTAATCTTGGCAATATCGGTGCTGTGCAGATCAAGCACCATAAAGTAGATATGTTTTTGAACCGGTGTGGCAATGCCTTGTTGGTGTGTGCCGTAGAAGTTATGGCTTTGAAGTGATTGTGATGCTCGTGGTGATAAGGCATAGCTGGTGCCAGCCATTAAGCCAGCACCGAGCAAAGTTGCTTGTTTGAGAAAATCACGGCGAGCAGAAGAATGAAATTCGTTGCTCATCATTGTTCCTTATTTTGCTAATAAAATCCCCATTTGGGCTAAAGGTTCGCCGAGTTTGTTGACCGCTTCAGCAAGGGCTTTGATTTCCGCATCGGAAAGTGTGTCGTAGCCCACATAATCGTAGCTGCCTTTGGCTTGGTTGTGTTTGTCTAACAACATATTCACGTCTGCAAAACGCTCAGCGATCTCTTTTGAGAGCTTCGCATCTTTTTTGTCTAAGTGCGGTTTGAATAATTCGTAGATTTTTTCTGCCCCTTGAATGTTGGCTTTGAAATCGTATAAATCGGTTTTGGAATAAATTTCTTCTTCGCCAGTGACTTTGGTGGTCGACACTTCATTTAATAAGTCCACCGCACCCGTAATCATCAATTCAGGGGTGACTTCCGCCGTTGGAATTTTGGCACGCAACTCTTTTACATCTTTGAGTAACTGATCGGCAGTTTCTTCCGTGCCTTTGGTGCTGTTGGTTTCCCATAAGATTTTTTCAATTTTGTGGAAGCCAGACCAATCCTGTTCAGTTTTGCCTTCTTCGGATAAATCGGCTAAACGGGCATCAATGCGAGGATCTAAATCGCCAAAACTTTCCGCAATTGGCTCAGAACGCTCAAAATACATTCTCGCAAGGGGGTAGATCTGCTTCGCTTTTTGCAAATCGCCTGCTTTTAAGTAGCCCACGAATTTTTCTGTGTCGCTAACAAGATGATCGATTTGTGTGACCACATAATCTTTATAGGCTTGAGTCTCTTTGGCAAGATCCACCGCATTGACAGACGTGGCAAACAAGAGACCAGAAATCACAACGGCAAGAGAGGTTAAACGCATAGTAGCTCCTTAACTGAAATGATAATTTAAATACAATTGATTATTATTAAATTATCCGCTTATTATGTTTTTTTGCAATGAAATTTACTTAAAATGTGGGTTGTGTGCTTTTTTTCATCATTTGAAAAAAATTTCCCATTAAACATTTGACAGAAAAATTAAAACTCGTAAAATGCACAGCGTTTTCAAAGACACTTCAAATGCGGGAATAGCTCAGTTGGTAGAGCACGACCTTGCCAAGGTCGGGGTCGCGAGTTCGAGCCTCGTTTCCCGCTCCATTTTTTTCTAATCAATGGCGTGTTAGCAAAGCGGTTATGCACTGGATTGCAAATCCATGTAGCTCGGTTCGACTCCGGGACACGCCTCCATCATACACTACTTACAAGAACTCAATAAACTTCAAAACAACTCAAAAACCTTTGTGATATAAGGCTTTAGGTCGTATTTTGAGAACTCACAAGAACTAATGAAAATTCACTGAACCGAATGAAAATGGTAGGTGATGATTTTTGAGTAGGTAAGTCCGCATTCTTCTAAGTATTTTCCCCAAAGGTTCATTACGGGAATGCGTTGGGCGAGATAATCGTGGCGGTTGTAGGTCTCTTCTAAATCGTCATCGATTTTGTGAGCCAGTACGGTTTCGGCGGTATTTTTCTCAATGCCGATTTCCGCTAGATAGGTACGAATAATTGAACGTATGCCGTGCGAAGTGAGTATTTTGTAATAGCCGTTTCGCTTTAATGCCATATTCACAGTTTCGCTACTCATTGGCTCTGTGGGCGTTTTGAAGTGGGGAAAGACGAATGTGGATTGTCCGCTGAATTTTTTGGCGGCTTCCAGTACCCAAATTGCAGGGTCAGAAAGTGGTACGGTGTGAGATCGTTTTTCGTTTTTCCGTCCTTTCATTTTCTCTTTCGGAATATGCCATAATCGGTTTTGCCAGTCAATTTCCGTCCATTCCACACTGACCACTTCCGCAGGACGTACACCGGTCAGCAAGCTCCAAAATATCAGGAGCTTGGTTTTCGGTTTAGTGCGAGATTGGAAAATATCTTCAATTAATTTTGGCACTTGGCTTGGCGGAATTGTCGGGTTATGTTTGGCGGGGCGAAAATAAAAGGATTTCTGGGCTTTATGGCAATTATGAAATTCAATCAAGCCCGTATTTTCGGCATAATCCATCACTTCAACAACGACTCTCAAGGTTTTTTCTAACGCATTAGAATGTCCACGAGCATTCATTGGTTGCACGGTTTCCACTAACAAACGAGCGTTGATTTTGCTTACGGGAACATTAGCAAGAGCAGGGAAGATATGATTTTCCAACCGTCGCCAGTCTTCGTGCATTGTCGAAGGCATTACCGTTTTAGATTTGAAACTCTCTCGCCATAAAATGGCAATACGCTTGAATGTATTGCTCATTTCATTTAGTGTTTGTGCGTCTTTTTGTTGTTGATGTACAAAAGGATCGACATTTTGAGCCAGCAATATACGATATTCCGCACGGCATTGACGGGCTTCTTGTAGCGACATTTCGGGGAATGTGCCGATTTTGATGTCCGTGCGTTTCTTGGTAAATGGCTTAAGATAGGAAAATCGCCACGTTTTTGAATTATCCGTGATTTTCAGAAAAAGCCCATCTCCATCACGCAAAATACCACTTTTGGCATTTTTAATCTGTTGGGCAACAAGCGGTTTGATGACCTTTGCCATATCCACTCCTTAATTAGCCTGTGCTAATTTCTTAATATACTCATCTAATTCTTCTTTAATGAACATTACCGCACGCCCGCTTTTAATCGGCTTTGGAAAATCAGGGCGGTAGTATTTATCTTTTGGGTTTACCCAACGGTCTAACATTGAGCGACTGGTGCCGAGTTGTTTCACTGCGTCTAATCTTTTTACAAGTTCCATATTTCTCTCCAAAAATAAACCCTAGCGGGTGCTAGGGTTGGTCTTACGTGGTTGGCGGTTCAGGCAAGGGTTGCCAGTGGGTAGGTTGTTTCCCGACATAGCCTGTTTGATATTGGATAAATCCCTTTCCTTCAATGTAGATGGCTTGGGTAAATAGATCGCCACGTTTAAAACTGTTGCGGTAGGTTAGGATCATTTGCTCATTTTCAGGCTGTCTCTCTTCTACGCTAATCCAACCATTATTTTCCTTACTCATCTTCATTCTCCTTAGGAAAAATAATCTCTTGCCAGTGTGTAACTTCTTCGCCTTTAATGTAATACAGCCCTGTAAACCACATCACGGGGCTGTCGCTTGTTAGGATTGCCTGAAAGGTTTCGTGAAATTCCTTGCGGAAAATCAGCACTTTTTGACCTTTCGGCGGTAGGCAGTCGGTGGTGTTATGCCAGTGTCGGTTGTTCATTTAGGTCTTCTTCCTTCACAAATACCCCATCAATCATTTTGCCTTTGCGGTGTTTGATTTGGTTGTAGGCGAAGTAGGTACAACCAACAATGTTGAGTTCTTTCGCACGGCAATAACGCATTAAGTTGTAGAAAATAAGGTTTACCATCTCAGGATTTGGCTCTTGTGTTGGGTCGGCTAAGCAGTAATCAGATAAGGTACCCTGTTGGCTCAATATCCAAGCAAGGCTTTCATCAGCGTTAAATTGTGCTGGTGGGATGTCATAAATATACTCAGATTCGCAATGGGTGTCGTACAGCGTTTCTTCAATATTTAACATTTTGCGAAGATTGGTGAGTATTACCACACAATCGCCAACACTATCACGGATTTTGTCGAGATCGTTTTTGTTGTGTCCGCTGAACAGTTCGCCGATTTCTTCGGCAAGTTTGAAAATTTGCTTTTGTACGGTAGAGCCGTTGAAGATGTTGCGGTCTTCCGCCCATTGTTCGATTTGTTGGATGAGGTCTTTCATTTTATTCTCCAAAATAAAGCCGCCTATCACGGCGGCGGTGGTTTAAAAATAGGGTATGCGAAAAGCCCCTTGTAACTGCTACAAGGGGTCAGTTCTTGTGAAAAATCTGCAAATTAGATGCGGACGATCGCCCCTAAGCCGTGGGGTTTGTACTCACGCAGGGTTTTAAGGGCTTTGTGGAAGTGTCCGTCTTGCATTGGGTCGGCTTCGAACTCGGCGAGCATTGGCACGAGTAGGCGTTGCAAGGCTCCAAGGGTGGTTTGATATTCGCTCCAGTGGGTGTAGGCTTCCACGCCGTAGCGAGAGC